>JBGTAI010000061.1:0-9756 GCA_041749955.1 Pirellulaceae bacterium | reverse complement strand
ATCGAACTGAACGTGCCGAGTTACCGCGTCGAGAAGGCGAAAGCCAATGGCAAATCCACTTCCGCCGAGGCAACTGCGAAGAACTCTTAGCAGGGAATTCTAATTGTCGCTAAAGGGGAGAACTAATTGTCGCCGAACAATCGACCCAGTTTTGCAAGGTAGTTTCCCAAGGCGTAATACTTACCAATGTTCTTGGGTGTCGTTTCTGCCTCGCGCGTCAATCGCTCCAGGTGTTGATCGAACTCAGACATTTGCCGGGATTTGTCCACTCGACTTCGATTCGCCGACGCGATTGGTTCGCGAGCAGCTCCGCTAAGGGTCGGTCTCGATAGGTGCATTGCCTCGGTTTTCCAGCGCTGGATCCATTGAGGTCGTTCCAGTTTGCTCAGTTCGCCGAGATGTAGCACTTGATTCGTCGACAACTCAGCCAGCAGTTGCAGCGACTGGAGCTTCATTGGTGGTGGATTTAAGAGCGATTCCAGATTCAGGACGGGATGACCATCCGCTCCAGCAATTGCGCGCATCCCGGCAACTGCGAGACTGTGCGTGGACTGGTCTTCGGATACTGGGTAAGGCACATAGGGAGCGACTAGTTTGCTCGTTGCCAGATCCCAAACGGCGATCGTTCCATGACGCATGGCGGCGAGCGCAAATTTTCCGTCCGAAGTGAATTGTGCGTCGTGGACTTCGTCAGGATGTTGCATGGGAGGACAGACCAGAGATCCCGTTTTCCAATCCCACAATCGCATTCGACCGTCGGTATGGCCCGTTAAAACCCAGCGACCGTCGTGACTGAATCGCACAGAAAAGACACCAATGAAATCACCTGGATGTGGTAGTGCGCTGCCGGTGCGTTGACCTGATTGAAGATCCCAAACTTGCACAACATTCTTGCCATTGACGGCTGTAGCGATCAGCCGGCTGTCGCTGGATACGTCGAGTGAGCGAAGCGGTCCATTCTCGACGATGGGTGCAATCGGTGGAAATCGAAGTCGTCCGTTTACGGCATCTCGAACCACCACACGGCTTTCTGGTGTCACGGTGACGAGCGAATTGCCATCGGGAGAATACATCACACGCGTTGTGGTGTGTTCGTAAGGCCACTCATCATGTTCAACCGCCATGACAGACGATCCATTTTTGATGTCAAACACCAGCAGTTTCCCGCCTCGGCAAAGTACAGCAACATGCGAACTATTGGGACGCGCTGCCACGCTCACCGGCAACTGAGGTAACTCGATCGTGGCAGTTTTCGGAGTTGCCGATGACACATCATGCAGCGAGAAAAATCCACCACCGTTTTTAGAACACACCGCCGCGATGGTTTGGTTGTCACCACAAATACATGAATCAATAAGTCGCCCGTCGAGTGAGATCGTTGGCCCGACCGGTTGCCCATCCGCCATCCGTACCACGCCCAGTTTGTTATCGCCAACGGGAAGCGCACTCCATGATTCATGCCAAGCGCCGATCGTGGCAATCTTTCCATCGAAACTTTGGCGAACCCGCCAAAACGAATTTCCCCAATCAGGCACCTGTCCGACAAGCACCTCGTTCGTGGGAAACTTCCAAATTGCAGTGGTGGTCGTGTAGCCGCCGATCGCCACGAATGAGCCGTCGAAAGAATACGCACATCTTCGAAACGTATTCAATTGCGGCATCGTCACGACGGGTTGATCTGTAGGCGGCAACGACCAAACTCTCGCTTTCGAATCCATCGCCGTGGTCAATAGCTTACCACCTCGCGGGTCAAAGGCAGCATCAATCACGTGATGGCCATGCTTGATCGCGTAGCTTTCGCCGCTTGAGCGAGTGACGAGACAGTAGTCATTACCTGTCGCGGCAATCCATTTCCCATCTTGACTCGCGACCAACCGAATCGCATAACAACTTGGCTTGGCTGTGTAAGCCGGTGTGACGTTTTCACCTGTGTTAACGTCCCACCAATGAGGAAAGACCTTTGACGCTGTGACCAGTTTGCTGTCGCCATCAAAGAACACGGCGACGGGCCGATAGCCGACTCCCAAAATTGAACTCGGCAGATGCTCGACGCCTGGGAACAATGGCGCGGGGCGACTGGGATCGCCAACCGCGAACAACCGCACCAAATTATCTTCACAAGTCGAAGCGATCTGATCTCCCGCCGAATTAAACGTCAGACCGTAAACAGGTTGGGGATGAGGCCAGTCCGCTTCTTGTATTGGAGCGTCAACAACGTTCCAGATTTGTACGCTACTGCCAGCGATCGCGATTCGATCTCCGTTCGGCGACCATCTCAGTACCTGCAATGAACCGGGATAGCTAAAACTCTTGACAACAACTCCGTCCAATGCCTCACGAATTTGTATCTCACCGGATACCAGCGCGACAGCGACGTATTGGCCGTCGGGCGACCATGCCGCGTCGTTAACACCTGAGAGTGTTTCTGGCCATGACAAAGACGTCTCGTCATCTACATTGTGGATACTCAGACCACCGACATTCAGCGTCAACACGAACTTCCCGTGAGGTTGAATTTCCAAACGTCGAGAAAGGCCATTGTGGGTATCGAATAACGCGACCGGCAACATCGCTTGATCCAGCCAGTTTCGTGCGCGCAGTTTGTTTGCCTCCTGACGATCGGGATCATGGGGCGTCAATTGTGCTGCGTTGACGAACCAGATCGCGGCGTCGGCCGAATCGCCCTGCTCGGCCGCTAGCAGTCCTCGCTGCGTTTGCATGTCGGCAAGCATCGTGACGGAATCCTGTCGTGCTTGTTCCGCAACCTTCGTTTCTTGCTCCGCTTGGTCGCGAGCGACCGTTAACTCATTGGCGGTCATCGTCAAGGTTGTGACTGTACTCGAAAGACGTGCATTCAGTTTTTTGAATCCAATCGCTGCTACCGTCGAACCAACGGATAGCAGCGAAATCAAGAGACTGACGGTTGCCAATGCCGTAGCCAATCCTCGGTTGCGGCGACTCCATCTCATCGTTTGCTCGACCAGCGAGATCTGTCGAGCGTGGATGGGCTCGTCATCATGGAATCGCCGCAGATCGTCGGCGAACTCTTTCGCCGTACCGTAGCGGTGCTTGGGGTCCTTTTCGATTGCCTTGTGGATAACAGTACACAGGTCGTTCGGTATTTCTGCGTTAAGTTCTTTCAGCGGTTGGGCTTCCGCGTTCATGACTTGTTCGATCAGTACGTTACGGCTCGACTGGTCGAAGGCTGGCCGCAGAGCGAGCATCTCGTACAACGTCAAACCGAGACTGTACAGTTCACTTTGTGCGTTGGCTTGTCCTTTGAAGGTTTCTGGAGCCATGTACCGTAGCGTCCCCAGAATATCACCGGTCTGGGTTAGCCCTCGTTCATCTTCGATTCGTGCTAAGCCAAAATCTGTAACCCAAACGGTTCCTTGCTGATCCAGGACAAGATTGGCGGGCTTGATGTCGCGATGAAGAACGCCCTGACCGTGAGCATAGTCAAGTGCCTCGGCGACTTGGATCCCAATCTGGGCCACACTTTGCCAATACGAAGTCGGTTTGCTGTCGTCATGCCTCTTGTCTCCACGTCCCACTGGCAAATTGAGCGACCAACTCGAAGGTGAAATGGAAGTACTTTGTGTGTCGTGTTTGATATCGGAGCTAACGACTTGATTGGAACTCGACAAGACTGAGTCGCCTGGCCCGTCGCTCGGAGACGCGACCGTCTCATCAAGCCCGTCCGCCCCAGGTGTCTCGGATGTCGCTTTCGCCTGCTCCGAGCGAAACTCGCTGTTTTGCAACGCTTTCGCAAGGCCTAAGGTCGGTGCATCGCTATCGGACGGTGGAGTAAACTGTTTCGTTGCCCTGCTAATTCCCGCACGGACGGTGGGCCGCGGACTGTCTTGACCGCCGACGGATTGTTTCAATTCTTTCAGGAAGTTATCCAGTGACTGTCCTTGGATGAACTGCATGACGTAGTAGCACTGGCCATCATCTTCGCCGACGCCAAACACGGGCACGATGTTGGTATGGTGTAGCTTTGCAGCCGCTTTCGCTTCACGTTCAAACCGAATGCGGTGCTGCGAGTTCTCCACCAGCTCGCGTGGAAGCACTTTCAGTGCGACACGCCGTCCGAGCGATACTTGCTCGGCTTCGTACACGATGCCCATACCGCCACGACCGAGTTCGCGAATGATGCGATAGTCGCCGAATCGATCGATCTGCGAAGAACTCGATCTTGGTGAATGGTCTTCCGGTTCTTCTAAGAGAGGGAAATCACGCACGATCGGCACGCCAAGAAAGCTTCCAACGTTCGCATGTGACTCCAGCATTTTGTTGACGAGTTGACGCAGCCCAATATCGTCGCCACACGCGTTCGCCAAATACGTCGCTTGTTCCTCCAAGGAGTCCAATTCTAGGGCTCTTGCAAAGATTTCGTTTGCGTGCGGGTTCCAGTTCATTGTTGCGTCGTGCTATGTGAATTGTGCTTTGGGCCCGTTGCAAACTATTAATCAATCTCGATCTATTGGGTTATGACACCGCTTTGCTCAATCGTTCGAAGTAAGACATTCATTTCTAGCCAGTCGGGAGAGGAGACCGGGACTTCCTCACCATTGGCTTTCGAGCAAAGGGCATTTATCTGAGTCATCGCAGCGTCAAGATGTTGCTGGCTTGCCGCAGCGTCACCGGACAAACGTTGGATGATCGAGGCAACGAGCTCAATGGAAACGAGTCCATTGTCCCAATTGCTCTTTCGAGCCAGTTCATTGGTTTCTCTGGCTTCATTCAACAGTCCTGTTCGCAGTTGCGCCATCGATAGGGCATGCAGGTACCATCCTGTTCGTTCTGCATTGACTGCGACGTTCGCCCAATTCAGCAACGTTTCTGAGTCGATGGGCGGCTTGATGCTCAGGGACGCGCCGCGGGTTAAACAATACTGGACGAACGCGTCTTGGTTTCCCTTTGCGATCTCAGCGAAGCGACTAACCGTCGACCGATACTCTTGCTCATCATCCAACAAAAGAAGAATCGCCAGGTACTCAAACCATGCTTCATCCGGCGGACAGTCGCCAATGATCGCGGCATAGATGTTTTTTGCGTTCTGCCAATCACTTCGGCGAACCATTTGCCGGCCTTGAGTCACTCGCAGTTGCCAATCTTCAGGACGTAATTGCAAAAGAGTATCGAACTCATTTGGATAGTGATGAAGTATTCGAGACAGCAGTTGGCTTCGATCGGAAGTTGCGCCGTTTCCGAAAGGCATTTGCTCCAGCAACGTACTCCAATCCGAAGCCGCTTCGTCACCACGGCCTAGCTTGGCGTAACACTCGGCTCGCTTGCTGAGCAGACCAGTAGATGCTGGCTCAGTGATCAACTCGTAGTACTTAGCCGCTTCTTGCGATTGACCGTTTTCCAAGTGCCAGTCACCAATCATTTCGGCAACTTCGGGAGTTCGTCCCATGAGATTGAACAACTTTGCTTCAGCACCGATGATTTTGTACGCGAGAGCGAGTTTGATGAACCCGTTGTTGGTAAAGCGATAGGGCAGATGAAGTGGATCGTTCGTTACCGAGAGTCGGAATCGCCCGAGATTGGTGAGATAGGCAGGGTCGGCTTGGAATCGCATCTCAAAAATCAACTTGATGGGCTGATCGCTTCCAATGCGACGCGACAACTCAAATATTGCTTCATGTGGCTTTCCCTGTCCCATACCCGACTCCCAAGCACCAAGGTTCCAGTAGCCGCCTATGTTGATCGGATATGCGGTATGGGATTGATCGGCCCAGACGGCGGAGTATTCCAGGGCGTTGGTTTCGTCGGAATCAACGTTTTGTGCACTAACGGTCAAGCTTAGGACGAAGTTTCCTGTCTCGTGTTTCGCATGCACCCCACGTCCTGGTCCTCCAAGTGGCAGCGAATCGTGTGGCAACGCTTCGATGCGTACGCCTGAAATCGATTTCAGTGTTGTTTCGCATTCAATTCGATAAACATCACCGTCGACATTATTTCCGCTCACCAAAATCGAGGTGTCGGGAAGTAACTCGAAGCTGGCCCCAGCGGAGGAATTCATCGTGAGCGGTTCGAGTTTGACCCAAGTTGGATGATGAGCCTCGAGCATCGCCTCAGCAAGCTTCGTTGCAATGGCTTCGTTCGTTGGCTCGTTTTGCAAATTCTCTTCCCAATGCGTGAGTCGGGCAACATTGAGACTCTCGTCGACGCGTTGCCACAACGATGCAATACGCCGTCGTTCCGGCTCAGGTAGTTTTTCAACGGCCACCTGTGCGTGAATTGCGTAGAGATCTGGAGTCGTTCGCCACCGCTCGATCGTCTCGATGGCGGCTAAACGTTCTGGGAGTAAATCACTTTGCAAATGTTGTTCGTGTACGACTAGAGCCTGCTGAAGCCAATCAAGAGCTCGCGCACGCAACAGTGCCGAATGACGGTCACTTGCACCGTCGCTGTCCCCACGGTCGAGACTCGCTCGCGCAGCAGACTTTGCTCCGACGTAATGGACCTCAGCGGCAATCGATCCGAGCGCATCCAATCGCTTCGACAAGAATTGCTCGCAACGCTCTACGGCTTGCTCGTAACGCCGTGTCACGTACAAGAGCCTGACTGCGGCCAATTGCTCTGAATCGCTGAGGTCCAACGTTCCAGCGAGATACTCTTCTAGTTTCGGCTGTATCTGCCGAACCTGTCGAATCTCTTCAAGAAGTGCGCAAGCAACAATGTTCTCTGGATCAAGCTTGATTGCGTTGAGCAATGAGTCCTCAGCCTGATTCAGATTGCCACCTTGGTAAAGCAGGCGGCCAAGCTCAATGTGAGCCGAGGCAGATTGCGGATTCGATTGCACGGCGACGCGATAAGCGTCAGTTGCCCATGCTTGACTATCATCACGTTCCCATTTCTCAGCCACGCGTAGAAGCTGGTTTTGAAGATCCGCAACAGCAGCGTCGTCACCTTGTGCCTGGCGCAACCGAATCAATGGTTGATAAGAAATCGGATTTTCTGGCATTGCTTCTAGGGCCTTGCTGTATGCTGCGATCGCTTCCTCGGTTTGTCCCACTCGCTCCAATAGCGTTCCTAACCTGTGATGGGCCCCGAAATTCGTGGTGTTAATGCGAATCGCTTCACGGCTTTCCAAAATCGCTTGTTCCATGTTTCCCAGCAATTCAAGGACCTCGGAGTATGCAATTCGCACAAAGAATTCATTCGGAGCTACCTCGCACAAACGCCGAAACACTCTCGCCGATTCGTCCAATTCACCATTGTCTCGATAACGGTTTGCCAAGTCCCAGAACGCACCTACGCTGTTGGGGCGCAATGCAATCGCCGCCAGCGCAAATCCGATGGCCGATTGCTTGTCACCCAAGACAGCGAGGCTTCGTCCAAGTTCCAAATTCAGCCAGAAATCATTCGGGTGCTTGAGCTGGGATTCCCTCAGCAAGTCGACCGACTCGTTGACCTCGCCACAATCGCGCAGTGCCACTCCGAGCGATACCAGCATTGCGCTCGGCTCATGAGGAGTCTGTGGATGGTTCCTCAACTCACGCAGTAATGACGTGTCATTCCTGGCGACGGCTGTTCGAAGTTTGCGTCTCCACGGATTCTCGTCAGCTATGTCTGCGACACGAAGAATCTTGGCTCGTCGATCGAAGTGCGAGGGTGAGACGCGTGCCCATTGATCCAAAGCGACAATTAGCTGTTCGCGAATGGGTGAATCTTGTATTCGCAATGCCGCTTGAGTCGGCTCCATTGCGAGAATATCAAGATTGGCGATTGTGAACGCTTCTTGGTAGTTCTTTTCGGCCGAAACGAAGTTGAATGTTGTATCTTGACTTTCACTTGATCGCTGGCGAATTTCATCCAGTCTTGCAATTAGTTCCTTTTGGTCCGCTTGTCGTTGTCGCTCTTGGATGACGGTATCCGCGCGTTGACGGACTTTAACTAGAAGTTTCTCCGTTCGTTCGACAAGGTCCGTTGGAACCGCTCCCTGCAACGTCAATGCATTGGCTTTCTGAGCCTCGGACACAGCAGCAGCCCACTTTGCGAGTACGTCATTGTCGGTAGCGGATTCGGCTTCTGCACACAGCCGCTCGACCTCACGGAGAGTCGTGTGAACGACTTCCGAGTTGGCGTGAACTTGAGTTCGCTCGCGTTGTTTGAACCAGTTGAGTGCGTAAACTCCGAGGGACAAACTCAGTACGATGGACCCCGCCAGTGCGTAGACAGAATAGCGCCGTTCTCGCTCGGCTTTGGATGTCTTGACGACCTCGTCGGCGCGAGCCTTCTCCGCCGCCATTTTGACTTCGGCCGCTCGAAGACGCGACTCGACGGATGCGAGATAATCCGAAATTCGCTGCGCCACAACGCTCGCATCGCGGAGTCGATCTTTCGATTCGATGGAAAGGCAAGCAAGCACCAAGTCGTGAAGTTCTCTATCGACATCGCAAGTTTTGAGTCGCTCGAAACAAGGTCCCAGGTCGCCTTGTTGTGCAGCAAGAAACACGTCGTTTCCATTTTGGCCGATATACGGCGGTGAGCCCGTTAATATCTCACACAGGATCGCGCCCAATCCGAACACATCGGCGCGTTCGTCCAGTTCGTCGCTCTCGCCTCGGGCTTGTTCGGGCGCCATGTACGCCGGCGTGCCCAAGATGCTGCCCATCCGCGTGTTGCTATCGTCGAGCCCTGTCCTGGTGCTGTCACTGCTACGCAACGTTCGAATGATCTCAGGCTCGTCCGGTATTTCCTTTGACTCATGTTCGTCGGCCAATCCGCTGGTTGCCAGAACTTTTGCCAATCCCCAGTCCATTACTTGCACTTCGCCGAACATGCCAACCATCACATTCGCTGGTTTCAAATCGCGATGGATCACACCGCGGCTGTGCGCATACGACACGGTTTGGCAGATCTGTTCGAAGACGCCGACGAGTCGAACGCGATCGTCCGACACTGATTTGCGTTTTGACAATACCGCCGCCAGCGTCTCGCCTTTGACCAGTTTCATACTAAAAAAGGGCCGGCCGTCTTCGAACTGGCCGAGTTCATAAATCGGCGCGATGCCTGGGTGTTGCAGTTGACCACCGATCTGTGCCTCCTCGATGAATCGCTCAAACACTTCCGGCGTTTTGAGATGCGAATCCAGCAACACTTTGATGGCGATATCCCGCCCCAAGTCAGTGTCATGGCCGCGGAAGACAGCACCCATTCCGCCGCGCGCTATCTCACCTTCGATTGTGTATCGCCCGGCCATCTTGTCCGTGGGCAATTCGATCGACGTGTGGCGGACGACCGGTCCAGAACCTTCTCGCTGGGGTCGCAACCAAACTCGGGACAAGCTCGGAAAACGTTGTTGAAACGATGCGAAGATTGAATGGCTGGGTTCAGCGTTTCGGGCGGACACCGAAGCAAACTGTGTCATCGGAAGCAAGTCATTGACATGGATCTCCGACCCAGCAGCGGGATAAATTAGGAACTCCGCGGCATCCTCGTGCGACTTGAGCATCTCCTCGACGCGAACTCGAAGCGAGACATCCTCGCCGCACGCCCGACACAGAAACTCATCGCGGTCCGCTAGCGAATCAAACTCGATCGCTTGAGAAAAAATCTCGTTCGCTTCGGGGTTCCACGTTTTCACTCAAGCTGATTCCGCTAACGCGTGACGAAGCATTCACATCTATCGATCAATGCGAAATTCTCGGATCGATTGCACGCACTGGAAATCCGAATCTCTCGAAAAAAAGCGGTGCCGTTGATTGCTGTGATTTGGAGACCACAACTACGGTTTTCGGA
>JBGTAI010000060.1:0-57955 GCA_041749955.1 Pirellulaceae bacterium | reverse complement strand
ATCGAACTGAACGTGCCGAGTTACCGCGTCGAGAAGGCGAAAGCCAATGGCAAATCCACTTCCGCCGAGGCAACTGCGAAGAACTCTTAGCAGGGAATTCTAATTGTCGCTAAAGGGGAGAACTAATTGTCGCCGAACAATTACCCTACTCGTATGCACCAAAGCCCAAGCGGACTGGCCGAATTGGCGAGGACCGGATGACAATGGCAGTGTCGCAAGTGGTAACTTCCCAGCAGATTTAGGCTCGCAAAACGAACGTTGGAAAATTGAGTTGCCAGGCAAAGGATGTTCGACACCGATTGTCTTCGAAAAGAACATCTATCTCACGAGCCCAAAAGACGGCAATGACGCTGTCGTGTCATACGATTTATCGGGATCCGAACGTTGGATCACAACATTCGGACCTGAAAACACAGGTAAGCATCGCAACGGATCCGGCAGTAATGCTTCACCTGTCACAGACGGTTCCGGTGTGTTCGTCTATTTCAAGAGCGGCACGCTGGCTGCTCTTGAGCTCGATGGAACGATACGCTGGAGCACGAACTTAGTCGAGCGTTTCGGAAAAGATACGCTGTTCTGGGATCACGGCACATCGCCAGTTCTAACTGACAAGCACGTCGTCATAGCTCGCATGCATCAAGGGGAATCTTGGTTGGCCGCTTTTGACAAGACCAACGGTGAATTAGTGTGGAAAGAAGCTCGCAATTACACCACGCCAACGGAGTGCGACCATGGCTATACGACGCCGCTAGTGATCGAGCACGATGGGAAAGAGTCGCTGCTGGTATGGGGTGCTGAGCATTTGACCATTCACGATTCGAGCGACGGCAAAGTTGTTTGGACGTGCGGAAACTTCAACCCAGAAGCCAATAAACTCTGGCCAGCGATCGTCATGCCAGTCACTGTTGGTGACATGGCTGTTATCTGTTACGGACGGAACGATCGAGACATCCCGAGGATGTTTGGTATCCAGCTCACTGGCAGCGGCGACGTCACAGCGACAAACCATGTCTGGCAACGCGACGATATCAGCTCCTTTGTTCCGACACCTGCGGCATACCAAGGCCGAGTCTATTTGGTTCGGGATCGAGGCGAAGTGGAATGCATTGACCCAGCGACTGGCAAGAACGTTTGGAGCGACGCGTTTCCTAAGAGCCGATCCAATTTCTATTCATCGCCACTGATCGCTGGCGGAAAACTTTACGCGCCACGAGAGGACGGCGCCGTGTTTGTGGCCTCCGTCACCGGGGACGAATTCAAACTGCTCGCCGAGCACGATATGAAGGAATCAGTGATCGGCTCGCCAGTGCCAGTGGAAGATAGTGTTTTGATTCGAGGCGAAAAACACTTGTTTTGCTTCGGCGCACCGTAAGGCATCTCAACAAGCCTTTGCAGTCCTTCGAATCACGTAACAGCAATCGTGCGTGATTCGATCGCAGCGTGTCCCGACTTGCGAAACGGACGTGGCATTGGCTGCGCAGCACCGTTCGAGTCGATCGTGCGACACCGAAGCACATACTCTCCGCGAGGCAGACCTTGATGCAGATAAGCCCAGTGCGCTTTCGCAAGCTGCATCGGCCACAGGATAGGACGACCTGTTTTCGCGTCAAACCCGTGCGTTCCTCGCAAGATGCTATCGTCATTCAGCTCTCCGATAAAACTATCAGGGGCACCGATTATTTCGGCGTCTTGCCAGGGCGCATTCGCAAAGTGTGGATCATCGGCCGGCCATGATTGGTTCTTCCTCTGAATCCACACTTGTACTTTCGCGAGCCCCGAAATGCCTGACTGTGCCCAACCGGTGATAGGAATCTTTTCGCCAACTCCGGTTTCACTCGGTACAAATAAAGTAGCGCAAAACGTCTTCAAGTCACTGTCGACATCGTTGTTCTGTTCCGCGTAAGTGTCGTTGGCGTGCGGGATATTCGAAAGCACTAAATGAGTCAGCCACTTCACACTCTTGAAGCCATAAGCTTCTGGTACGACAACACGCACAGGCCCGCCGCGTTCAGCAGAGAGCCATTCCCCGTTCAACTTGTAACACATGATCACGGGCGGCAATCCGTGGGCATCTTCCAACACGCGACCCACTGACAGCGAGCTTCGGATCATTTGCTTTTCGTCGTCGTTGTGGTACCCGTAGTAAAACACGCGTCGCAGGTTTGCTTGAGGCTTTGCCAACCAAACCGCTTCTCGAAGCGGTACACCCTCCCAAATCCCCATGCCTAATGGGCAACCGATATTCAAGCACGTCATCACTTTCGCAAATCGAACACGCTTCGTCTCAGCAATCTTCATCAATGATTGGAAGTCCAACGCATTATCGGTCGCCTTTGACAATGGATTCTCCAGTGTCGAAGGATGGTCTGGGTCACCGATGACTTCGAGTTTCCAGGTTTCGCGAGTCAGCCCCACCTTTGTGCGTTCATCCTCCGACAACGAATGTGGCTTGGGTTTACCACGCGAAACATCACGAAAATCATCCTGTGACGTAAGCCACGTCTCCAATTTGCCTAAGGCGGATTGCAATGATTCCTCTCGAGTTGAATCGTCACCAAACAAAGGCGACGCGCAGACGACGCCCAATCCAACGGAACCTAATTGCAAAAAGTATCGTCTCGACAAATCGACGTGATTTGAAAGGAAACGTTGTCGATCGAAGGCCATGCGTATTCTCCGATGCTTGACGTGAATTCTATTGGCTACCGAGAGGCTTTCAGCCCAGCGATCACGGCTTTCAACTTCGCCTGTTCTTCTGGATTCTCTTCCAAAGGCATGCTGCCAAACGCCGCCAGTAACTTATCCCAAACGACGTTCAACTCAGCCTGCATGTCACCCGTATTAGCGGTAACCGCGATCACTGCGTCCTGCTCCGGAAGCACGATACAAAATTGTCCGTCCTTGCCATCGCCGCGGTAGGCTCCGTGACGACATCGCCAGAATTGGAAACCGTAGCCTTGGTCCCAGTCCTTGCTTGGATCGCTACCGTTGGAAACTTGCTTTGACGTTGCTTGGTCCACCCATGCGGCTGGAAGCAGTTGTTGCCCGTTCCACATGCCACGCTGTAAATACAACTGCCCAAACTTGGCGATGTCTTCAGTGCGTATAAAGAGACCGTACCCACCGATCGAAACTCCCTGAGGGCTTTCTTCCCAAACTGGCTCGCGGATGCCGAGTGGCTCGAACAGCCGTGGCTTCAGGTACTCAAGCATCGTCATCCCAGTTACTTTCTGAACAATTGCTGAGAGCATGTAAGTCGCTGGGGTGTTGTAGCGAAAATGTGTTCCCGGTTTATGTGGAACCGGGTGAGACAGAAATGCTTTTGCCCAGTGTGGGGCTTCACGCCAATTGACTTCGTCTTGGTGCCCCGTCGACATCGTCAACAAATCACGCACTCGCATCGCTTTCAAGTTGGCCGAAGGCTCGGGCGGCGCGTCGTCTGGAAAGAACGGCAACACGAGGTCGTCCACACTCAACTTACCTTCCGCCACGAGCAATCCGACCGCGGTCGAAGTAAAACTTTTACTTAACGACCAAAGAACGTGCTGTCTCTCCGCTGACTCGGGTGTCCACCAAGCTTCGGCGATCACGTGCCCATGTCGAACCAACATGAAACTGTGCATCGAGTTCACATCACGGTCTGCCGTTTCGATGTATTCGCGAATCGCTTTCGAAGAAACTCCTTGTGACTCCGGAGTGCTTCGAGGTAGCACGTCGCTCTGTGCCAATACAACAGTGCTTTGTGCCACCAAGGCAAAAGCAACAAAGACGCCAAACAACATGGTTTTCATGGGATTTCTTCTTGGGGCATTGGTTCAGTTTCCGTACAAATCGAAGAACGGATCCGTGGCTGTCACACGGATCCGTTCAGTTTGCTTTTGCGTTCGCTAGTTTGAATTAGCTGTAACGCCTGGCCAATCGTCGGTACGGAATGGTGTCAGAGGAAGATCATCCTTACCGTAGAGGTTGCAAATTGGGTTGTCTGCCCAACCGTAACGCACAGACGCGGGTGCCTCGATTGAATCAGCCGACACTTCGATCCGACCATCATTCATCAACGTTGCCTTCGCGTTGACGAACTTCTTGTCCTCACCAGCGATCGTGAATCCTCGCAGGTCGTTCACATCGAACGGACGCCAACCTTTCTCGATGAAGTCAAAAGTCAGCACCGCTTTGTTGCCAGTAACTTCCATGGATTTGTATTGCGGGCTACGGAACGGGATGTTCAGCCCGTACTCGTTGGCGAGTGCCCATCGAGCCAAACGCATGCCGACGTCCACTTTATTGCGTGGGTGAATGTCTTTGCCTTCACCAAGGTCGATGATGACGGCTTGTCCTGTGTTCGGAAGGGCAGACATCGTCATCGTTTGAGCTTCGCGAAGTTCCGCCCAAGCACTGTCGCCTGGTTCAGATTTCTCGGCCATGAAGTCCGCTAGTTGCACCCAGTAAAACGGGAAATCGCCTTGGCCCCACTCTTCACGCCATGATTTGATCATCAAAGGAAACAATTCACGATACTGATATGCTCGCCCAGCGTTGCTTTCGCCCTGGTACCAGATCGCACCACGAATACCGTAGCCCAAGTGTGACTTCAGGACGCCGTTATAGATATTGCCTGGCCGGCTGTTCCCACGCATCTGATTCCCAAGGGCATTGAATTGCTTTTTCTCGTCGTCGGATTGTTCCGTCTTCGCTTTGAGTTCTTCGTACTGTTTTTCGCTTGCCGCCCAGCGCTCCATCATAGGTGCGAACTGCTGATCAGCCGCGAGCGTTTCTCGATTGATCCAAGCTTCGCATGCTGAGCCGCCCCAGGCGTTATTGATCATGCCAATCGGCACACCCAGCGTTTGATGAAGCTGGCGACCGAAGAAATAGCCGACCGCCGAAAATCCGCCGACTGACTCAGGCGTACAAACCATCCACTTACGATCGTCGTGGGTCCAAACTGGTTCTTGAACGCCAACTTGCGGGAAGTTGATCATCCGAATTTGTGGGAACTTGGCGCTCGCCGCTTCAAGGGCAAAGTCCGTCGAGTTGCTAACCGACCACTGCATATTCGACTGCCCCGAACAAATCCATACTTCACCGACGAGAACATCCGTCAGACGAACTTCATTCTTTCCAGCGATTACGAGTTCCAGCGGTTCACCGACAGCCATCGGATCCAGCGTGACTTTCCAAAGTCCATCGTCACCAGCGGTGGTGGAATGTTTTTGAGCACCAATGCTCACGGTGACTGATTCGCCAGGATCCGCCTTGCCCCAGACTGCGTTTGGCTGATCACGCTGCAGAACCATCGAGCTGCTGAAGATATTCGGAACAGCAACATCGGCAACAGCAAACTGGCACGTCAGTGCGAGCAACGCGCACAACGACGCTCGAGACAAAAATGAACGCATAACGAGAAACCTTCGCGAGGTACGTGGGGAAATTTCGGGCCTCGAACGAGCCCGGTAGGAGCCCCCAAGTTTACTCGACCCACGCAGAAAGTGTCACAGTGGTGTTCCATTTTTGTTGCTTCCGAAGACCACTTGATGTTCGGAAGCCGACCACTTTCAAAGTTAGCGAGCCGGAAGCGTGACAATTCGTGGGCGGTGAGAACTGTGCCGATTCGCCAGCATCACGTCGCCAATGCACGCGGCGTTTTGGCTTTGTTCGAATTGCGGCGCACCTGACTCGATAATCGCAACAAAGTGCTCCACAAGTAATCCAAGAGAGCAAAAGAGGGCCACCCAAAGTGTTTTGCCGGCTTCGAGGAAGGTTGGTAGTCTTGTCACTCAATCCTTGCACTGGGGGATCTTTTGATGCCTCGAAAACCTCTTTACGAAGTTGCTGACCCGGCGGAAAATCAGGTCTTTCATGCGGTGCAGAGGTGCGTTCGACGCGCCTTCTCTGTGGCGAAGATCGCGTTACAGGTCAGTCTTTTGAGCATCGACGCGGTTGGATTCGTTATCGGCTGGAGTTTCTCGCGGGTCTGTTCGGTATTCCTTTGCATGCTTGCGGACGGCGCACGGATTGTGCCTGCGACCATAAGAACCGCAGCGTCCGTGCGACTTGCGTTTGACAGCAACGAAGTTGCGGAGTTTGGACAAGAAGCTGAGTACGCTCCCTGAACGTGGCTAAATGCGTTGAAGTTGGCCTAGATGAAGCCGCCCTGCATAGCAATCAATTCGCGACCTGGATGATATGGCTGTCATCGGCAGGACGGACGCAGTCTAGGTGCAATTGAGGGCCCGGAATTGCATTCTGAGCTGCAGCATCCAGTTTTTTGAGCTGTTCAGCGATGTTGAAGTTGCTTGGCGGCCGACTTAGAATTACGCCGCCGAAATAACCTCTTGCGTTTCGATGGTCGCATGCTCCGCTTGCAACATGTGAACTATCTTCGTCTAAGAATGGTGTAGCATCCTCAACTCAACGGTACCCGTCAATGCATTCGGTTGATGTCGTGGGCGTCTTTGCTTACGGGACGCTCAAGCGTAGACAATGCCGTGAGCGTTGTTGGCCCGTGGCTCCCAAAAAGGTTGTGCCTGCTTGGACTCGTGGTTCTCTATACACACGATCCGATTACCCAGCACTCGTTCCTGGCGACGACAAAGCGCTGGGTGAACTCTGGTTCTATGACGCGAAGGAGCTTGTTCAAGTGCTTGAGGTGCTGGACGAAGTCGAGCAAACCAACCAGCCGGGGCTTGATGATTTGTACCGTCGCGTTGTGGTTGAGGCGTTCACACTCGATGACCATTCACTGGGTAGCGTTTTTACGTACCACTATGCAATGAACCTCATCGCGGATGGATTCAAGAAGATTGAACCTCTGGACCGTGAATACGTTCAATGGCCTGAGTAGCTTTCGAGGCCTGAGTAGCTTTCGAATGGTCGTTGTGAGACCTGCTGGATCAGCAGCATCCAGGCGTGTTGCAGCCCATCGTTGGCAAGGAGAGCTTCGATGGGGAAGGCGTGGGCGTTTCATCGAGCTCCGCTTGGCTGAAATCAAAATGATCGACATACGGTTCGCGTGTGAGCGTTTCCAATGTCAACTCAGTCACCATGGTTGCCTCGCCACGTTCAAACACGTGTCCTCGCTCGTCTTGGATCCGAGCAAACGGGCCGCGATAGATCACCATCGCGACTGGCTCATCGTCTTCACTTGCAGGCTCCAGATCGTTGCCTTTGTAGGCGATGACCGTTGCGCTTCGGAACTCGATGTCTTCGACAGTTTGCCATGGCTCTTCTTGCAGACTCACGAGCGTTATGCCGTGGAATCCGGCTTGCTCGAACGCCAACAAGAATTCCTGCAACTCCAACGCACCCGAAATGCAACCACTCCAAAGCTCAGGGTCGTTTTGCAATTCGTCGGGGACCCGTTCATCGGAAACGATGTCGCTGATCACAGCCCGGCCGCCGGCCTTTAACACGCGGAACAGCTCGGCGAACAGGCGTTCCTTTTCGTTCGCGTCCACAAGGTTCAAAACGCAGTTGCTGACGACGACATCAATGGACTCGTCTTCGACAAGCGGCGATTCGACGCGAAGCTCAGCCATCTTGGTCTCGAGCTTTTGGTAATCCGCTTCGCATTGAATCGGATTCGATTTCAGATACTCGTCAATCTGGTGACGATCCAGACTCAGGTCCTGGATTTTACCCTTGAGAAACGTGACGTTGTCATAACCGATCTTCTTCGCGACGATCGGTTGACTCTTGCGAGCTAGCGCGAGCATCTCGTCATTCATATCCACGCCGATGACTTTGCCAGTCGGTCCGACGACTTGTGCGGCGATGAAACAGATCTTGCCGCCACCGGATCCGAGATCGAGAACTGTCTCGCCTTCGCATACATATTGCGATGGATCGCCACAGCCGTAGTCGCGTTCGATGACTTCGGCTGGGATAACTTCGAGGTATTGAGGGTCATAGTCGACGGGGCAGCACAATGCGGCCTCACGCTCGCCAGCAGCGGAGGAATATCGGTCTCGGACGGCTTGATCTACGTTCATCTTGTTCATGGTTGTCTTCTGAGGCTCCAGGCCATTGAGTCCTGGTCGATTCACGGTGTTGGGGTGTCAGCAGACTGGCAGGGGCGAGTCGCTCACTTTGCTCAGCGTAACGGTTTCGCGACATTAAGTCACGGCACCACTGCAGCTGCTTCCGTTTCCAGCGGTACAGCCGTAACAGTGATCCGCGATCGCAATCGGCTGGTGGGCGAGCGATTCGAGCGATTCGATGTCCCAAATGGTCGTGCGTTCGCCCCCGGCGATCGGCATTTCGATCATTTGATTGAAATCACAGTCGTAGATAACACCATCCCAGCTGATCGAAACCAGCGACCGACACATGACGTTCTCAGCAGCAGTTGCGTTGAAATTCGCATGCAGCAACCGCATGTAGTCGTCAAGCTTGCCCAGTTTTGCGAGGAACTTGGAATATCGCTTGATCGGAATATTGTTCATCGCAAGCAGCGAATGAAACTCAATTCCAAAACGTTCGCGAAGCTCACGTTTGTAGTCGGCTTGCAATTTCGTCTGGTCCGGTGCGAGCGAAGGCCCGGTGGGGTTGTAGACAAGATCCAATCGAAGCGGTGAGTCGGGCATTCCGTACCCATACTCATTCAATTCGATCAGTGCTTGAATACTCCTGTCAAACACACCGTCGCCCCGTTGTCGATCGACGTTGTCGGAGAGGTAGCAAGGAAGCGAGGCCACAACATCAACATTATGGTCAGCAAGAAATTGACCGACCCATTCAAAGCCGGGCTCAGACAAAATCGTCAAATTGGAGCGATCGATCACTCGCAGACCCCGTGCGCGAAACTCTCGCACGAGTTCGCGGAAATGCGGATTCATTTCAGGCGCGCCGCCGGTGATGTCGACACACGTGAGGGACTCGCAACCGCGTGCGAGTTCCATGATACGCGTCGCTGTCTCAAAAGACATGTTCTCGCGTTTCTTGGTTGGCCCGGCTTCAACGTGGCAGTGCGTGCATGTCTGGTTGCACAACTTGCCGACGTTGATTTGCAGAGTCGTCAAACCATCTCGGCGAAGCGAGGAACCACAACTCGCGATCCGTACGGAGAACGGTTCCACGATCGAAACAGGAAGCCCAGCATCCAAGATGGGCAGCAGTGAAGAGCGTTCAGTTTTCAGCGGACCGGCTCTGGCAATAGCGGGAGAATTTGTATGGAGTTAAACGAGGTAGCCTGATGCGGCACTCCGTCGATGAAATAGGATAGCGTTTTATTGCCGCTGTCCGCCAGTTGACCCAGTGTTCGCCAGGTGCTGCGGCGACTAAACCTCGCTAACCTTCGGTGCCTTGCACGTACGCTGCGGTAATGGGCGACCGTGGGTTTTCGAAAATCGTTTGGCTGGTTCCAAACTCCACGAGTGCTCCGGTACCATTCTCGTACCAAAACATCGCCACGTTGTCAGCAATTCGGCGAGCTTGGGCAAGGTTATGTGTCACGATCACGATCGTTGTCTGCTTGCGCAGCGATCCAATGAGTGTTTCAACCACTCGCGACGCGACGGGGTCCAATGCGCTGCAAGGTTCGTCAAACAGCAGCACTTCGGGCGACAAGGCGAGTGCTCTCGCGATACATAATCGTTGCTGTTGTCCACCGGATAACTTCAGCGCCGAAGAGTCGAGGCGGTCACTGACTTCGTCCCCCAAGCCGACATCGCGTAGCACACGCTCCGTGATCGAGTCGATTTCATCACGATCGCCGATGCGATGCTCGCGAAGAGCGAGCTGAATGTTCTTACGAATGGACAGCGGGAACGGATTCGGCTTTTGGAAAATCATTCCAACACGACGACGCAGCGATACGAGATCCGTTGATGGTTCAAGAATATTCGCTCCGTCCATGGTGACTTGGCCAGTCACAGTACAACCGGCAATCATGTCGCCGATTCGATTGAGCGATTGAAGGAAGCTCGTTTTTCCGCATCCCGAGGGGCCGATGATGGCTGTGATCTTGGATCGAGCAATCTTCAACGACACGTCCTTCAGTACCACACGCCCCGCGTAAGCGACCGACAGTTCGTGTGTTTCCACAGCAACTTTGTGGTCGGTGCCTGGTAAATCCTGGTTCATCTCGCCACCGATTCAGTGGGGAAACAAGATCGAACCAGTAGCGTTGCTGCAATGTTGATTACTACCAAAATGCCGACCAACAATAAGGATGCGGTGTATGCGTTTTCGGTGCCACCGGGAATGTTCATTGCCAAGTCATAAATATGGACTGAGAGAACGCGTCCGGAATCCATCACGCTGCGTGGCATTCGATCCACGTATCCGCTCGTAAACAAAAGCGCCGCTGTCTCAGCAAGAACTCGTCCAATTCCTAAGACCAACCCAACGGCAATTCCTGAGCTTGCGGCCGGCAATAACACGGACACGGTGCAACAAGTGCGGCTGATTCCGAGCGACGCGGCTGCGACCCGATAATCCTCCGGCACACTGCGCAGCGAAGCTTCGATGGTTCGAGCAAGAATCGGCAATACCATGCAAGCGAGCGTCAACCCGCCTGCGAGAATCGAGTAGCCCATTCCAAGCAGGTTGCAAAACAATGCGTTTCCAAACATACCAAACACAATCGATGGGACTGAGGCAAGTAGATCCAGAGCGTGACCAACGACGGCTCCGAAGCGACTTTCACGACAACTAAACTCACTCAAACAAATTGCGGTTGCAAGTCCGACAGGCAGAGAGGCAGCGATCGCAACCAGCAGTACCGCGAATGTGGACACGAGGATCGGACCAACGCCGCCTTCGCGACCGGATCGTGCTGGCGGATCGATGATGAAGCTGGCGTTCAAACCCGAAACGCCATGCCAGACTAAATCGCCGACAATGCAAAACAAGACACCCGCCACCGAGCTCGCCACCAACCAGATGATGATTGACCCGAGGCGTTCCCCCAATCGCCCGCTTTCGGCGAGACGAACGCTAGATCCTTGACTCATGCCCGGCGACTCCACACATGTGTCGACAAAATCGCGATCGCGCAGGCGAGCATCAGCATGAGCCCTGATGAAAACAGTGCACTGCGGTGCATCCCCAATGCATAGCTCATTTCCAAAGCCATATTCGCTGTGAGTGTGCGTACTGGGTCGAACAGACTTTGCGGAATCTTGACAACGTTTCCACACACCATGACGACAGCCATCGTTTCACCGACAGCTCGCGTCGCCCCCAACATCACGCCGGTTGCTATGCCGCGTCGCGAAGTGGGCAGAACGACATAGCGAATCACGGACCAGCGTCCCATCCCAAGTGCGACTGCTCCCTCAAGGTAAATGCGGGGGACTGTCGCCAGAGCGGATTGCACCACAAGCATGATGGTCGGCAAGATCATGATCGCAACAATCAACATGCCGCAAAGCAAACTTTGACCAGGCGGCGAGATGCGAGCGATCCATGGTGCAAGAACGACTAGCCCCCAAAAACCGAACACAACCGACGGAATCCCAGCGAGCAACTCCACCAACCGTCGATAGACCACGGCGATGCCGCGCGGAGCGTAGTATTCGCTAAACACCGCCGAAGTGACTCCAACGGGAGCCGCAATCGCGACCGCACCAGCAGTCACGGTGAGGCTGCCGACGATAATGGGCCCGATACCAAACGTTCCGGCCGTCGCCGTCGCTTTCGGGTGCCAACTCTCGTCACCAAGCAGTCGGGTTCCGAGTTCTGAGATCGCCGGCCACGCCTCGCGAGTTAGAAACGCGATCACGAATACGACGATCGAACACGCAAAAACAGCCGCCGTGCGCACCAGCGAGCTGGCGAGGTAGTCAATTTTCCAATGGAACAAACGCGAGCTCCCGAACCAAATCGTGGACGTCAGGCGAAGTTGCAAAATCAACGAACTGCTTCACAAGCCCAGTGGGTTCATCCTTGGTAACGAGGTTGAGCGTGCGTGAGATTGGAAACGTCCCATCAGCAACCGTGGCGACTGTGGCATCAACGCCACCTATCGAAAGCAACTTGATGGGAACACCCGCGTCCTTATCAAACTGTGCCGTGCCGACCGACACGTAGCCGATTGCCGAGGGACTCGTCGAAACCGTTTTCACGCCTTGTTCGTTGTCGCCAATGATGATGTCCGCTTCGATCTGTTCGGCTTTCAACTTGAAGTAGTCCAGGAATACTTCCAGCGTCGAACGGCCTTCGGCTTTGTTGACGACTGTGATTTTGCCGTCTGTCCCGCCGAGGTCCTTCCAATTGGCGACTTTTCGAGTGTAGATATCGATGACCTGATTGCGATTCAGTTCGCTGAGTGGGTTCTCTGCGTGCACGATCATGCAAACTCCGTCGCGTGCGATCGCAAAGTGCTTCAAGTCCGCTTCGTCCGATTTCAGATCTCGAGAGACCATGCCAATCTCCGCAAGCCCTTGGCGTGCATCGCCGATACCTCGCGACGACCCGCCCATTTGCACGTTGATCCGTACGGCTGGGTGAAGCGATTCAAACCGCTTGCCGATTTCCATCATCAACGGTGCGATGGTGCTCGAGCCAGTGACTTCGATCGTGCCGCTCAGTCCGCTCACTTGCGGGGCCTCGTCAGCTCGCGTCGTCGATTGGCCATCGCTCGGAACCGACGAGCTGGGCCCGCATCCGCTGAGCGAACACAGGGAAACCAACAGCATCACTTCGTAACCGTTCTTCATGAATGCATCTCTAGTCGAAAGTGATCTTGCAACAACCCAGATCGATTCCCTTGCCACGCCGACGGGATTCGACGGACGGGGCCAAACGATAAAGCATCGACTTTCCATCTCGCTGGGATTCGACGATTCCCGCTTCGCGAAGAATCTTCAAGTGATGCGACAGCAACGTTTTTTCGCACTGGATCGTTTCGTTCATTTCGCCGACACATTTTGGCCCGTTCAATAACTCTTGCACAACGCCCAGACGCGTTTCGTCGGCAAGGACCTTCAACAGATCCTCGCACGAGATCTCAGGTTCAGTCGAATTCATCGTTGCTTCCTAATGCAGTTTGGGGATTCACGCCCGCCAAAACCTCGAGCGGGCTCAACCCGCCAAGTTCTCCACAGTTGAATTTATGTTCAATTGAACCTAAACGCAACTGTTTTGACGCTCTGGGAGGCCAAGATTCTGAAACCGCCCGCGATGCCTGGACGCTGGAACGGTGATCGGACTGCTTGGAAATTTCTGAGCTTGATGCGCCAGCAATCGACGTTGTGGAGATGTTACAATCGGACGATTCCTAAGCGACTCCGAGGGGGCTGGATACGATGAGTGATGACCGTCGAAAGCGATTGACGCAATTGCTGCAACCACTCGTGGCGTTGGACAAATTCACGGCCGAAGAAGCGAAACAAGTTTGCAGCGAATCGGCTCCCGTGTACGTCACTCGCACGTTGCAGGATCTCGTCAAAGAGGGGCTGCTGGAGGTGGTGCTCGAATCGGACTCAAAACACTATCGCTGGTTGGTTCAACGTGAGTCGTTCGAGCCGGAACAGTGGATTGATCGCCAGATTTATGGGACTCAAGTCACGGCGATGCCAGCGGAACAGCGGCCTCGCGAGCGTTTGCTTGACCAAGGCGCCGACGGTCTCAGCAATGCGGATCTGCTCGCGATTCTGATTCGCGTGGGCATCAAGGGCGAGTCAGCGATCGAGTCAGCTCAGAAGCTGGCGAATCGCTTCGACGGTCGGCTCGAAGAATTACGGTCACATGGCCCAGCGGAATTGAAGCAAGTCAGCCGAGCGATAACGGTTGTCAGCTACAGCCAAATTATGGCTGGGATTGAACTTGGTCGGCGCGTCGCCAAGGCGGAGGCAAATGTCCAGCGAACGACGACTCGAATCACGAGTACACAAGCGGCTGTGGAGTATTGTCGCGGTGAGTTTGCTCATCTTGCGAGTGACGCGGTTCAAGAAGAATTCCATATCGTGACGCTCGATACGAAACACAAACCTCTACGCACGCATCGCATTACTGTGGGCACCCTCGACGCGAGTTTGGTTCATCCGCGTGAGGTGTTCCGGCCTGCGATCCGAGATTCGGCGTCAGCGATCTTGCTCGTGCACAATCACCCCAGCGGTGATCCGACGCCGAGCCGCGAAGATCATGCGGTTACCAAACGGCTGACACAATCCGGTGAGTTGCTCGGTATCAATGTGTTGGACCACATCATCGTCGCTCGCGACGGCACACTGAGCCTTCGCGAAAACGGTGAATGATCGGCCTTCGCGAAAACGGTGAATGATTGGCCTTCGCGAAAACGGTGAATGATCGACATGTTTCTTCGCTACAAGGTTTTGGCGCTGAACGTGTCGCCTTGGCTCAAGTCGCCAGTATCCAGGCCTCGGCGGAACCATCGTTCGCGTTGTTCGCTCGTTCCGTGCGTGAACGTTTCCTTGCGAGGCGCTCGACCGGAACGTCGCTGTAACGTGTCATCGCCGATCGCAGTGGCCGCTCGCAAGGCTTCTTGAATGTCGCCTGGTTCAATGATTTGCTGCATCCGATCGGCGTGGTGCAGCATCACGCCAGCAAAAAAGTCAGCCTGGAGCTCGAGCTTGACCGAGTACTCATTGTTCTCGACTTCGCTTAACCGTGGACGCAGTGCATCGAGTTGGTCGGTATAGCCCAAAAGATTTTGAACGTGGTGGTGGCCGACTTCGTGGGCGATGACGTACGCTTGCGCGAAGTCGCCGGGCGCGTTGAGGTCTTGTGCGAGTTGTACAAAGAAGGACGTGTCGAGGTAGACCTTTTGGTCGGCGGGGCAATAGAACGGACCAGACGCGGCCGTCGCGCCACCGCATGCGGATTGCGTTTGTCCGCTGAACAGCTTCATGGTTGGGTAGGTATACTCTCTTCCAGCTTCCTTGAACAAACGAGACCAAACGTCTTCGGTGTATCCAAGTACGGTCGCGCAAAACTGACCAGCCTCGACTTCCTCGGGTGATAGCTCACCGTCGGGGCCGCGACCGGCGCCGGCTGGTGCTGCCGCTTGCTGGTTATTCGCCTGTTGCAGAAACTGGCGCGGGTCACCGCCGAGCAAGGCAATGATGATCGCGATGATCATCAAGCCAGCACCGCCACCTACGACTGCGGGACCCGACACTCCGCGAGCGTCTTCCACATTTTCGCTTTGCCGACCGCCACGCCATCGCATTTCAACACTCCACTGGACAGAAACGAACCAATTTGCACACTCATCGTTGTAAAAACTTGCCACCAACTACGCCACTGGGCTATTTCTTCGAATGACATCTTCTCGCCAACATAACTCCACAGCCGGAGACTCCGGCTCCGAGGTGTCAACACGATTGCCCAGCCGGCCCGGGTGCCGAGCACCATTGATATTCGCGGGAGTTCTGACCTTCTTGCTCGCTGGAAGTCTTGTTGTCGCTACCTATTTTCAATTGGATGGCGCCTCAGCGATGCGAGCCGCGACGGACCTTGTCATGCCACTTGGTCTGGTTTGGTGCAGCACATTTTTTCTGGCAATGTTTGCCCTTTTCAGCGGTAAGCGACCGCTGGGGATCGGGCTGAGTCTAGGTTGGATTGTTCTAGGAATGATCGGCAATGACTACATCGCGCGAAAGATGATGGGTCCAGTCGAGTGGCCTCGAGACCCAAGCGTTCTGGCCGATAAGACTCCATTTCGAACGGTCGTTTCGCTCGGCGGAAGCATTTCAATCAATGAAGATGGCACATTGGAGCTAGGCGGTGATGGTCAACGCGTGATGCTCGCGGCCCAGCTTTGGCATTCGGGCACGGCCCAGTCCGTTATCTGTACGGGGACATCGTCCGATGGCACCACGGATCCATCCGTCGCATGTCGAACGATGCTCGAATCAGTTGGATTGCCGTCGACGAGTATTTACGAAATCAAAGGCCGAAACACATTCGAAGAGATGCAATCACTGAAACAGTTCTTGCTCAATCCGCCAGATGGTTTTCCTGCCGAGGGTCGTGTCGGCTTAATCACGAGCGCGTTCCACATGCGGCGTGCGATGCGACTTGCCGAAGACCGAAACTTGGAGCTCGTGCCGCTGCCAAGTAGCTTTCGTGTTGGCATACAAACCAAGTTCTCGCCAAGAGCTCTGATTCCTGACGCAGGTTCGGCGGCAACGATCTCAACAGCCTGTAAAGAGCGGCTGGCGCAGATCGTCGGCCGGTGAGCGCCGACGGTGCTTAAAACCGATTGCCAGTACAGCGTTTGGCTTCCAACGAACTAGTCTTTGCCGTAGTGCTCGACTTGGGACCAGTAATCGTCGAAGGCGCCTTCTTCGTGGAAGTCGGGGCTGTTGTCGAGGTCGTGGCATTCCATGCAGCGATCACGAGCCTTGTCGAGTGGCAATCGCATCGACACTCGCAACTCATCTCGTTTGGCTTCATCCAAGTCAGCTGCATCGGCCTTCTCGGCTGCCACGTGCGCCGAACCAGGGCCGTGACAGTTCTCGCAGCCATTGCCCGTGAGATGTTGATGCGAGTCCAAGGACAGGTAACCCGAAACGTACGGGTAATAGTTCTGTGCGTTCCAGCCTGTGACGTGGCAACTCAAGCACTCAGGGTCAAAGTGGCGCGGCACGTCGCTGCGTTCTCCAGGATGAACGAGGCTCTCGGTCGCTTCAGCGTGCGGCGTGCCTTGCCAAATGGCGAAGGCTGTCTTGTGACACTCGCCGCAGGCTTCAGTTCCTACGAACTCGTTTCCGCTTGGATGCGCGATCGGTTTAAGTCCGAGACCTTCGAGTCCAATATCTCGCAATTGGTTTTGGTATTCCGACATCAAACGCCGCATCTCGGGCGCGTCGCTGAATTCATGCGTAAGCGGGACACGTGCGTATCGCATCGGCTCACCCGCGTACAAGCCAACGAGTCCGGCGTACATGCCTTTGTTGCCCGTGACAATCATGTTCGTCGAGCTACCGTCGACCAACTCGGGACGATACGTTGGCTCGCCGTAACCTCCAGCGACGACCATCAAGTCAAATCCGTTGACTTCGCGAACGAGTTTCTTCGCATCGTCTTCATCACCAAAGAACAGCAACACTTTGAAGTCGGGCGAGGATTCGGCTAATACAGCGAGCGATTTTCTTGCGGATTCAGCGGGATCTTCGACAAGAATTTCGTCACCAGGTTTGACGTCCATTGATTTCGGATCAAGGATGCTCGTGATCCCGATCTTCATACCGCCGGATTCGAGTACTTTCTGCTGGGGCATGAGCTCAGGATCCAACAACACAACGTTTGCAGATGCATAGAGTGTTGGGTTGTCGTCATCGCCAGCCGCTACCGAGATCAACTCACCGACGCCAAGACGAAGATCATCGGGGCCGAATCCAACGGCTTTGTAGTCCATGATGCGCAGCGCTTCGGCAGTCCGTTGGAACTTGATTTCCGCTTGACGTCCAAAGCGACGAACTTGGTTCCCTCCATCGATGGGCATCAGGTTCCAGCCGTTCTCGCGAAGTTGTTGCATGAACGTCATACGACGCGCGACACCACCTTTTTGCTTATCCAAACCCGTACAGCCACAGGGCTCGATGTAACCGTGCTGTTGGCCAGTGACGACGAGCGCGACGTTTGGAATCGGCCAAGTTTTGTAGTCTTCGGGAACGTGCGATTCGATGCTGGTCGCATCGATCAGCGCTACACGCGGATTCGTTGCGTCGTTTAGCTTAAGCCCTTCAAGCTCGCTCAACGATTCCATCGACTCTCTTGGTTTCTTTTCGATTTCTGGCGTGCGAGCCATCAATGCCTCAGGGATGCCTTGAGGCGTTGGAACAACCTCCGCCTTGATTTCTGGAGCGCCCCTAGGAGTTGGTACCATCTCAATCGGTCCACGATCCGACGCACTCCCACCATCCTCGTCTTCGTCGCTCTGGTCGAAGCTTGGCGCTTGAGCTGCGGTAAAGCGCGCGTATGCTCGATCCACCACGGCGGCATTCAGCGGTTCAGCATCGAGATCGCGTGGCGGGAATGCTGGCGAGTCGAGTGTGAGCATGTCCGTTGACACAGTGTCGGACGGTGCCTTCACCGTTTGAGCTTCAATCAGAGTCAATTCCGGAGGGCTGATTTCTCCCGTCGGAACGCCTGAATCACCAGCGAGTCGCGGCATTTCAACCGCCAACTCATTTTCGGCTTCCCAGCGAAGTTTCGCATTGCGTTCATTGCATCCGATCGATGTCATTGCTACTAACGTCGCCAACCCAAGAGAAGCAATGCTTCCTGCAGCGACGAACCTCCAGTCCGCTGAGCCTCGACGCTGTGAAACTGAGGTGCGACGAAGGCGCATCAGTCCGCTGAGCCAGCTCGAACCACTCTGCCAGCGCGAACCACTTGGGCACTGAGCAACCACGCTCAAACTCGGCACGTTTGTACCGTGAGTTTGAGACGTTGAATGTCGGTGGAGCGGGTCGCTGGTTACAGAAATCATTGGTTCTTCCGCGAAACGACCCAGCTCGACTGGATCTTATTGTTTACCGGGCAAAGCGAACTTGACAGACAGCTGGAGCGGGGCAACTTTCGGGTTGTCGGACTCAATCCAAACCTTACCGACGTCATCACCACTTAATCCTAATCTTTCAATCGGCTGTTCACCGGGTATTAATTCAAGCTCGAGTGTATACAACACCATAGAACCGCGATCAGCACCCTTTGCCAAACTTGCCTTGATTACGCCTTCGGGTTCAGTCTTCCCGATCCGCAGTGTTGTTTTGTCGCTTTCGCTGCCCTTGAGAACCACAAAAGCCTTTGCGGTTTTCGAAGCGTCCTCGTCAAGACGACCAAAATCGTATTGATAGCCTCCGCCAGCGACACCTTGAAGCTTCGACCCCACAATCATACTGAGTTGACCAACAATGCGTCCGGTCGTCGTGATCGCAAAATAGCCGATTGACGATTTATCACCCTCGGGAGTGATGACATTTCCTTCAGCGTCCACTCGCTCGAATGCGAAATTGAAGTTTTGAGAGACGGGGCCCTGTTTCAATCCAGGCTTGAGCGTCAGTTTCACCTTAAATGCCTGGCGTGCCTTCGCTCTCGCCCCGTCGTTGAGCTCGCTAGGCACATACGGTTCGATTTCGAGGTCCATCAATTCAGTGAGCAAATCGTCCGAGAACTTAGATTCTGCGGGCCGAATATCATTTTCCATGAAGTTGTAAATAGTGGATTCAAGCACGATTGGCTCACCCGCGGCAACTTCACCAAACGACCACTCTTTCGGGCTCATTTCCATTTGACGAACAATGTCGCCAGAAATTTCAAGCTTAATCGCAGGTTTGAGTGGGTCATTGGTCAACAACTCTGCAGACTGGCCAAACGTTTCCGCGTTGGTTTTCACGTGCCACGTCAGTTTGACTTCCGTCTGTTCGCCGGGCGCGAGTGTGCTGATGTCGAGCGAACCCACGGTGCATTTGCACGTCGAAGCTCCAACTTCGAGCGACAGAGGCTCGGTGCCAACGTTCTTTACAACAAAAACGTGCTCACCTTCCTCATCAGGCGCCATGATGCCGAAATCGTACTGAGTCCCGCCGATGATCTCTGCCTTGGCGAAACCGGATGTTGGTATCCCCGTATTCATCTCCGCCATCGCATTCGCATGATTCACACGCCCGTCGAGGGTCATGGGACCGAATTGTGAGTCGCGATAGCCGTATTGGGAGTAATTGATCGCGTATGCGGCAGCCGTTCCAATCGCGAAGGCAACCACGAGCAACAGGGGAAACATCTTCATGGCAATCAGGTCAACAACAGAATAAGGAGCGTCAGTGCTTGGAAATGGCCCATGTCAATCAATCCGGGCCTACTCAGTTTGTCCCAATACGTCGGAAGTGTCGAGTTGGTTTTTGAGAAGCTTGCTGGCTGTTTCAAGAATTGGCCCATTGTTGGCTGCCTCGCCGGCGATCTCGACCACAAGAATCTGCTCCACGAACAGCCTCCGCTCGAGATTTTCGCCCAACTCAGACGTTTCGGTGGCGTATTTCGCATCCAAATTCGCTCGCTCCGCGTCACCCAACCGCTCAGCAATCTCAGCTCGTTGTGCGAAAAACGCGGCATGGGTCGGCGATTTCTGGCACGCCAAATCGTACAGCGCCATCGCACGCTGAAGATCCTCCGCGCGGCCCCAACGCTGGAACAAGTGAAGCGGCTGGGCGGCGACGAGCCCAATCAAGGTCGGATCGCCCCCTGATCGCTGGATCGCCAACTCACCAGCTTCTCGCCACTTTTGGGCGACCGAGTCGCTTTCACGATTCTGGATCAGTTGCCAGCGGTAGAAATCCGAAAGCCACAGACTCGACTCCGGCGACCACGGATCAGCGGCACTCGCTCGCTCCAATTCTCGAATCGCACGCTCCGTTTGCCTTTGCGATTGAGCCGCAAGCGCCGCTCGCATCGCGGAGGCGGACGCTTCGACGGGCCCCAGCGATATCAACCGAAGCATCACTAATAGCACCAGACCCGCAACGATCGATACGACGCGAGTTCGCTGCTGAATTTGGCAAGGTGCATTTTGTTGCAAGCCCGATGGAAGCACCGGCACCCACATCCCCACGAGCACCCACAACCACACGGCGACGCCGGGCACCGTCCACCCGCCCGACACGACCAAGTGGAGCATGAGCGAAGCCATCGCAGCCAATACGATCACGTCGATTCGCCGTCCGCTGCTCTCACTCGCTTCGTCATCTATCGAGGTGACTCGCCACACCATCAGCATCGCGACCAACGCGGCTGGTACGGCCAGCAGTTGAGCGTCCCAATCTGGTGCTTGCCCCGTCGCCAACCCCAGCAACCAAATCAACGTGAACGAACTCGCTGCACCAACCCACCACCATCGCGACGATTGATCAACGAGCGTTGTCTTGGCCTCAGCTCTCACCGACTCGTCTCGTACGTTGTCTCGTAAGTTGGTTCGCACGAAGCGATAACGGAACGCAGCAATCGCGACAATTATGGCGACAAGAATTGCCACAGCCACAAATCCGCCGGAGGCAAGCGTCTCGAAGAAAAAGTTGTGCGGCTCAGCGATCGATTCCGCCGCGCTCGCTTCGCGATAACTTGGATACACCGCTTGAAAGTTGCCTGGGCCCGCACCAAACAAGGGTCGATCCATCGCAAGTCGCCACGTCGCACGCCAGTACTGGAATCGAAACGCCAGCGACGACGGTGCCTGGTTAAGCCATTCGTCTTTGCCAAGCACCGCAAACATCATCACCGAAGCGACAAGCATCACGAAGCCTGCTCCGCCGGTCATTGCCAACTTGAAAGCGAGACGTGAGCGTTGGCCGGCGCCCGTTTCTCGGACGCGATCCACCAACATGCAAGCGACGACGATCCCAGCGCCAACAAACGCCGCCAATAAACCAGATCGGCTGTGCGTGAAGAACAACGCCGCCATCACCAAGCACACAACGACGAGCCCAAGCACGACCGACGATTTAGATGACCTCCACGCGTAAAGCAGCCACACTCCACCAGCCACAATGAATCCGACCAGCAAAACGCCGGCAAGTGAATTTGCGAGAGCGAACGTTCCTGTGGGACCGCCGTCAAGCAATCGATTCTCGAACACCATCCGAATCGATGATCCGGGCGGTGCGTCGATACCAGCCATTCGCAACACGGCATCCGGATCCGCACGATACTCGGCAAGCGTCCTCGGCAGACTCACGAAATGCTGGTGCAATGCGTGCACACCAAGCCCCACGCTGCACCCAACCAACAACACCATCGCCGCACGCTTAGCAAACCGATCCTCAAACAACCGTCGTGACGCAGTCAAGACAGCCGCTGCACCGACCCAAAGCCAGGCCTCGTTGGTTGCTTGGCGCAAATTCCCGCTGCCAGCGATACCAAACGCCGCAACCATCATCCACGCGGCAAGCAACATTGCGAAACCATCGATCGCCATACTCCACCGTCGACGCGACACACCCTTGCGATCACTGGACGGCATCGACGATCGATTCGACACCGCCCACAGGATCGTCGATGTGGCGATTGCAATTGCCGAGAACCAAAGCCCATCACCGCGCTCGATGGACACGCTATCGCTCGGATAGTAGGTCACATACACGAGCATCCCAGCGAACATCGCGCTGGCGACGCCTCTCGCCAAGTCGTCACGACTGGGTGGCGCCGCATCGCTCGTCGGTGGAGCTACTGTTTTCCGTTTTGCCACTGTGTCGATTCCAAAATGATCACCAGCAGCAACATGCACCCGACGATTCCGAGCACCATGCAAGCTTGCACCACAGTCACACCCGTGAGCAGCATCGCGGCCAACCCGCAGGTCGCAGTGACCAGGTGGATCGTCGCGACCGCTTGAGTCCGCGAGAGCCCCAAATCAACCAGCCGATGCGAGAAATGGCTCTTGTCGCCCACAAAGGGGCTGCGACCTTGCCGAATGCGAATCCACAACACCGTCGACATGTCATAAAGCGGAACCGCCATCACGCACAACGGCGAAAAGATCGCGTGAGGACGCGGCTCACGGCCGCCCGCGTACGTTGCCATCAACATCGAGACCGCGATCAAAAATCCGACCAAGTAACTTCCACCATCGCCCATGAAAATTTTGGCAGGCGGTCGATTGTGCCAAAGGAATCCGATCAACGAACCGCACACGACCCACAACAAGACTGCGACAAGCAATTGCGGCGACGAAGTGCCGGGGTCGGGCGTCGACATCATCACCACAGCCATCGAAGCAGCGATAATCGCGGCGACTCCGCTCGATAACGCGTCCATGTTGTCGAGCATGTTGAACGAATTGATCACGGCAACGATCCAAACCACTGAAAGCAACTTCGTCAACCAAGCGATTCCGATGTACGCTGTGAATGCAAAGCCCAATCCGTAAACAACAATCGCAGCCGTCGCGAACTGGGCAAACAAACGAAACCAGGGCGATAAACCATATCGATCGTCCCACAAACCCAATCCGACAAGGAATGTGCCGCACGCAAGCAACCCCCACAGCGACCCGAGACGCGACATCGCGCCCTCAAGATGCATCGTCCAACCCGCTGGCAACCGAGACTGTAACTCAGGCGACGTCGTCAAGATCAATGCCGCCAATGTGCCTGCACCGAACGTTCCGACGATGCCCATCCAGATCCCAAGGCCACCGCCCAGCGGCGTTGGAACCGTATGCGAGCTGTGTCCGCCTGGCCGATCCAATAACCCAAGCCGCTCGGCGAACCGACGCACGGGATAGATCACGAGCAGCGAAATCACGAGAGGCACAAACACCGCGACTGCGCTCAATCCGACCATCGAGCCTGAGAAACCGTTCAACCGACGACGCCTTGGTAAGTTTTAGTTGATAAGAATGAATAAATGACTTTGCACCGATCGTAACGGATGCAGCCCGTTCCCCGTAGCCGCCGGAACTTAACGAGTTTTCACGTTAACGAGTTTTCACGTTAACGAGTTTCAACATCGTCCTGGCGCGATATCAAAATCCCCTGGCTTTCCGCGACGAGCCGGTACGGTCCGTCTTCACGCATCAGCTGGTCATGGCTTCCGCTTTGCAGAATCTCGCCGCCGTCCAACACAATCACTCGATCCGCCCCCCGCAACGTGCTCAAGCGGTGCGCGACAATCAGCGTCGTGCGGCCCTTCGAAGCCTCGTTCATGGCGTGCATGATCTCGTGCTCGGTCTCGGGATCAATGGCTGATACGGGATCATCGAGCAATAGGATCGCGGGATCTGTCAATAAAGCCCGAGCAAGTGCCAAACGCTGGCGCTGGCCGCCTGAAAGTGACATGCCGTACTCGCCCAGCATCGTGTCGTATCCGTCCGGCGTTTCTTCGATAAAGTCGTGTGCCGCCGCCAGCCGAGCGGCCATCCGAACTTGCTCGCGTGTCGCGTCGGGACACCCAAAAGCGATGTTCGCACCAATCGAATTGCTGAGCAGCAGCGGTTCCTGGAGCACCAATCCGATACTGCGGCGAAGCTTTTTGAGCTCCCATCGACGCACGTCGACTCCGTCCACTTCGACGAGGCCACACTGTGGATCGTAAAACCGAGTGATCAAACTCAACAACGTCGACTTGCCTTGACCGACCGCTCCCAAAATCGCAATTCGCTCACCTGGTTTCACATCCAGTGACACATCCTTGAGCACCGGCGTCCCCGCAACGTACTCAAACCAAACCCCCGTCAGCTTGATCTCGCCACGGACACTCACGGGAATCCACGGATCCACTGGAGCCGTGACTTCCTCCGGCGCGTCAAGCACCTCGAACACACGTCGAGCGCCCGTCAACGATTGCTGGATCGTGCCAGCGAGTCCCGACAGGTTGCCAACCTGATTGCTGAATTGTTGCAACAATCCTGCGAACACGATCAGCCCCGCACCCAACGGTAAACGGTCCAGCGAAACCAGATAGCCACCGTAGATCAACAGCACCACCAAGTTCACTTGCGTCAGCAATTGGATCGTCGGGCCAAACCGACTGACGCGGCGAAAGACCTCCTGCTGCTGGTTCTGAACGTTGTCATTCGCTTCGTTGAACCGATCAATCTCTGCCCGCTGGCGGCCGAGCGATTTAATCACCGTCACTCCATCCACGGACTCAGCCACCCGCAACACAAGCGTGTCAAACAGATGTCGCGTTTGGTCATACATCGGCCGTACGACTTGCGAGAAACGAATGCTGGACCACCAAACGATTGGCGTCGTTGCTAAACAAACGAGTGTCAACATCGGATCGATGCGAATCATGTACGTCAGATAAAACACAAGCGACATCGCGAGCACGGAGAGCTGGATGAGAACCCCGTCGATAAATGTCCGTGCCGCCTGTACGTCACCCGTGACACGATTGATGATCGTCCCGGCTGGTTGGTCGTTATAGAAACGCAGACTCAGACGTTGCAGCTTCGCGTAAACTTCCGCTCGCAAATCGACCACGATTTTGCGATGCACGAGTGTTGCTGAGACCAACGCATAGACAAAGTTCAAAATGGCTCGAACGATGGCGACAACCATCATCGCGATTGCGAGTGAACTGGCTTGGGTCATCGGCGACCAAGTTGCCGGAAACGTCAAACCCAACGGCAACTCTGGCACAAGCTCAGTCGCTCCCGCGTGAAATCGAATCACGTCGATTGCCAACCCGCCGATTTGGACAAGCAGCACCGCCGACGCCATCAAAATCGCCTGAAGCAGCAGCATCGCGGTGCACCAGCTTCGGTATTCCCAGGCCATCTTGAGCAACCGAAACGTCACGGCCCAATTGGAAAGCGCAGCCCCCGGGAGGTCAGATTCCAGTGATAGCGAATTTCGCGTCGACAAGTCGTTTTTCCTGCTCCAGCCACTTTCGCCGTCTTAAACATCACGCGGACGACAATTCCATGCCCATTTTCGCCCCACCCCACCGTGTGGCCTGTTGTAACACGCAATACGCCGACTCAGAATGGGAAGGCCCTGAAAACTGACTCTCGACATGAAGGAATGACAAGTGAACGATTCGACCACCCGCCGCACGATGATCAAGAGCTCGATCGCACTTTCGGCTGCCGCGTTGACGTTACGTGGCAGCGAACTGATGGCCGCTCCAGACACCCAGGTCAAGGAAAGTACTGCGACCGAGACGTCGACTTCCGGCCTGACGATCCTTTTCCAAGGCGACTCGATCACCGACGCCGGCCGAGACCGAAATCGTAAATCGTCGAACGATTCGAATGCTCTCGGAAAAGGGTACCCGATGCTTGTCGCTGGTGACTTGCTTCGCGACCATGCCGAAGCTCACTTGAGCATCTACAATCGCGGCATCAGCGGCAACAAAGTCCCTGACTTGGACAAGCGATGGGACGAAGACTGCATTGAGATCAAACCCGACGTGCTCAGCATCTTGATCGGCGTCAATGACCTCTGGCACAAACTCAATGGCAAGTACGACGGCACCGTCGAGGATTACTACACTGGCTACGCGGCACTGATCGAGCGAACACAAAAGGCGTTACCGAAAACTCGCATCGTCGTCTGTGAACCGTTCGTGCTTCAATGCGGCGCCGTCAATGACGCCTGGTTCCCCGAGTTCGAAGAGCGTCGTGCGATGGCCGAGCGAATCGCGACCGAATACAAACTCGACTTCGTACCGTTCCAAAAAATGTTCAACGAAGCGACCCAGCATGCTGAGGCCAAGTACTGGGCTGCTGACGGTGTCCACCCAACGCTAGCCGGTCACGCGCTGATGGCAAAAACATGGCGTGACATCACCAAGATTTAGCTCTCCTTTCGAATCCAAAGTAGCAGGCACGCTCCGCCGTGCCGTCCGCAACCATTCACCATCCCGAACACTGTTTTTTTCCAGGCCACGGCACACGGAGTGTGCCTTCTACTTTCAAACGATTCGCTAAACACAAAGCCTATCCGACTACTAACACTCCCTCCCCACCCTTTTGATCAATCCAACCCCATGAAACTTCTCTCCACATTGTTCGTACTCGCGTTGGCATGCATGACGCCAATCGCCACAGCTCAAGATGCTGCATCGAAACCCGCACCACTGAAAGTGCTCCTTGTCGCCGGCGGTTGCTGTCACGACTACGAGACACAAACCAAACTGCTCAAGGCTGGCATCGAAGAACGCGTGAACGCTGTCGTGACGATCGTGTTCAACCCAAGCAAGACAACCGGCACGACCTTCGAGATCTACGAGTCAGAGAATTGGGCAGACGGCTATGACGTCGTGATCCACGACGAGTGTTCGGCTGATGTAAAGGAAAAACCGTACGTCAATCGGATTCTCAACAAACACCGAGACGGCGTCCCCGCAGTCAACTTGCACTGTGCGATGCATAGCTATCGTTGGGACAACTTTCGCGACCCAGTTGCTGACGGCGCTGATAACGCTGGATGGTACGAAATGCTCGGCTTGCAATCGACCGGTCACGGAGCTCAAGCACCCATCGATGTCATGTACGCGAGCGAAACACACCCTGTCACCAGCGGCCTGGAGAATTGGACGACCATCAACGAAGAACTCTACAACAATGTGCGGATTTTCGGTGGTGCTGAAGTGCTCGCGAGCGGCAAGCAAATCACCCCGCCAAAGAAAGGCGATCTGAAAAAGAACGCAGACGCAAAGCCAACAGAGTCAACCGCCGTCGTCGTGTGGACGAACCAGTACGGTCCGAAGAAGACGAAAATCTTCAGCACAACGCTCGGACACAACAACGACACCGTCGGTGACGCACGCTACTTGGATCTCGTTTCACGTGGACTGCTCTGGGCAACAGGCAATCTCACCGCTGACGGAAAAATCTCAGCGGCGTACGCCAAGTAGTCGCCAGCTCACACTTCCTACGGATTCGTACGGTGATGAGTTGCCGAATCTAATGGGTACGGAAGTCCGGTTGAGCCGGACTTTCCCTACCCGATCCATACGTGCGGTTCTCCCGCACGCGGCGCTCCAGTGAGAGGGCCTCTTGCAGGAATTGAAGAGCAGGAGGCTCCCCGCCGGTTTGGCTAAATTGAGTTCGCGAAACCGTGACGGACTGTACCGTGACGGACGAGTCAATCGACTTCAAAGCGCACAAATTCAGGCTTGCCTGCCGGATTCAGTGCGAACTGTCGCACCGGGGCAAGGCGACGGTCCATGTCAATTGACCTTCTCCTTGGTGTTCTTTTTTTTACCGTTCACTTTCTTCGGTGTACCGACGAGAGATAGCCCAAACTCGTTGCTCTGTTGCAGCCCTGGCGTGCTGCGTCCGTTATCGATGTAACTTTGCATGAGCAAGGTCAACTCAACGGCGATGTTTGTCTCAGCCTTCAACACATCTGTGGTCTCGCTCAGATCAGATTGTATGTTGTAGAGTTCACGCTTTCCGTCCTGAAAGAAAATCAGTTTCCATGGGCCTCGGCGAATCGCTAAGTCGCCTGACATGGATTGATGGATCGTGGCCTCGTGCGCCGCGTTTTGGGATGTGCCAAGAAACTCATCCAGAAGACTGACGCTGTCCTCACCCGCGTCGCCAGGCAAGGTCGCACCAACGATCTGTGCCGCGGTCGCCATCAGGTCGTTCAAGCAGATGGTGTGATCGTTCACAGTGCCGGGCCTTACCTTCCCAGGCCAACGTACAACGTACGGAACACGGTGGCCACCTTCGTAAATACTTCGTTTGGAATCTCTAAGTGGTGCGTAAGCTCGATGTTCGGCGCCGTTGTCGCTCGTGGCGATCACGAGCGTGTTGCTTGCGAGGTCATGCCGTTCCAACGCTGCAAGAAGCTGTCCCAGCATCGCGTCGCCCTGATAAACCCAGTCCCCATACTTTTCGTTGTTTTGCACGACGTCTTGGGCACCACTTTTGCCAGCGTACTCGGGTGATGGCACGAGCGGTTCATGCGGTGGGCACATGGGGAAGTAGAGAAAAAACGGCTCGTCCTGTTTGCGTTGCCCTATCCACTCGACCGCTCTGTTAATCATGAGCGGTTGGTTCTCAATGGCTTCGACGTGTTTGACCACCTTGTCTTGCTCGATGATGGTGCCAATATTTCTGGCGTGAGTAAAACCATAGAAGTAGTCGAAGCCGAGTGAGTTTGGCCCGTCCGTCATCTTAGCGCCAATTGGAACTTCAGATTCATTGCCTGGCTTGCCGTCGACCCAGTTCATGCCGAGGTGCCACTTGCCAATGCTTGCTGTGGTGTAGCCGTGCTGCTTGAGTAACGAGGCGACGGTCAGACGGTTTGTCGGAATGATCGGCTTGGAAAATGTCGTCAGCACACCGAACTGTCCAATTCGCGCCGGCGAGCGCCCGGTAAGCACGCCATAGCGTGTCGGTGTGCAGACTGCTGATGCCGAGTGTGCATCGGTAAATCGCATGCCTTGTTCAGCCAACCGATCAAGGTTGGGTTTGCGCAATGCCGACTCCGCAACATAGCTTTGGGGTTGTGCCCAGCCCATGTCGTCAAAAAGCACAAACAAAATGTTCGGCTTGGTTTCGGTGGCGTTGAGGCAACTTGCTGTAATCAGCAAGGCTAGAAGGACTGTATATCGCATCGGTGGAATCCCGCCGTTTTGTTTGAGTAGCAGTTGGCAGCCATTTGAAACGCCGCAAAACGCATTGGGTCTGGATCCAGGCAAAGCGTCAGTATATGCGAAACGGATTCCGCCGGTCGTTACATCGACGCGCCCCGCTCGTTCGTATTCGGAGGGTTGTAACGAGTGTTCAGGCTTTCCAATGCGTGTCTTTCTTTGACAGGCGAAGCGAAGATCGGCAGTCACTGACAAATGGCGAGTTTCAACTACAATCTCGCGGTACCGCGAACAAAGTTTCTCGTGACTCTGTGCGTGATGTCGACGCACAAATTGACGCATTTTGCGGCGAAACCCAACGAATCTTACCATTAGAAAACGCATGAACACGCCTGTCGACAGTCGAGCCGGATTGCTCCAAGGGTGCGTCAACCGATGGCGAACATTACGAATGCTCCGCCGGTCGATTGCCTGCACTGGCTCCTGTCTCCTGGTCCTGGTATGTGCAACGCTTGCCTGCGCCGCAGATGAAACAGCCGTTTCAGCCCCAGCAGCCCAAGGCTCGCTCTCGGCATTCCAGGCAATCGTGCTAGGTTTGGTCGAAGGTGCAACAGAATACTTGCCTGTTAGTTCCACAGGTCACCTGATTATCGTCCAGCAACTCATGGGGATGAGCGATGCAGAGTCAGAGTCCGACGCGGCGAATGCTCTTGCGATTTGTATCCAAAGCGGAGCGATTCTTGCCGTCGTGTTGTTGTACTTCTCTCGTATCCAACAAATGTGCGTTGGTATGCTCGGCAAAGACCCCAACGGTCTGCGTTTGTTGAGGAACTTGATTATCGCGTTCATGCCAGCCGCCATTATCGGGTTGCTGTTTAACGATGTGATCAAAGAGCACTTGTTCGGTGTGAAACCGGTTGCGGCCGCATTACTCGTCGGCGGCTTTTTGATTTTGGGAACTGCCAAAACGATCACGAGCCGAAGCGGCGAGAACGGCAAGGAGCTGCATGAGATGTCATGGTCTGCGGCGCTCATCATCGGGCTGATGCAATGCTGTGCATTTTGGCCTGGATTCAGTCGAAGTCTTGCGACGATCCTCGGAGCTGTTTGGGCAGGATTCCGATTAGCCGCCGCAGTTGAGTTTAGCTTCCTGTTGGGCTTAGTAACGCTTTCTGCTGCCACAGCCTATGAAGGACTGAAACATGGTTCGGCAATGTTTGAGCAGTACGGCATTGGCATGCCACTGTTGGCCCTCGTGGTTGCCTTTGTCGCCGCGGCACTTAGCATCAAGTTCATGATCAAGTTTCTTGGCGATTTCGGGCTTTCACCGTTCGGCTATTACCGAATCGCTCTCGCAGCGATCTGTTTCTACTGGCTCGTGTAGTTGCGGTTTGCGTTCAGCACGCGATCAAATGGCGTTGGCCAAGACTGGCGTTGTCGAAGTCTTGTTTTCACGAACGCGAAAGCTCAATTCGCAGAGCCGGCGGTGGCTCGATACGACGATTTGAATTCGCAATTCGATTGAGTAGTTCGTCCAACTGTGGAACTCGGAAAGGTTTCTCCAGCACTTCGGGGAGTTCGCAGTTTGCGTCGGATTGCAGTTTGCAATACTCTTCGGAGTATCCACTGCAAAACACAATGTATTGCCCTGGCCAAGCAGACTTGATCTCTTGGTAGGTTTCCCAACCCGACATCTCTGGCATCATCAAGTCCAAAAGGACGAGATCGAACGTCGGATTCAACGCAATGCTGAGGATTGCCTGCATGCCATTCTCGGCCACGACTACCGAGTGAGAAAGACTGGCGAGCAATCCAGCGACGCTATCGCGAACTAGTTTGTCGTCATCGACCAGTAGAATTCGCAATTTCCTTGAACACGAGCCTTCGATCGCAATCGCTTCGCGGCTATCGGTAGGCGGCTTGGCGAGCGGTAAGATGACATCAAAGTGGGTTCCAACGCCTTCGTAAGTTTTGAACTGTAATAATCCACCGTGTTGCTCAACAACACCCTGAGCCACTGACAATCCGAGTCCAGTACCTTCGCCCACATCTTTGGTGGTGAAGAACGGCTCAAAAATGTGGGGACTCACATCGCTGCTAATACCTGGGCCGTTGTCACTGACGCGAATGCAAACACTTTCGCCCAGAATCGGATGTTTATGTTCGTATGTTGAGATCGAGATCTCGCCGGATTGTTTGTCGACTTCGTCGTACGCATTTAGGCACAAATTGATAAGCACTTGCTGAATGCGATTGGAATCGACATTTACAAAGTATGTCTCTTGGGATGCGATTGTTTGGAAACTGACCGGGGCTTCTATAATGGCATTCATCATCGAAGCAACATCGTCAATGATTGAATGAATGGGCAGTATTCTTCGATGAAGTGTTGAACGTCGCGCGAATCCGAGTAATTGTTGTGTCAGCTCAGCGGCTCGGCTAATAGCAATGTTTGCTGCTAGAAGGCGTTCTTTTTCGACGCCTGTGACACTTGTTGATACGGCAGCTAAGCTAGCAGAAATGACACTCAGGAAATTATTGAAGTCGTGTGCGATTCCGCCCGACAGCTGTCCGACGGCCTCCATTTTCTGAGCATGCGTTAATTTTGCCTGCATCTGCCGCTGTTCAGTGACATCGTCAAACACAAAGAGTCGGCCGTGATCGCAGCCACCCAAAGGGCTAATCGGGCCTGTATAGACTTGCAGGTGGACTGGGGTATTTTGCACGAGCAATTCGATTGGAAATGACACCGTACCAGAGTGATTTTGGCAATTACGCAACAGATCAATCGCATCGGATGAATCGAGCCGAATCGCTATTTCTGGCACAAGCGTTTCGAATTTGTATCCCGGATTTGCTGCAACGCCAAACAGTTCCCTAAAGCGACGGTTTGCTTGAACGACACATCCGTCAGCGTCGGTAACGAGTACAGCCTCTCGCATAGCGTCAAACGAAGTTTGCATTTGGCTGGTCAGGTGAGCCAGACTTCGAGTTCGGGATTCTACTTGACGCCGCAGCGAGTAGGTCCACGCCAACGTGAGAGCGAAAGCCAAAGCAATGGCGCCGAGAGCGATCGCAACCCGTGATCGAGACAGCGACATGGTACGCTCGATCGTTTTGACATTGTCCGGGGAACCTACCAGTACCGTGAGCACTTCGTTGTCTCGGAGCGATGAACGGGTGTTTGCAGGTCCCATTGGATTTCGAATGGGAACTCCGGTGACGTCGATCAACGTCCCTGGAATCAAAGGGAAACCCCGGTTTTCAAGACGCGATTCATCGAAGCCGATTAAGGCGTTGAACTGGATGCCGTCGTGCTCAAGCGTGACAAGACACGTACGCTCTTTGTAGAGGCTTTTTACGACGTGGCCACGCAGCGTAACAAGCGACGGGAACTTTGTGAGCAACAGAAGTTGCGTTGGAGTTTTGACTTCAGGAACAAGAAAAACTCCCTTACCAAAACCGTGGATTAGCTGGCTTTGGATTACTTCAATATCCTTTTGTTTGTTCCACGAATGCCAGCCTTCGAGGATAACAGACGAGCCCACCTCAACATGGCTCGCGAAATTTGATCGCACTAGATAGCGTTGTTGATTTCGAACTACAGCGAACTCATTAGCTCCGTTGCTGTAGGCGACAACTCCCGAGATTTTAGTAAAGAAGCGTTTTTGAACTTCGTCTTCGTCGCTTTCAAATTTATCCGCGTTACGATGAAGCGACTCGAGACGGCGGCTTGGCGGCTCCAAGACTTTCAGCTGGGACGCGGTGATCATGAGTATCTCGTGAGCCGTGCCACCATTGTACGCATCGGCAGAAACGCTGAGACAGCCTTCCGTAGAAACCTGAGCTCCGATCAATTGGCGAGCATCCTCGATGTCAGTCGCTGCAAATAGGGATACCCTCAGGCTAGAATGGTGGCCGACGCTTAGAAGCAGACGCATCTTCGTTTTCGTCCACAGAACTTCTTTGACGCGGCCTTCTTCGCGAGCCAGTTTATTGAGAGGCACCGTGTTGTGCCCAAACTCGATATTGGCTGCCATCGGTTCAATGCGATGCTCCCGATCAACTACAAGGACTTCTTGAGCAACGAAATTAAGCGAATCGGTCGAGTGAGGCGATGTTACGCCGGAAACTCTTACCAAGCACCCCACGGGTTCACGTAGAAGCTTCAAACGCAGTTCTCGTGAGACAGCAACATTGATGCTTTGCTGTGCCTGTTGAAACACCTCGCTACCTCGATGTTCGGTCACCAAAATCAATGCCGCCTCAAACGTGAACGGCCTCGGTGTTCGCTCTTGGCCGCGTTGCAACAAAGCTCGCGTTTCGGCGATCGACAAGAGATTGTCCTGGCTGGTTGCTTCTTGCAACGCGCTGAGACTATTCTCCGCAGCGAGCGATGTCACCAAACCTGCCCAAAGGGCAAGAGTAGTTAACAATATCGTCATGCGGGCGGTCGCCAGTCGCTTGTATGGCCGTTTGTTCACGGAGCTAGCACCAGTATCAACCCGTTTGTTCATCGATTTGGGTCAGCCATCGACGAGACCGCCGTTTCTCGCGAGGACTGAGGATACATTCACGCGTCGATTGCGGAAACGCCGCTTTTCGAGAATGCCGCTTTTCGAGAATCCAGCTCGCCAAGGAGTAGGATTTGCTGCAAGAAGGCAGGTACCAAAAAAAATCGCCGCGAGGATTCCCGCGGCGATGAAAGTTAGCGTGCCCCGTTAGATGCCAACTTGATAGCACAAATATCGACGCCTACCTGCATTTCCGCTTCAGGGCTTACCCTGAATTTGAAAGAAAAATTCCGCGAAATAGTGAAGCTTGGTCGTCAAAAAGCTTAGACGATGTATTCGTTGACCGTAATTCTCAGGTTACATAAGACGTTTTCCAGATTGTTGGATTACGCCCTTTCACCGAGTTCGCGACGACTAGCTGATAACTCCACGACTAATCGAACTAGCTGCGCCACAGAATCCACCTCAAGTTTTCTCGTGAGGTTTGAACGGTGGGTCTCAACTGTCTTGATTGATAGTTCGAGATCGCTCGCGATTTGCTTGTTGAGCTTGCCGGCGACAACAGCCTTCAAAACGTCAGTCTCTCGAGGCGTTAGCGTCGCGAGCTTGGTTTCGAATTCCGTGTGTAAGCGAAGTTTTTCGAGCCGCTCGCGATCCTGGGAAAACGCTGCTTGAACGACTCTCACTAGCTCCGCCTCGTCAACGGGTTTTTCTAGGAAATGCAGCGCACCAAATTGCATTGCCTCAACGGCTCCAGCGACGTCGCCAAAGCCTGTGATGATAACGAATGGCATGCCCCAGCCTTTCGAACGTAGCGTTCTCAAAAGCTCGAGTCCGCTCATTTCTGGAAGTCGAAGATCAACGATCAAACATGCCGGCGTGTCCGGCGCGGCAATGGCCAAAACTCCACTCGGTTTTCCGAACACTTCGATCGTCGCATCAAGTTGTCGAAGTGACCACATCAACGATTGTTGAACGCATGTATCATCCTCAACTATCAGTATTCGCAATTTTTCCACAGTCGCTCTCAACACGTCCTCTGTTGCCCCAAATCACACGAATGAGTCTCTTGCAAACTACCTAGAAACGATGCTTTCTCGGATTTTCAAGGAATCTGTGTTCAGCCAATTTTATATCGCGAAGAAATGATCTCAACGCGTTCGCCAGAATCGAAAAAGACGATTTTCGGCCGCTTTTGCAGCAAACGGACTATGGAGACACGAACAAGAATCTCCGCCGAAAGATCGAGATTCTAACAGCGTTTTAACGTTCTGTGTACCTCGCTGATGTGCACCTTGGCTCATCGGCGGCGTGCGTTTGAATCAGACTCGCTGCCTCGGCACACGACCCTCTCATCATAGGATGAAATCGATCGATTTCGATGCGATGTCGTGAGCATTCGACCAATATCGAGCCAGTCGCATTTCGACTGACGTCACTTCCCCCCTTCGTTGAACTGACAAGCAAGTTACCTCGCACTTTGTCGTGCTACCGCCATTTGTTAACGATCTTGGCGACAGCAGGTTTGGGGGCTGCGTACGAGACTATGGCTACATCCAGGTCGTAGTTACGGTAACGTCCGAGCGCTCGCTCAGTCGCCCCAATGATCCAGTCGTCGTGGTTGCCAAAAACTCCACCACCAAGCAGCGTTAAGTAGACGGCTTTCGAACCACACGCAGCGTGATTGAGAATCGCCGCACAAATCGTTGCCTCGTAAGCCGCCTCTAGGACCAGTCGAGCAAAGTCGATCCAGAAACTCGCCGGCTGCGATCCATAAGCGACCGGCAATGCGGAGCAGTAGGCCTGAGAAACGCGATGATGGGCTCCCGCAATCGTGACGCAGGTGTCCCACTGCAGTCCAATCCGCAAGCTCGCTCGGTAACGATCAAGCTCTATGTCGTTCGCGGATCGCAGCTTTGCTGTGATCTGGTTCAACCCAGCATCTGATGGAAAAAGATAGCCGTTTTGCATCTTCCAAAGATGCCCGTCCTGGTTGCCGAGCAGATCCCCGAGGTCCGTCGCGCAGTCGATTTGGCGATCAGCTGATTGTCCAAGTTGCCCGCTGACGTTGGCGAAATAATTGCGGTAAATCGTGCCCGCACCACAGGAGATTGCACACGATGGACCTTGGGTGTGATCTCGCTCGTAAATGTCAACGCCCTGTTCAGGAGTAACGCTCGGTCCAGTCATCTCCAGCAGGTTGAATTGCGAGGCGACTTGAAACAACGCGTGCGAGTTGGATTCATCGGCATGAAGCTTTCGCACGTCCCCAACCACCTCGCGAACGCTTAGAGATCCCGCTGGCGTGGTTGCACTGGCGACTTGGGCTCGCAATTCCGCAAGAGTCGGCGTTTCCAATCGGCCATATGCGATCCGGCGACCGTTTGGACAAACGAGCAAGTCTCCTTCAATGGCAAGTTCCGCACGGACCTGGTCCGGATTGTGTTCCTCAATGCCTGTCAACGATCGAAACCACGTCATTTTGCACCTGTTGAATTGGATCTCTTGTTGATGAAACTGGAACCAAAGCGGTCACAGATCTCTACGACCATCAGATACAATAACCGGTACGCACCGGAAACGAGTCCTCTGTACCTTGAACAATCTGAATTGCGCTGGTTTCAAATATGCTTAGAGCCATCCACATCGTCACGCTTACTTTTGTCGCGTTTACTTTTGCTGCATGCGTGGTCAACGTGGCGGCGCAACAGCCACCGTATGACGTATTTCCCGAGGCAGAGGCTCCTTATTTTCGAGTCCGTTACGAGGCGTCGACTGAGCCCGGTGAGTTGAGTTTTTCCGTCCATTACACGGTGTGGATCCCGAACGGCGTCAAGACTCTGCGTGGTGTGATTGTGCATCAACACGGTTGCGGCGAAGGCTCTTGTAAATCGGGACTGACGGGAGCCTATGATTTGCATTGGCAAGCACTCGCCAAGAAGCATGATTGTGCGCTGTTTGCGGCTGCTTATGAGCAACCCGACAAAGCCGAGTGCCAGTTGTGGTGTGATCCTCGCAACGGGTCCAGCGACGCGTTTTTGAAATCCCTTGTTGATCTTGGTGCGAAGTCCGGTCATCCGGAATTGGCGTCGTTGCCATTGGCATTGTGGGGCCACAGCGGCGGAGGACACTGGGGCGGCGGAATGGTGATGCTGTATCCAGAGCGAGTCGTTGCCGCTTGGCTTCGTTCCGGCGTGCCAATGTTTGAAGTGAATCCCGATCGATCGGCGATCAAGCCGCACACGTTGCCCGAAGCAGCACTCAGCGTTCCGATCATGTGCAATCCAGGAACGAAAGAAGGCGTCAGCGTGAAAGACGGTCGGTTCGCAGGGGTCTGGCCAGCGAACGAAAAGTTCTTTCATGAGGTGCGCAGCAATGGTGGTCTAGTTGGTGTCGCCGTTGATCCGTTAACGGCTCACGAATGTGGCAACCAGCGTTACCTTGCCATACCTTGGTTGGATGCATGCTTGTCGGCGCGGTTGCCCAAAGTGAGCGGCGAGCCACTTGTTGCCATGCCCACCGATAATGCCTGGTTGGCTCCACTGCTCGGTACTGAAGCGATGCCCGCAGGTAAGTTTGAAGGTGATCCGTTGAGTGCCGTTTGGCTGCCCAACGATTCGACAGCTCGTGCGTGGATGCAGTACGTCAAAGACACCGAGATAGCGGACACGACACCCCCGCCCGTGCCAACGAATCTGACGATCGAGGACAACCATCTTACATGGGAGGCGGCTGCGGATCTCGAAAGTGGACTTGCTAGTTTTATCATCGAACGCGACGGTGAATTTCTTGCCAACGTGCCTGAGAAGGGAAAGAACCCGTTCGGCCGACCCATCTTCCAGAACCTCCAGTACAGTGACACGCCGACACAGCCTCTCGTTCCCATGAGCTTCACCGATGAGAGTCCTGTGCCGGGCAAAACCCATCAATACCGAGTGATTGCGGTCAACACAGTCGGGCTCAAGTCGAATTAGTTGGGTTATTCACGATGCCATCGTCTAACACCGTCGTCAAACTAAGCAACCAGACTGACCACCGGTGCGTGCGACGAACCCAGGATACACGCAACAGAACTTAACTCGATGGTCGATCGAAAGTACGCTATCTTTAGGCCGTGAACCCGCTGTCTTGCTTCCTATACGTAGTGCGCTGAAACATGCGACGCAGAGCCTCTCCCGAGTCAATCCAATGCGACGAATCTTACTTTGGCTAACATGCGTGCTCTTCGTCATGTCGACGTACGCGGACGAGCCAGCGGAACCATTGAAGCCGACGAATGTTCCGTGGCCACCAATGCCGGAGGCTCAGGTCGCGTGTTACACCGCGTTACGAACGATTGACAAAATCAAGATCGACGGAAAACTGGACGAACAGACTTGGCTGCAAGCACCGCGCTCGCCTCAGTTCGTCGATTTGATACGTGGTCATCAAACCGTCCACAATACACAAGCCGCAGTGACCTGGGACGACGAGAATTTGTACGTTGCCTATTGGATCGAAGACCCGTTTGTCAGTGGCCATATCACCAAGCGTGACGACCCGATCTATACCGACAACGACGTTGAAATGTTCCTGGCGTTCGAACACGCTTACTATGAGTTCGAAATCAATCCATTGGGAACAATCTATGAAGGCCTGTTTGTCTGGCAGAGCAGTTACGAGAAGCACGGATTTGCGAAAGTGCCTGAGATCGATCGTTCTCGCGACGACGTCGTATCGCAAGAGTTCAACGGTGTCGGATACACGACGCATCCTCGTGGATTACGGACAGCGTTTTTAAAGTGGGACTTCCCAGGAGCAAAAACGGCAGTCTCAGTCGATGGGACGCTCAATGACAATTCAGACCGAGATCGTGGATGGACCGTTGAGCTTGCGTTTCCTTGGTCAGGCATGAAAGTGATTGCACTGGGCGACGAGCGTTCGATTCCTCCCAAAGACGGTGACGTTTGGCGAATGGATTTCTCTCGCTTCAACCAGTTCACGGAAGCTCCACCTGTGCGTGATTCTCAGGGCTGGGCGTGGAGTCCACATGGATGTTGGGATTCACATATCCCAGAAGTATTCCCGTTCATTACGTTTTCCACGAAGCCATCTGCTTCGACAAAGCCAACTGTGGCAATACCGGAATAGAGACGAAACCTTGAGCTGATGGTGCATCCGTGGTTTTAGCAATCCGCCTTGTCGACAACCTTCGCTTCAGCAGCTTGATGCTTGCATGGGCGTTACTGCAGATGTCGACAAGCAGTGTTTGGGCAGATTCGCCTTCTCGTGTCTTGTGGACGCAATCGAAAGTTGTCGGTTTCCCAGATCCTCCGCCACCGTTTCAAGCGAAGAAAGTGTTCGCTGAGATTGATCTGCCTAAACCACTTTCCGTGACGACGCTTCCAGGCTCAAAAGACCTGTTGGTCACAGTACATGAAGGTGGCTACGGTGGGCCGGGGCGATTGTTGCGACTTACCGGTGACGAGTCAAGCGCTTCCGTATCGGAGTTCTTGGAGATCGACGAAATCATCTACGGTGTCGCGTTTCATCAAGATTTCGCATCGAACGGCTACATGTACGTTGGCTGCAATGGCCACTCCGAAACGCTCGAGAAGACGGCAACGCGAGTCTTGCGTTTTCAGGTGTCGCGGTCACATCCGATTGTGTGCGACATGGACTCCGAAACGCTGATCATCGAGTGGGAATCCAATGGCCACAACGGTGGTGATTTAGTGTTTGGGCACGACCGCATGCTTTATGTCTCGGCCGGTGACGGAACATCCGACTCCGATGCCAAGCACGCTGGTCAAGACTTGACGACGATTCCGGGCTCAATGATCCGCATCGACGTTGATCATCAAGACGGCGAGAAGCTGTACTCCATTCCCGCTGACAACCCGTTCTTGGATGTAGACGGCGCTCGTCCAGAAATCTGGGCTTATGGGCTACGTAATCCTTGGCGCATTTGCGTCGATGCAAAAACAGGCGACCTGTGGGCAGGCATCAACGGCCAGGACCAATGGGAAACGGCTCAAGTAGTCCGCCGCGGCGAGAATTACGGTTGGAGCATTACCGAGGGCAGTCATCCGTTTCAGCCTGGGCGAACACCCGGGCCAACACCGATCGTGCCTCCAACGATCGAGCATCCGCATTCAGAAGCCCGATCACTAACCGGCGGGCAGGTTTACTATGGTTCGAAACACCCAAGTTTGCAGGGACACTACATCTATGGTGACTATTCAACGGGAATGATTTGGGCTGCAAAGTACGAGGATACGAAAGTCGTGTCACAGTTCTTGGTCGCACGAACATCGCTACAAATCTCTGGCTTCGGCATCGACCATGACGGCGAGTTGTTGGTTGTGGACTATGGCAGCGGTCTCTATCGGCTTGTCGACAATGACCAAACCCAGCCATCCGAGTTTCCGCGAAAGTTGAGCGAAACGGGTATTTTTGAATCGGTCCAGGATCATGTTGTCGCCGCCGGGATCGTTCCTTATCAAGTCAACGCGCCGCTTTGGTCCGACGGTGCGGCGAAGGAACGCTTCATCGGGCTGACCGACGATAACCAAATCGGTTTCCAAAATACCGGCGGTTGGGATTTCCCGAATGGCACAGTGCTGGTGAAGACATTCTCATTACCTCTCGCCAGTGGTTCACAGGATCGTTTGACTCGAATTGAAACGCGATTGATGACAAGGCACGAGGGCCAGTGGTACGGATACTCTTACGAGTGGAATGCAGACCAAACGGATGCGACGCTCGTAGAAGCAGCCGGAAAGGACGTGGACTTCACACTTGCCGAACTCACTGCGGATGCGCAAAACCAGACACAAACCTGGAGCTATCCCAGTCGCTCAGATTGCATGGTCTGCCACAGTCGAGCAGCTAATTACGTGCTTGGACTGTCTGTGTTACAGACCAACCGCAACGTGACTCGAGCAAGCGAGGAAGTCTCTCAACTTGAGCACTTTGTAAGTTTGGGGCTGTTCCAGGCCCGCGACAAAGATGCAACCACGGGCGTAAATACTACGGATGGCAAACGCAAATTTGAATTGCCATCGCCGGTAGACGCTTTGCCGCGCCTCGTCGATCCCGATGACGAGAGCCTTTCGCTCGACAATCGTGCGAGGTCCTATTTGCATTCCAATTGCGCTCACTGTCACGTCAAAGAAGGTGGCGGGAACTCACGGTTTTCGGTCGCATTCGATGCCGCCCTTTCGGCAACGGGATTGGTCAATGAGACGCCATCGCATGACGCGTTTGGAATCGCTGACGCCAAACTGGTTGCCCCAAAGGATCCACAGCGTTCGATTCTGTTGCATCGAATGATGTATCGCGGACGCGGCCAAATGCCGCCGCTTTCTACTTCAGCAGTCGATCATCGAGCAGTTGACATGATCCGTGGCTGGATTGAGTCGCTCGAAGAATCACCTTAAGTGGCCGAATCTCGTCGTCATCGCTATTTCGCCCATCACCGCTTGATAAAGCCACCCCGTTGGATGAATCTTGGTTAAGATCATCAACATTCTTGTGCGCGCAGAGCTTCGGATGGCGCATCGGTTTCATTCACTCCCATTCGGTTCCGTTCAACAATGAAACGCATTGCTGTTCTTTTCTCCGTTATGACCCTCATCGCGTCCTGCGGCTTACCTGTTTTTGCCGCAGACCCACCAAGCCCGACTGAGCAGGCGAGCCCGACTGAGCAAACCAAGCCAACAACCGATTGGTACGCCCCGGACTTTTGGGAGTGTCTTGACGGAGAGCCTGTCGAAAAGACTTGGGAGTTCGAGGGTGACGAAGTGCGACTGGTGAATCCACGTGGCGGTTCGGGGAGCATCATCAGCCCACCGATGCCGGCGAACTTCGAGCTTTCATGGAGTTGGAAGATCGACAAGAAGACGAACGCGGGCTTGAAGTATCGTGTGCGGAAATTTGGCAATCATATGTTTGGCAACTCGTACCTGGGACTTGAGTACCAAATCCTCGATGACTCGCCCACGAGCTTGTCCGATGGGAGCACCGCGTCGATTTACGATTTGATTGCGCCAACGAAAGAGAAGGTTCTCCATCCGCTGGGAGAATGGAATGCGTCTCGTGTAGTGGCAAGCGGCGATCGCATTGAGCATTATCTCAATGGTGAATTGGTTGCTTCGGGCGAGTGCTCGGGGCCGCAATGGGATTTGACGATCGCATTGAGTAAGTTCTACGGCGCCGCCGATTTTGGAATGGCAAAAGAAGGCGACCGCTTGATGCTCACCGACCACGGCGGCAAAGCGACTTACAAGAACTTCCAACTGGTGAAGCTTGATGTTTCGGACGCTTCGGAAGCTTCGACGGCCAATGCAACTCAGTCTGGCCCGTTTCTCGCCAACGCGATGCGAAACAGCTGGGCCGACCAAAACTCGATTGTGCTTTGGACTCGAACGACGGCGAGAAAAGAGTTCGTAGCCGACGGAAAGCAATTTGTTGACCTGAGCAACAAACAGGTCAAGAAGTTGAGCGAGAGCCGAGATGCTGATGAGATTTTGCGAGCGCAACTACCCGATGGAGCCACGCTGGACGAGATGATCGGCGCCTGCCCCGGTGCTGCGGGGCAAGTTCGGTTGACGTATTTCCCTAGCAAACGAAATTACGCACGAAAGTCGACTGATTGGCAAACGACGTCGGGTGATCATGATTTCGCAGCCCAGTGGAAACTTGAGGACCTTAGTCCAGACACGGAATACGCGACGGTGATCGAGGCACGCGGTGTCGACGGCGGCGAGACGACTGCGGTCGTTCGAGGCTCGTTCCGCACCGCCCCACGTATCAACCAATCCAAAGATCTGACGTTTTGCTTCACGACGTGTCACGACTTCATTCGAACCGACGACGGGCTGAACGGACACAAGATCTATCCGTCGATGACTAAGATTGATCCCGAATTTGTCGTTCACGCAGGCGACATTGAGTATTACGACAAGCCACTTCCCTGGGCAATGACAAAGGAGTTGATGCGGTTCAAATGGGGACGCATCTTTGCATTGCCGAACTATCGCCAATTCTACAACACGACGTCGACATACTTCTTAAAAGACGACCACGACACCCTCAAGAATGATTGCTGGGCCGGCCAACGATACGGAACCGTTACGTTTGAGGAAGGCGTACAGATCTTCAACGAGGAGCAATTCCCATCGCTTGCACCGCGATACAAAACGGTGCGATGGGGCAAGGAGCTGCAACTGTGGTTTCTGGAAGGACGCGATTATCGCAGCGCGAACAACATGCCTGATGGTCCGGAGAAGACGATCCTTGGTGCGGAACAGAAAGCCTGGTTGTTCAAGACGCTGGATGAATCGGACGCGACGTTCAAGATCATTTGTAGCCCGACTCCGATCGTTGGACCGGATCGTTACAAGAAGAGCGACAACCACGCAAACGATGTCTTCGAGCATGAAGGTGACGAAATGCGAAAGCACCTCTCGTCGGTTGAGAACGTGATCGTGCTTTGTGGTGACCGACACTGGCAGTACGCATCGGTCGACGAAGCAACCAAACTCTGGGAGTTCGGTTGCGGTCCTGGGAGTGACGAACACGAGCTTGGTTGGAAAGAAGGCGACGAACGCCCCACGCATCGGTTTCTGCGAGTCAAAGGCGGCTTTCTCTCCGGCGAACTGAAGCACGCTGACGACACCAAACTTCCCAAGCTCACGATACGCCACCACAAAGTAACGGGCGAGCAAGTCAGTGAGTTCGTTTTTCCGGTTCAGGCGAACTAGCTTTTGCCTGGAGGTTTGCACGCATGGAGCATGCTCAATAAAAAACTTCTCCCGAAATTGCGGGAGAAGTTGCGTGCGCATAGCGACTTGAAAAACTTTGTGTGCGTGGCTGTGGGCGAAACCGTCTTTAAGCCGCTGCTTTCTTGTCGCGATTGATTGGAGACTCGAGCCATTTGCCGATGTTGCTGAGGTCTTTTGACCATGAGTTGCTGGTTCGGCGATCACAGAAGACATGAAACATCATGTCCACGGTTTCGCTGAGCGTGCGGATGGCGTCGATGCGATCGTCAACGTCAAAATCCGTGTCCTCGTCGAGGTGAATCTTCGCGCCGCTAATGGCGAAGGATTCAGCTTGCAGAACCAGATCAAACTGTTGGCTGTTGCGGACGAGAGTCATGCCAGTTTTGCGAGGCAATTTACCGGTGCGGATCGCCTGCATGGCTTCCGTAAGCTTCACAGGACATTCCGCGGAAATGGTCTCTTTGCCGTTTTCGCCACATGGACATTCAAGCGCGAGTGTCTTCGTCAACATGGCTGTGACTTCGCTATCATCAGCAAGCTTGATCGTGTCCGTTTCAGTTTCGAGCATCCACCACAACCACATTAGAAACTCGTTGCCGAGAAAATCGGGGGCAGGTGAATGCTCGTTGGCCCAGGCGACTTGACCGAAGCTTTGGTTGCTAACGAAGTTGGCAGGCGTCAGGTCGTCCATCTCGGCGTACCGATCGGCTTCAATCGCCCATGCTTGTGCGATCGTTCCAGCGCTGATGTGTCGCATTTCGACTTCGAAGACTCGTTCGATCAGATCAGCACAATGGCCGCTCGCCGAGCCGGCTGAACCGCCGAAGTAGAGCAGGCTTTGTCGTTGGTCCCACAAGAATGGGAATTGTGACATGTGACGATACTTTCCCGTTGCTGCTTCCACTTCACATCGTTGTTCGACGGCTTCCTTCGCTTCTTTGCGCTGGGACTTGGACGCGACGCCGCTTGGGCTGTCCTTGGCAAACGCAGCTAGCTCCATTTGAAGCCATGCTTTGCGGATTGCGGAAGGGATTTGGTTTGTATCGATTCGGACGCTGCAGTGAACGGCTTCGTTGATCAGGTTCTTGCTGAGATCAAAGTCTTGGTCGAAAAGGTGAGTTCCACCGAGGAAGCCGATGTGGATGTTTTCTTCGGAATCCGTTTGGACGTTGCCCGCAGCGTTCTGGGCGAGCAGCTCGATGTGCTCGTCACCGAACGACTGGGAATCAAAACCTTCGACACTGAAACGTTCAAACGCGAGGCTACCGGCAAGGAAGGGCATAGACGATTCCGATCTTTGGAAATGGAGAGGGCGAAATTGAAAGGACGTCGGGAAGACCGTGTCGCATGCTTATCGACACCCCAGCAGCAATAATTTGCATGCGAATCGAAAGCTCGCGTGATGCTCTCAGTTAGCATGATCGTGTTTGCTTGATGTTTAGCACCGAATCGAGACAGATTACCTACGCGTAAACCAGTGCATGAAACATTCAAAATCTGCTCACAACGCCACCGAGTTGTGTAGACTGGTGGCAAACCATGTGCCTCCGTGAGTCCCCTCCCCCAACCCACCTTTCTCAAGCATGAAACGAATACTCAGCTGCCTTGTCTTTTCACTCTCGGTGTCGATTTTGCTAACGCACGTCGTGAAAGCTGCGCAACCGAACATCATTTTCATTTTCTCGGACGACCATGCCCAGCACGCGATTTCCGCGTATGGGTCGAAGGTGAACGTGACGCCGCACTTGGATCGTTTGGCGCATGGGGGCGCTCGCTTTACGAATTCGTTCGTCACTAATTCAATCTGTACTCCAAGCCGCGCGACCCTGCTGACTGGGCAATATTCGCACCTCAACGGTGTGCCAGTCTTTAACCGCTTTGACGAGTCACGCGATACGGTGGCCAAGCATTTGCAATCAGGTGGCTATCACACCGGGATTATCGGCAAGTGGCACCTGGGTTCCGATCCGCAAGGTTTCGATCGCTGGATTGTGTTGCCAGGCCAAGGGGCTTACTGGAATCCGATGTTCCTGGTGCAGGGAAGAAAATTGACGATCGAAGGTCACTGCACCGACATCACGACGGATCTCGGGATTGAGTTTTTGAAAACACGGCCCGCGGATAAGCCGTTCTTCTTGATGCTTCACCAGAAAGCGCCTCACCGCGCTTGGGAACCCGACGAGCGAAACAAGGCTCGCTTCAAGGACATGGTATTCCCAGAGCCTGAGACGTTGTTTGATGATTACGCGACACGCCCAGCTGCGCTTCCAGAGAACGAGCAAACCGTAGCCCGCGATTTGACTCGCCGTGACCTCAAGCTCACGCCGCCAGAGGAACTTTCGGGTCGTGAGGTGGCACAGTGGCTCAATGTGAAGCCCATGGAACTCACTGTTGACGGTAAGGAACTGAGTGGAACCGAACTCGTGAAGTGGAAATACCAGCGTTACATGCAGGACTATTTGGCTTGCGTGCAAGGTGTTGATGACGGCGTCGGCAGGCTGCTCGACTTCCTTGACGAGTCAGGCTTAGCGAAAGACACGATCGTAATGTACTCCGCCGACAATGGATGGTATCTCGGTGATCTTGGGCTCTATGACAAACGATTCATGTACGAGCCAGGACTTCGCGTGCCGCTTCTTGCTCGAGGACCAGGTATCAAAGCGAACAGCACACCGGCAGAGTTCGTTGCGAACATCGATCTCGCACCCACGTTCCTTGATCTCGCTGGGCTTCCTGTTCCTGAGTTCATGCAAGGCCGATCGCTAGCGCCACTGCTTCGCGGTGAGTCGCCGTCTGATTGGCGAAAGACCGTTTACTATTGCTATTATCATTCCCCGGGTCACCACAACACGGCGGCACATTACGGTGTGCGAACAGCAACTCATAAGCTCATCTATTATTGGAATAAGGACGCTTACGAGATGTTTGATATCGTGAAGGATCCGATGGAGCAGCACAACTTGCTGTATTCGTTGTCGGATGCTGAGCTTCCCGAGAACGCCGCCAAGTTTAAGGAACTGAAAGAGGAGCTTGTCCGGTTACAGAAAGAGTACAAGGATGACGGCCAGTACGCGGATCCGGCGACTTGGCCCAAGGGCGGCTCCGACGGCCCGTTTAATGACAAGAAACCGATCGGCACCAAGACAGTTGCCGAAGCGATTGCTGTGACCGCTGGTCGTTAGCGACCGACACCGTCGGCGAGTTTGTCAGCTAACAAACTCGCAAATTGGCGGCATAGCGAAATCAAACGACTATGCTGCCATTTTTCAGTTCGAGGCGCAATTCCAATGTTAACGCATTCGCTGCTTTAACTGCTTGCGGGCAATCTATGCATTCGTGAAAGCGCTGCGTTACGCTGTCGTACGAGTTGCTGACCAAGTTCCCTGGCCTGCAGCTAGCGAATTAGACCCCGACCATGTGCCCTGCAAAGTCAATATGCCGGTGGTCGCATTTACTTTTAACGTGCCTCGGAAAGTGAATCCTGCGAGAGAACCGCCCGCATTGATCACCACGGCACCCGTGTTGCTTATCGTTCCAGTCGCCACGACCGGGCCGGAGAGCACGTTAGGGTTTGACAAATTAAGTGTTGCTTGGATACGTCCGTTGGAGACAGCTGCTGTGATGCTACCGCTAACTGGAACTGGTTGACTGCCGAGTTGAAAGATAGTGGCAGAACCACTGAATGTAGCGTTATAGGTACCGTCAAAACGAGTGACAGTCGTGTTTGCTTTGTTGACAAAATTGACATCAGCGCCATCAAAGCCCTTGAAACGCAAATCAGCGCTGATACCTGGTAATACCTTCACTTTGTACGCTTTATCCGCATCAAATACATGGTCTTCAATTCCAGTTACTGTTACTGTTTGGAATACGTTCCAATTCAGCGGAGTGAACGTTAAGCGGCTGGTGCTCAATCTCGCTTCCGCTGTGTTGGAGACGGCAAGTGGAATGACAACATTTGCGGTTGGCTTGACGTTGAGCTTCACCTTTATCGTCGCTGAACGTCCAGTTTCATCTGTGATCAGTGGGTTGGCTGGGGTGTTAGCAGGAGAGACAACTACTTTTGCTATCGAATCCAGATTCACAACAGGTACATCAGCAACGTCTGTTGCTTTGAGTGCACGATAACTGGCATCAGTGGACGTTGGTTTGCCTGTGATGATCTTGTATGGCTGAGGCGCTTCGCCTCGAATGCTATCGGCGACGCCGCTCACAGTAACATTCTTGGCCACATTCCAGTTCACAGGAGTGAATGTAATTGATGCGACATTCGGCTTACCCGCAGCAGGTAGATTGCTGACAAGCGGAATGGTGACGTTTGCCGTCGGCTTACTGGTTAACACCATCGAGAAAACGGCAGCCTTGCCGTCCTCGCTCGTGCTCAGATTGTTCAAGAAGGTGACGGTGACTCCCGCCCCGCCGGCCAACATCGAACGCTGTTCCATCGACTCGAATCCAAGGCCAGTACGCTTCCTATGATGCAATGTCTTTTTCGTAAATGTGACATGCTGCCAAAGTTTTGATAGTTGCGAAAACATTCAGTGGGACCCAAGACATGCGAGTAAAAGCGGCAAAAGTGAGCCGCAAACAAACCACCCGGACGGGCCGTATCGTAGCTCTGCAGACGGGTCCCCGTCAATTATCTGGAGTGTCAATAACTTCGCGAATTTTGTCTAAAGTGGTTGCGCAAGTTGAAGCCTATTGCGCAGCGGTAGAAATCTGCATTGATTTGCCGTTCTGCGGCAATAGTCGAAAGACTATTCCGCAAGCAGTTTCACTACTTCGGCGTGGCCGTTTGCGGTGGCGAATTTGAGTGCGTTGTCGCCGTCGATGTCGACGAGGCTCGCATCGGCGTTGTGCTTTTGCAGCAACTTGACGACCTCGACTTGTCCTTCGGCAGCAGCAAACATTAGCGCTGTGAAGCCTTCGTCGGAGTCCACTGCATTAATTTCGGCACCAGCGTTGATTAGCAATTCAACGGTCGCGGGACTATCGCCGGTCGATGCAAACATGAGTGCTGTGCGTCCCATGCTGTCGCGTTGACTGTTGGACGCACCCTTTTTCAGTAGCAACTCGACGGTTTCGGTGTGCCCATTGAACGATGCGAGCAAGAGGGCTGTCCGTTGCTCCTCGTCCGCTGCGTTGACATCGACTCCAGCTTCGAGTGCTAAGTGTACTAAATCCGTTTTCCCGTTGAGCGCGTCGTCCAGGAATTGAGGAATGTCAACTTTGCCTTTGGGCTTTTCGGCTTTCGGTGCCACTTGGGCAGAGGCTTCAACGGTCGGGCTTGATGCGACCGGAGACTGTTTCGCGGCTTGCTCAGCAACAGGCGAGGTTGATTGTCCGCAGCCGACAAAGAACATAAGCACGGTCGCGGCGATGATTGACTGATGCACGTGGACCGTACCCATTTTGTGATGAATGTTGTGTTGTGATGATTGTTGATGAAAGATACCACTGTAGCAGCTTGCTCTAGGGTTTCGTGGGTGCCAGAGCTGGCTTCATTGCTTTGGCTTGTGCCGTGGGCGTCGCGTCGGCTTCGAGATCACCTAATGCGTACTGGATTCCGTCGAGCATGTGCTTCAGGATCATGGGATGGTTGAAGGTGTCTTCGCGGTGGCCAAAGTTTGTGTAAAAGACGCGGCCATCGCCTGCTTTGCGGATCCACGACACAAGGACTTCGCGTGGGCCGTCCTTAATTTGCTTCGAGACTTCTTCTTGTTTCATGTCGAGACTGACAAGCAACCGCAGTACTTCGGGGCCTTGGTAGGTTTCGGGATTGTACTGATAGATCTCATCATGCTTCCAGAATCCTTTGCCTTCGAACGCGTGATTAAGGACGTGCTCAGGATCATCCAATTTGAACGCCCAGTTGCCGCCGCCGCCCCAGGGATGGCCAGCGAATTGGCCACCGACGAGTGCTCGACACTCGGGATGTCGTCCGAAGTTATCGCTGGCAGCGTGAAAGCCAGCTAAGCCTTTGCCGCCAGAGACAAAATCGAGGAACGCGTTTTGTTGCATTGGTGTGGGGAATTGCATCCCAGTCGTATTGTTGAGCAGGATGCAGTCGTACTTGGCGAGGTTTTCGGTGGTGAAGACATCGTACGTATCCGCGAGATCGACGGTGAAGGCTTTGGTCTTCGTCGCCATCGTCGCCACCGCATGATTCGCATACGGAATCGAACCGTGGATGAAGCCATCACAGCGATAGAACATCAGCACGCGACGCTCGCTCTTTGGCTTGGCAGTCGCTTCGCTTGGAACAGCATTCTCGATCACGGCGAGCTGGTCTTGGCTGAGCGGCTTGAATCGTTCGGCTTTCTTTTGCAGCCACGGATCCGGCGTGTCTTGTGCGATGAGCGAAAGCGGGAATGTTGCGAAGACGAGCGCAAGCAAGGCGATGTGTTTCATCGTTGGGGCTTTGTTGAGGCGAGACGTAGGGTGGGGCGGGTCGTTGAACTTCTGCCAAGCGATTGGCTGAAACGAGCACAGTGTAACCCGGCCAAGCGACCAGCAACAGCGAATTGCACCATTGGGGAGAAAGCTACTTTGTGCTCTTCTTGATAAATTGCAAGAGCAGAGCGTGGGCGGGCGTTGCCATTTGACCGTGATTGAAGCCGCCTAGTTCAATGAGAGTAACGTCTTTATGGCCGGCGACTTTCATCATTCGCCAGTGATACGCGTTCTCTTCGTAGCGGCCGAGCATCTCAAGCTCGCGGTCACCGGTGATGAGGAGCGTGGGTGGTGCGTCAGCTCGAACGTGGAACATGGGTGCCATGTCGTCAACGATAGGCTGTGTGTCCGCAATACCTCGCTCTTTACGCACAGTGAAGTGAGTCACCGTGTGGCCGCTGTAGGGAATCAGGCCTGCGATTTCGTCAGCGTCGATGTTGTGGGCCGCTAAGTAGTGCTTGTCCAATCCGATCATGCTTGTCAGGTAGCCGCCTGCGGAATGGCCGCTAACGAATATCTTCTTGCGGCTGCCACCGAAATCGGCAATGTGCTCGAACGTCCACGCGACGGCTGCGGCGGCGTCTTCGACGTAGGTTGGCGACTTCACGTTCGGGTAGAGGCGGTAGTCGACTGCGACAACCGCTATGCCATGTTCTTGCAGGCCTTCTGGAACCGATCGCTTGCCACCGGTCAGCCCGCCTCCATGAAACCAAACAACAGTCGCGAAATCTTTCTCAGCGAGCGGGTAGTAGACGTCGAGCACACAGTCTTCAGGGGCTTCATCACGGTACACGATCTTGGTTTTCGTCGTGTACTTCGCACGATCTGAGTCGGCTTTACTAGCTTGCGCAAATGCTGCTGTTGGGCTGAGAAGCGTGAATAGAAAAACCGCAGCAGCAAATTGACGCATCATTTCAATCTCTTAAACAGTGACGATTGGCCATACTGATACCGCTGAGGATCGCTCCAACGATTCCGACGAAGCCTTGGTCGGTTCCGCACAAGAACAAGTTCGACAAATGTGTCGTGCCGTCGAGCTGCTTGTCGGGAGCGCCGTACACGGCGCCGTTGTCGTGCCACGTGAAGCGACGAATGGTCTTGGGAGTGAAGACGTCCGTGTCGATGACGTGACGGCGGAAATCAGGCATAAACCGGACTGCTGACTCAACCGCGTCATCGTATTGTGCGACTTTGGCGCTCAGGTATTGCGGCTCATTGAGTTGGCACCAACGATCGTGATTCGCGAGTGTCGTGATGCGGATCACGCCGTCCGGTAATTGACCTTCATCGCTGTCGTAGACGTAGTTGTTGGGCGAACAAATAACACCGGTTCGCGAATCACACAGTTCATGCTCAGGTCGTTCCCAATGAAACTTGTCGCTGTCGTTATAGAACACGATCGTGCGATCGAATCCGAAGTCCTTTGGTTTGCGATCGAGCACCGAAATGGATTCGATGAAGGACAGTTTTCCGGCGCGAGCAACATCGACTTCCGTGATGTCATCGCAAAGCCGCATCGTTTCCACTGTGCCAGCCGACGAGAGGATGTTCTTGCCTTCGAGATGCGTGCCGTCGTCGAGGATTACACCGGTCGCTCGGCCGTTATCAACGTGAATTTTTGAAACGCCGCTTCTCAGTTTGAGCTCGCCACCGAGCCCGCGAAACTTGCGAACGAGGTTTTTCAGGATGATGCGAACGCCTTTGAACGGACGCCCGAAGCCTTCGAGATAGCACGCACGAAACATGATACAGAACTGGCCAAAGTCCATATCCTGTTCGCGTGCGTTTCCGTACCACATGAGCGGACAGATCAGCATCTCGATCAGCAACGGATCGCTCAAGTGTTCCGCCATAACGGCACGCGCTGAACGCGTAAACGTTGGATCGTCACCGTTCAGGTCGTCGTAATCGAGCAGCGAGCCACAAAGCGTGCGGAACCCATCAATTTGAGTTGGGAACGTTTTGGCGATCTCGCTTTCGAGTAACCCAATATCGTTGGTAAAGTCTAGCGAGGTGCCTGGGAAGCGAATCGACGAGCCAATTTGCTCGGCCATCTTGAAGTCTTCCCAGCCGAACCGAAGTTGGCGGATCAGCTTGGCAAGCGGGCCACGTTTGGTGCCTTTGCGGGCAAAGTTGGTAACGGCGTGTAACCCGACGTCGTAATCTCGGCCGCCCATTCGATAGAACGAATTGAGCCCGCCGATGGTGTAGTGTTTCTCGAGAATGCAGACTCGTTTGTCGAAGTGGGCAAGCCGTATTCCGGCTGCCAGGCCGCTCATCCCAGCACCAATGATGATCGTGTCGTACATGGAGGAACTAAGTGAGCGAGGTTGCGGGCGACAGGGAGCGAAGAAGTGCGATTTCGATCGTTATGTGGCATTGTACAAGCGGCGACAATGATCGGAGACACTGTTTTTGCTTGTTTTCGACTTCCCTGACCGATCGTACCCCCCCTAGCCTGATTCCTGGGCCTTGTAGGCTCAAGCCCTAAATGTCACACATCTTTGGTTCGAGGTACGCGACGGTCGACGCCATGCTGGCGAGATTGCCATAGTCTTCTTCAGGAATTTGCACGCGGTGGCGTTTACGCAATTCCATGACAATGTCAAGGAAGTCCATGCTATCGAGTTCAAGTTGCTCACGGAACGCGACGTCGTCTTTCAAATTATCGAGATCTTCATCAGGCGAAATGTCGTCGAGAATGTCGATGATCTCATTGCGAATTTCAGCAGGGGTCATTTGATTAACGCTCTTACGGAATTGGAAACGCCGCAATCAAAAGCGGCATGTTTTTGGTTACTTGGTTGAATAGAGTTGTTGACTAGAGTCGCCCAATGATGACGACCGAATTGATCCCCAACATCCCGAAAGAGTTGTTGAGGATATAGTCGACTTGCTTGACTTCTTGAGCCTCGTTGAGGACGAGTCCAGGCAATGCACAATCAGGGTCTAGCTCGTCAACGTTGATTGTCGGGTGCACCACTCGATCACGGAATGACGATAAGTTGCCAGCAAGTTCAAGGGATCCGGCGGCGCCCATCGCGTGGCCAATGAAACTCTTAGTGTTGTTGATGCGAGTGTTCGTACACTCGCCAAACACTTGACGCAGGGCAAGGCATTCCTGCGAGTCGCCGCTGGATGTGCCGGTTGCATGTGTGCTGACGATGTCGATTTGGTCAGCGACTAATCCAGCACGCTTGAGGGCGAGTTCAACGCACTGGGCTTGCCGTTCGGGGTTTGGCAATACAAAGTCAGTGGCGTCTGTGTTGATCGCGTAACCGACAAGCTCGCCGATGATGTCAGCGCCACGAGCCTTCGCGTCACTGAGTCGTTCGAGCACATAGAGGCAGCCACCTTCAGCGACAACGATGCCGTTTCGCTTCGTGTCGAACGGACGAGACGCCTTGGTGGGGTCTTCGTGAGTCGCGAGCGCGTTCTGGCTATTGAAGCTGGCAAAAATTCCAAACGTGTGAATGCTTTCGCTCGTGCCACCGGCGATTGCAACATCGCACTCATCCAATCGCAACATTTGTGCGCCTTGGATCAAGCCTGCGTTGCCTGCGGCACAGGCCGCCCCGATCGTATAGTGCGGGCCAGTGATGCCCATGTTCAGAGCAATTTCGCCAGCGGGATTATTTGCGACGGTGCGAGGATTGTGATGGTGCGACCAGCAACTGGTGTCGTAGTCAAAACCTTTGATCACGAAGATCTCGTTCTCGGTCTCGACGTTTCCGTGCTCTGTCACGCCGACGTAAATGCCGACTCGCGACTTGTCGACATTTTCCCAATCCAGGCCACTGTGGCGGACAGCTTCGTTGGCGGTGTAGACGCCGACACTGCCGGCGCGAGTACCGCGACGGATATCTTTCTTGGATTGGTAACGTGTGGCTTCGAAGTCACAGATTCCAGCAAGCGTTTTGCCGAAGTAGCGAATCTCGTAAGGCTGCACACCGCTACGACCGTTAAGCAATGCCTCGCGATACGTGCCCCAATCGTTGCCATTCGGCGCTGTCAAACCGATCCCGGTGATGACAATCCGTTGGTCGTCGGGAAGTTGGGATGCGAGTGAAGGAGCAATCACGTCGAAATGTCCGCTGGATCGCAAAAGGGTGGAGGGGAGCAGTAAACGGGCGGAAAATGCATTCCGACCGCAAAAAGTCCAACGGCTAAACGGCCTATCGGAAGTCCGAAAGGCTAACAATTTCATTTAAAACTGACAACGGCCCGGGATACGTTGACACGGAGAATCGCCGACAAACGTCGTCATCCAGTGGATAATGTGAGCAATTCGTTCCAGATTGCCAGAGAGACGGTGGTGGGGATGCGGTACTTTGCCGCAAAGCCAGGGTCGCTCCAGGCAAATTGGCCTGGAGCGAGAGACCGCCTCACGTGTTCGCTAGACCAGTCCCGAAAGCAGTTCTAGGCTCAGCGGCAATGACGGGTCCAAGTCCAGATCGTCCGATTTGTAGGCGTCGTCAATCTCGCTAACCTGCGGGACACTAGCGGGGGATGCGAAATCCTCGAAGTATTCGTCAGCCAGCTCGGATGTTGCGTCAGCAAAAATTGCGTCCACTGCATCAGCACGGTCTCCAGGGCCAGCTTGCGGGCGAGCGGTCGGCAACGGCAATGACATCGGGAACTGTTCACCCGAGCCGCCACTTCCGAGCAAGAGTTGACTTTGGCGATTGAGTTCGCTGATCACCATCAACGCGTCAGCCGCAGAGACTTTGGAGTCGCGATTAACATCGAGGAACGTCATCGATCCGTCCGGCAGCTCACCCTCGGCAACACTCATTCGGTTGAGCGCGTTGATGATCACCAATGCATCCAACGCCGTCGTTGCTCCGTTCGCTGTTGTGTCGGTTGGCAAAAGGATGTTTGTCGGTGGTGCATTGGACAAAGCACCTGGGCCTGCGGACGATCGAATGGTGTAAATGCGATCGGTCGATTGAGCTTCAAAAATGATGACGTAGATATTACCGGGCTCAACAGTTGCTGTTGCTACGCCGTCAATGAAGGTGCTTACAAGTAACGCATTGTCATCGAAAATCTGGACCGTTTCGCCTTGCATCGCGAAGCCGACGGGAGTGACCGTTGCAACGGTTTGCGAGAGGGCCTGGAAGATAATCGCCGACGGAATACTGTCGCCTGGGATGACTTGCGGTCTCGTGACGATCGTCGGAATAAAGATGCGCGTCGGCGTTTGTGTCGAGTCGTCGTCTTGGATGAATCCGTTCGCAGTGGCATTGCTAATCGTCGCATTACCGCTTGCGTTGCTTAGCGTTACCGTGAATGTCTCGTTGGGTTCCACATCGGTATCCCCAGCCACGTTGATTGTGATGACTTGGGTCGTTTCGCCTGCCGCGAATGTGACCGTTCCAGTTGGTAGGACGCCTCCGACATAGTCATTCGCATCTGCGGCGTTGGTACCCGTGCCAGTAACCGCAAAGTCGACTGTGGTCGCCTCCGTTGTCACGCCCGAGCGAGTTACCGTAAATGTGAACGCGGTCGAGCCCGAGTTGCCTTCGCTCTTGCTCGCGTCTGTGCTTGCAAGCGATAGGATTGGGGTCGTGGCGACGTCGTCGTCGCGAATCGTACCAATTGAAGTTGCTGTTGCTAGTTGAGCGGTAGCCGAGGGATTACTCAGCGTAACACTGAATGTTTCGTCAGCTTCGACATCAAGGTCACCGTTTACATTGACGGTGATTAATTGAGTGGTTTCTCCTGCTGCAAAAGTAACTGTGCCGGCGGGGAGTGCGTTACCAGCGAAATCATTGGCTGTTGCTGGAGAGGCTCCTGTGCCGGTGACAACGAAATCGACGGTCGCTGTTCCCGTGGTGTCGCCTTCGCGAGTTACTGTGAACGTAAACGGAGTCGATCCTGTGTTACCTTCGTTCTTGTCCGAATCAGTCGCGGCAATCGAGAGGGTTGAAGTGATCGGATTCGCATCGTCGTTACGAATCGTGCCTGTCGCAGTGTCAACGGCGATCTGAGGTGGGTTAGTGCCGCCACTGATGGTGACCGCAAATGTCTCGTCAGGTTCGAATGTGGTATCGGCACTGACGTTGACCGTGATGACCTGCGTGGTCTCGCCGTCTTGGAACGTGATTGAACCGCTTGGTAGTGTGCCACCCGCAAAATCGTCGGAAGTGGCAGCGTTGGTTCCTGTTCCCGTGACAGCAAAGTTCAATGTCGCCGCTCCCGTGGCGTCACCCGTTCGCGTGACTGTGAACGTATAAGCAGTTGTGCCTGTGTTGCCTTCCGCCTTATCTGCGTCAGTCGCTGCGATGGAGAAACCGTCTACAGTGACTCCTGTGAGTGTGACGGTACCGCCGTTGTTTTGTACAGCGCTGCCAGCCCCTGCAGCTTGGTTGCCGCTGAGCGTTCCGCCATTGATCGTAACGGTGCCGCCGAGCGTTAAAATGCCGCCACCGCTACCCAGGCCGTCGGTTGCTAAGTTATTGGTGATGGCGGTGTTGGTGATCGTGACAACACCACCATTGTTGAGTATGCCGCCACCGCCATCGTCTTGCGTACCGCCAGCGTCGGGATCCAATGCCTCATTCGCGGTGATCGTGGAATCAGCGATGGTGAGAGTGCCGTCGTTATTGAAGACGCCACCACCGCCTTGCGCCTTCATGTCACTACCAGCGGAACCAGCGAAATTGCCTTCGATGGTCGTGCCCGTGATCGTCATACTACCAGTCGCACTGTTCCATAAACCACCGCCTTCAGCCGCTGCTTCGTTACCAGCGACTCTGCCACCACTGAGCGACACGATCGCTGCGCCGGTGACATGAAGCCCGCCGCCATTGCCTGGAGCGGGCACTAATGCTGTCACGCCTTTTCCGTTGACGTCGTTGCTGAGCAGGTTACTACCGTTCGTAAGCGACAGATTGCCAGCGACCACTTCGATGCCACCACCAGCACGGTTGGCACTATTGGACTGAAGCGTTGTACTGTCGAGCGTGACATCGCCTCCGATGCTAAAAATACCGCCCCCCGAACCTGCGGTTCCGTCAGCTTCGTTGTTGCTGATCGTTGCACCAGTAACATTCAGCGTACCGCCATTGTTAAAGATACCACCGCCGCCATCATCGGCCGCAGGACCTGAGGCAGTGTTGTTGCTGATCGTTGTGCCAGACACCGACATGGTTCCTGTGTCGTTCCACAATCCACCGCCTTCGCGTGCAGCCGTATTGCCCGAAACCGTGCCGCCGGTAATCGATGCGTTTCCGTTTCCAGTAATGTGCATGCCACCGCCGTTTCCAGGCGACGCAGTTCCGGCAGGTCCAGCGATATTCGTATTTAACGTCACGGCCGTCAGTGTCGTTGTCGAACCCGCAGTTGCTTCAATACCGCCACCAGCGCGGTTCGCGATGTTCTCCGTGATCGATGAGTTCGTAACGGTTAACGTACCGCCAAAATTCAATATACCTCCACCGGACCCAGCTGTGCCGTTGGCCTTGTTACCAGTGATTTCCACAGGTGTCACCGAACCATCGATGACAACCGTACCGCCGTTGTTGAAAATACCGCCACCTCCATCGTCGGCTGCTACGCCGCTGGCCACGTTCGAATTGATCTTCGTGCCGTTCTGTACTGTGAGGGTGCTGCCGGATTGATTCCACAAGCCGCCGCCTTCGAGGGCAGCCGTGTTACCAGACACAATGCCACCATCGATCGTCACGCTCGCAGTGTTACCCGAAACGTGCAAGCCACCACCGTTGCCAGGACTTGCCGCACCGATAACACCGTTGACGTCGTTATTGATCAGACTCGAATCGGTCAGCGTGACGTCGCCGATAACCACTTCGATACCGCCCCCAGCGCGAATGGCGCTGTTGGTTTGGAAGGTCGTATTGGTGATCGCAACGGTGCCTCCAATTGTTAGCAAGCCGCCACCGCTACCGAAGTTGGCTCCGGTTGCCGTGTTGCTCACAACCGTGATCCCGTTGGCAGCACCATCGAGCGTCAACGTTCCGCCATCATTGAAGATTCCGCCGCCACCTTGAAGCAGATTCGCTCCTGGAGTGGCACCGGCACTCGGGTCCACGTTACCAGCTGCCGTGTTTGTGGCGATAGTGATTGCTGAGTTCGTCGCATCGAGGGTCAACGTACCAGTCGAAGAGTTCCACAAGCCACCGCCTTCTTGACCGGCCACGTTGTTCTGAACCGTGCCGCCATTGATCGTCGTTGTCCCGGCGCCAGAAACATGCAAGCCACCGCCATTCACGCCGGCGGTGTTCCCATCAGCAA
>JBGTAI010000059.1:0-3907 GCA_041749955.1 Pirellulaceae bacterium | reverse complement strand
TCGTCACTACCGGGCCGAGGAACGTCGCCAGCGAAACGCCCGACGCGACCGAGCCCGTCTCGATCGCCGCCTCAGCCAATCCGAGCCCGAATAACCGATCCGCCCGTCCCAACGACACATGGTGCCGTTGGGCGCTTACGTGCAAGACGGTGTTGTACCCCGCGGGAAGCTCGGTTACGCGTTGACACGTATTGCTGAAATTTCCAAAGGCGGCGGAGTCCCAGTTGCCAATGTTTTTCATGCGGGCGATGGCAATTTGCATCCGCTGATTATGTATGACGGACGGATCGAAGGTGCCCTGCATGCGGCGGAGCAAGTAGCTGCGAAGATTGTGAAGTTGTGTATTGAACTCGGTGGATCGATCACCGGTGAACACGGGGTGGGACTCGAGAAGCGAGAATTTCTAGGCCAAATGTTTGATGAACCGAGTTTGGAGCTGATGGGCCGCGTTCGAGACGAACTGGATCCGAAGAAAATTGCGAATCGCGATAAAATGTTCCCGACTGGCGAAGGCGAACCGACCGGTTTGTATGGGCTGCATCCGCTCGAAAAAGCGGGAATTATCAGCCGCATGTAGCTCGGAAACATCGATTCGTCAGCTCACTTTGGACCGTTTTAGCTTCGCGATTGGAGTATGATGAGGCTTTGTTCGCTCCTTTTCTCTCTTAGATAAGCATCATGGTAGATCGTCACCTTCGATTGACCGTTTGGGTTGTTGGTTTTGTTGGTTGTTGCCTGGGCAACTTATCCCTGGCACATGCCCAAACGTCGACGGATTCGGCCCGGCGTCCCAATATTGTGATGGCGTTCGCTGACGACTGGGGTCGTTACGCGAGTGCGTATCGCGGAATCGACACGAGCGGTATCTGTGACGTGATCGAGACACCACATTTCGATTCAATCGCGAAGCAGGGCGTGTTGTTCACTCGAGCCCATGTGAGTGCTCCGTCGTGTACGCCATGCCGCAGTTCGCTTCTCAGTGGCCAACATTTTTGGCGCTGTGGACGAGGAGCGATTTTGTTGGGTGCGATTTGGGATCCGTCGATCGCCAGTTATCCGCTCGAACTCGAAAAGAGTGGTTATCGAATCGGGCATACGTACAAGGTATGGAGTCCTGGTACGCCGGCCGATGCACCGCACGGTGGAGCGGAACGAAGTTTCAATTCGGCGGGACGAAAGTTTAATGGGTTCTCGCAATACGTATCGGGCAAGGACGATATCGAACAAGCGAAACAAGACTTGTTTGAAGAAGTCCGCATGAACGTTCGCTCGTTTCTTGATCCCGATGGTGATGGTAAATCGGATTCGAGTGCCCCGTTTTGTTATTGGTTAGGACCGACCAATACGCACCGTACTTGGATTGCTGGCAGCGGCAAGAAACTCTGGGGCATCGAACCAGAACTCCTCAAAGGCAAGCTTCCCAAGTACCTTCCCGATGTTCCTGTCGTACGCGAAGATTTCGCCGATTATCTCGGTGAAGCTCAAGCGTTCGACGCGTCCATTGGCGTGCTTGTTGAAGAACTCAAACGGATTGGTGAGTTTGAGAATACAATTTTCGTTGTGAGTGGTGACCATGGAATTCCTGGTGTGACCCGAGGGAAGTGCAACTTGTATGACTTGGGGACTCAAGTGCCGCTCGCGATTTGCTGGCCGGCCGGCATGAAACATGTTGGACGCGTCGTTGACGATTTTGTTTCGTTACCGGATCTGGCACCGACCTTCATGGAAGCGGCTGGTGTGGAGAAACCGGAGTCGATGATCGCCAAGTCGTTGATGAACGTGCTGCTCAGCGACAAAGAAGGGAAAGTCGATCCGAGTCGTGATGCGGTGTTCATTGGCCGCGAACGACACGTCGCGACGGTTCGTGAAGAGAACCGGCCGTACCCACAACGTGCGATTCGTACGGACAAGTACCTCTACATCATCAACTTCGAGCCGGATCGTTGGCCGATGGGTTTTGGACCGGGGCTTGGAAAGCCTGAGGAACCCGAACCGTCGGTCGATGAGTTAACGCGAAATACGTTTGCGGCTTTCGGCGATATGGATGCGAGTCCTACGAAAGCGTTTGTTTTTTCGAATCGCAAGGAGTTCCCTGACGAATTTCAATACGCGTTTGGTTTACGTCCCCGAGTCGAGCTTTATAACGTGCTGACTGATGCGGATTGTTTGAGCAATCTGGCTGGCATCACCGAGTATGCGGACGTTGAACAAGAGCTTCACGAGCGGTTGATGAACGAGCTTCAATCGACTGGGGATCCTCGGGTCAGTGACGATATTGTCTTTGAACGTTCGCCGTTTACGGACGCGAATAATCCACCACGAGGTAAAAAGAAAGCCAAGTAACAGGTTACTCTGTACCAGCGTACTTATTTGGCTTGGACTTTGAATTTCAGGTCCGTGATTTTGGATTGCGGCATGCTCGATTGGATGCCAGCGAGAATTTTCCGCTTTTGGAAGACCAGCTCCTGCATCGTGACGGAGTCGGATGCGTAGAGCTGGAGGACTCCGCGGTTGAGTTTGCCGACTTGGACGCTCTTGGCGAGGACCTCGCCTACGGATTCGTTGACGCTGTTTTGGAGTTCATCGTTGGCTGTGGCTTGTGCATAGCCTTTACGTGACATCAGCTGGCTGACGAGCGAACCGATCTTACGAACCGGATGTGACTTGCTCAATCGAATCGCCTCGGTGTGTGGTTACCTAGCGGTCTCGAGCCATCGGCATGATGACGTAACCGTAGCCATCGTCGGTCGTGAGCAGGGCCGGTGCTGCGCCGGATTCGATCTCCAGCACAAAGCTTGACTCACTGTCGAGCACTTTGCAGAAATCCGCGACGTAGCGGTGATCCATCGTCAACGTGATCGACTCACCGTCGTAGGCGATCGGTAACTCGACTTTGGACTCACCGATCTCGGCGGTGCTGGCTTCCAACGTCAGCGTGCCATCAGCGAACGTGAAGTCGATTCCGCGGCTTTCGTGATCCGTCACAATCGCAGCTTGACGCAGTGCGGCGAACAGTGGGCCGATCGTCATGTCGATCTGGACAGCTTTTTCGCGTTTCGGAAACACTTGTCGCCAATTCGGATAACGGCCTTCGACCAGTCGTGAATAGATCACCGCTCGTGATGTTCGAAGGAGCAGATCATTTGGGCGTGCTGCGACGTCAACCGATTCTTCCTTGTCGCTCAAAGCTCGCTCCATCAATTGAATCGCCTTGGTCGGCACGATGGTGCTTGTGCCGGTTGTTTGGTGACCGCCAACACTCTCGCCAGTTCCTTCCATACGAGCGAGACGACGACCGTCCGTACCAACACCGATGACCGAGTTGCCTTCCATTTCGAGAAGCACACCGCCCAGGGCGTAACGGCTGCTTTCGGCGTCGGTCGCGAACACTGTGCGTTTCACCATTTCGCGGAACAAGCGAGTGGGAACGACGTGGTACTTGTCTTCATCGAATCCGGAAACGCTCGGGAACTCGTCTGGGTTATTTCCAGGCAAACGGAACTTGCTGCGGCTGCCGCTGACGCGAATACCCGAGTCGTCTGTTTCGAGCGTCAGCGTTTCGTCGTTGCTTTCGCGAAGGATCGCCATCGTTCGCTGGACCGGCAGCAATGCGGTGCCTTCCTGGTCGATGGTCACGCCTTCGGTCAGATCCAAGCGGATGCCGACTTCCATGTCCGTGGCTGTCATCACGATCTTTCCGCCCGAGGCGGTGATCTTCACGTTCTGGAGAATTTCCTTGGGTGATCGAGTGGGAGCAACGCTCGCGGCAAGGCTGAATGCGGCGGTCAGAGGTTCGCGTTGGCAGGTAATCTTCATGGATCAACTAAAACGTACGAAGGGGAATCACGATCGGTCGAATGACTTGCATGTTGTACCGCTTGTTCCCCAAGCGTGCATCCGGTTAGCC
>JBGTAI010000058.1:0-3804 GCA_041749955.1 Pirellulaceae bacterium | reverse complement strand
GCTATAAAGGGCCAGCCAATGCATGCTATTGCGAACTGCTAGCTATGCCGCATTCGTTATAGGATTCTTGACTTCAGAAGGGCTGTCCGCATCATCAAACCGGCCTCAGCTCGACGTTGCACCGCTCAAAATCGACGTGTCAGCGCAGCACGCAACGCAGAAGCCGAATAAAAGCGATCCAGGAGATCGACTGGCTAGACTGCCGACATGCCGAGCGGGTTATCGGGAGCACACAGCCAGCGCTGGCCGCTACGAATCGCTTCCTGAGCCAGACTCTCCGGCGTCCCAGCCGCGCGTTTGAACACGCGTCCGAACTTCTGCACCACATCACACCAAGCCCGAGCATCCAAACCGATGCGACTGAGGATCGGTGCCAAGTGATCCGGAATCACTCCCACCTTGTCGCGACGCAATTGCCGACCAGTCCAATCCAGCAGCTCCAGATAGCGCCCCATCGACACACCCAGGAAACCTTTCACGCTCGCCCGACGTCCTGATTCATCCAAACACGGACCTACCGGATCGTCCTTCTCGTTGATCTCGATCGGACTCATCCAGCCACTACGACGGCGACGACGACTCCGCTCCCAATCATGCGTGCTCACGCGAGTCCGATCCTCACGCTCCGCCAAATCATCAATACGATCTTTGGCGCCCGTGAACTCACTCGTTTCTGGCGTCTTCGCGATCGCAGCACGGATCGGATTCAAGTCAACATAAGCCGCACAAGCCAACAAACTCGCTTCATCCAGCAGTAATTGCAGCCGATAACGACCTTCCCAAAATCTGCCCGTGCAATCGTCTTCACGGTTCGCACGTCGAGCGATGTTTTCCGCCGTACAGCGCATCCACCAACTCACATCCGAGAGTCGTCGTCGCCTTTCCGCCAACACCTCAGGCTGATTGACGATCATGTCAATCTCAGGCTTCGTGGGGGTCTCCGGTGAACCATCCAGCTTCCTGCGTACCGGAAACAGCCTCAACCAACGCTGAGCCACTTCCTCATCGCTCCAAGCCGCTACCACATCAGCACGACTACGCAAGACGATATGCAGGTGATTACTAAGCACCGTGTACGTCAAGCAATCAATCCCGAAGACACTCGCGAGAAACTCCAAACGGTCACGAATCCAACCGCGTCGATGTTCAAAGGATTGCCCAGTAAAGCGATCTTCGCCACAGAGAAATGCACGCCGCACACATCTCTGCACCGCATGAAAGACCTGAACTTCCGCCGGGTCAGCAACTTCGTAACGAGGTTTTCGAGGCATCAAAAGACTCCGCAGTGCAAGGGTGTGACACACAATGCTACCAAACTTCCTCGAAGCCGGCAATAGCCTGTGGGTGGCCCTACTTGTTCTTCCAACCGAGCAGCGACAAGTGATAGCACGTGTAGTAGAGCCCAACGTTACCAACGACCTGTGGAGATAATCCCATGGAAGGCGATTCTCAATCTGAGCTTAGGGTTCAATGGCTTGTAGGGACGAACGCTACCGATCAGCCGGCGGCGACGGTTGATCATCAACTTCGAAACGCCCGACTTCGCCGCTCGGTTGCATCGGATGGTTCGCCGCGTTTTCCGATGTCGCGTATACCGTCACCACCAAATCGACTCCGAGCACACCAAGTCGAGTCAACAGCGACGCAGGAAAGCAATTGTACTGTCCAGCAGACGTTGTGGGGAAATCCCAAGAGAAATCGATCGTACACTGACAGCTAGGAATTAAACGCAACAGTGTTTCAAGCAGTTGCTCGTTTGCATTCAAGAATTTGTCGAGATCACGAATTTGCACCGGCACTTCATCGCCATCGGCCTCAGAGACCGTCAGATTGTATGTCGTCTCCATCTCGTGGGCGTCAGCGTTCAATCGTCGCTTGCGTCGAGACTGCGCCGATTCGGTGAACGCAAGTCCGCATGCGGCAACAGCGCCGCCGAGCAAGTGACGTTCACCAGTGATTCGAATTACAACAGGCAATCAGTCATCCTTCTGTCGGCGAACGAATTGCGATCTATGCGGATGTCAGGCGTTAAAAAAGCTCAACGTTGGTGGTTGAGCTGATGCCTGACATGCGGATAGATCGTGCGTTGAACTTTGTCGCCGTAGTGTTGGTGAGGCGGACGATTCAGGACGACTGGATCGTTAGTAGGAGTCTATCAGATACGAAGCATCGCGTGGTGCGTCCGTCCAAAAACCAGGCAGGTGCGGTTGGGCCGGTTGTCGCGATTCAGGCCCAATTTCCTTTGCGACTTCTACCTGGGTTTCCAGGTACCAATCGTAAAAATCGGAACCGTACTCGGCAGTCCAGGATCGACGATGGGACTCTCGCTGACGATCCGCATACCACACTGGACAACGTGCGTCTTCACGCCAAAACAGTTCCTTCCACGAGGGCTTCGACGTCTCACTCAACAACACCATCCGATCGCTGCCGCAATGCTCGCAGACGATGTCGGAACCGTCGTGGCTTAGCTGAGCTTCGACTTGCAAAGACTCCGCTTCGACTGGCACGCGACCCAAGGATTCCAGCAACTCGCTGCAAAGCGATTGATACTGCTTGCGTCGAGTGTTGCTCCAACCGCCAAAGTAGCGTGTCTTCGTCAACTGGTCCGGTTGAATGTGCAGACACCACCGCTGCACGAACTCACCAAGCGGCAACGTTACTTCGATCTGCTCACGCTCGCCGCCAGTTCTTTTCCCTTCGCGAGCCAGGAACGTGACACTGTCACGGCTCGCCGATACGATGCGACGGTCGCTGATCGGGCCGCCTGTCAGATAACGTGTCAGGTAGTTGACGACTTGTTCAGCACGACTGGTCGTGGTCGGCGGCGGTTGCACATACGCCACCCACGTCTTCGACTCCAAGTGCTTTACGAACGCGTCCCAGTTCTCGTCGCTGTGAAGGTGAGCGAACTTGCCCACGAACCGCAACTCGCCGGCAGCACGAAGTCGCTTAAGCCTCGACATCACCTGCTTGCGATAAACTTCGCGAAGCTTCTCCACATCGACTAAGTAGTAACCGTCCGAGTTCTTTGCCTCTGGCGGCGCCGTCGCTTGCTTCCATTCGTAATCACCGTCTCGGTTGCGATCGACACTGGGGCCCTCGCCAGGCACCAGCAGGTGCACGTGCCAGTGTGTTTCCAGTTGCTGATTCCAAGTATGTAGCACCGAGATTGCCGCAGGATCGTAGCCTTGTTCGACTTTGATTCGCCTCGACACGCTCTTCCACGCTGAGTCCGTCAGCAAGTCCGCCATCTGTTGCCGGTTCGCCAAAGCCAACTCAGACAGTTCGCTCGGCAACGTGCAGACGACTTGATAGTACGTCACACCAGCCATGACCAGCTTCGATGCCTTGTCGTTGAAGTCGACTCGTTTGCCGCCACTGCATTCGGGACAATGACGATCACCGCACGAGTTGTATTGCGTCGCTATCTCGCCACAATCATCGCACTGGAACTTGCGACCGCCCATCGCATGCGTGCGGCAGAGCGATAGCTTCGCCAACACGCTTTGAACTTGAATGCAAGTCGAATCGTCCACCGCCGCAGCGGCTCCGAGTCGCAGAATCTGAGCGACGGTTAGTTTGTCGTTGGCAGCAGTGGATTGTCGTCTGGCCCGTTCTCCGTTGGCCCGTTCTCTGCTGGCGGTTGATACGTCGGCAGTTGCTTCACTGGCAACCAGTCCAGCGGACTGGGGACACTGATCAAGTGCTCGCGTCGACAATGCAGATAGATCATCGTTGTGGCGAAACTCGCATGACCGAGCAGTCGACTGATCGTCAACAAGTCCACGCCCGCTTCGAGCA
>JBGTAI010000057.1:0-25713 GCA_041749955.1 Pirellulaceae bacterium | reverse complement strand
CGATCAAGGCCCATTGGGCGTCCGTTAGACGATGTCGTGCCATCCGTGGCCACCGATGAAACAGGGAACGAAGTTGAATTCAACCAAGTTTGTCGCATTAGCTGATTTCTTGAAATGGCAGTTTAGGGACAGAGCCTAGTCTCCATGAATCCGATTTGCCATCGGTTGAGCGACTGTGCGACAATCGAACTCAGTTGTGCTGGCTTCATTTATTTTCATTACACTAGGTCGCCTATGGTCGATTCTCGCTCTCGCAAACTCAATTCTCTCCAGGCAATTTAGATGAAAACGTATATCGCCATTGTGGCATTCGCATTACTCGGGCCATTAGTCGCACTCGAGTCCGTCGTCTTGGCCCAGACGGCTGTTGCGACGGAAGCGCCCGCGGCGAGTGCCAGTGAGTTCGAATTGCCAGCGAACGAAGAGGGGCTTCCGGGTGCTGGTGCATTGCGACGTTACGATGGATACGTGAACCGTTGGCGACAAGCTCGATCGCAATGGGCCAAGCAAGTTGACGCTGATCAACATTCGGTTGTCTTTCTCGGTGATTCAATCACGCAAGGATGGGGCGAAGATTTCAAAGGCAATTTCCAGGGTATGAAGCTCGCGAATCGAGGCATCGGCGGTGATACGACCCGTGGGATGTTGGTTCGAATCGAGCAAGACGTATTGTCGCTCAACCCCAGTGCCATCGTGATGCTGATGGGAACCAACGACATCGAAGTTGAGATTTCGCCTGAGACCGCGGCCAGCAATGTCGCATTAATTCTTGAAGCCATCAAGAAACACAACGCCAATGTGCCCATCGTGTTGTGCCGCACGTTCCCGAGTTCTGCATCCAAAAAACGTCCGCTGGAAAAGATCAAGAAGCTCAACGAACTTTACGATGGCCTCGTCAAGGGTGATCCCCAAGTCACGGTTGTTGATACCTGGATGTTATACGCCAACGAAGCCGGCGACGCGGATCCACGGTGGTTCGGAGATCTTCTGCATCTCAACGCGGACGGGTATGCCAAGTGGGCTGCGGCACTTCGACCAATCTTTGCAACGCTTGGGTTTCTTGAGACTGAACCAGACGACTTCGAACTCGAGCCAGGCTTCGTCAGTCTATTCAATGGTAGGGACCTGACGGGTTGGTGTTTTCGACCCATGCCAGGAGCCAAGAAACCTGACGCCAAGCAGCCGGCAAACCCAAAGAAGAAGCCGAACCCGAACGCGATCAAGCAAGTGATCGTAGCCGAGCAAGTTGCATTCGATGGCAAGAAACAAAGTGATGATGGCCGCTATGTCGCCATCAACGATCGGCTCGTCGTCACCACTCCAGCCGAAGGACGACGCATCCAGCAACTCTGGACGACGGAGGAATTTGGAACCGATTTTGTATTGCGGTTAGAGTTTCGTGCGACCCCAAACGCGGACAGTGGCGTGTTCATTCGCCAGCCACAATTGCAGTGCCGAGACTTCCCCTTGGCCGGTCCCTACAAAGACCTAAAAAACTTCCGCAACAGCGACTGGAACGAACTCGAAGTCGTCGTCACGGGCGAAACGGCTCGAGCAACGTGCAATGGCGAGGTGCTTGAAGAGGCCATGAAGTTGCCTGCGTCCGGACCGATCGGGCTGGAAGGCGACCGCGGACAAATGGAGTACCGACGCATTCGCATCCAAAAGCTGTAATCGCTCGCCGATAACGCATCCCCACAAGCGAGCGACTTGCAAGTCGAACGGAGAACCCGTAGTCTTTCGTTTTGCACTTCGCTCGCGGCACGCCTCTATGTCAGTTCCGTCAGAACCGTATCCAAACGACCAGTTTCAACACCATTACGAAGCTGTGCAATTTGTTCGGCAGGCGATCGACATTGCGGCGCGTGATCCAGATTTGACCAAGGACGGCAAAGCGAACGCGGTGGGGATTTGCCGCGTCGTTCTCGAAGTCGCCGCAGATCTTTACGGTGTTGACGGCAAGGAAATGCTGTTGGAATGGAATCTTGGTCGCAGCGAAATCATCGGTCGCGTTGTTGAGCGTCTTGTCGCGAGTGGGCTCGCCAAGCGTGCACTCGTCGAACCGTCTCGCGCCTACGAAAACTTGTTCGATGTGAATCACCCCCCAGAAACGTGGACGCTCAAGTGGACAGACCAATCATAGTCAATCGCAGCTTCAACATGACTTCAAAAAAATCACAGCTACTTGCGTTACTTACGTTGGCTTTCGTCGTGCCCGTGTCCTATCCGCTAGGGAAGCACTCTGCAAATGCTCAAGCACCAGACGAACGGAACAACGAGCGGAGTAACGAACAGTTAACCGATTATTCAACTCGCGACATTGAGGGTTGGTCAGTTCGAATTAGTAACAGGCTCTTACACGAAGAGCCGCAACAGACTGCTCGAGCGATTGAATTGCTAACCGAGCAGTTGCAATTGGTGAAACGAATCATACCGCAAGAAATTCTCGCAAAGATCATCACCGTTCCCATCTGGTTCTCGCCAACCTACGACGGATTTCGCCCCACTGCTGAGTATCACCCAGACGCAGTTTGGCTCAAGCGAAATGGTCGTCTTGCTGAGCTTTATCAATGCATCGAGTTCACGAACACGGCGATCTTTGAACGCGAGATCGAACGCATGCCAGTGCTTGTGCTCCACGAACTTGCTCACGCTTATCACGATCAAGTGCTTGGTTACGACAACGCAGAGATCAAGGCGGCTTTCGATCGAGCACGTGAAAGCGGGATCTACAACGCCGTGCAAAGAAACCATGGCAATGCCGAAAAAGCATACGCGATGAAGAACCCGATGGAGTACTTTGCGGAATCATCCGAAGCGCTCTTTGGGCAAAATGATTTCTATCCGTTTGATCGCAAGCAACTGAAGCGGCATGACCCCGATGGCTATCGACTGCTGGCGCGACTGTGGCAGTTAGAGATCGCGCCAGATTCGGAGGACGAACCACAGCGATATCGGGTCGAAATGCCACCCGCAGTGCTTCAGCTATCGCCGTTCTATGCCAAGTACGTTGATGCCAATGGTTATCCAATCGTCAGCTCCGCCAAGGTCGATGACTATGCACTCAAGGAAGCGGCTTTTCTTGTTGACATGATGCTTGCCGAACGGCCAGACCTGCGTCGCGCGATGGTGGCTAGCGGCTCGCGGCTCATCGTGATGGCACATGATGAGTTTACGACCGATATTCCTGAACACTCGCATCTATCGCCCAAAGAATTTTGGGATGCCAGAGCGAGAGGGCTCGGTGGGTCACGCGAAGACGCCGTCTGTTCTTGCGGCGAGGAAAATCTGCTTGGATTCGAAGGCGATCCCTACTCGACGGAGAATATTCTGATTCACGAGTTTGCTCACAACATCCACTTGCGCGGCATGGTGAATTTGGACCCCACGTTCGATGATCGACTCAAACAAACTTACGAGCGTGCGATAGCGCAAGGCCTCTGGCAAACCAAGTATGCTTCAACGAATCACGCGGAGTATTTCGCCGAAGGCGTCCAGTCCTGGTTCAACAACAATCGCCAACCTGACCACGATCACAACCACGTCGACACACGAGAAGAACTGAAAGAATACGATCCTGGGCTGGCGTTGATGTGTGAGGAGGTGTTCGGCAAAACTGAATTAGCCTACACCAAGCCCGTCACGCGATTGACAAAGCATCTTGAAGGCTACGATCCAACGCGTTCGCCAAAATTCGTTTGGCCGGAGCGACTCACAAAGAGCAAAGAAGAGATCCGAGCCGACGCAGTGAATCGGGGCGCCAACCGGGCGCAAGAGTACAAGAACTAATTCACTGCATCGATCATGCCGCATCCCAAAAGCCAGAACCTGTTCGACTCGGTGCCTGAATGCCAAGAGACCGAATGGCTTTCAGTCCTGGCCGAGAACAAGAATGCCAAGATTGAGCGGATCGTTTCTCACGGGCACGCCAGCCCCGAAGGTTTTTGGTACGACCAAGACCAGCATGAGTGGGTTGTGGTACTGAGTGGCGAGGCACTTCTGAGGTTCGAGAATCAGGCACAGCCGATGCATATGAAGCCTGGCGATTACGTCCACATACCTCCGCACGTTAAACATCGTGTCGATTGGACCACGCCGGACGAGCCCACGATTTGGCTCGCAGTGTTCTACAACTAGCATGCATGCGAATTTGCTACGCGAGCAATTCGTTGATGACGTGACCATGGACGTCCGTTAGTCGTCGATCGGTACCGTCGCGTCGGATGGTGAGTTGCGTGTGGTCAAATCCGAGCAAGTGCAGCACGGTCGCGTGGATATCGTAGCCTTCGGTGAAGTTCGCTCGATCCAGCGGCTTGTAACCCCATGGATCACTCTCGCCGTGTGAGACGCCGCCTTTGATTCCGCCGCCGCATAACCAATTCGTAAAAACGAACGGGTTGTGGTCGCGGCCCTTGCCGCCTTGCGTCGACGGCATGCGGCCAAACTCAGTCGTCCACAAGATGATCGTATCATCGAGCATCCCACGTTGCTTCAAATCTTGAATGAGCGCCGCGGCGCCGCGGGCCATCCCAGTCGCCAAGGGGCCATGATCCTGCTCGACGTTCTCATGCGAATCCCAATTCCGCCGAGGGAAGCTGTTGTCGTTGCCGCTCCAAACTTGCACGAACCGAACACCGCGCTCAAGCAGCCGACGGGCTGCTAAACAACGACGTCCAAAATTGTCCATCTCTTCAACGTTGTTGATCTCTTTCGCGAACGGTTTCGAGCCCCGATGAATACCGTACATGTCGAGGATGTATTCAGGCTCATTCGAGATATCCAGTGTCTCGGGCGCGGCCAATTGCATCCGCGCCGCCAGCTCATAACTGCGAATGCGAGCGTCTAATCGTTCATCGCCGGATCGCGACTCAGCATGATTGCGGTTGCTTTGGTTCAATAAAGCTTGTGCCGCATGTTCGCTCGCACTCGTTATGAAGTTTCCGTTCTTGTGTGGGAACAAATCTGCGATTGGGATCTCGGAGCTTGGATGAATCACACACCCAGAATGTTGCGACGGCAAGAAGGCTGAGTCCCAATTCTTGACGCCGTTGGACGGCATGCCCCGATCATCAGGAAGCACGACGAATGCTGGCAGGTTCTCGTTCTCGCTGCCCAACCCGTAGCTGACCCAACACCCCATGCCGGGGAACCCAGGTCGTGTGAACCCAGTTGTTTGAAGCAGCGTCGCGGAGCTGTGGACTCCCGTCTTGCCGACGACGTTATGCACGAACGCGATATCATCGACGCATCGTCCGAGTCGCGACACGGGTTCGGATAACAGCTTTCCGCATTCACCATAGGGCTTGAACTCCCACACCGGTTTCTTCCACGGCCCCAGCCCATTTTGGAACGCCTCGACGTGCTCGCCAAAGTCACTCGCCTCGCCATCACGTTTGACTAGCTCTGGCTTGAAGTCCCATAAATCAATGTGGCTCGCCGCACCCGCCATAAAGAGCTGAACAACGCGTTTTGCTTTGCCAGGGAAATGCGTTTGGGTAGGCTGCATGCTCGGGATTGCTTGGCTTGCCATCAAGCCCTCCTGTTGCAACATACTCGCCAGCGCGATCCCGCCGAGTCCGCCCCCGAATTGGTTGAGGAATTCGCGGCGTGAAGTAACGCTAGGTTGAGCGTGTCGATGGAAAGGAGATGTGTTGCTCATGAATCAGTCCACAAACGCAAATTCGTTGAGATTGAAAATTACACGACACATATTGGCGAGTCCAAATTGCTCAGCGTACTGTGTAAACATCTCTCCCTCACTCGGCGTTGGCTCACGAGCGAGTGCATCACGAAAGGCAAGGTCTACTTTGGTTGGAAGCTCATTTGCCGACGTGTCGAGCTTTTCCGCAAATCGCTTTGATGATGTGACCATCAAACCATTGTTCAGCAACGCGAGGGCTTGGATCGGAGACAAGCTCTCATTGCGTCGTTCCACTTGCATCGACGGATCCGCACAATCGAGTGCTGACATGAAGGGTTGAAGCTGGGAACGAACGATGAAGCGATAAATCGAACGGCGATGTGACGCGGTATCGTTTGGATCGTGCAAATCGTATTCATAGTGCGGCGAATGCTGTGGCGATTCAATCACAAAGTCACGAAAACTGGGGCCGCCCATCTTCAAGTTCAACAGCCCACTCACGGCGAGCACGCTGTCTCGAATGGACTCCGCATCCAGCTTCGTTCGATTCATTCGCCAAAGGTACACGTTGTCGGCATCAATCGCTTCAAAGTCATCACGACTTACGGATGCTTGCCGGTACGTCTTGCTTGTCACAATCAATCGATGCAGTGCCTTGATTGAGCCGCCGTTGTCGCGAAACTCGGTGGCTAACCAATCAAGTAGCTCTGGATGCGATGGTAACGACCCGTTGCGACCAAAGTCGTTTGACGTTTCCACGATTCCGCGACCAAAGTGATACTGCCAAACGCGGTTGACAATGCTGCGCCAAGTCAACGGATGCGATGGATCGGTGAGCCACATCGCCAACGCAGCCCGCCGATTGCCTTCGGAGTGGTCTGGAGCAAGCTCAAAGCGTGCTGGCAAGTTGGAAACGGCCGCGAGCGATCCAGGTTGGACTTCCGCCTTCGGCTGATTCACATCGCCACGATGCAGCACGTGAATGGCACGCGGACGTCCGCCTTCGTTACCGGTGCCACGAAAGTTGCCAGTTCCCGTGTGGACGGAGCCAGCGTAGACGAGTTGTGGTGGAGGCAACTCGCCCAATGACTTGTTGATCTGTTCGGATTGCTCGCGAAGTGCAAGCAGCTTTTCGCGTGAGTCCTTATCCGCGAACGAAAGGAGTAGTGCGTCACGCTGGGCGAGCAGTTCTTTGCGACTGAACTTGGACGTACCCTGTGGCGAGATGCCGTCCGTGAGGTTCTTTCGAGACCAACGCGGTAACGCCTCAATCGAGTCCAGCGAAGCAACTTTACGCCCCAAAGCGATATTGGTTCCAGTAAGATCCAAGACTTGGAGTTCAGATAGCGCGAGAATGTAGTCTTCTTTGCGCGGAGCCAACTTCGTCGCAGTCACTCGCACGTATCGGCCGATGATACCATCTGGCCCCGCCGCGATCGTTAGCGGCTTTAGACCTGGATTGGCAAAGTCGTTCTCGAACGTTTCGTCATGTCGGTTACGAAGAAGTTGCACGCCGGTGGCGAACGTTGGATCGTCGCTGACTTCGACTTTGAATCGGACTGGAAATCCAAAGCCACCACCGATTCCATTGAAATCATCATAACAAGGTTGTAACGCGACTTTGTCGATGTTGATGCGTGTCCCAAGGTCAACTTGGACCCACTTGATCGTGTCTTGGGTCGCTGAGATCGAGCTGTTGTATCCAAACTCAGGTTTCGTATTCGCATCGGTCTTGCCAGCGAGCGAGATGAGCTGGTCCAACTCCGTGAGAGTCGCTCCAGCGTGTTTCTCGAGCGAACTTTCGATTGTTGCGATGGCGGAGTCCGTTTCCTTTTTGGCTGATTTGAGTTCGGTGATTTTTTGATAAACAGTGGCGTCTTCGTGGTACTCAACATTTGTTCGATCGATGGCGGCGAACACTGCCTGGAGACTGTAGTAATCCTCCTGCGATATCGCATCGAACTTGTGATCGTGGCACTGAGCGCAACCGACGGTCATTGAGTTGAACGTGAGCATGGTATTTTGCACCATGTCGTCGCGATCGATGTGGCGAGCGATCTTGCCGTCGATCTTCGTTTCCGGAACCTCCGCGTGCCCGATAAAGTCCCATGGGCCAGCGGCGATAAAGCCTCGTGCTTCCACGCCATCACGGGTGCCTGGATAAAGGACATCGCCAGCGATTTGTTCTTGGACGAATCTTGCGTAGGGCTTGTCTTCGTTGAAAGCTCGAATGACATAGTCGCGATAGGGCCATGCGTTCTCGCGCGGCTTGTCTTTGTCGTAACCGTGAGTCTCGCCAAAGTGAACCACGTCCAACCAATGCCGTGCCCACCGTTCGCCGTAGCGGGGCGATTCAAGCAACGAATCAACAAGTCGCTCCCAGGCTTGAGGCGACTGATCCGCGACAAAACGCTCGACGTCGGTGAACGTGGGCGGCAGCCCGATCAAGTCAAAATACAATCGCCGAACGAGTGTTCGACGGTCCGCCATCTTGGCTCGTGTCAAACCACGTTTTTGGTGCTCTGCTTCAACGAACGCATCGATCGGGTTAGGCCACTCGGAGGTTGGCACAGTTGGGTTAGCCATTGGATGCAGCGACCACCAATCCGTTCTGTCAATGACTTTCGCGTTTGCTGAATCAGGCCAACTTGCGTTCTGGTCAATCCAGGTTTTGATCGTTGCAACTTGCTGTGCTGAGAGACGAGGTTTGTTGCTGGATGCGGGCGGCATCAACATGGACTCGTCGGAGCCGTCGATGAAGTGAACGAGTGGGCTGGCTTCGCTCTTGCCGACCACAATCGGAGGCTCACCGAGGCTGCCGCCACGCAACGCGATTTCGCGAACGTCGAGCCGATAATCACTTTCCTGGGTCGTTTCACCGTGGCAACTCAGGCAATGCTCACGAAATATTGGCTGAATGTCCCGTTCGAAGTCGACGAGTTGGGTTCCAGGAATCTGGGATTCGTCGCCAATACAGCGGTTCTGGATCGAAATCGCTGCGAACACGACGAACGCGCACGCGAACACACGAGGAATTCGTTTTGATAGAAGGTGGGACCGTGGCATTGCGAAATCGACTCCAAACAGCGGCTCAGCCCATGATAAACCAATGCCATTGAAGATGCGATCTCGTAAGTCACGTCTGAAATAGGCACTGGGGCATGCGGAATTCGGCTCCAGTCGCTATTCTTAGGGGGTCATTGCGTTCTTCGGTGACGAATTAATTTCAGTCTCCAAGAACAGAAGCGACGGAATACATGGCAAAGTACCGACATCGAACGTTTGAAATGTTCGATTTCTTGCAAGAAGCGACACAAGCACTCCTCTCCAAGTCGAGGCGTCCTTCACTGGTCAAGACCGATGCGAATTTGTGGACCTTTCTACGGCTCAACGTGTCTCAAACCGACAGCGTCATTCATGTGACCTTCAAGAAGACCGATCAAGACGCCGAGTCCGCATTGGAAGATCTGGGGAAAGACCTGAACTTGATGGCGAACTCTTTGGACATTGACAGCCAAGTTGTCGTCGACTTTGAAGGCTTGCAAGAGTTCAGTCCCGAGTCGATTGCCTTGCTCGGTGTCTTCAGTCGCCGCCTGCAATCAAAAGGCAGCCGGATCACGCTTTGTAATCTTGAACCATCGGTACGCGAGGCCTTCTTCCCACCGCGCAAAGCATAAACTTTCGGTGGTGACGTTCGCCTGAGCAACGCAACGCGAAACTCGGAAAGGTCATCGTCGGGATCAATGATGAACAAGGCACCCCAGCCGGTTACAATGGGACTCTCGATGGACGCTTTAAGAGACGGACGCTTTGAGAGACTCTTGCTCGTTATGGTGCTTCCGTGATTCGAATTTTTCTTGCTCTATCAATCGCTGCGCTAGCTTCGTCCGGATCGCTCTCGGCACAGAATGTGGATCGAGAATCGGCAATCACCGCGATGCGGAAAGCGGCGACGTTCTTTCATGACAAGCTCGCTGTTCACGGTGGTTACGTCTATCACTACTCGTTGGACTTGAGCCAACGTTGGGGTGAAGGCGTTGCAACGAAGGATCAAATCTGGGTGCAGCCACCAGGCACGCCAACGGTCGGCATGGCTTATCTGCGAGCCTACGAAGCAACCGGCGACAGTTTCTATCTGGATGCCGCCACCAATGCGGCGCGAGCACTCGTCTATGGGCAACTGAAATCCGGCGGATGGACGAACGCGATCGACTTTAATCCCAAGAGTCCGAATGTTGCTGATTATCGAAACGGTAAGGGCCGCGGCAAGAACAACTCGTCACTCGATGATGGGCAAACGGAATCCGCGATTCAGTTTCTAATACACGCCGACAAGGCACTCGGGTTTCGCGACATTCCAATCCACGAGTCGGTCATGATCGCCTTGGATGCGTTGCTATCGGCTCAATATCCCAGCGGCGGATTTCCACAAGTTTGGACAGGGCCCGTGCCGGCACAACCAAGCATCCCCGCCTCGTATCCCGACTATGACTGGCGCACCGAAGGCCGAGTCAAGAACTACTGGGATATGTACACACTCAATGACAACGTGACTGGCTACGTTGCGGCGTCTCTGGTCGAAGCCCACCAAGTCTATGGCGATGCTCGTTATCTAGATGCACTGAGGAGACTTGGGGATTTCTTGGTCTTGGCGCAGATGCCTGAACCACAACCCGGTTGGGCTCAACAATACAGTTACGACATGAAGCCGATCTGGGCGAGAAAGTTTGAACCGCCAGGAGTGAGCGGCGACGAGACGCAAGAAGTGATCGCAACGTTGATGTTGATCTCTGAAATCACCGGTGATCGCAAATATCTGGAGCCTATCCCGCGCGCTGCCGCGTGGCTGAAACGATCGTTGCTGCCGGACGGCCAAGTCGCTCGCTACTACGAGTTGAAAACGAATCAGCCGCTCTACATGCAGCGTCGCGGCGACAAGTATGAACTGACGTATGACGATTCAGATCTGCCAGACCACTACGGATGGAAAGCACCATCGAAGCTGGCCGAACTCGGCCGCGATTACGCATTGGCCCGCGAGGGTAAATCAACGTCGGCAGTGAACTCGCAAATTGAGCTCGCCCAAAAGGCATCCAAGATTATCGCCGCACTCGACTCAAGTGGTCGTTGGGTCGACCGTTTTGACGGCACACGCCTCGTCGGCCAAGCCAAGTTCGCCGTCGGCCAAGAGTATCTGTCGAGCCAGACGTTCAGCGGCAATTTGACAATGCTCAGCCAATACATCTTGTCCGGATCACGTTAATCGAAGTGCGGGCGACAGGAGAACAAAGCCCCAACCAAGTGAACTTGATCGAGGCTTCGCGAGCTTCAGTTGAATGTCGAATTCGGAGCGTGTTACTTCGCCGTCAACGTCATGTCTTTGATTGCGAGTGAACCTTTCTCGGTCGACAGAACAAAACCGATTCGGTTCTTGCCTTTGGCGGTGTCACTTGCCGTGAATGTGAACTTGTACTCTTTGAACTCACTCGTTGCGATGAACTCTTCGTGCAAGCCAATTTCGTGGTAGTCCTCCTCATCGATACCAGCTGCCAGCAGCACGAAATGGCGATTCGGTGAACTGGCTTTGAAAGTTACGGTGTACTCTTCGCCGTCCTTCAAGTCCAAGTCAACTTGGTACGCCTGCACGTGCCAGTTCTCGCTGCCAGGTGTTTCGACAGTGAAGACGATCGCATCGTCCTTCACCGAGACCTCGCCCTTTCCGTTTTCGTGCTGTTCGAATCGCCATGATTCGACATCCGCAGTTTTCTTCAACAAGTTTTTCTCGGTTGCTGTGGTCGGCTCGTCGGCAACAACGACTGGAGCAAAACACATCAACACAATCAATGACGCAGCAAAACGCATGGGAACCTCTTTGTGATTAGGGACGATTGGGGGACAAGATGCTGGCTTTCTCTCGTTGAGCAACCAGAGACTCAACTTGATGAAAAGTAGACGAAGCAAAACCAGATACCAAAAGTATATACCAGTCGCCCTGCGATACGCACGTAGGCGAAGCCGTCACGATTTCCGGCTGGGCGTCGCCTTAATTCATTCACGAACGACAAGTGCTACCGATACGTAAAACGTGCGGTTGCAGTCGTGTTTTTATTGCTGATTCCACGTGCCCAACTGGCTGAAAAGCCAACGGGGAAGCGGTGTGAGACGGTTTCGCCTGGCTCAACATTAAACACGTGATAATCCACCCAGAGTCCAGTACCGTCGAGATCGACTTGCAGCGTGATCGACACCGGGTCAGCAGACGTGTGTGAGAATTCGACTGTCTTCTCATCGTAGCCTGTCATGAGATAAGGATCCGATGGCACCCCCTTTTTGACCGGAGTGTTGAGCCAAGGACCACCGTCGCCGACCGGCTTGCCGAACTTCCATAGGTCATCGATGCCGCCAAACCAAAGTGCTATCTTGTTTTCCGCATCTGCGAAAACATGGCCATCGTTGACTGCATCACTGCGTACGCCCGCGAGTACTAGCAACCCGTTCCATGAACAATAGTCCGTGATCTGTTTCGAGTGGCTTGAAACCGGACGCATCAAGTTGAACGCTGGGGGCGCACCGTTCGTGACCAGCGGGACTTCGTAGAACGTGCCGTGAATATTCGCGAGGTGACGCTCCGATTCCACTTCACGCGTGGCGCGTGGCCAGCCCGACGCGAACGGCTTATCGAACGTTGCATCACCTTTGGGCAGCCGCAACTTCACGCCGTAATGCTTCAGGATCACTGAGGCATCGTCCACTGTGAACTCAGACGCAACTTCGAGCAATTTGTCGAGCTTCTCGTCAACCGTATCGGTCTCGAATTCAAACCCGGCCTTGGTGAAATCAAAGAATCGCTCGTCGCCTGTGATCACTCGCAGATTTCTGTTTTGCTTTGCGGCGTACACGCGAGCACCGAGTGCCGCCGTGTCATGCACGTCCGCCAAACCGGCAAACAGCTTTTGGTTCTCTGGCGTCGACCCGTCAACGAAGTGACGCGCCGTTTGATGCAAATATGCTGTGGCGATACAGTCACGATCGGTCGACAACCGCAACCACACCGCATCGAGGTCTTGTGGCAACAAGTAGTTGACGTAACCGTTCCCCGGAACAGTCAATTGCGTGAGGAGGGTCCAATTGCCATCGCCGCGGCGATCCACTTCCAATCGAAATACGACTGGTTTGGAGTCTGCGGATTTCACAGCGCTTGCACCTGAAGGAAGCGTCACCGCCGCACTCCCGATGGCGGTGATCTTCACACCACTCGCATCCTTTGCATCGCTCGCATCGACGAAAGCCATGTGCGGCATGCCGAACGATCCTGGCGTATGCTCAGTGTCGTTACCGGGGACCTCGATCTTCCCAGCCGGAAAGTCTCTCGAGTAAACGACATCCCTGTAGGTTTCGTTCCAAGTTAGCGACATTTCAGTCGCTATCCACTCAGGCGACAACTTCGGTTCACCTCGACGATCCACCGCGAGGTAGATTCGCACTGGCTCAGCAACTTCGAAGGCATATCCGGGCGCGGGCTGGTGCCAATCTCCGCGATCGATCGTGACACGAGGAAGCCTTGCGAGGGCTTCAGGCATCGTCGTGATGTTCTGAGTCCCTGTCGCTCGAAACGCTTCTTGCTGTGTCGGCTTGTTGATGTGGCCGGCGGCCAAGTGCAGCATGCGTTGATCGAAACCAGCGATCAAGAATGGATCTGAGGGAGAGTCGGCAAAGACTTCATCTTCGATCCATGGACCACCATACGCGCTTGCTGGGCCCCAGGATTTCAGATCTTCATAGTCACCGATCCATAGATTCGTTTGCGGTTGGCCGGCAAGCGGATTTTCTTGAATGCTCGTTTCATCCGTGGCCAAGACCAGCTTTCGGTTCCAATCACAGAAATCCGGGACATAACGCAGGTGACTCGCAATCGGCCGAATGCCTGCAGAATTCTTCGACGAGAACGTCTTGGGAAAGTCAAAGAACATACCGTGCATATCCATCATCCAGCGGCCACCGGTGATCTCGCGAATGCGTGGCCACTCGGTATACCAACCGTGCTTGGCATCGTTACAAAAGGCGGCCTTGGGCAAGAGGTAAGTCGACCACACGCCTTGATCGAGCAACTTCAATCGAAGACTGCGTCGGTCCCAGCCAATTGCCCAAATCGGGTCATCGCCATCGCTGCCGCCAGCAATACCGGCTGGTCCCGTCACGTCCGTGTATTGGCGACGTTCGATGATCTTCCAATCCTTTCCATCGAACTCCGCCAATACGCCGCGTTCCTCAGGATTCGTGGCGTGGCCGCCGACGAGCAGATCGTTGTAAGTTCCTGCCGCGTGCTCGCCGTTGTTGGAAACCACGAGACGCCCTTGCGAAACGTACGCACCTTTTCCGTGCCAGCCTGGAACGGGCTTCTTAAACAATCGGGTGACTTCGAGCGTGTGGACGTTCGCTTCCCAGACGCTGCCTTCCATGTCGATGTAGTAGACCATGTTGACTGGATCGACCAAGTGACGTGTGATCGCAGTCACACGCATCGGCATCTTCTCGATCGGGATCACCCGCACTTTCCCAGAAGCGTCGATCAAGTAGTGAGCGATCAGCAATTGGTTCGATTCACTGTGGATCATTCGTCCCGCTGGTGTACCGCCCACACTTTCCGGATGAATCGTCATCTGGAAATTATCATCGATTGAAAACAGTTTGTGTTCGCTGCCTTGGGGCATATGTGGCGCGTAGTTCACCATCCACAACTTTTTGGCCCAGGGAACGACGGCACCGATACCGCATTCGTTGTGGCCTTGCTTCCGATGCGCACCGTCCTGGCTATAGACGCCATACACGGTCAAGTGCGGTCGCACACCGCTGATTTCAAGTGATGAGGTCTGCGCAAATCCAATACTCGTCTCGCTCAATACCATCACAACAAAACATGCAAGGCAACGCCAACGACGCAACATGATTCACCACCGAACAAGAAACGAAAAACGGTGGCCACCCACTTTGAGCAACCACCGTCGAGAGTTTACACCGTCGCCATACGACTGTGTGGATTAAGCGACAGTATCGATGAACACGAGATCAAACGCCACCACCAGAGGCTGGCGGAGTTTCGATTGCTTGGTTCGCATCGATCTCGGCTTGCACTTGCTCGGGAGTGAGGTTGTTCGGAACAAGTGTGTTCTCGGTGCTACCACCACAGCCAAGAAAACAAACGACGCTGAGCAACAGAAGATACTTCATTTTTACGGACACCTTTTTAACGGTTAACTTAAGTAGTTTAGTAATGCTAGTAGCTCTAAAGCGAGTCGGTTTCGCCAGAGCCGATCGATCCAAGAGCACCCCAAAGACCGTACGGGCTTTTCTGTCCAACATTGTTGTTGTCTTTGGAGATACTTGGAGCAGCCTTGTTACCAGCATCGATGCTCTCGGTCACAAACTTGACGGCACCATCCGCCATCAAAATGTGACAACCGCCTTGATGTCGACTGGTTGCACTGTAAACACCGTGTTCCCACAACGTACCATATCCATTGAAACCAAAGACGCTCGGTGAGTTGGGTGGAAGCACTGTGTTGACGGCCGTACCCACCATCAATCCGTCGTACCATCGTTGGCCGCGAGATTGTGCAAAGTAGGTATAGACACCGACACCAGGTGCATAGAACTTAGGTCTCGCTGGATCGACTTTGGTCAGCAAGATACCGGGGTTGGTTGCAACGGTGTTTGCACCAGCGGCATTCGGATAAACGTTTTGGTCCATCGCACCGCCAATCACACCGCGATCACCCAGATAGGTCGCGATCTCGCCCATAGCAAGCGTATTACTTGTTCCATCCAAGATGTCGCGGAATCCGCGTGGTGCTTCTCGACGGAAAACGCCTCGCTCGGCCCCCAGGTCGAGAAATGCGTTCGGCGCCGATGGAGGTGATGTATTCCAGTTTGTATTGCGATTGTAAAAAATTCGCTTAATACCATCACCAACGGAATAGGCGTAGTTCGTGATGGCTGGACCGCCCACGGGGTCTGCAGGATCCGACGGGCATCGATAGCCAGCAACTTGCGTTCGCCAAGGAATGTAGGTTGTTACGTCTGCTCCACCACCAGGACCGAACGCTGGCCAAATGCCACCAATGGCGCCCGTTGGCGCGGGAGTCGTCCCCGCAGGAACTTGCAACGGATTGCTGGTTAATTCCCACAAACCTTGCTGCTCGATAAACGGCAAAATTGCAACCAACATGCCCAATCGCCCGACGTGTTGCCGAGTGCCGCTTCCGGCGGCCGGTAGCTTGTCGTACGCCGCATGGTAATTGTGTAGTGCCAATCCAATTTGCTTGAAGTTGTTGCTACAACTCATACGGCGAGCAGCTTCACGCGCTGCCTGGACGGCGGGCAACAACAGTCCAACAAGAACGCCGATGATGGCAATCACCACCAGCAATTCGACCAATGTAAATGCGTGTCGCGAACTTTTTTGATTTGTCATGAAACCACCTTTTTGAAAAGAAATAAATAGCAACGAACTTTAGTGAGTACGGACGAGTTGGACGGCATCGACATGCGTGATACCGCCAGAGTCGCCAGACGTAATTGAAATGATTACCGTTTCGCCAGCCGCTACCTGGATTTCTCCCAACGAAGAGAATCCAAATTCCAATTCAGGCGGGGATCTCATTGACAGCCGAACAGTGCGAGTATCACCGGGTGTCGTGATCGTAACTGGCACTCGGGTGCCGCGGTTCTCATGTGGCTGATAGGAAACACGCACTTCATATCGACCTGGTTCCTCGACCGCCAATTCGAATTTCGCGGTCGCCGGAGTTGTGTCCGAAGCGTACACATAGCCTTCGCCGACATAGCCCTTTAATGAATCAGCAGGGTTCCACGCACCCTCAAGTAAAGCGTCTCGGTCATCGAGAACAATTCCCGGCAATTGCTTGTTGTTGAGGCTGTAGGTAATCGACTCGATTGGAATCGTGAACTCATCGCGAAAGTTTGCACGCCGAGCCGCACCGGGAATTCTCAACATCGAATCCAACTCGGACCAATAGTTGTAGTAGACGTCTCGCGGCAGGCACTCATGAGCACGACAGATCGAAGCGGCCTTGCCGACAACCTCACCCATCATGCCGCACGTTTTCATGACGCGTACGGTCCCAAGTGCTTCATGGGTGACACTGATACACCGTCCCGCCATGAACAAATTATCGATATTGCGGGAGTAGAAACATCGATAGGGAATCGGGTATCCGTGCATGCGGTCGACCCCCGCTCCGAACTGAGCGATCGAGATGAATGGATTGTCGGGAAACTTTTGCGCGTATTGCTTCTTGGGGTAATGCAGGTCGATTGACCAAGTGCTAGGGACGGTCCCGTCTGGGAATTCTCGCTTGTTGACAATATCGTCTTGCGTCAACACGACATCACCAACCAAACGACGCGACTCACGCGGACCACCGACGAAAGCAACCCAAGTTAAGAATGCCGTAGCATGATCGGGCGCGCCATCGCGGTTTTTCATCGCGTTGAAAGCACCATACACCGCACGCAAGTTCCAGTCTCGAATGCCTTCAGCATCATTCAGAGCATCTTTATCATAGCCGGATTCCCAAAACCACTCGCCATGATGATTGCGAGGATATGGAAAATCCTCCATTCCAAGATCCAACGCCCAGGGGGTCTCCGGGAAATCAATCGGCGTTTCCGCTTCGTCCCAAGCCCACATGTTGCTCATGCCCATGCGGCCAACTGGCTCCATGTTCAACTCGGCTCCAGCAAGAAAACCGATCGTTGCATGTCCGGTGCAATCAACAAACAGCGGTGCCACAAACTTCGTGCATTGACTCGTCCGTGTATCGAACGCTTCGATACTCTTGATACGGTTGTTGTCGACGTCGACTCGATATGCATGATGGTTGAGAAAAAGATCAATGTTCGGCTCTGAGCGAACAATTGCTTCTTTCTTGGCATCCTCAAACTCTTCATACGCACCGGGTGACTTGGAGGCCCGATCGGCTACTTCTTCGATGATCTCGCCAATTCGCCGATACTTTCCGCGGCGCACATTGCCTTGTGCCCAAACCCGCACCTCGCTGGAGCCATTGCCACCTAGCACGGCTCGATCTTGGATCAAGGCCACACGGCATCCCGCTCGCGCCGCAGAAATAGATGCTCCAAGCCCAGAGTAGCCACCGCCAATCACGACCAAATCGTATGGATCAAGTGATTTCGCATCGCTATCAAGCCCGAGCATTTTTCGACGCCAAGTTGCGAGAATCGCATCGTCGTTCGGCGGCGGCGTATTGCCTCGAGTAAGAAAGATGGCATCGCAACGACCGTCAAATCCAGTCAAGTCATGAAGCGTGATCTCACAACTGGTTTTTTCGAGCACCACAGTGCCGCCGTCTTGCCAGTGCCAATCCTCTCCGACCGTGCCAAAAGTTGCTTCAAGTGGCTTGCCATCAATCAAAACCTGAAATCGCCCTGGTTGGCCATCTGCTTTCCAACGCGCAACCCAATCTTTCGTACGGACGAAAACACGATATTCGCCTGCCGCAGGAATAAGGACTGAACCGGTTGCATCGCTAACCGGTTTCCCCAAGCCGTGTGCTAATAGATACGCAGATCCCATCTCGCGAATGAACTGTGTGTCCAGGCTCCAACCACCACTGGATTCAAGCGACTCGGCTTCAACAAGCACGCTTTCCGAATCCAAAATGCCGTCGTTGGAATGAGCTTGATTCACGAAAGCAGCAAAAAAGGCAACGCAAGCCAGAGTTCGACTCATGGCGAAATGTTGAAATTGAAATGGCATGTAGGAAAAGGCGAAGTGGTGCGAAGAAGCGGAGGAGTAGGATGGGTTCGCTTTTGGGTGGAGTTTTAACGGAAGAGAGCAAGTTTCTGGGAATTTGGACATCGAATCCATAGATTTTTTCCAAAATTGGTTTTGTGCAGTCCAAAATCCGAGAGTGTCGCTCTATTTGGCTGTTGGAGACCCGGATAAGTGAGATCAAGTAGTGCGAGTGGATTCAGACAAATTCCCGAGCGATCGCGAAGAGCCAGACGCATTTTTGCGTTTGTTTACTGAGCACCAACGAACAATCACTTTGTATTTGACGAGCTTGCTCCCTACCCAGCAGGACGTGGATGACGTGTTTCAAGAAACGAGCCTCGTGCTGTGGCGTGAGTTCGGGAAATTTGAAGCAGGGACAAACTTTGGGGCTTGGGCATGCACGATCGCCTTCAACCAAGTACGAGCTTGGCGTTCGCGGCGAAAGCGTGAATCCCTAGTCTTCAGCGATGCATTCTTGGAAGCCGTTTCGGAAGAGCTGATTGGTAACGCCACTCATTACCAAAACCGGCTAAAAGCACTCAATGGTTGTATAGAGAGTCTGCCGGAACATCATCGTGAATTGGTGCGGCATCGCTATGAATCGGGTGCGTCGGTGGAAGAGATCGCTGTGCAAGCAAATCGATCTCCGGTTGCGATTTACCGGATGTTGAGTCGAGTACGAGAGGCGTTACATGATTGTGTTACAAAACGAATCGCAAATGAAACTTCGAACTAACGATTAGCAAAACAATGACTCAACACAACATGAGCGAAAACGATCGCTGGTCACGCTATATCGAACTTCGAGACAAAGCACTCGATCATCGCTTGGATGATGCTGGGTTGATCGAGTTTGAGCAAATCATTTTTGCCGACGACGAAGCAAAGCGAGACTTTGTGGAATGTTTGCACCAAGAGTCGGCGTTAGTCAACCGCGGAGATCGTGCTTTAGAAACCACATCGATTCCGTTTGAACTCGCGGAGCTCAACAAGGCTTCTCGCCCTTCACCCCTCACAGTCAACGTTTCTCGGAGGTATTTCGCAGTGCTTGCCGGAAGCGTTCTGCTTCTGTGTACCTTATCTCTTGCGTACTTTGTCCAACAGAAACAGCCGTTTTTGGCGATGATGGGCTCAACCCAAAATTGCCAATGGGGCGCGTCGGAAATGTCGACGATGCCGGGAGCAAACTTATCTCGCGGTCGGCTCGTGCTCTTGTCGGGTATCGCCACACTGAAGTTCCAGCTCGTTGATGTGACGCTGGAGGGGCCCGTTGATGTTGAGCTTCTCAGTACGGCTAGCTGTCGCGTTCACTCGGGAAGAATTTTTGCTGAAGTGCATCCCGGTGGCGAAGGCTTTGTTGTGGAAACGCCCACAGCAACGCTGACTGACCATGGAACGGTGTTTGGTGTCAATGTGTCGCCGGGAGGCACTTCCGATGTGAGTGTTATTCAAGGGTTGGTCGATGCGAAACACTTGACGACCGGAGAGGTGGTCTCGGTCACAACAAACACCGCGTTGAGAATATCGGCGTCCACCGTCGAGCGACTCGATGAACAATCCGAGTCAACCGCATCGGTTTCCAACGCTCATCCAGATCAAGTGCAACACCGCTCGATCCAGATCACGACAGCCGTGGGGAACGGGCGCGAGGCATACGTGATCGCGGGCAAAGAGAAGCCAACGACCCAGCACAGTGGCTTGGTCCTCGTAAAAGAATCGCTCGAAGAAGGAGGCGTTTGGCGACGAAGAGCTTACTTGCACTTTGATCTCTCTCTTTTGCCTCAAGCCAACGTTCTCACGGCAAAATTGCAATTGCAAGGTGCTGCCACGGGGATTGGCTATTTGGCTGCGACGCTGGATACAACGTTCGCCGTTTACGGACTCGTCGACGAATCAAGCGAAGCATGGGACGAAGATTCGATCGACTGGGAATCCTGTCCAGGCGTTTTGTCGAATCGTGTTGACGTTGACCACAGCCAAGTGGTCCTGCTTGGAAGATTCGTTGTTCCTAGTTCGGAAACGACGGCCGTTTTTAGCATCGAAGGCGAACAGCTGGTCAACTTTTTACTCAGCGATACCAACGGTGGAGCGACCTTGATGATCGTATCAGAAACGATTGGCAGAGGATCGAGCTACGTCCATGGATTTGCGAGTAAACAACATCCAAGTCTATCTCCGCCGACTTTGCGAATCGGTGTTTCTGGAAACGATGCATCTAAGTGAGTGTGACGGCATTTCCTCGGATAGCCTGATGACGCAATCGTGCTGAGTGACTAAATGCGATTCCGCTTCGCATTCCAGTCGCCAAGGAATTTATTCTTCGGCGAAACTTCGTTTGGACTTTGTTTTTCAACTCCAGTTGTGGATTAAATTCTTGCCCTCGCATGTGATGCTCGTGATTTGCGTGGCGACTCTGGCAACGTTATTCGACTGCCTAAACGACTTGGCCTGCGACAAGGGATCTCTCGAGTGATCAATGGTCCCAACCGAACACGAGCCTTGATAATGGCTCCACTTCCAGCATCGCTTCGCAATTGGTCCACGTTCGTGATCCGTGCAAAAAATTTGAAATGACTGGTCGGGGAGCTGCACCGCGAGCCGCGTCAGCGGGTTAGAATGATCGCTCCTCCCCCATCAGCCCGCCTACTTCGAACCGGAATCCCGCCCATGGTCATGTCACCGAATCGTCGTTCGTTTCTTAAGTCAACGGCAATCGCTGGTACGGCAATTACCCTGCCCGCACTTCAGTATTCTCGAGTCCATGGGGCGAACAGTCGCCTTGGAATCGCCAGTGTCGGAACGGGCGGCAAAGGTTGGAGTGATTTGAATGGGGTCGCGGCCAGTCCCGAAGTGGATGTTGTTGCCGTTTGCGACATTGATAGCTCCGAAAAACATCTTGGTCAGGCAGCCGAGAAGTATAGTTCAGCAAGGCAGTACGATGACTGGCGAAAGCTGCTTGACGAATCGAGAGACGTCCAAGGCGTGATGGTGTCCACGCCTGACTTCATGCACGCCCCCATCTCGATGGCCGCGATGCATTTAGGGAAACATGTGTTCTGCCAAAAACCACTCACGCATTCTGTTCACGAAGCGAGACAAATGAAACTCGCTGCGGCAAAGTACAACGCCGTGACTCAAATGTGCAATCAAATTCAATCGCACTCGGCGTATCGAACGGCCGTGCATATGGTCCACACGGGAATGATTGGCAAAGTGAAAGAAGTCCACTCTTGGCAAGGCGGCAGCCCCAGGTGGCCGAGGCATCTGGAACGACCCGCTGGCAACGATACGATCCCGGCGAATGTTCGCTGGGATCTGTGGCAAGGTATCGCTCCGGACCGTCCGTACAAGATCGGCATGTACCATCCGTTCAACTGGCGTGGCTGGCAGGCCTACGGCACAGGCCAACTCGGAGATTTCGGATGCCACATTCTGGATCCAGTCTTTAAGTCGCTCAAGCTCAGCTCACCGATCAAACTCACCGCTGACGCCCCGACGATGATGCAAGAGTCTTGGACAGATCGTGCTACGGTCTACTATGAGTTCCCAGGAACGGAGTACACGCTTGGTCCGACGTTACCAGTCACTTGGTACGATGCTGTGGGGGCGTTGCCACCGCGAGAGAAGCTTGCGGGTATTCCATCGGATTACAAGTTGCCCGGCGCTGGATCTGTGCTCGTTGGCGAGGAGGGTTCGCTAGTGATTCCACACGTCGCCATGCCGAAGCTGTTCCCAGAAGAGAAATTTGCGGCTGGGGATTTGCCGGTCATCGAGGGCGTCGATCACTACACACAATGGGCTGATGCGTGTCGAGGCGTTGGTGAAACCACATCGCACTTTGACTATGCCGGCCCCTTAACCGAGACCGTCTTGTTAGGAACCATTGGTATCCGGTTCGCTGGCCAAGAGATGACTTGGGATGCGAAGTCGCTCACGATCACCAATAACTCCAAGGCACAAGAATGGATCTCAAAAGAGTATCGCCAAGGTTGGGAGCCGACTTGGGTCTAGCACGATTCGTCGATGCTTTCTCAATCCCAATGGCCTCATCAAGCTTCATTCGCTCTCCACCAGTGGTGAAAGTCAATTGGAAGCCGACTGTTCGTTGATCGACCAGTCGTATTCGGCGTAACGAATCGTGAAGGCCTTGCCACGGATGGACTGTTGCTGGGATACTGGAAGCCACTGGTAAATCCGGCCAAGAAGCTTCTCGTCCGTGTCGCCGAAATCGGCGTTGAACCAATCCAAGATCGACGACAGGGTGATTGTGTTTCCAGCTACCGCAAAGTTCAACTTTTGGGCGAAGAAGTGTTTCGCATTCGTGCTGAGTTGATTGTCAAGTTTATCAGCAGTGTAAGCTTCGCGAAGCAAGCGTGGGCAGCCTTTGGAGGCGCAAACGATTGCGAAGTGAATCCGTGGCTCGTTCATCTTGCGAAGGATTTCGTGTTCGATTTGATTGAGCGAATACGGCTTTCCGCCAACGAACAGTTGCAAATCGTCCCAAACGTTGTATCCAAAGATTTTTGCCGTGTGATTGCGGATGCTTGATGTCGGATACTCTCGCAAGATGCCGTCAATTGTTACGGCGTTATAGGCGTTAATCCAAAACGCAAGCTTCGCCTGCTGTGTAGCCGCTAACTCAGTACGTGCATTCGAGAGATGGTTCAAGTACACCGTGAGGTCTTGACGATCAACACTCGACGACTTCCAAGCTCGGTAGTCGACACCGCCAGCGTCATCGACATACTTCGATAGCAGATGGTCCCATCCAGAATGATTGATCTCATTCATCGAAAGCGATTGCGTCGCGTCTCGTTGACCGACATAGACATTCGTGCCTGCCTCGCAAGTCGAAGCCAACAGCGCGAAGGCAGCAATCAAAAGGTAGTACTGCATCAGTTTCAAATTTCTGGATGAAGGATCGCGTGAACAACAACAGACGAATTCGAACGTCATACAGGCTACCAGCCTGTTCTTCGACCAAGGACATGCTGGCAGCCTGTCCTAGTGATTGATCACGCGAGGCTAACGACAAGGCGGTGAGCAAGAACCGCTATAAACGGGGCGATAGCTCGGGTAGATGTATCCCTGGTAACTCGGATGTCCCCAGTACGTTGGTCGTTGGGGATACGCTCCTTGCGACGGATAGTAGAACTGCTGGGTCGTAGTGGACGGGGACGCCATCATGGGGCTGGGAGTCGCGAATTGAGGAGTCGCGAGTTGGGGCCTTGGCACGACGGGTGCCGTTTGCTGGTACGACGATTGGGGTGCGGAGAATGAAGCGGAGGGCTGGGCAAACGACTGTGATGGTGCAAACGACCGTGATGGTGCAAACGACGGCACGCTGCCTCGTGTACCACTTTGAGCACTCGCTTGGCTGGTGACTGTGAGCACCACAGCGACGGCGAGGAAGTAAGGAATCGAAACAGAGAGTCTTTTTGAGCTGAACATTCGATCTGACGTTGATGGAGGATATTTTCAAGAAATCTTTAACCGTAGATGGCGGAAACTGATTCGGTTCCGCCATCTCTGTACCGGCAGATGACGCTTGTTTGACGTCGTCCGCCAGTTTCCAAATCATTTCTGGTGAATTTTCATGAACCTAAGTGTTGTTGCAGCTTCAGGGCTCTTGGTGATTGTGTTGGTCGGCGCCGGTAGCATTGCTGGATGTAGCGGTTCCCCGACGGCCCCAAATTCAGCCCCAGATTCAACTGGGACGAGCAGCGTCCAAAGCGGAGCGGATGGTGCTCCGTCGCCATCCTATGGCTCTGGTTCGCGGTAGTGACACCTTGAGTCCATACCACCGAACCGGCGTCGAACTCGGAAAGAGCTTGGCGATCGCTCTCGCGCAGACGGCTGTGATCATTCCGGTGCGCAATGAAGAAGCGTCGCTCGCGCTCGTGCTCCAGGATCTGCCTCGCGTTGGCGTTATGATCGTTGCTGACAACGGATCGCGAGATGCTACGGCTCAAATTGCGCGCGAGAACGGGTGCATTGTCGCGTGGGAGCCCATCGCCGGCTACGGTCGAGCGTGTCTCACCGGGATCCGCGCATTGGAATTTCTTCGTCACCAGGAATTACTCCAAATTGAGTATGTTGCGTTTTTGGATGGTGATTACAGCGACCATTCGGAACAGCTTGCTCAATTGCTCTTGCCGATCCTCAACGACGAGGCCGATTTTGTGATCGGTTCACGAATGCTAGGCCAACGAGAGTCTGGCGCGATGCCGCCCCAGGCCGTGTGGGGAAACCGGCTAGCGTGCTTCCTGATGAAATGGATTTGGAAGACAGACTACACAGATCTAGGTCCCTTTCGAGTGATTCGGCGTGATTGCCTCGAGAGTCTGGGAATGCAAGACACCAACTTCGGCTGGACCGTGGAGATGCAAATCAAAGCAGCTGTCGCAGGTCTACGTACGACCGAGGTACCCGTTTCCTATCGACGACGGATCGGCGTCAGCAAAATCAGTGGCACCGTGACAGGAACGTTCCGAGCGGGCTACAAGATTCTCTACACGATTGCCAAGTACGCTTGGAAAACCAGGAAATCGTGACAGGCCAGGAGAAACACACTTGACCGGCTTTCGCAAGTCTCGTGGCGATTCTGGTGGCGAGTCTCGTGGCACGGTCGGGGTCGCGATTCTTGGTGCAGCTCAACTTGCTCTCGTCTTGTGGATCGCTGGTGCCAGTCACGCATTTGAATATGGGAATGAGGAATCAAGTCGACCGATCCTTGGCGTAGTGGCGATTCTTTCCGTCATGTTTGCCCTGAGTATGGTTTCGCTTTTCCTCGCCCTGCGACTCCCCGATACACGACGCTTGACGTGGTTGGTCCTTGCAGTCGCGATAGCCATGCGATCGGTATTGCTTTGGTCCGAGCCGATCCAAGAGGTCGATATCTATCGCTACATTTGGGACGGGGCGGTAACCTCTCAAGGGATCAGTCCCTATCGGTTCAGCCCCCAGTCAATCACGGATGGTGAACAACGGAATGTTGAAATCGACTCGCTTGTCGATTTACTTACCAACGCACCCGGATTAGGCTCTGTCCCTAAACTGCCATTTCAAGAAATCAGCTAATGCGACAAACTTGGTTGAATTCAACTTCGTTCCCTGTTTCATCGGTGGCCACGGATGGCACGACATCGTCTAACGGACGCCCAATGGGCCTTGATCGCGGATATCTTTCCTCCACCGGCTGCCACCGGTCGTCCTCCAGTGAACCCTCGCGACATGGTCGATGCGATCTTGTGGC
>JBGTAI010000056.1:0-8236 GCA_041749955.1 Pirellulaceae bacterium | reverse complement strand
CTCCAGCACGGACGCTCAGCACGACGTTGTTACCTTCATCGCACCTCCGCCGGAGGCCGAAGTCGATGGCTAGTCGTTCTTCGTAAGAAACTTTCATTCTCTATCCAAAACCGGTTTTATCCCGGCACACCCCTTCCCCTTTTGTTCGCCCATCGGCGTCAATTCCGGTCAGTGCCTTAATCGCTCGGCGGTAGTCGCCTGCTGCTGCCGCACTGCCGGCGTCGACAATCGTGATCGCGAGGCTGACGTACTCTTGTAGATTCGATACGGCAAACGCAAACCTTAAAGCACCCAAGACCCCTGGCACGCTAATGCCACGAGCGGCGAGCGACACATTGATGCTGGACATCATCCCAGCGATCGAAAATTCATTGCCCGACGGATCAGCACCTTGGATGGTGTCCCCATGGGCCATTCCATACTTGTTGAAGCTGAACGGGTCTTCTTCGTCGCCAATGAACGGATCGAGTCGGTCGAGCCGCCCCGAAGTCGGCGAGTACCAGCGGGCACGGAAGTTGTAGAGTCCCGTTCGAGAATCGTACGATTCGCCGTTGTACAGAATCCGACCGAAGCACGAGCAATCAATCACGGCATGTCGAGTCCTTCCAGGGCGGTTTCTCGGCGGACGATCAGGGCGTCGAGATTGGGCGGCAATGCTGGGAAAGTAAGGCCGTTGCGTTGGGCGATGAGCCAGACGAGTGAGTGAGGGATTGCAACCCAGTAATGGAAATTAGCGACGTCCTCGACTTCGTACTTTTCATAATGCTTGAGCGCAGCAACCATCGCTTTGTCGAAGTCTTTTTGGGACTTAGACAAGGCGGCATCCAGGAGTGGGAGCAGTAGTTTGGCTTTCTTTGATTTGCTTTTCCGAATGAAATCAGGCATCTCAGCTTCACGTGCGAGTGGCACCGAGCGCAGCTTTGATCCCAGGTACATGAAAAACACGGAATACGCATCGTCCGTCAACTCAAAACGATTTTCGGGCGACAGCGAATTATCGATCCACTCCGCTAACTTAGCAACGTCGTCCCAGCGATCAAGCAAAGCGCAAAGGAACATGCCGTCACGCATTGGGTTTAGCCAAATGAGAGATTTCTCACCTGGCGGTAACGACTTGTCGAGGTAGCGGTTCTGGTCCGTATTTTTCCACCATGTGCTACAGAAGTAGTCCAGTGCCTGATCGGCAGCGAACTTCGCGTCCTCCAAAAGACCTTCCGCGCGGATTTTTCCCAAATGATTGACGATTAACATTCCTTGGGTTTTGCTGATTAAAGTTTCTCGCGGAAGTTGTTTAGCAGTGCCGTTTTCCAGCCGCTGTCGAAAATCGACTTTAGCGTTCTGCCAAATACCAAGAACTTGGTCCCAGAATTTGAATTTCTTAGGGGCTAAATATTCTAGTCTACTCATAGTCTTGTTCTTAAAACCCAACCCATGCATTGAATCCGGTGCCGCCGTGTTCTGGAATGAACGCTTGCATTCCAAGCTTAACTTCCTGTTTTCGATCAAGGTTCAGGCTGACAACCATCGCAAGCATGGGATCACCGTTGTTAAAGGACGCTTCCAAATCAGTGCCGCTGGAATTAAATCCGTTCTTATCAATCGTGTGTCGCAACCAAAACTCGATCCATCGTGCTCCCATCTGTTGATAAGGCGACGTTCCGTAACCTGCAACCGTGGTATCCCAACCATTTGGTAACGACGGAGCCTTCAGCTTCGATGTTTTAAGCTTACTAGTGCCGCCTTTCGCTTCGACTACGGCCCAGAAATCTTGGTAGGTATCGTGGCGGAAGATGAAGTCCGGTCCATAGCGCCAATGCGCTCGATTCATATCCGTCAGATTGAAACCAAGAAGATTGGCCATCAAGTACGTGCCAAACTCGCCAAGCTTCTCTTGACCATAATTGGTCTTCGTGGCGGCACTACCTGCGATGTTCTTAACTAACTCCAACGCTGCGCCGATCTTCCCGCGTTTCAACTTGCCGGGATGATCTTCGTCGTCCTGCTCTGGTAGTCCGAAATCAAAGTACAGTGGACCAGCGCCACCCGCGGCGGCGTTGATCGCCGTTTGGATGCTATCTTTCTTAAGATCATCAAGACCACGTTTGACGAACTCGCTTTTCAGCTTCTTGATCTCATCGGCGTCAATTCCGGTCAGTGCCTTAATCGCTCGGCGGTAGTCGCCTGCTGCCGCCGCACTGCCGGCGTCGACAGAGAATACAAAAAAAGTCAGGAGTCGTTGCTTGGTAATGATGGACTCGCGGGCGAAGCGGCGACTCCAAGTCAAGTCGACGTGCCGTTGACTTAAACAATGTCGCATCGCCAAACGGGTCGCCCACGCTATGGCTGCGTTGTCTTCAGCCACGACGTTTACGATTCGAGTTTTTCCAATCGGTTTTCCAGTTCTTCGATCCGTTCGTTGAGTGAATCGAGTCGTGCGATCAATCGATCGACGGCGTTCATGTCGGCACCTGAGTGGCGCGGTGCTTGCGGAGCCGATGGTGTGGCTTTGGCTTCTGCAGCAGCTTCTTTTTCGAGCTTTGCCTCGAGGTATTGTCGTTCCTCGGGTGGATAGAGCTTGTGGGCAAACGTTTGACCGCGGCCGGGCGGCGTCAGCGACTCGACAAGATTCTTTTCAATCAACGCATCAAGGACTGTCTGAACTGCAGATAACTCATCAAAGGCATGCATGCGAGACGCTCGGCCGCGAAGTTCACCTGCTGTTTGAGGGCCTCGCAACAACAACTCGGTCATGACGGCAACTTCTGCAGCATCGACGCCCATCCACTCGTACGCCGCGTGCCGATACTTGGCCACACGACCACTGCCTTGAATTTCGCGAGCGGCGCCCGCCTCACGCAACTCATCCAAAGCCAACAATGCGTCATCGTCGTCCAATTGCGTCAGTGGCGCACGATTGGACTTTTGATTACTGCCGCTCACGATTCCTGCCAACGACAGCGGGTAATTGTCCGGCGTCGTCTTGGCTTTCTCGACCAAGACACCTAACACGCGGCGAGCATTCTTGGACAACGGCTTGGGTGATGGGCTAGGTGCGTCAGACATAAAACGGGCTCGGGATGAATTCGTGGACTAGGTGGTGGAATAATGAAGAGGTGGTTATGGATTCGATATTCTATCGGCAGCAGCCGATAGTGCATCGGCTTGCTGGGTCCGACCCAATTGTTGGTAAGTGTACGCGAGATTGCGCATCGCGGGCACGTTGCTAGGCTCAAGTTGGAGAACTCGCTCGAACGTGTCCGCCGCGGCGGTCATCTGGTCCTGGTTGACGTAAACGACGCCTAAATTCAATAGCGCACTGACGTCTTGCGGCGACTGGTCCAGAACCAATTGCAGTTCTTTTCGAGCCGCGGAAAAATCAGTTCTCTGAATCAATAATCGGGCAAGATTCATGCGAATCTCGATCGACGTTGGGTCGAGTTCCAAGCTGTGTTTGTAGTTCTCGATCGCCGCCAAAAGGTTTCCCTGTACCGCTTCCAGAGAACCCAGATTTCCGTACGCCGAAGCTAGTTTCGGGTTACTTTGGAGTGCTCGCTCAACCATCTGCCGTGACTCGTCCAGCCGCCCGGTCATCCCGTACACGGCGGCCAAGTTATTGAGGGCTTTGGCATCGGTAGGGCTGATTTGGACCGCTTGTTCATAGAGCGATTGTGCCCCAGCGATATCGCGTTGCCCTTCTCGAGCTTTGCCCAAATTGCTCACCGAATCAGCGAAGTTTGGTTTGAGTTTGATCGACTCGATCAAGTGTGATTCGGCTTCGATAAAATCGCCTCTTCGATTCAATAGCGCGCCCAAGTTGTTGTGCGCCATCCAACTCGTCGGGTTTCTCGCGATCGTGTCTCGCCACAAGGTTTCAAGATCCTTGTAGATCAACGTTTGCTTCCACGTCAGCGATCCCAAAACAATCGCCACCGCACAGCCAACCACAACAACACCTCGACCGCTCGTGAGCCCTTCGCTACTCATCAGTTTGCGATACAGCACGACAGCGACTTGAACGTACAGAACGATCATCCCGATGCTTGCCAGATACTGGAAGTGATCTGCAACAAAAGAGAATCGCATCGGATAGACGTCAAAGAAACCCAACGCAGGAAACAGGGTTCCGCAGAAGAAGCAAAATGCGACCACGGGTCCTCGCGTGATCCGATTTCGCAACAGGAACAACCCGACAATGGCAACGACAACTGCTATTGGGAATAAGTATTGCCATGCCTGGTTCGCATCAATCTCCCAACGCGGATAAGTAAACACGAGTCCGAGCGGCACAAGAACCTTCATCGAGTAAAAGCAAATCACTCGACCCGCGATCAAAATTCGCTCGACCCGCGACAGTTCCCAATCTATCCCTTCGGCACCGACTTGATACTTTTCAAGCCAGACCGTCAGCATGCCAAACCCGATGCCAACCACAAACATGGGCAACAAGTCCAGCACACGCTTGCGCGGAATCGTCCCGTGCTTCCACCAAATCACGAGTAACAATGCCGCTGGCAACGTCGCGGTCACGGTCTTGCTCAGCAGTGCCGCGACAAACAAGACCATAGAGAACAGATAGAGTTTCCAATTCGACTTGGTTTCACTCGAAGCGTCCTCTTCGTCAGTGCGATTGTCTGACAAGATCCCCGAGTAACGAAGATATGTCCACGCGGAGCTCAGATAGAACAGACCTGACAGCACATTCTTGCGTTCCGTGATCCACGCCACCGATTCCACATGGACGGGGTGAATTGCAAAGATAAGTCCGATCAACCAAGCGGCTGGGATTTCAAGTCGTCGGCACAATTGCCAAAGCAGCAGTGCATTCACGAGATGAATCAGCACATTGACGACGTGATATCCTGGAGCAGCCAATCCCCAGGTTTGGTATTCAAGCCAGAATGTCGAATGCACAAACGGGTAGTACTGGGGTGTCGCTTTCGGGTCAGACCAAATTCGCCACAGTCCACTCGCATCACGAAGCGTTTCGTTGTTGATCACGTAGTCATCATCGTCCCAGATAAATCCGGAGTTCATTGCTGGCAGATAAGCAAACAACGTCACTAAGGTCAGAGCGATCGCGAACCACAGGGATTGCCGTTGATTGAGTCGCATCTCTTGGTTCACGAATATCTCGACTGAATGACTTGGACGATTCTGGTAACGCAAATTCTCGAATAGACTGAGTCTCGACGCAAGCCGCTGCGATCATCCCCTCAACGCGAAGCCGCACCCATGCAAGATCTGCAACGTACCCTAGACGAATCTGCTCGACAGCTCGCGGAAAAACTTCGCGAAACAGGTACGAAAATTGTATTCGCTGAGAGTTGCACTGGGGGTTTAGTCTCCGCGACGCTCGCGTCGATCCCCGGGATCTCGCAATTCCTTTGCGGCTCAGCCGTCACGTATCGAGGAGCAACCAAAATCGCTTGGTTGAATATCAACGCCTCGGACGTCGAGCGAGACTCCGCGGTCAACGAAGAAGTGGCTGGCCAGATGGCTGAATCCGTGCTCACCAACACACCCGAAAGCACACTCGCCGTATCGATTACCGGCCACCTCGGCCCCGACGCACCACCACACTTGGATGGAGTCGTCTACATCGGCATCGCCAGTCATTCAAAACCAACATCGGTGATTCAACACCAACTGCTCGGACTCACTCGTGTCGATCGACAGAAAGAAGCCGTCACAGAGGTACTTGGCAGTGCAAGGAGATGGCTATCGGAACAATGAGCAATCACTACGAAATGAGTCGATAGATGATGGCTGCGATAATGCCTCCGGTGATGGGGCCGGCGACTGGGATCCATGAGTAACTCCAATCGCTGTCTCGCTTGTTGCGGATCGGTAACAGCGCGTGGATGATTCTTGGTCCGAGGTCTCGCGCTGGGTTGATCGCGTAGCCTGTGGCTCCGCCGAGCGATAAGCCGATTCCGAACACGAGCAAACCAACGGGCAAGAGTCCGAGTGAACCGAGACCCAGGACCGGATCGGTATCGACGGGTACGTCGCCCGATGCAAGACGCGGCGTGACCATGAGGAAGATCGGGAAAATCAACGCGAAGGTGCCGACCGTCTCACAGAAGAACGCTTGCTTAAAATTACGGATCGCTGGTGCATTACAGAAACAACCGAGCTTGGCGTCGGGATCATCCGTAACGTTGAAGTGCTCGCGATAAAAATAGTAAACCGTGGTCGCTCCCACCATCGCCCCAGCAAACTGGGCAGCGATGTATCCGATTGCGGAGCCAATTGATAGTTTTCCACCAACGACCATTGCAATACTCACAGCTGGATTCAAGTGCGCACCGCTGTACTGTTGTGAGCAAAAGGCACCAATGTAAACCGCGATTCCCCAACCGGCCGCGATGACGATCCAACCGCTACCGCTGCCGAAGGTTTGCTTCAAGTTCACATTGGCACAGACTCCGCCACCAAACAGAATCAGTAACGCGGTGCCAATGAATTCCGCCAAGAAAGGATGCATCGTGGTAACTCGGTTCACAAAAAATTGCTGAGGTGATGAAAAATGTTACGGCTGGTATTTCTGGGCCAACGTATTGAAGCTGGCCGTTTGACTGTCGATCCAAGCATTGTCGCGTCCAAGCAGTTGTGCCATCAACTGGGCAACTTTCGGAGCAACTTCGATCGCGGCTCGCGCGTTAAGAAACAATATTCGAGAACGTCTCGCCAACACGTCCTCTACGCTGCGAGCCATCTCGTGTTGGACTGCATCCTCGACATCCCTCTTTGTCAACTGGATGGAATCATGCAAGCTTTCTTGAGTCGTATCGTGCTCGGCTCGACTTCGGAGTTTCAACTCAGCCGTTTGTGATTTCGGTGCGTCGAGGTGAGCTTCGTTGATGACTCGATCGACACAGTCTTCGGCCATCTTGCGGACGGTGGTCCATTTGCCGCCGGTAATCGTCACGAGTCCAGATTCCGAAACGCGGATCACGTGGTCACGCGAAAGTGATGCGGTGCGGGCTGACGGGTCGCCTTTCACCAGCGGACGAATTCCCGTGAATACGCTGAGCACATCGTCTCGCGAGGGAGCTTGATTCAAATAGATTGCTGCGGTCTCGAGAAGGAAATCGATTTCCGTTGGTGTCGCTTCAGGTTCGAGTGTTGCCTTGTCGATTGGCGTGTCAGTCGTTCCAACCAAGACATGGTCGTGCCAAGGGATAATGAAAATCACCCGCCCATCGGATGTCTTGGGAACGATCAGTGCTATGTCGCCTGGAAAGAACCGTCGTGGCAACACAACATGCACGCCCTGGCTTGCCGCGACCAGATTCTCGCTCGATGGATCATCGAGATGTCGTACTGCATCGCAAAATGGACCTGCTGCGTTGACGATGCACTTGGCTTGGATGCGATACGTTTCGTTCGTTTCCTGGTCCATCGCATCCACGCCAACCAGCTTACCCTTGTCGCCATGGACCATCGCGGTGACCGCCAAGTAGTTGGCCAAGCAGGCCCCGTGATCGTTTGCGGTCATTGCCATGTCGAGCAATAAGCGGGCATCGTCAAATTGACCGTCGTGGTAAATAACGCCCCCGCGTACGACATCGCGACGCAAGGTCGGTACCAACCGCACTGACTCGTCGAGCGACACTCCGTGTGAACGACCAAAGCTGTTTCGAGTCGCCAATAAGTCGTACACCTTCAGTCCGACGCCATAGAAGAATCGTTCCCATAAGTTGTGACATGGAATCAGAAACTGTAAATCATGAACGACCTGTGGCGCGTTATTGCGAAGCAGTGTGCGTTCACGAAGGGCATCTCGCACGAGCGTGATGTTGCCTTGCTGGAGGTAGCGAACGCCACCATGAACGAGCTTGGTACTACGACTCGACGTGCCTTTTCCGAAGTCCGATTGTTCCGCGAGTGCGACGCTCAGTCCGCGAGTCGCAGCGTCCAAAGCCACACCGACTCCCGTCGCTCCGCCGCCGATGACGAGCAGGTCCCAAGGTTCTTTTCGGTCTTTCAAACGTTGCAGCGACGTTGCTCGATTCAGCCCAGTGTTTTTCATCCGACGGATTCCCAGTTTCCGGCCCGACTCAAGGCATCCGTCCAGCGAGCACGCCGATGTTCCACTTCGTCACTGGACATCGATGGCTCAAAGACTCGAGACGATTTCCACACTCCAGCGATCTCGTCCTGGCCGCTCCAGAAACCACTCGAAAGTCCAGCCAAGTAGGCGGCGCCGAGGGCCGTGGTCTCGATCACTTCC
>JBGTAI010000055.1:0-16235 GCA_041749955.1 Pirellulaceae bacterium | reverse complement strand
ATTGCAAAGTGAAATCGCTGCGTGGGCCAAACGCACCAACGAAAAGCAACGCGGCGTCGACTGGCAATTCAAGATCGACGACGCTCGCACAAAGCTAAAGCGTCTCTACCCCCAAATTAAGACTGGATGACGCACTAGATTTGCGATGGTAGCTAATCGTTCCACGCTTTTCTGGGGTCACAAATGCTCAAGTCTCAATGGGCTGCATTAACGCTTGCGTTTTTAATAGGCAATGTTGCGATTGCCGACGATCTTTGGCTGGCTGCTTCCAGCGAGTTTCCAGGTCGCCTTCGGCTCAGCGAGGGTGGAACTGTTCCGCGAGTTGTCTTTTCCCGATCCGATCGCCCCAACCCGGCTTACCCACGAGCTGAGATGCGGGTTTCGCAAATCGCTGTAGCGGCAGACGATTCAGTGTACTACTGCAGTGGACTTGATGGTTCGCTCATGCACCTATTGGATGGCCGCCACGAGATACAAGTCGCAGAGATCGATGGGCAGATTCGAGACCTTGCGTGTACTGGCGAAGCGCACACCGTGTATTACTCCGTCGTACCAACGCCCCAGAATGGACAGCCGCTGGCCGACGGAATCATCTATCGCCGCGATTTGTGGTCCGGTTCGCCGGAAGTCGTTGCTCGAATTCGCCAGGCGGACGTTGGTGGAAATTGGTGGGGATGCTTCACTATTCGCGATGGTGAAATCTATCTTGCAACTCTTGGTCAACCGAGCCAGATTTTTGTTTGGTCCGGTGGTTCGCTTCATCCCGCCTATCCTGGGAACACAAACTCAATCACAGGTCTGGCCGTTTCACCGGACAACAACTTCATTTTCACAAACAGTGGTGGTGAAGTCTGGGAGACTTCTGACTTCGTTCGAACCAATTCGGTACTTCGGTCCGGCTTGCCGTTACAAGACGTCGCCGTTCGCGCATCAGCGACTGGCGTTCGGCCGTAAGTACACTAGTAGCGGACTCTCAATCCGCCCTTATGGCCAAGTGGCGGAAGTGTGTCGACTTGCGTGTCATCGAGAAAGTCCCTCATGGTGACTTTGATGCGACGAATCAATTCTTTGACGTCGCCTTCGGGGCCTTCAACGTCGAGCTCCACGCTTCCATCGGATTCATTACGAACGAAGCCGTGCACGTTAAGTTTGCGAGATTCAGCAACTGTGGTGGCGCGGAAACCAACGCCCTGCACGTGCCCAGAGAAGCGAACAATGTAGCGAACCAAGTTTTGGCCAGAGTCGTTTGTCGTCATAATTCGGCGAGTTGCGGAGCTTGTCGATTTAGTGAGCGGTAGCCTCTTCAAAGTAGCAGGCACACTCCGTGTGCCGTAGCCAAAAAACCCGCCATTTTTTGATCGCGAACCGTAGCGGACGGCACACGGAGTGTGCCTGCTACTATAAATCCCTAGCCTACGAGCGAAGGGCGAACGTCTTTTGCCGAAGCTGACTAACTCACCAAGCCGCTAGCCTTGGGTGTCTTCGAGGTCGACCGTGTTCTCGACCACCTCTGAACGGGAAGTCGCTGGTTTGATTCGCTCAAGCACGACGAGACACATGTCATCAAACTGCACGCCCTTGCCAACGTGTTTGGTGACTGCTTCGATGATTCGATCGCGAACTTCCTCGGCATTGCCTGGAGCCGCCGTCAACTGTCGCATTCGCTCCATGCCAAACTCTTCGTCCGCCTCGTCCATCGCTTCATTGATGCCGTCGGTATAAAGAACAGCTAGATCGCCGACATTGATCTTGACGGTGACAGCTTCATATTCAACGGAGTCGTCGATTGCGATTGGTAGTCCGGATTCCTCTTCGCCCGGTTCAGAAATTGAGCCGTCCGATGCGCGTCGCAGGATCGGAGCCATATGCCCGGCGTTGACGATCGTCGCAGTCTCACTCTTGGGGTCAACCACGATGAGCAAGAACGTGATGAAACGGTCGACACCAAGCAGACACATTTCTGCATTCAACCGACCGATCGCCACAGCAACATCGGGCTCGCTCGCGAGACAGAATCGTGTTTCTGCGGACAGTTTTGCCATGAACATTGCGGCCGCGACACCGTGGCCGACAACGTCTGCGACGACGATGGCGACACGTCCGTCATTGAGATGGATGTAATCGTAGTAGTCACCGCCGATGTGGTTCGCGGCTTGATAGTAGCTGCAAACGCGATAGCCGGTCGCATCGGGTGAGAGCTTCGGCAAGAACGCGGCTTGGACTTCCGTCGCCAGCTTCAAGTCTTGTTCGACTTCTTTTTGCAGCAATGCTTGTTCGTGCATTCTTGCGTTATTGATCACGATGCCCGCTTGCGCCGCCACGCCGCGTAACAAGTCCACATCGTCATCACGGAATTGCCCGCGTCCTTGAGTGGAGTCAATTTGCAATGCACCAAACGCGATGCCATCGCCATCACATAGTGGTGCACAGATCATCGAGCGAATCGAAAAGTCAGCAATCGATTGGCTGCTATCGAAGCGGTCATCGTTCGCTGCGTCGAGCGACAGAATCGCTTCGCGAGATTCCATGACCTTCTTGACAATCGTGCGGCTGATCCGAAGCGTCTCTGTTTCGTCATGGTGCTTGCGTGTCTTGACCCAACGTGGAACGAGTTGTCCGTCATCCTGGAGCATCACGACAAAGCCACGATCGGCGGCTGGGAAGATTTCAAACAGACTCTCGAGCACCTTGGGGAGCACTGAGTCGAGCGCAAGGGCGCCCGTCAAATTTGAATTGATTTTCATCAGCGCCGCGAGCTTCGCTTCGGGCGTCGCCCTCATCGTCAATCCATCGACGGAGGAACGGAACTCGATCTTCGAACTGGAAAGTTGTTCGGTGTCACTCTCGTCCGTCATCATGACGCCGAAGCTCGAACCGTCGAACGTCATTTGCGCGGCGCCTTGCGCGAACTCGGGAGTCGCATCATGGTGGAAGATCAAATCCACATCGCTGATTCGGATCCGATCCCCTTCTCGCAACATTTCCGGAGCGGTCAGCATCTGCCCATTTAGAAACGTTCCGTTACGGCTTCCTGAGTCTTCGACAAATAGATCATTACCGCGTCGAACAATCTTCGCGTGGTACCGGCTGACAGCCCCCGCATCGACAACGATGTCACATTCCGGATGCCGTCCAAGCGTGATTGAGTTGCCCGAAAGCTCAAACCGCTCGGATGGGGCTCCGTTAGAGTTCTGTGTTAAAAACGCCATGGCAGCGTGGGCGATCCGAGAAAGGGAGGTAGGCGAATAGGCAGATACTTGTCGACCGACTCTCAGATTGTAAAAGCCGGCCCCCTTCTTGACCACAACCAACATGCCATTCGTTGCGACAAGTCCAATGAAACCTGGGACGGGGCACATCCCTTGCCGGGCTCGATCCGTCCCATTTGCCCAATCCTTAAGCTATGCAGAAACTAGCTCAATGGTGCGATCGCTTCCCTCAGGACACATTCACTAGCGTCTAGCCGGCAAGACATGCCCGTGATGGCCTCCAGCAAGATCGATTGACCTCGAAAGACAGGCACTTGCGACCAAACCGTTGGAAGCTCGCCCTTGCTTCATTGGGCCCTTTTCATTGGGCCCGCGCGGTGGCTCGGTTCAGTCGATCCATGATGGCTTGGCCGATTCCCACAGGTTCGCACGAGTCGACCAGAATTAAGTCCAATCCCAACGCGTCGAGCTCGCGAATCGACGCAAACAATTGCTTCGCGACTTCGTCCAGATCACCAGTCTTTGAAAGGATTTTTAAAACGTCAAAGCACGACGTCTCGGACGTCGATGGAGTCCTAAACGCAATCCGTCCGCAGCGTGCAGGAAGGTCACTGAGTCCGGTCGGCTCAAAGAATCGGATCGGTGTCGCCGGTGCGTAATGTTCTCGCATCATTCCAGGCGCCATTAAATCCTCGTCGTCAGTGGTCGGCGAAAGCGTGCGCACTGGGGCGCCCAAACGAAGCGAGAGCTCGTCGCGAGTGATGATGCCTGGTCGAAGCAGCGTCGCGCCGTCCGGTTCGATCATCACAATCGTCGACTCGATGCCACAGTCGCACGCGCCACCATCCAGAATCATCGAGACATATTCGCCGAGTCCTTCGGCAACATGCTCGGCCGTCGTGGGGCTGACGTACGTCGATCGGTTGGCACTCGGCGCAGCGAGCGGGAACCCACATTGGCGAATGAGCTTTCGCGTGATTTCGTGACCCGGGATTCGTACCGCCACTGTGTCTCGCCCCGCAGTCACTGCATCGGGCACGCGTGACGAACGCGGCAACACAAGTGTCATCGGTCCAGGCCACAAGACGGACAGCAAGTCGACTTGCGCGGCGATCGCTTCATCGAGTGGGTCGGCCGTCACGAGTGGCAGTTGCGATAGCTCAGCCAAGTGGACGATGAGCGGATTGTTGGAGGGACGCCCCTTGGCTGCGAAAATCTTTGCAACAGCAACGGGATCCAACGCACATGCCGCCAACCCATAAACCGTCTCGGTCGGTATCCCCACGAGTTCGCCTCGCGCGAGACATTCAGCGGCCATGCGGATTGCATCGTCAGTCGGAGAATGGATCTTGCTGTGGTTCATAACAGAATTCTAAATCGCCTACAGCTTTCCGAGCGCCTCATCAGCTTCGACGCGGGTGATGACACCGTCACTGTTTTTATCCAACACGCGAAACAAGAATGGCCGTTGTAATTCGTCCGAGTCGATCTTGCCATCGCCGTTCGTGTCAAACTGAGTGAAACGATCGTTCTCGGCGTTCGCTGGGATCGGCTCAACCGTCGGATAGCCTTGCTCTGGACGCACGTGCAACTTAAAGAACGCCACAATCTTCTTCGGTGCATCCTTGAGAAACTCGTGACTGCCATTGTGAATGAATTCGACGAACGGCGTATCCAAGGTGGATGCATACTCGTTACCGATCGATTCAAGCGGAGTTGATTTGCCTTCGCATCGATTGCAGCGACGTGCGTACTCCATGCTTCGCTCCTGGGCCGCGAAGTGGACGATGCTGTCTTGTCGGCCGGCGAGGTGCAACGCGGGTAGCGGTTGGAGTTTCAATGAATCCGCACCGCCAGCCGCACTCGGTGCGACTGCGGCGAGCTGATCACGTCGCTCCGCCCACAGGAGATAGCTGAAGAAACCACCGTTACTGTGGCCGGTCACATAGACTCGATTCGGATCGATACCCTTTGCCAACATCGTTTCGAGCATCGCGTCAAAGAATTTTAAGTCCCGGTCTTCGTAGTTCGAAACTTGGTTCTGCCATCCAGTACGTTTGCCTTCGGGGTCGTAGTAGCTCTTAGTGAGCAGTCCTTGAGGATAGACGAAGTACGCTTCGGGCCATTGTTCGGCAAAATCTTTGCGGGCCATATTCAGCCCCGTGCCGCCGTGCCCATGAAAGACAAACACGAGCGGCGGCCTCTCACTAGCAGACTTTGTGGAACTCGCGGCGTCAGAATCCTGCGAGTCGCTTTTGGGTTGCGACCCGATGATTGGCACCGGTGCAGTCGTTTTTGTCTTCGCGGATGCTTGCCCGGATGATGCCCCAGCTAATTGCACTGAGGGCGGCTGGATCATTGCGGTGCGCTGGACGCCCTCAACGTCCCAATTTTGAGTCTGCAACGGCACAGTCACGGCAAGCAGAATGGCAAGTAACATTTCAGAGGTCTCGTGAGGAAATTTCCAGGCTAGGTTTAGCTATCAAGCGAAGTGCATGCGACATCAAATTTCGTCGATGTCCCATTGATTTATTCTCGTCGCGAGTGCCAACTACGCAGATTCCGCAGTTCACTTGAGCGTTTGGCCTTTACGTCAACATTGAACTGTGGCCCATCGGAGTTTTCAAAATCGATTCCGACCGACCCGTCGGTGGTCACCCGACCAATCACCAACTCGATATTCGCATTCGGGCACAACCCGACGACGCGACATGCGGGCCAACTTGTTTGCACGCTGTCTATACCTATTGGAAGGATCCGGCCTCTCTGCGTCAAACGGTCTCAGAGATCGGCCAGCTTCCCGATGGCGGCACGCTCGCAGTTCACTTGGCTTGTCACGCCCTGGCACGTGGCTACGACGCGACGATTTACACGTATAACTTGCAACTCTTCGATCCGACTTGGTTTGACCAGGGCACGACGCAACCGCGGTCGCTTGGCCTCGCCACAGTGGATCTCGCAGCCAAATTAAAATCGCAACTCGACTCCAAACCGGATTGGAAGATCGAGTTCGCGACCGTCGCGTACTTGAAGTTTCTTGAGCTGGGTGGTCGCGTTGCCATGGAGCCGCTTGGAGAGTCGTTGATCGTTCGCTTCTTGCTCGCCGGTCAACCGATCTTGGCCGGACTCAGCTCCACGTATCTGTATCGCGAACCGCGTGAGCGTGCGATTCCACGCGATGGTGACGGGCCTTCCGCACTTCCAGATGACACAGGCGGATACCCGTGCGGGCACTTTGTGGTTCTCTGTGGCTACGACTCAACACGTCGCCGCGTACGAGTCGCAGACCCGATGTATCCAAATCCGATGGCGGCTGACCATTACTACGAAGCCTCGCTCAACCGTGTCTCCGCAGCCATTCATCTTGGCATCGTGACCTACGATGCGAACTTGCTCATTTTAAGCCCCAAGAAAAATCGAATTGAAACTGGGACGGAATCCTAAATGACGGCCGTGATTGTTACTGAGTCGCGCGAAGCATGGTTCGACGAAATTAAAGATGTCGAGATCGTCGACCCACGCGAGTATTTGACGGACCCAGCTTGGAGCCGTCGGCGAAACGTCAAAGTCTATAACCTGTCGAACTCCTACAGCTACCAAAGCCTTGGCTATTACGTGTCCCTTCTCGCCGAAGCACGTGGCCACCGACCATTGCCTGGCGTGACGACACTCCAAGACTTGCAAGGCTTGGCGGCGGTCCAGTTCGTTTCTGAAGACGTCCAGGAGCTGATTGAGAAAAGCTTCGACTCGCTCCAGACCGACAACTTTACGCTCAGTGTTTACTTCGGCCGAAACATGGCCAAACGCTACGAGCGGCTGAGTCGTGAGTTGTTCAACTTGTTTTCAATCCCGTTGTTGCGATTCCAATTCGTACGCGGCTCGAAAAAGTGGCGATTGCGGCGAGTCGAAGCGATTCCGCTTTCAGAGATTCCTGAGCCGCACGTGCCGTTCTTGCTCGAATCGGCGAAACGACACTTCGAAGGCCGCGTGGTCAGCCGCACGAAAAAATCGACGCTTCGATACGACTTGGCGATCTTGCATGACCCGAACGAAGGCGAGTTGGCTCCCTCAGATCCAAAAGCGCTCGAGAAAATGGTGCGTGCGGCAGCTTCGGTTGGCTTAGCGGCCCAGTTGATCACACGCCAGGACGCCGGACGCTTGCTTGAGTTTGATGCGTTGTTCATTCGCCAGACGACTTCTGTCAACCACTACACATATCGAATGGCACGTCGCGCGGAACGCGAAGGCCTGATTGTCATGGACGATCCAACGTCGATCGCACGGTGTACCAACAAGGTCTATCTTGCTGAGTTGCTGGAACGACATGGCGTGGCGGCCCCGAAAACGATTGTTGCCCACCGCGGCAGCGTGGATCGTTTGGGTGAGGAACTCGGTTGGCCCATTGTAATCAAGCGACCGGACGGAGCGTTCTCGCAAGGCGTCGTGAAGGTCAAAGATCAAGACGACTTGAACGCTCAACTCGAATCGTTCTTTTCTCAGTCGGAGCTGGTCATCGCCCAGGAGTACTTGCCGACTGCATACGATTGGCGCATCGGGATTCTCGATGGGCGTCCGTTGTTCGCATGCAAGTACCACATGGCTCGCGGACACTGGCAGATCATTTCTCACGACGCGGCACCGAAGGATCGATACGGTAAATTCGAAACCATGGCGGTCGAGGCGGCACCTCGAAAAGCCGTTGCGGTTGCCCTCAAAGCCGCTGACTTGATCGGCAACGGCCTGTACGGAGTCGATGTCAAAGAGACCGAGGGCCGCTTCGTCATCATCGAAGTCAACGACAATCCCAATCTTGATTCTGGGGTCGAAGACCAAGTCCTCCGAGAAGAACTGTATCGACGAATCATGGAAACATTTTTGCGACGCATTGAACGAAAGAAAATGGGCGAGCTGGACTCATGACAAATACAACACAACCAAAACCAGGCCGCTTGAACTTGTTCGAAGCTTTTGGCATCGAGCTCGAATACATGGTCGTTGACCGCGAAACGCTTGCCGTCAAACCGATCGTCGCGGATCTACTTGCGGAAGTCACAGGCGTCCCGGGCGCGAGCGATTATGTCGACGGCGAAGTCTCTTGGTCGAACGAGTTGGTTTCGCACGTTGTCGAGTTGAAGGCGACTGAGCCAGTTCGCGACATGCGCACGCTGCCGCAAGTTTTCGAAAAGGCGCTGCACCGGATCGACCGAACGCTCGCAGCGAAATCCGCGATGCTGCTTCCGACTGCGATGCACCCGTCGATGGACCCAACCACCGAGGCTGTGCTATGGCCGCACGAGAACCATGAAATCTATGACGCGTTCAATCGCGTGTTCAACTGTCACACGCACGGTTGGGCAAACGTGCAAAGCGTTCACTTGAACTTGCCCTTCAACGGTGACGAACAATTTGGTGCACTGCATGCCGCCGTGCGTTTGGTGTTGCCGCTATTGCCCGCGATCGCGTCCAGTTCTCCGATTGTGGATTCGACTCGCAACGGCATCAACGACAATCGACTCGTCTACTATCGCGAACACTGTCGCCAAGTGCCTTCGATCACCGGCGACGTGATTCCCGAACCGATCTTCGATGAAGCAACGTATCGGCGAGAGATCTTCGAAAAGATTTTTGCGGATATCGCGCCGCATGACCCCGACAATGTACTCGGTCATGAGTTCCTCAACGCCCGCGGTGCCATCGCAAGGTTCGATCGTGGCTCGGTGGAAATCCGTTTGATGGATGTCCAGGAATGTCCGATGGCGGATGTCGCGATCGCAGCTGGCGTGACATCCGTGGTTCGAGCACTCGTCGAGCAGACGTGGCAATCGCTTGAGTCACAAAAGGCAATTCCAACATCCGTGCTGTGCAAAGTCCTCGACGATACGATCAACCAAGGCGGCCGAGCTCGTATCGAAGACCCCACAGTGTTGGCGGCGTTTGGTTTTTCATCCAAGCCCATTCGTGCGTCGATCATGTGGCAAAACTTGCTCGAACGATTGCGAAAGAACGATACGATGTTGGATGGATTGTTCGCGCCGCTGGATATCATTTTCCAGCACGGGACATTGGCCAAGCGGATTTTCCGTGCAACGGGTGCGTCTCCGTCGGCCAGTGATTTGCTGCACGTTTACGGTGAAATCGCCAGCTGTCTGCGTCGTGGTGAGCCGTTCGTCCCGTGAGCGAGAGTCATCCAAAGAAGCGAAATGCCACTGGTAAGTTATCGCTGGTGATTTCGTGCGAGCATGGCGGGAACGAAATCCCGGCTGAATACGCTTCGCTTTTTGCTACGACGAAAGCGAAGCGTGCTCTCGCGAGTCATCGTGGTTACGATCCTGGTGCGTTGGCAACTGCGAACGAGTTCGCTTCACTCGCAAGTTTGACATGCACGTCCACCGTATCTCGGCTGCTTGTTGATCTGAATCGATCGCCGGACCATCCTCGCGTGTTTTCCGAGTTCACATCGAGTCTCTCGCAGATCGATCGAGAACGGTTACTTGCGTCGGAATACTCGCCATATCGAACGAGCGTGACAGAACGCATTCGCGAGTTTGTGGAGTCGGGAAATCGCGTGATCCACATTGGTGTCCACAGCTTCACGCCAGTGTTTGATGGCAAGCCGCGTGGAATCGATATCGGTTGGCTGTACGATCCCAAGCGATCAAATGAGAAAAAGTTCTGTGATCGATGGCTTCACGAGATGGCAAAGGAAATGCCAACGCTGCGACTTCGCCGAAATGCTCCGTACAAAGGGACAAGCGACGGATTCACGACGACGCTCCGAAGCGAGTTCACCAATGACCAGTATGTCGGTATCGAACTCGAACTCAGCCAAGGGTTCGCAAGAAACGAACAGAGACTGGCGCCGATCGTCAAGATTCTCAAGCAAACGCTGGAGCGGATCTTGCAAGCGTGATAAGGATCGCGTGAACAATATCTGCACGTAGGGCAGGCTGCCAGCCTGTCATCTCACCAGAAGCAAGCTACCGACGCATTCGCACGAGGGTCTCATACACCACAACATCGACGCTGCCCGGTAACGTGTAACGTTCTTGTTCGCTCGAGACAATCGATTGGGCGATTCGTTTCCAATGCACGGATGTCATGTCGATCCTAGGCCAATTGGCTTGTCGCCAAACTTGCTGTAACGCTTCGATGATCAGCGTACTCTCAGCAGTTGCTCCGCGGCGGATGTGAACTTCATCCGCGGATGTTGGAACTTGATATTTTTCGAGCCATTGTGAAGCTTGTTGCTCGATCATCAGCCGCCATTCGCGTTGCAGCGACGCGGCGTTCGCGACCCGTGGGACCGCATCGGGATACCTCGACTCAACCAACGGCAGCAGCTCGTGTCGAATCCAGTTGCGTGTGTAACGCGTGTCGGTGTTGCTTGCGTCTTCACGCCATGCGATCCCGAGACGATGAAGTGTGCTGCGGATTTCCACGCGACGCGCGGCGAGCATCGGTCGCACGAGTACTGCATCCGAACCGAGTGGACGAAACGGAGCGATTCCAGAAAGCCCGGCGGGTCCAGTACCCCGAAATAAGTGATGAAGCATCGTCTCGGCATTGTCATCCGCTGTGTGACCAACGGCGACATAGCGGGCACCGATCGAATGCGCGTAATCCGAGAACACGGCTTCTCTTGCGGACCGGAGTGATGCTTCGTCGTCCGCAATCTCGCTGAGCCGGACCACGTGAAATTCTAGCCCCAACCGACCCGCAAGCTCGCTCACGAACTGTTCATCGCCGTCCGATGCGTCACCACGCAAGCCATGATTGACATGCACCACTTTCAAGAAACCGAGTGGGGCACCCTGGGAAGCTGGGTGGTTTCGCAAGGCAGAAAGGGTAATCGCAAGGGCGACGCTGTCCGCACCGCCACTGCAACCGACGACAACGCCACAGTCGCGCCAACGCTCGGCCGGCCACGCGGACTGGACACATTCCGCGAGCGGGGCGATGTCCGAAATAGAGACCACGAGCGACGTCAAATTTGATGTTTCCTCAGTTTCTGGGTGGGTTTCGTCGACAATGACTGGTTTTGGGGAAGGAATTATCACAGCAGTTGTTCCCCCCGCGCCGGCGAAGTGTTACCTTGGGACCAACCTTGTGGAAGGTCGAAATCGACCCTCTCAAGGCCCCTGATTGCCAATTAAGTTAACAACTACTCTGGACAACAGAATCACCCGTGAATTGGCCGTGGCGGCGCGCCAGAATCTTCGTGCCGCGTTGGCTGGTTTGCGACACATTCATCTCGAATGGCTTTTCGCAAGATGTGGACGCTCTTCAACTCGATCGTTTTCTGGGTTCTCTGCCGAGCAAATGTTCGGCTGGATCTAGAAGCTCTCGTGCTCAATGACGAACCGCAGTTTCCTGTCGCTCACGCGTTTGGTTGCAAAGCGGCACGCAATGAACCGACCCGGTTTGATGACATCGTCTCAACCGATTCTTTCGCGATCAGCCACTCTCATGTGACGCACATGGTTTGGTTTTGGCGTCCTCGCCCTCGAGGACTCAACTTTGGATACGACAACTGTACTCTATTCGCTGATCGCGTTCATGATCGGCTCAGCGGCCTCCTACTTTGGCCTCAAACGCGTCGAGAAATCTCGCGAAGACGAGCTCCGCAAACAGAACGAGCTACTGATCGAAGCTGCTCGCGTCCAAGGCGAGACTGAGCGAGCACGTCTGCTTGTCGAAGGCAAGGAAGCAGCGATAGCAGCAAAAGCAGAAGCTGACCGAGAAATCGCCACAGCTCGCAAGACCCAAGCACAACGCGAACAATCCCTGGACCGCCGCGACGACCTGCTGCGCCAACAAGACGAAGCACTGCGCAAACAACAACGTGGTTTGGAAAGCAGCCAAACTCGCCTAGCAACACAAATGCGTGGACTGGCGGAGCAACGCACGCAACTTGACAAGACGCTCAAAGATCAACAACGCGTCCTTGAGCAAGCAAGCGGAATGAGCCGCGATGAAGCCAAGACGCAATTGCTGGAATCGCTCCAGCGAGATTTGGACCACGAAATCGGTTCCGTTTTGCTGAAGCATCAAAAGCACCTCTCGGAAGTCGTCCAAAGTCAAGCACGCGATATGTTGCTGACCGCGATCCAGCGATACGCGTCCGCTCACACCGCCGAAACCACGACAAGCACCGTTGACGTACCCACCGACGATTTGAAAGGTCGCATCATCGGCCGCGAAGGTCGCAACATTCGTGCCTTCGAAAAGGCCACGGGTGTAGACGTTATCATCGACGATACGCCAGGCGTGGTCATCGTCAGTGGTTTCGATCCCGTTCGCCGTGAAATCGCTCGGCAATCGCTCAGCAAACTCATCCAAGACGGACGCATCCACCCCACGCGAATCGAAGAGATCGTCGAACAAACGGCGAAGGAAATCGACGAGTTCATGCTCACCAAGGGACGCCAAGCAGCGGACGAAGTCAACGTGCCGGGACTGAGCGACAAAATCCTGATGATGCTCGGCCGCTTGCACTTCCGTACCTCTTACAGCCAAAACGTACTGCGACACAGCGTCGAAGTGGCGTTCGTGACCGGATTGCTCGCCGAAATGATTGGCATGAACGGTGACCTCGCCCGACGTTGTGGACTGCTTCACGACATCGGCAAGGCTGCGGACCACGAACTCGAAGGCGGACACCCCAAGATCGGCGCCGACTTGCTTCGCCGCAACAACGAGAACGCCGAAGTCGTCCACGCGGCCCTTGGCCACCACGACGAAATTGTCACTGAGTATCCCTACACCATGTTGGTGGCAACCGCCGACGCGTGCAGTGCCAGCCGACCTGGCGCTCGTCGCGAAAGCCTTGAACGCTATATTAAACGAATGGAAGAACTCGAATCGATCGCCCGTCGATTTGAGGGCGTCAGCCAAGCGTTTGCGATTTCAGCCGGCCGCGAGCTTCGCGTCATCGTCGCGAGCGACAAAACGGATGACGAACAAGCAGCAACGATTTGCCGAAACATCGCCAAAGCGTTCGAGAAAGAGCTGACGTACCCAGGCGAGATCAAAGTGACGGTGGTTCGTGAATCACGGTTCACCGAGCTAGCGAAATAGGTTGTCAATCCAGTGAATTGCGACTGAAAAGGAGTGATGGATGATGTTCGATTCCGGCGCAAACCGAGTTATGAAACAGCGACGATGGGGTCGCTCCAGGGTTTCTTTTCGATCTCGAACACTCGCACTCGCTGTTGCGATTCTCGCAACGATGGCGTCTCGTGCCTCCGAGGCACAGGCGCCTCCTCAAGGGGCGCCTCCTCAAGTTGCACCTCCTCAAACGGCAATGCCAACTGATGAACAGCAAATTGAGATTCCGAAGCTGGATGTTGTTCCAATCGCGCCCGTTCCGAACACCGAGCAACAGCACAATAAAATTCGAGCGGCCTTGGACGGCGGCGTTCCAGTCACCGACGGTGATCCAGTTCTTGATGATCTGCTGCAGTTGATCCGTCGTCGAGGAAGTGTCTTGGACGGAACCGCCCTCGACCCGAGCAACGATTTCGAAGCCTCTGGCCCCCATGCAAGCGAAGCTAAATCGACAGACCCAATCACTTTAGAAGACGACAAGGCGTTCGCAGCCGAATCACTGCTTCGCAGCGCTCGTCTCCTCAGCCAACTTGGAGTACCCGACGCCGCTCGCCGCGAACTCATAACACAAATGCGCCAGGAAGCTGCGAAGCTACTCGCCCCATGAATCGCGGCACGTTGATCTGGATTGCTATCGCCCTCGGCATTGCCTCAGTCGCAATCATACTTGTGACGCAAATCAAGTCACCGGGCCCGGAAGTCGCCAGTCCTCCGGCGCCCGCCAAAGTAGTCACTGAGCCAGCGCCACGCTCGCGCACGGAGACGCCCGAGAGTACTCCAAAGGCGTCACTCATTTCGATTGCCGAACCATTCATCGGAACTGAAGCGTGCGCCAAGTGTCATGCCCAGCGCTATCAAAGCTACCTGCAAACGCACCACAGTCGTTCACTCGCAAAGATTGATTCTTCACACACCGAAAAGCCTGGATCGTACTTTCACGAACCAAGCAAAACACTTTATGAAGTGCTTGTCAGTTCAAAGGGCGTCACGCATCGTGAATCGCTGCGAGTTGCAACGTCGCCCACGACAAGTGTTTCGTTCCCTGCAAGTGAGTTGCCCGTCAAGTATGTCATGGGCAGCGGTGCGTTTGCAAAAGGCTACCTGCTTGAAGATCGCGGCTTCCTCGTCCAGTCGCCTGTGACGTGGTACAGCGAACCCCAGGACTATGCCATGGCACCAGGCTATGACGTCAAGGATCACTTGGGAACGACACGCGTCATTACGGATCAATGTGTTTTTTGCCACGCAGGCATCATTGCTCGCGAGAGTGACAATAACGAAAGATTCTCGATTCAAGAATTGGCAATCGGGTGCGAGCGATGTCACGGCGCCGGCAGTGAGCACGCAAAACTCTATGAAGCCAAACGCGAGAACGTGACTGCTACCGATTCGTCAGTTACCGATTCGCCAGTTACCGATTCGTCAGTTACCGATACGAAAATCATCAACCCGAGCCATTTGGACCGACACGCGTCGGAGTCAATCTGTGCCCAGTGCCACCTGCAAGGCGATATTGTTGTGGAAGCGAAGGGCAAGACGATTTGGGACTTCGTACCAGGCGAGCCACTTGAAAACACTCGCAAGATCTACAAAGTCGATAAACCACCGACTGCGACTGGATCAGCTCACGTCGAGAAGACTTTCGTGGATCACTTTGACCAACTTTGGCAAAGCGAGTGCTACAAGAACTCGGACACATTGACGTGCATCACATGCCACGACCCGCACCACAGTGTGACTGATAAACCAGTGTCTGTCGTACAAACCGAGCATTGTATGAAGTGCCACACGGACGAGGCGTGCAAACTCGAGCACGACATCCGCGTCGAGCGAGAACAGAACGTTTGCTTCCGCTGCCACATGCCGAGCGTCGCAAGCGAAGTCCCGCACACCGCGACGACCAACCATCAAATCGCCGTGTATCCAAGAGCGGCGACACCTGAAGGTAACATCGAATTAACCAGCTCCACAGTACGTCGCCTGGAGAGCCCCAACGCAGTTGACTCTGTCGACCAGCGCAGTGACTCGATTGCGAAGGCACTTTTTGAGCTTGACGGTACATCCCCCGACACCGCAATGAAACGACTGACCAGCGAGACGCTGAGCAAACTAAAGCAACTTGCTGCCGACGACAGTACCGATACAGTGCTTCACAGTTTGCTCGCGAGGGCCTATCGAACAATGGCGGAATCGACCACTGAACCTGTGCCGGATTCAAAGCAACTCAGCGAACTGTGGAAACTGGCTGAGCTCGAAGCACTCGAAACGATTCGGCTGGAGTCGCGGCCCGTCGACAGTCGCAAAGATGCGCTCGAAGTTTTGTTGGCGAGACGTTTTGACGAAGGCCAGTTTGAATTGAGCGCACGATACGGCGTTGAGCTAGTTCAAACTCAGCGCAACTCAAAGGACGGTTACAACACTGCACTTGCGCTTGCCCGTCTTCAGCGATTCCAAGAAGCCGAGTCGCTGCTTCGCGAGTCGATCCGCATCGACGTTCGGTATGCGCCGCCGTACCAATCGCTGTACAAACTTTACTCAGCCGTAAATCCAAGTCTCGCTGAGCAAGTACGACAAGCCGGAATGATGCTCGAATCTTGGCAAGCATCCAAGAATGCACCAAATCACTAATGCAATTGTCCAAGTGCTGAACACCCCAACCGATACGACTCACGACCCGAGCGCGCTGGGCCGTGTCGGGTAGTGCATCAGAATGCACCCGTTCCCTTTTGTGGCGGCCGCGCACCCCGCTTTTTAAGCTAGTGTCACGAATCAACGTCATCTGTTCGGCGACAATTAGTTCTCCCCTTTAGCGACAATTAGAATTCCCTGCTAAGAGTTCTTCGCAGTTGCCTCGGCGGAAGTGGATTTGCCATTGGCTTTCGCCTTCTCGACGCGGTAACTCGGCACGTTCAGTTCGAT
>JBGTAI010000054.1:0-37159 GCA_041749955.1 Pirellulaceae bacterium | reverse complement strand
GGCACGCTCCGCCGTGCCGTCCGCCTCAACAACCCCGTCCAAAACTCGCGGACGGCACACGGAGTGTGCCTGCTACTTGAAAACAGCTCGAATCTCTGCATTTCCTTCCACCGACGACTCCTCGCCAGCAACTGGCTTGGGACAGCTGTCAACATTCCAGTCGTGCTGGTACATTTTTCGGCTCACCCGAACCCCGAACCCCCACCCGCGCGAGAGTCATGGAAGCCGGAATTGTTGGCTTGCCCAATGTTGGCAAAAGCACGTTGTTCAATGCGTTGACCTGTTCCAAGTCGGCCCAGAGCGCGAATTATCCGTTTTGCACCATTGAGCCCAACGAAGGGGTCGTGAGCGTGCCCGACGAACGGCTAACTCGCATCACTAAATATATTGTGCCCCAGAAGATCATCCCGTCCGCGATCAAGCTCGTTGATATCGCCGGCATCGTGAAGGGTGCGAGCGAAGGCGAAGGGCTTGGCAACAAATTCCTCAGCCACATTCGTCAAGTCGACGCGATCGTCCAGGTCGTGCGATGTTTCGAAGACCCCGACGTGATCCACGTTTCGGGCAACGTCGATCCGCTCGCAGACATCGACACGATCGAAACAGAATTGATGCTTGCGGATATGCAAACGCTCGAGAACGCACTGAGCAAAGCAGAGCGCACAGCCCGAAGCGGCGACAAGGAAGCGAAGTTGCGTGTTGCGGCGATCGAAAAGTGCAACGCCCACTTGGACGCTGGCCAGCCACTCCGCACACTCAAATTGATCGAAGCTGAACAAGCATCGATTAGCAGCTTTGGTCTCATGACCGCCAAGCCCGTGCTCTACGTTGCCAACGTCGACGAGAACGACCTGGCCGGTGAACATGAGCTGGTCCAGAAAGTTCGCGAGTATGCTGAGACGGCTGGCGCGGGCGTCGTTTGCGTTTGTGCCAAGCTCGAATCGGAACTTGCGGAGCTCGACGAAGAAGAGCGGCAAGAGATGTTGAAGGAAGTTGGCCTCGATGAACCAGCGCTCAATCACATTGCTCGAGCGACTTATCGCACGCTTGGACTGCAAAGCTACTTCACCGCAGGCGAGAAGGAAGTTCGCGCGTGGCCCGTTCCGATCGGCGCGACCGCACCCCAGGCTGCTGGCGTCATCCACACGGATTTCGAGAAGGGATTCATTCGCGTGGAGATCTACACGCTTCCCGACCTGGAACAATACGGTAACGAGAAAGATATCCGCCAAGCTGGTAAGTTGCGTGTCGAAGGCAAGACATATGTCATGCAAGACGGTGACATCTGTCACTTCTTGTTCAACTAAGTCCCCGCGATTCGACGCAAACAGACTAACACCCCACCTCCAACCTCGAATCCTTCCTTATGAATCGTGCCTTTGCGTTTTTGCCGTTCGTATTCCTGACCGTGATCTGCTGGGGCAACTACGGCCCGCTAATGCACCACGGAAAAGTCTCGATGGGCGACGCCCTGCGTCCGTTTGTTGGAGTCGGGTTCGCCTACTTTGCAATCGCAGTCCTCGTGCCGCTCGCGCTGTTGTTAACCAAAGGCGAAAAAGGCACATGGTCCAAAGGCGGCACGATTTGGTCGCTGGTGGCTGGTGCAGTCGGTGCCATCGGCGCGCTCGGCGTTATCTTGGCGTTCAACTTCAACGCTTCGCCAGTGTATGTAATGCCGCTGGTTTTCGGAGGAGCTCCCGTCATCAACACGCTGGTCACGATGGGCATGTCAGGCACATTCAAAGAGATCAACAAGATCTTCTTGCTCGGCGTGTTGCTCGCTGCCGTTGGTGCCGCCGGTGTGCTGTACTTCAAGCCTGGACCACCCGCGCCAGCACCACAAGTTGCTGCTGCAGACACAGTGGCTGTTGCCGCCCCGGCTCCACCAGTGAAGAACTATCCAGCGATCTACGCATCCGTGCTGGCTGCTGTTTTGTGCTGGGGTGCTTACGGACCCGTTCTGCACAAGGGGCAAATGCTGATGAGCGGCAGCCGTTTGCGTCCGTTCCTGTGCGTTGGGTTGTCGTATTTCTTCATCGCCGTTGCGATCCCGCTTGGCATTTTGGCTGTCGTGAAAACAACAGGTGAATGGAACTCGACTGGAATGATGTGGAGTCTTGCGGGTGGAGCCGCTGGAGCGATCGGTGCTCTGGGGATCATCTACGCGTTCAACTTTGGTGGCAAACCAGTATTCGTCATGCCGCTCGTATTCGGCTTTGCCCCGGTCATGAACACGATCACCTCGCTTACCGAGACGCAAGCATGGTCGCGAGTGGGCGGCATGTTTTGGATCTCGCTACTTGTTGTGATCACCGGCGCCGTTCTCGTGTTGGTGTTTGCTCCCAAGCCCGGACACAAGCCAGCCCCGCCAGCTCCCGCGGCAACATAGTTTCATGCCCGCCCTTTCATAGGCCAGCACCTGTCCTGGCAGCTTTCCAGACTTCCGAATCGCCAGGACAGGTCCTGGCCTACGATGATGAACGAACCGTTGCCCGAAACATCACCAGAAGAAGAGTCGCAAGAAGAAACGTTGAACAACTTGGCATGGGCCAAGGTGCGTGTGATCGATTCCCAGGTCGCGCACCTGTGGATGGTTCGAACGTTCTTGAAGCACGCGGACGAAGCCGAGGAAGACGAAGAGCTTCGCGACGTCGTACGTGATCTTTACGATTTCATCCTGGCTCTTGGGCCAACGGATGAAATCGAGGATCCCAATCGCTACTTAAAAGCTGTCAAGAAAAAGATCTCGAAACTTGCCGCAGCGACGAAGATCTATGAAGAGATTCAACCGGAAGTCAGCGGCCACACCAATTTTGTGATGGCCGCGAAGAGCTTGCGATTAGTGACGGACGCGATCGCCGCGATCATTCGCAAAGAAGAAGCGTAACACCAGCAGTGCTGGATGCGCTACTTCGCTTTTGCCTTCTTGCTTCTTGCAACGATACCGTCGAGTTTCTCTTTTTCGTACTTCAAGATCTCATCCGAGATTGTTGCTGGCTCAACATTGCTGTGCCCGATGTCATCGCTGCTCGTGAGCCCGCGCATTCGAATGTTGCGATACCAAACTGGGTCGCCGTGGTCTTGGAACGAAAGGTTCGCACCGCGACTCGCTAAGTTTCCACCGCGAGCTTTCAGCATCTCGACATTGAAACTCCACTTCTCATCGGTGTAGTCAAAGTCGATGACTTTCTTTCCGTTGAGCCAGTGTTGAATCACGCTGCCTTGGCAAACGATGCGTCCCTCGTTCCATTCACCCACGCTTCGAGTCGCGTCTTCGGAAGGCTGCAGACAAAAGTACAACGACGCAGCGCTCGTGCGTGGGTTCTTTCCGTCCGCATGAACGGCATTGTCGAGGATCTGGTACTCGTATTGCCCAGGTCGATAGTACACACCGCTGTTGCTTCCCTTGGCGACTTTCCATTCGAATCGAAGTTCAAAGTCATCGGGCACTTTCGACTTGGTGTAAACGAGGCTACCGCCTTTGCCGTCACGCGTGATCACGCCATCGGCAACGATCCAATTTCCAGAGTTCTTCCACCCTTCGAGCGAGCTGCCATCAAACAACGATTCGAACCCAGCGGCTTTCTCGGCTTTGTCGAGCGTTGGCGCCTCGCCGCGAACCGACGCAAGATTGAGGCAGAGCAAACATGAAAAGGCAATGAATTTTCGAAGCATTGGAAGATCTCAGTCGGGGAAGGAACGCGGCGCCAGCTTGCCATCGAGGCGAATGTGGCAGCACCAGACAAGTGAAACGACTCGAGATTATAGTGTCTGGCACCGCGACGGGCACTGCGACGAGTGACGGGTGCCGAATTCGCGGCGAACTCATTAAATTGACATTTCAACCCGAGTACCAGCATCCAAACTTGGATCGCGGTATCCGATCGGTCTACGAACGCCTGGAGAATCAAGGAACACTATGCGTGCTTTAGTTTTGTTTGCGGCAGCTTGCTTGGCTGTGACCAGCTTTCCCGTCGTGACGTTCGCCGAAGACTGGCCGCAATATCGCGGTGCGACGGGCGATGGAAAGACAGCCATTGAGCTGCCGCCCGTCACGTGGACTGGCCAAGGCCCGAACTTGCTTTGGAAAGTTCCGACTCCGCTCGGTTTCAGCTCATTCGCGATCGCTGATGGTCGCGCGATGACACTAGTGTCTCGTGACGCAGCCGACGGCAAGCTGACTGAGTTCCTAATCGCACTTGACGCAAACACCGGCAAAGAAGTTTGGAACGCACCGCTTGGCGTGAGTGATTACGGACACGACGGAGGCAACTCGGGTGCCGAAGACAATCGCGGTGGCGATGGGCCTCGATCGACTCCCGCAATCGATGGCAATCGCGTCTATGTCTATGACTCGCATCTCGTGCTGTCATGCTTCGAGGCTGAATCAGGCAAGCTCGTTTGGCGACACGACATTGTCAGCAAGTTTGATGGTCGCAACATCAAGTGGCTCAATGCAAGCTCGCCGATCGTCACAGGTGATTCAGTTATCGTTGGCGGCGGTGGCGCAGGCCAGTCGTTCTTGGCATTTAACAAGACCAGCGGCGACGTCGTCTGGAAGAGCGGCAACGAAACAATCACACACGCCACTCCAACGCTAGCTACGATTAACCACACCGAACAAATCATCTTCTTCGTTGAGTCTGGATTGGTTGCTGTGAATGCGACAACTGGACAAGAACTGTGGCAATCGAAGTTTCCATTCAGCGTCTCCACGGCGGCGTCACCGATTGCGGACAAAGATCGTGTCTACTGCTCCGCCGGTTACGGAGTCGGCGCGGGGCTGTTTCAAATCGCAACGGGCAACGAACCCAAGGAATTGTGGTTCAAGCCCAACGAGCTGATGAACCACTGGAGCACGCCAATTGTCCACGACGGACATTTGTATGGAATCTATGAGTTCAAAAAGTACGGCAAAGCGCCGCTGCAGTGCGTTGATTTGTCGACGGGCGAGATCAAGTGGTCCGAGCGCGGTTTTGGCCCCGGCAACTGCATTCTCGTCAACGACAAGCTGATCGTCTTGTCCGACGCTGGCGAAGTCGCGATTGTCGAAGCGGTCCCGTCGGCCTATCGAGAAGTCGCGAAAGCGAAAATTCTCGGCGGTAAATGCTGGTCGACTCCCGCCTACAGCGACAATCGCATCTATGTCCGCAGCACCACCGAAGCTGCTTGCATCGTGCTGGACTGATTGAGCCGTCGCGACGTTGATGAACCGGTTTTCTCCTTGGTGCCTTTGTTGGTGCGATCATGAAATTACCTGGCATGAAGCTGTTTGATTTGACTGGTCGCGTTGCCATTGTCACCGGAGGCTCGAAAGGACTCGGAAAAGCGATGGCTGCTGGCCTCGCTTCTGCTGGCGCGAGCCTTGTCTTGGCAAGCCGCAATGAGTTGGAACTGAACGCAGCCGTCACCGAAATAAAATCAGACTATGGTGTCGATTGCATTGGTGTGGTCACTGACGTGGTCGAGCAATTGCAAACGGAACGCTTGGCCGCAGAAACTCTCGCCAAGTTCGGGCGCATCGATGTGCTCATCAATAGCGCTGGGATCAATATCCGTGGCCCAATCGATGAGATCTCGCTCGAACAGTTCCGCGAAGTCCAACGCGTCAACGTCGATGGCACTTGGTTAGCTTGCCGCGCAGTACTTCCGGCGATGAAGGAAGCGGGAAGCGGTCGCATTATCAATTTGGCGAGCACTTTGGGGATCGTCGGACTCGCCAATCGCACACCATACACTTCAAGCAAAGGTGCTGTGGTTCAGATGACTCGCGGGCTTGCACTGGAACTTGCTCCGTACAACATCATGGTCAACGCGATTTGCCCAGGTCCGTTTTTGACGCCGATGAACGAACCGATCGCGGACAGCGAAGAAGCCAAGAAGTTTATCGTCGGCGCCGTCGCGCTGAATCGTTGGGGGCGGCTCGAAGAAATCCAAGGCTCCGCGATCTATCTCGCGAGTGACGCGTCGAGCTATACCACGGGCAGCATGATGGTGGTCGACGGTGGATGGACAACGCGATAACGACGTGTGCCTAGGACTTGCCGCTGTACCAAACGCCGCGAAGCCAATTGTGTCGACGTAATTGGCGAAGTAGCGAATCGGGCATGTCTGGTAAATCGCTCACCGGTGCGATCATGCTGACTTGCGCTGCGCTTCGCATGCCGACGATGACTGTCGAGACTTCGGGCCGCGCGAGCACGAACTTCAACGCCACATCGGCCATCGAGTATTGATTCGCGACTTCTGAGCCGGTGAGGTCTTTCCGGATTTCTTCGACGCGTGCCACCGTGCGCTGCATCCGATCGCCTTCGAAGTAACGATGCCGGAAGTCGTCTTCGGGGAACGTGTGGTCCGGTTTGTATTTGCCGGTCAGTGCCCCTTCGTCGAGAGCGACACGAACGATCACGCCAGTCCCCGTTTCTTCCGCGACAGGCAGAATCTGGGCGACAGCTTCTTGGTCGAAAAGGTTGTAGATGATTTGCACAACGTCGACCAAACCGTCGCGCATCAACTCGATCACGCATGATTGGTCGTGCTCTGGAGTGCTGACGCCGATCAATCCGACTTTGCCTTCGTCGCGTAATTGACGAAGCACCATCAACGGTTGCGGGTCATCGTTCCAGGCCCGCGTCCATGTGTGCAACTGGAGCAGATCAATCCGCTCGACGCCGAGGTTCCTGAGTCGCGAATGGACGTTGTCACGCAAGTAGGCGGCTGAGTAACGGTCTTGCCAGCGACAATACGGACTCGGCGGCCAAGGCCCGGAGTCCGGCGGCGTCTTCGTCGCGACAAGCATTTCGTCACTGCGGCTTTTCAAGACCTCAGCGATCACGCGTTCGCTTCGTCCGTCGCCGTATCCCGCCGCTGTGTCGATGAAGTTAATGCCCTGGTCGATTGCTGCGTTCAGTGCCGCTATGGAATCCGCGTCGTCTTGACCGCCCCATTGGCCGCCGAGTGCCCACGCACCAAAACCTATTTCCGAGACCTGGGGGCCGTGGCTGCCGAGCGAGCGTGTTTTCATGGAACTGATTGGACTTGAGCGATTTTCGAGATTCGGACGACGAGCTAATGACAAGCTAGCGATGCAAGAACTTAACTGCGCGTGAAACCGAGCGAAACCGGATGAGTGAGACGCTAAAGTCCGCCACGGCGAGAATCTGTATCGATTAGCGAATAGGTTCAGTGAGCGGTATGCCAAACATCACGCCATTCGCTCGTACGGCGGATGATGTGCTCAACAAAGGGTCGGTCCGCTACCGAAATTTAAGCCCGAGGCAGTATCGCTGCCGCAGTGAGTTCAATCTCCCCAAGCCGAGCGGCGGTGCTCGGCGTCTCTTTCTAGGGTGGTCTCGGTGCCGAAGTTCTCTCCGACTCCTCGGTTGTCGATCATTGTCCCAGTTGGCAGTGACATTCCAGCGTTTGAAAACACATTGATCAGTGTCCTGGAGAACCGTCCAGAACACTGTGAAATCATTGTCGCCCACAGCGGCAACTATGACGATCCATTCATGCTCGCCGACGAGGTTGAGTTTCTCGTCACAGCATCCACACGACTGGCCCGAATCGTCGCGGAAGCAGCGAACGTGGCCCGCGGTCACATCGTTCACGTCTTGGCCGAAGGAATTATCGCCACCGAAGACTGGACGGAACCTGCGCTCGAACTCTTCGAGCAACACGACACAGCAATCGTCGCGCCGGTCATTCGCGACCGTGAAACCGGCGATATCGTCAACGCAGGTTGGTTCGACTCCGCAGCCCGTCTGTGCCATGGTCTCGCAGCCGGACAGAACGAAGTCCGACGACGCGACATCAATCGAGTTGACGGTGCTTACTTGCAAGCATCGTTCTGGCGACGTGATGTGCTTGCAAGTCTCGAAAACACCTTCGATTCGGCAAGCACCCTCGAATCCGTTTACGCACACACGCTCGTTGCCCAGGTCGCTGGATGGCGATCCGCAATGGCGACGAACTCGAACGTTTACAGTGACAACATTCCCGAGGAGTGGACAACGTCCTCGTTCTCACGTGGCCAACGTTTGCGAGCAATCCATGATTGCATCCACGGCATCAGTTCTGGCACCGCAAGTTGCGTCCAATCGCTACTGCGAAACATGCTGCGTCCGTCACGATACGCCGAGTGCCTGGGCCAGGCCGCCTCGTCACTCTCAGCAAGCGGCGTTCGAAAACGATTGAATCAAGAAACCGTTGTCTCCGTCGAAACTGCGGAGCCCACAACGATTCGGCTGGAACAAGAATCGACCGCAAACTATCGACGCGCCGCCTAGTCGAACTGCACAACAGACCAACATACGCAAAAGGCCGAGCAGCGCTATCCGCGCTACTCGGCCTTTCTGTGCTTAGGGTTAATTGAAGCAAACGCTATCCGCTTCATCGCCAAAAGAAGAACTATGCAGCTTCTTTCTTCTTGCCGCCTTTGCCCTTTTCTGGTCCGGACCAAGTCTTGATCATGGTCTCTGGCAACGCAGCTTTTTGCTCGTCGGTCAACAACGCGAGAACTGCCTTGCGGAACTTGCCTTGGATTTGTGTTTCTTTCTTGACGACCGCAAGCTCGGCTTCCGAGAGACCTTCGTTTGCGGCTGCCGCAAGGTCCTTGCCCTTCTTGCCGGCTTCTCTCGCAGCCTTCATCAACTCACCACGCTTCTTGGTCAACTCAGCCGTCAAGCCTTCTCCAGCGAGTGCCTTGGTCTCTTCCATCATCTTGGCTGCCAATTCCTTGACCTTGCCTTTTTGCTCATCCGTTAAGTTCGCGGCTTCGAGTGCCTTCATCGCTTGCGTGAGCACAGGATTTCCTTTGCCCTTGCCGCCTTCGCCTCCCTTTTTCTTCTTCTTCGGCTCATCATCAGCAAAACTGCTGGTGGCCACGAACGCTGAAAGAGCCAATACAGCTAAACACGCTAAAACACGTTTCATAGTAACGGAAACTCATCTCGGGGTTGATTCGACCGATTGCCGCACTCGGGCCCGGTCAACTGAGTATTGTGAACAAAATGCCCTGACGATGCTATAGTGTGAAGATGAACCCCGCAAAATTTAGATTTCTGTGCCCAGTGCACCAAAACGGGTCAATTCGCAAACTCACCGCAGTTCGTGTAACGCAATTCCTGACGGCAAACGCGGTTTTCATCAATCCGCGCCTATTTCCGAGCAACCAGGCTGACTCCGTAGATCGCCACCGCCATCCCGAGGAAGTGCTGAAGCGATGATGGTTCGCTGAGAACCGAGATCGCAAGCAGCATCGTCAGCACCGGGCCGACGGAGCCAATCACGGTTGTTCGAGTCGCTCCGATTCGCATGATGGCTTCGTTGATCATAAAGCTCGGAATCACCGTGCAGACAAACGCGAGGATGATTCCGTACACATAGACCATCGGATTCGCTTGCGTGAACGACGAAAACGGCTGAGTCGTAGCAAAGTGGACGACGACAAAGAACGTCGAGCCGATCATCGCCAAGCTCGTGAATTGCCGACTACCGATCTGCTGCATCGTCGGCTTCGCAAACAGAATGTAAAACGAGTAGCTCAGCGCCGAACCAAATACCAACAACACGCCAAGACTCGTGTTGCCTACTGCGGCGAAGTTTCGTTCTTGCCCGTACATCAACAACACGCCAACGTACGAGAGCGCGATCGCGACGATGATTTTGCGATTGACTTGCTCGCCAAGAAACATCCAAGCAAGCACAGCGACCATCGCTGGATAGGTGAACATCGTCAGCCGTTCGAGTTGAGCCGAGATCTGTTCAAGCCCCGCGAGATCCAAGTACGAGGCAAGATAGTAGCCCAAGAACCCAAGCAACGACGCTCGAATGATGTGATCGCGATGCAGCGGCTTGCGATCGTCTCGCGTACGCAAATGCCAAAGCACGGCGACATAGAACGGCAATGCCATCGTCATGCGAAGTGTGAGCAAGAACGTGGCGTTGGCACCAGCCGCAAACGCAAGTTTGACGAAGATGGATTTGAGCGCAAACAGGAATGTGCCCACAATCGCAAGCGTGACGCCCCAAGGCCGTCCGGTGGAAGGTGTCACAAAGGTTGCTCACAGGCTCGACGTGTTTGAATGCCAGCAAAATCCGCTGGCACCTCGCAATCATACGACAGCTTAGCGTCAAAACGGGTTCGCAAAATTGTGCACGTCGCCATCGCCATCGCACCAGGCTGAATCTGGTTTCCCGCGACCCACCGAGCACACCGGCGTTCGCTAAGATGTGGTCTGAATTCACTAGAAATCTGATTCCGATTCATAATGTTTGTATGGACGCAGTCGTTATTGACGAGCCTTACCAGTTCGTGCCGCCGCACAAGAACAAATGGTGGCCCTGGCTTTTGCAGAAGCTTATCCGACGCCAACTCAAGCGTGACCATGGCATTGAGTCACTCGAAATTGAGGGGCTCGATCGACTCACGGACGCACTTCGAGCAGGGCATTCGGTTTTACTTGCACCGAATCACTGCCGCCCCTGTGATCCGCTCATCGTGTCGGAGCTTTGTCGCTTGGCGGGCGTCTCGCCGTTCATTATGGCGAGTTGGCATTTGTTCATGCAGGGACGATTTCGGCGATTCATGTTGCGGCGGATCGGTGCCTTTAGCGTTTACCGCGAAGGACTCGATCGCCAAGCACTCCAAGCCGGCGTTGAGATCCTCGAACAAGCTGACCGACCACTGATCATCTTTCCCGAAGGCGTCATCACTCGTACGAATGATCGGATCATCGCCTTGATGGAAGGCGTCTCGTTTGTTGCTCGAACAGCAGCCAAAAAACGAGCATCGGCAAACCCGCCACGCCAAGTTGTTGTTCTTCCAATCGCTATTCGATACCACTTTCACGGTGACATTGACGCGGCGGTACACGAAACGCTTGACTCGATCGAACGCCGGTTGTCTTGGCGGCCGAAGCGTGATCCGGATCGACTCAGCCGTATCGTTCGAGTCGGCGAAGCTCTGCTGTGGCTCAAAGAGATCGAGCACTTTGGCAGCCCACAAAGCGGCGAGATCAATGCGAGAGTTGCATCTCTCATCGACCAGATCCTCAAACCGCTCGAAGCCGAGTGGATTGCGGGGCGAACGGAAACATCGACAGTTGCACGCGTCAAGAATTTGAGAATCGCGGTACTCCGAGAGATGATCGCGGACACCATTGACGAAGACGAACGCATACGACGCTGGGGCCAATTGGAGGACATGTACATTGCACAACAAATCAGCCACTACGCGCCTGACTACATTCGTTCTAACCCGACAAACGAACGCATGCTCGAAACCGTCGAGAAGTTCGAGGAGGACTTAACCGACAAGTGCCGTGTTCACCAACCCATGAGTGCCACGGTCTTTGTTGGAACCCCGATCGTGGTCAGCCCTCAACGCGTTCGCGGATCAGCGGAAGACCCTGTGATGACTGACATCAACCGGCAATTTCACGAGATGTTGCGCATCCCGTCGCCAACGAACGATGTCAACGCGAGTCCCGAACGAGCATCAACGACGGTTGAAACGGGGCACAATCATGACGAATGAGCAACCGGTAAAGCCTATGCGCAAGCCACCGATCAGCAGATTCGTGCGTTGGCAATTCACGGTTCTTGGCGCCATGTACGTCGGCTACGCCGCATTCATGCTGTGTCGAAACACGCTCATCGCGTCGAGCGCCGCGTTGATGGACGATCCGTCGCTGAATATGGACAAGGAGTCATTCGGCCATTTGATGAGCTGGCATTCGGCTGGAGCGATTTGCGGCAAGCTGGTGACGGGTCCGGGGGCTGACTTGGTCGGTGGCCGCCGCATGTTCCTGATTGCTCTCTCGTTAACAGCCATGGCGAATATCGGCTTCGCGTTCGGATCGTCGTTTGTTGCATTCGCGGCGTTCAACTTTCTCGGCCAAGCCGCCAAAGCAGGCGGATGGCCAGCGATGACCAAGATTGTGGCGAGTTGGTACCCCGAGCAACGGTATGGCCAAGTGTGGAGCATTATTTCGACGAGTTCGCGAGTCGGAACGATCGCCGCCGGATTGGTGCTCGGGTTCTTCCTCAGCCTCATGGATTGGCGCATGGTCTTTGTGGTGTCCGCCGTGATGACGAGCGGCGTTGTCTTGCTGTTGTATTTCTTTCTCAAGGAAACGCCAGAACAAGTCGGCTTGGTTTCGCTTGCCGACCACCAACACGCCGACCACCAACACGACGATGAGAGTGAAATCGATCAAGCCAAGCAACCGCGCGAATCGAAATCACATCCGCTCGATTCACATTCGTTGCTATCGGCTCTGTGGCAATTTTGTCAAAGCGCGAGGTTCTGGTCGATTTCCTTTAGCGTCGTGTTTCTAACGATCATGATGGACTTCCTCACTTTCATCCCGATCTATTTGTCGGAGTCACTCGACATCAGCAGCAGCCAAGCGTCGATGGCGGGAAGTTGCTTTCCCGCAGGCATGTTCTCGGCCTTGTTGTTCACGAGCTTCTTTTACGACCGTTTATCGAAAAAACAACTGATCGGCGCGCTCGGAGGACTGTTGATACTCGGTTGTTGCTGTGTGCTCGTGCTTTGGAATCTTGATCAAGTTCCCGTGGCCTGGCGATCGGGTGCGGCAATCGCCACGATTTTCCTGTTGGGATTGAGTATCTCCCCAGCCTACTATGTCCCGATGAGCATTTTTGCGGTGTCATTCGGCGGCAAGCACTCTGGGTTTCTTGTTTCCTTGATTGACATCTTTGGCTACGGCGGCGCGTTGCTTTTCAACTTTTTTGGTGGCTCGATTGCCCAGCACTATGGTTGGTCAGTGTTCCTGGGCGGTCTAATGACGATCGCAGTCTTGGCGACCGTGTTCATGATTGCGTTTTTGACGCTCGATTGGAACTCCGCTCGTCGGCGTCAACGACTCGCACTTCTGTAGCTTTTCCTGTTGCCCTTCACCTTCACGGATTGTGTTTCGATGCCTCGCTTGAACGTCCTTGCTTGTTTGCTTGTCGCTATTGTGGCGTCCTCTACGGTCGCAGCTCCACCCGAGGTCTCGACCAAGAAGGATGCACCAGCGAAAAAGCCGCCAGCTCCGTTCGCGTGGGTGAATCCGATCCCGCCAAAGCAACAACTCCCGTCGCTGAAGCACGGTACGTTTACAAGTCCGTCGCTCGACGTCGAAGTGGGTTATGCGATCCTGTTGCCACCGAGCTACTCGGATAGCGATTCGGCGCAACGGTTTCCAGTGGTTTATTACTTGCATGGCGGTCGGCCAGGCAGCGAGACAAAGTCAATCGGCTTGGCATCGAAAATCGTTGCGGCAATGAAGTCGAAACAAGTCCGCGAGATGGTCTATGTGTTCGTCAATGGTGGCCCGGTCAGCCATTACAACATGCCCAACGAACCGGCCAAGCAAGGCGCCGACGTGTTCATCAAGGAGTTGATTCCGCATATCGATTCGACGTACCGCACAATCGCCGATCGCAATCATCGTGGGATCGAAGGCTTCTCACAGGGCGGACGCGGAACGATGCGACTTTCGCTGAGGTATCCCGAGCTGTTCTGTAGTGCTGCGGCAGGCGGCGGCGGTTACGAGACTGAACGCATCATCAGCGAATCCGATGGTCGTGAATCCGATTCGCTCGTGTTCGCGAAAGGCGACAACACCTGGGACTTGGCTCGACAGTACGCCAAGCACGGCACGCCCCAAGTCAACTGGTTGATCTATGTCGGCACCAAGTGTTTCAACTACGAAAACAACTTGGCGTACATGAAGTTTCTGGAATCATTGGAGATCCCGCACAGCAAAATTATCGTCCCCGACGCGACGCACTCCGCCTCCGAGATTTACGAAGCCAAGTGCATCGAGATCATGCAATTTCATGCCAACAACTTTAGCGACTCGAAATAGACGCAAAGGACACGATGCGTCCTGGGAACGCGAGTGAGGTGATCGCTACTTCGCTTCCTTCTCACGTTTCTTTCGCGCGGGCTTTGCCTCAGTGGCTGTTTTCACCAGCGGCGTCAAACCTTCTTGAGGCTGGTCCCACAGACGATACGGATCGTCGAGGCGTCGCATCTCAGCTAACAGTAGCGTTTTCATCTCAGCAAGCTTGTCGCTGTATCGTGGATCGTTGGCGAGGTTGGTTTGCGATTCCATCGGCTGGTCCCCGGTCATCTTCACGACTTCCGCAGCATGGTGCTGGGGCAGGTACTCGCGAGGATTCTCAGCCAGATTGAAGAGCTGGTTTTCTTGCACGCTGCCATCGAGCACGTCGTACTGGATCAGCTTCCAATCGCCCTTCATCACTGTTCGCATCCCAGGCTTGGTGCCGCCACAGTAACAACCGTACATCGTGTCGCGAACAGTCTGTGCCTTGCCCTCGAGCACAGGCTTAAAACTTATGCCTTCACTTGTCTCAGGTGCTTCGATCTCGGCGACGTCGCAAAGTGTTGCCAACACGTCGAGCAAGTAGATATTACCCGGGGCGCGTGAACCAGGCTTGATGCCTGGCCCTTTGACAATAAACGGAACTCGCCAAGTGTGTTCGTACAGGTTCTGTTTTCCTTGCAGCCCATGTCGGCCGATCGCCATGCCGTGGTCCGCGGTATAGAAGATGTACGTGTTATCGAGTTCGCCCATCGCATCGAGCTTCTTGAGCACTCGATCGATTTGAATGTCAATATTTTCGCTACAAGCAAACTCGCGACCGAGCTCGTTTCGAATCGTTCGTTCATCGCGGTTCTTCCACACGCCGCTGACCTGTTCCTCGTCACGCAATCCGGGCTGGCCGTGATGAAACGGATGCTCCGGTAGGTAACTGGCGGGTAGCACCGGTTGTTTCTCGTGGGCTGGCGGAAGCGAGTTCTTGTCCGTGTGGTTGACTGCTCCGTATTTGGCCAACAACTCCGGCTTTCCATCGCGAGTGTCGTGCGGGTGCGAGAAGCCAAAGTAGATGAGGAATGGGTCATCGTCTTTGGCGGATTCCCGTGCGTCCAAGTACTCGAGGACTTGTTTGGCGTGCCAATGACTTCCGCTCTCGTCCGTGTCACCGCGCTTGGTTGCGTCCTTTCGCACGGTAAACTTTTTGTTAGCCGCTTCGTACGAGTTTCCGTTCTTACAGGTACGCATCGTGTCATAGCCCGCGTTATTGAAAACGGCAGCCATCGTGAAGTCTTCCAAATTGGGCGGCACCAACATTGGATTCAACGTGTTCGGATTGTTGCTGCTCTTCGCGGATTTGTCGGGGATATGCCACAGCGTCCGTCCGGACATGACCATGTGACGCGATGACGTACAAACGGCCCCAACCCAAGCGCCCATGTGGCGAGCCGAGTCGAAAACCATCCCCTCCGTGGCAAGTCGATCGAGCGTCGGTGACTGTAACTCGGTCTTCGGGTTGTAGCACGACAGATCAAACGGTGACTGGTCATCGACAATGATGAACAAGATATTGGGTCGCTTCGCCGAGTCAGCCGCGTGAGCAAGTGGACTCACGCAGACCACCGCAGCGAACAGAGCCAGACTTCCCGCGACGCGGGCAAAGTGGAGTATCATGTGGGGCTTCCAAAGTATCGTGCTGTTGAATTTTGTAAATTTGATGGCCGTAATCGGCATATACTTCGCCCGCCCAGTCTAACTCACCCGCCAGTTTATTGCCTACGCAGGAGCGGAAAAGTGCACGCATTCGTCGATCGCCCGAATTGTCGAAGATGGCTAGCGACAATCCTTGTTCTTTGGGCGATGCAAAGTGTTGGTTACTCAGACAAGCAAAACAAGCCAAACGTGCTGTTCATCGCAATCGACGATCTGGGCTGCACGCTCGGTTGTTACGGTGACTTGGTGGCGAAGACGCCCAACATCGATCGACTCGCCGCCAAGGGCGTTTGTTTCGAGCGTGCATACAACCAATTGCCACTATGCAATCCGACGCGAGCATCCGTCATGACGGGTCTGAGGCCAGACACGATCAAAGTTTACGACCTCGATCGACATTTTCGCGACGAAGTGCCTAACGTTGTGACCTTGCCGCAAGCATTCCAGCGATCCGGATATTTCGCGGCTCGCGTTGGCAAAATATATCACTACAACGTGCCCGCTTCGATCGGCACCGACGGATTTGATGATCCGCCCTCTTGGAACCGCACTGTGAATCCGAAAGGCCGTGATAAGACCGACGAAGCCCTCGTGTTCAATGCGGAACCGCATCGACAAATCAGCGGCTCGTTGAGTTGGTTGGCTGCAGACGGAACAGACGAAGACCAGACGGATGGCATGATTGCGACCGAAGCGATCAAGATCATGCAAGAGAAACGCGACGAACCGTTTTTCCTCGGCGTCGGTTTCTTTCGACCGCACACACCGTATGTCGCGCCCAAGAAATACTTCGATCTGTATCCGACATCACAACTGAGGTTGCCCTACGCGCCGGAAGGTGATCGCAACGATATTCCGGTCGCGGCGTTCGCCCATAATTGCCCCGTGCCGAATTACGGGCTGGATGTCGGGACGTTGCTCTCTGCAACTCAAGCGTATTATGCCTGCGTTTCGTTCATTGATGCGCAAGTTGGGCGTTTGCTCGAAAGTCTCGATGAAATGGGAATTGCTGACAACACAATTGTGGTTCTTTGGAGCGACCATGGTTATCACCTGGGTGAGCACGACGGAGTTTGGCAGAAGCGAACACTTTTCGAACAGGGAGCACGCACGCCGCTGGTGATCGCGTCGCCGAAAACGAAAGGCACTGGACCCACGCGCCGAGTCGTCGAGTTCGTTGACATCTATCCGACGCTTACTGATTTGGCAGGGATTGATTCGCCTCAGGGGCTCGAAGGCCGCAGCCTGCGACCGTTACTCGAAGACCCGCTCGCGCCGTGGGACGGAGTTGCTGTCACGCAAGTGCTTAGGCCGGCGGATCATCGACTCGCCGAACCAACGATGGGATGCAGCATTCGGACTGAACGGTTTCGATACACCGAGTGGTCGGAGGGGCGCGGCGGAGTTGAACTGTACGACCACCAAAGTGATCCTGGTGAATTCGATAGTCTAGCGACTGTGCAAACGCCGCAAATCATTCAACTAATCGATCAGCTCTCGAAACGTCTCCGCTCACGAGCTTCTGGCAAAACTCCCACAACACCATTTAATCCTGCACGACTTTAAGAACGCATCCATGAAAATCCGAAACATCGTCCACCGTGGGTTCTTCGCATGTTGCGTTGCCCTGGTTTCGCTCGATACCGCGTACTGTGACGGCCCCAGCAAAACGACCAGCGTCGAATTCGTGATTGGTGACTACATGCCAGCCGAAGGCGGCACATGGCAAGCCTCTTCAAGCCCAGTACAAGAGCCGTTCGGCATCGACTTTGACGAGCGAGAAGCGATGTACATCGTCGAATTGACAAGCGGTCGATTGTTAAGACGAGATGCGAATGGTGACGTCGTAATATTAAGTGAGCACGATAAGAAAGGCTATTCTGGCGACGGCGGTCCGGTCGGCGACGCGTACTTCGACGGACCGCACAACTGTGTCGTGACCAATGACGACGCGCTGCTGATTGCCGACAGCTGGAACCATTGCGTTCGTCGAGTCGATCTGAAGACAATGAGGACTGAGACCATCATTGGCACCGGCGAAGAAGGCTTCTCAGGTGATGATGGTGCCGCAAATTCGGCCACGTTCAATTTTGTGATGTGCATTGAATTGGACCCGTCGAAACGAACGCTGCACATCGCCGATCTCAAGAACTCACGCATCCGTAACGTGGATCTTGCAACAGGCATCGTTCGCACGGCGGCTGGGAACGGCAAGAAGGGAGTTCCGAAAGATGGGGAGTTGGCCGTTGACGCGCCGCTGGTGGATCCGAGAGCGGTTGCGTCGGACGAGGCCGGCAATCTCTACGTGCTCGAACGAAACGGCAACGCGCTCCGAGTGGTGCGCCGCGACGGAACGATTCACACCGTTGCGGGTACCGGAAAGAAAGGCTTCCGTGATGGACCAGCGTTGGAGGCCGAGTTCGGTTCACCCAAACATATTTGTTGTGATCCCGCCGGAAACGTCTACATCGCCGACGACCTGAACGGCGCGATACGCAAGTACGATCCGAACTCAGGCCAAGTAACCACCTTGTTAGGCCAAGGCCACGGGGATGCGAAAGTCAAACTCGAACATCCACACGGCGTCCGTTGGCACAAGTCAACACTGTACGCCTTAGACACCGGCCACAACCGAATCTTCAAAATCGTACTTGCCGAACCATCGAACTGACACCCGAGGCATTCGAATCGGGCGAACCACGATCGACAATTGCGTATTCAGGCGGAAGCGAATATACGTCTGTGTCAACGCAAACACGGTTGGTTGCTGTGCCGTCAATCGTTTGCAGCGGCAAATGAGCATTGCACCAACCGACGATGCCCGCCTTAAGGTTTAGCGTAGGGATGCCACGCTTGGCTAGCTTGCGTGAGTAAAGATAGCTCCGGCCACCGGCGGTGCAGTAAGTGATGACGGTCTTACCACGATGATTGTCGGGGAGCTTTTCGAACTCCTCTTTCGTGATCGCTGAAGTAATGATCGACACCGCTTGTTCGGCGACGCTGCGAACATCAACCAGCACGAAATCTCTGTCTGTTCCAGCGACTGTTCTCGCTTGTCGCTCAATCAATTGATCAATCGAGATTTCACCAACACCAGATTTTCCAAGCAGCACATCCAACTTGTCCAAACAAGCGAAAAACGCCGACGAGACTGGAATCAGTAGGCGTTTGATGAATATAATTACTGAGCTTTTACTTAAATGTGTTTGAACGAGCGTCTGGCTCACGGTTCCTCACTTTCCAAATCACTGATTTGCTCGCCGTTCGCTTTTGCAAGCAGAGCATCAATCGTTAACTCGATACCCTCAGTATCATAGCCTGCCTCAACACTATAGATCGGAACGTGCTGAAGCTGGCCAAGTATCCCTTTCTGATCGACAACGTAAACGGACGGAACCGCATCGATACCCCAATCAAGCATCACATCCTTGCCGGCTTCCGTATTTGCGATAACAAGCAATGACTTTTGTTGCTTCGCGAGTTCGTCAATCGATTCTGAAATGTGACCTTTCATGATGAACACCACTTTGACAGGGCGATTCTTGTACTTGTCGATCAATTTGCTGAACAGATTTCGCATCGCAATGTCACCGTTAGATGAATCGTTCGTCATGCCGTATTCGCGATGTCCAAATACAATCGCCACGACGTTGCCAAGTTGGTCGCTCAATCGAAACAATTCATTCGTGCTTGTCTCGCCAATCAGCTCGGGCGAGTGCCTGCCGACAACAACGTCGTTAATCGCGAAGCGAAAATGTTTCGCGGCTGAAGCCCCGGTACCGTACACTCCCATTGAAACGTCAGCATAGTCATTGGCGAGAATTTCAATTTTCTCATTTGCATCATCACGAAGCCGTTGTTCGGCTCTTGCTTTGCCTGATCCATCAATGCTTTCTGAATACACCAACTCTTGGCGGATCAACTTGATCTGTGCGATAATCGCTGCCGCCCGAATACGTGGGTCGGGATTCCGATCAACGATGGTTTGGAGCAGTTCATTTAATCGGGGTACGGGCGGACCGCTACTGAATCGATCGAGTAGCATTCCGATTGCCGGATGTTCCGGGTAGAAGTCGATCAATCGGTCCACTGCAACAATTCGCCCCTTCGCAGCCTCACTCTCTGGATCACCAACACTGGCAGCCATCGAAACAACTTCCCGAAGGCATTCCAGCCCGAAATGGGTCCCACTAAAGCTCTGCTCTACTGCAAGATATTTTTGGGCCAGAATCTCTCGAGGATCAAGCTTGCGATGAACTTCCGCACGATCGGAATCATTTCTCGCTTTTGCAAGCTGGTCGAGGTATTCAGCTTCATACCCATGGTAGCTGCGTTTAAGTTCGTCAAACGCATCGTGTGCTAATTGCTCTCGGATACTATGTGTTGGAACAGCTAGCGAGCTGCTCAGCGCGGCATTGACGTCACTGCGATGCCCATTTGAATTTGACAATCCGCCATCTTTGACTTTCGGCAAATAATACTTCACTCGTTCTGCGTCTTGCGGATCTCGCTTCTTGATCTGGTTAAACAACTCGATGGTGCGTTGCTCTTGATGCAGCGTCGCATTGATCGCGGCAACGTCTGCGAAATCGTCCGCACGAACGCGCACTTGATCTTTGGACAATACCCTCTCTTCTAGTTCATTGCGGACTGAGATGAGCTTCTCTAGTGCTGGTGGGTAGTTATCGGCAAGTTCGAGCCAGTCCGAGATCAAGAATGAGCGACGGACAGCTGACCAAGCAGGTTTTGCCTTAACCGCGTTGTCCCAGCACCACAGGATCTTTTCAAGCGAAGCTTCGTAACGGCGGAATCTTGTGTCTTCCACCGCGAGTGAACGAATCACGTCTGGGTCGTTGCTTTCTTGCCACGAGTCCTCAGATATCGGGCTCTTGAATTCGCCGCCAGGTTGGTACTGGATTTTCGTTGTCCATTCTCCGCCAGCTTTCACGGTCGCTTTGTTGTTGGCAAGCTCGAATGAATGCGAGTCGCCGTCGAACTCAATGCTGTACGATCCCGCACGAACTCGAGTGGTTGCACCGTCGCTGTCGACTGTTAAACGCTCGACGACCTGATCACCCTGTTTGATAACTAGCGGCACCGATGTGGTTAGATCCCCATTCGTCTCGATTCGTATCGTTCCATCCTTGGTTTGCAACAAAAGAATGGTCAAGTACAGAGCGGCTGCCATCGCGGCGCCAGACACGGCGATCCACTTGATTGTCGGTGGTAAGCCTTGATGCGTTACCGACTCAAGCTGGTCTTCTTGATGCGACGGGTCTTGCAATTGGGCAAGCCGGCGGTTGAGTTCCTCGGATGTCGACCGGGCCGACTCAAAGCGATTCTCGGGATCCTTTTCAAGCAACTTCACGACAATCGATTCGAGCCAGAGCGGAATGTCGGGTTGGATGCTTCGCAGTCGTCTTGGTTCGTCATTGGCGATTCGATTCAGCACGCCCATCGTATTCTCAGCACGGAAAGGGCTGCGTCCAGTCAACATGAAATACATCACGCTGCCGAGGCTGAACAGATCGCTGCGATGATCGATCTCGTCACCGTGGGCCTGCTCCGGTGACATGTACTGTGGCGTGCCCGCGATCACACCGCTGCGAGTCATGCTGGCATCGTCCGCTGCTCGAGCTAAACCGAAATCCGTGATCTGGACTCGTTCAACGCCGTTCTCGAGCAGAATGTTCGCTGGCTTGATATCGCGGTGAACCAGTCCTTGTGCATGAGCGGCCGCCAATCCCTCAGCGATTTGTGCTGCGATTCGAACCGCTTCGATCACCGATAGCGGACCGTCTTGATCCACGCGTTGTTGTAGACTCTTACCTTCGACAACGGGCATGACCAGGTACGGAAGCCCGTCATGTTCATCCACAGTTTGGATCGGCACGACATGTGGATGGACGACTGCCGCCGCACTCTTGGCTTCCCGAGAGAATCGTTTGCGTGCAGCCGCACTGCTCGCGAGTTCTGGTGCGAGGACTTTCACGGCTGAATGTCGATTGAGCGCGGGATCGAATCCACGCATGACGATTCCCATGCCACCGCGACCGAGCAACTCCATGATCTCATAGCGTCCGAATCGCCCCAGCGATCCTGGGTGGTCACTGGGCTCGAGAAACGCCGTGCTTGCTTTCAAGTCAGACGCATCCAACGAAACACTGGTGAGTTCATCCAGTGGATCGTCTTTCAACAAGGACGCGGCCTCGTCCCAAGTCAGTCCATCTTGCGTGATCGTCTCTAAACGCGACTGGCACTGGTCACACGTCTCGACATGTCCTGCAATCTCGTTCGGCGAGTCTGCGGGTTCATCACGAAGTAATTGGGCAAGGGTTTTGTCGTCATAGTGGAATCGAGCAATCATGGCTTAGTCCTGTGGTTGGATTGTTTCTTTGAGCTTTGCGAGTACGCGACACCTCGCGACACGTACAGCTCCGTTGGTCATCCCCAGTTCACTAGCCACCGAGTCGATCGAGCGACCGTCCACGGCAGTGAACCAGAACGACAGCCACGTTGAGTTGCTGAAAGTTGGTTTCAACTCTTCCGCAGCTTGTCGAAAGCGCAGACGACGATGCTCGGCTGTGAACAGCGTCACCGTCGCCTCGTCAGCTGGCAATTGCAGGAGCATTCGCTGCACGTCGCTGTCGCCTGAGCCGATGGGGCCGCGTTTTCCAGAAAACGGCCCTCGAGTCAATTGATTCACGCATAGGTTTCGAGTGATCTTGAACAGCCAGCCTCGGAAGGAACCATCCGCTTCGGGATCGAACGAGCCGATCACCCGGCCAACGGTCGCGAGCACATCCTGAGCCAAGTCTTCGGCGTCAGCGTGCTGTAAACCCTTGGCGAGAGCCACTCGAATCACGAGCGGACGATAAAGAGCGGCAAACTCAGTCCAAGCTTCATCGGAAGCGGAACTGCGCAGTTTGCCGATCAGCGATGCTCGTGTTTCGGGGCCTTGCATTTGATTTCTCCTACCAACAACACACAGGTCACCCGACATTGTTACAGAAAAAGTTAGGAAAGAAGCTGAAATTGCTAAGTCAATTCCGGCATTGGTCTTGAATGCAATCCGCAAACAATCGCCAGGTGGTGCGATTCGGATCGAGCGAGGATAATCCGGCGCAGCCCCGGGATTACGCTACCTCAAAACGATTTACGCCATGGCCATTGGTATCGATCCACTCGTCGATTTCGCTTGCAAAAAGCTTCTCGGCAGTCCTGAGCATCCGGCGATCACGCTACATTTCTTGAACGCTGTCCTCGGTGGATCCCCGACCATTACCGATGTTGAAATCCTGAATCCGATCCTCGAGAAGGAGTTTGAGGAGGATAAATATGCCATTTTGGATGTGCGTGCCAGTGACGCATTCGGGCACCGGTTCAATATCGAAATCCAGCGAAGTCGGCCTGCAGCACTTCGAGAGCGATTGACCTACTACGTTGCGACGCAATTGGTCGAACAGCTCGGTGGCGGCGATCGCTACACCGAGTTGCGGCCATCGATCGGGATTTGCATTTTGGATTTACTGCTGTATCCACAGATCAGCGACATCCACCTTGATTTCCGCTTGCGAAACTCAACACACGGGCTGACATTCACGGATCACCTCCAAATTCACTTGTTGGAGTTGCCAAAGTACAGCCCGCTGAACGATAATCAAGTCATCACTGATCCGATCGAGCAGTGGTGCTTTTTCTTTCTCCAGGCGAATGAGCTGACATCGGACCAGATAGCTGAGCGTTTACCAAACGCAGCATTTACCGAAGCGACAAGAATCTTAGAAATGATCGCAAGAGACCCCAAGCAACGAAACCTCTACGAATCGCGACTCAAGGCAGAGCGTGACGCACAAGCCAGGGAAGACTATGCGCGACAACAAGGTATCGTACAAGGCATCGAACAGGGCATCGAACAAGGCGAGCTTCTTGGCCAGGCCAAACTAGTTTCGGTTCTCAGTAGTCTCGTTGGTGAACCAGGACCGTGCATCGAAGATTTGGTATCGCTCGGCCGAGACAAACTGGAGGCCATAGAGGCTGACTTGCAGCGACGTCTTCGCGAGCGGACTTAGTCCCAACGGCACCGTTTCGCAGTTCAACGCATTGAACGCTAGTTCGCGAGATCAGCTCCAATGACATTGCGTTGTGAGCCTCGAGTTCAACGGCAGGTTTTCACTCAAACCTTGCGAGCGTCTTGAATACCACTTAGCCCGCCGCCAAGAATTGTGCTAGAGCCAGAGGAAACACGATTCGACATCAATCGTGCTCGGCACTCCGCGTTGGATCGGCTGATGTGCTTTGCATTGATTTCTCGAACGATTGGCGAATCCAGTGGAAGCGGAATGACAGTGCGGGGAACAGCAAGAGAATCAGCCATCCCCATGGTGTCCAACTGGATGCATTTTGCGTTGCTGGGTTGGCCAGGAATTGTTCTGCGGCAAGAACGATGACCGTTAGAACAAACGTGAACGCAAGGAGTAATTGAATCGATTCAAATGCTGTGATCCGGGAGCGTGCTTGCCACATCGCGAACGTGAATACAACACCGGCTAAGAAACAGGCGAGGGTGATTAGGCCGGTGGCCGTGGAATCGTGCCGGAATGCGATCATGCTCATCGGCAAAATCCAGCAAATGGATCCCAGTGAACTTCCAAACCAAGCACCCGCGTTCCAACGAAACGCTTCATGGCCGCTTGAACCGTCGGGACGCACCACTTGAGTTAGCTGCTTCACCTCTTCCATCTTTTGCCGAACAGGTTCACGCATCGGTTCGCCGTTGGCCCTGGCTTGTTCGCCAAGCGAATTGTAGGTGCGAATGGATCGGCACATCCAAACTCCATTGAAAACCTGAAAGCCAACAATCAAAGTGCAAAGGAGACCACCGTACATATTCCCATTGTCGATGAATCCATGCAGTCGAAAGTAAATCAGGATGGCCAACAGGACCAAGAAGACGACAAACGCAGCGACATAGATCATCGCCTCGCGCAGAATGAACTTTTGTTGGCTTTCGTACTCACAATTCTTCCATCCCATCCAGGTTCCGAACGCGCCACCTAGCAGTCCCGCCATCGTTCCAAACGCCGCACCACCCAATCCATAGGCTGCGCCACTGAGAAGCTTCGTTGGGACGCTACCGATTCCCGCCGACTTCCCGGCGACAGTCGTTGCTGTTGTCGCAGCGGCGGCGTACGATGCCGACGGAAGACTCGCGATAACAACGGCCGCGAAAGCAGCTTTCGGCGCCGTTTCACAAAGCGTCTTGCGGAGCGACTCAGTGACTTCGGCTCGCAGCATTTCACGGCCGCGTTTGAGTCGTTGACGAATGGTCGACTCGTTCTCTCCCAGAGCGATCGCAACATCGCGAGTCGATTGCTCACTGCGATAAAACAACACCATCGGTTCGCGGTACGCTTCCGGCAAACTCTCAAGCATTGACCAAACGAGTTGACGCTGTTGGTCCTGTGACATACTGGCCTCCGGAGAAAGTTGTTTCGCGTCAGTCAGCTCACTCGGGATACTCTCGATCGAAGTGATCGTTCGCGATGCCTTCGCTGCTCGAACCACATCAATGGCACGTCGGCGAGCGATCGTACAGACCCACGCGACAAACTTATCGGGTTCACGCAGGCTCGCGAGATTCCTCCAAGCTTCGACAAACGCATCCTGGCCCACGTCTTCACTGCGAGCAAAATCGCCACACGCGGAATACGCCACCCCAGTCACACTCCCCGCGTGCCTCGTCACCAAAACGCCAAACGCCTGCCGATCGCCCGATGCAGCCGCCTGGACCAGCTCCGTGGTGTCCGATGATTCAGCGGAATGATTTGCGTCCAAGTTGTTCTCCCAGCTAAACGCATTGCGTGGCGATGATTGTGCCACCATGAAGAGGTCGTAACCAGGAGAAAAAATGTGACAAGGAATCTCGAATTCGTTTTGAAAATCGGTGGCTGGGCAGGCCAGCCCAGTCGTGAACGTCCCCGCTTCGAACCGGCACTGCACAGCGTGTGAAAGTGGAGTACGATCTTGGTTTCATCTGTGCACGGCTTTCTTCGTACGTTATCGGCTCATCTGTGAACGAACGCTCCAACTCCCAACCAGTCGTTGACTTGATTCTCGCCAGTCGTTTGGTGGCGATCTTGCGGCTCGACGATTTGACTCATGCGATACCGCTCGTTGAGTCTTTGCTTGGTGCAGGTGTTCGAGCGATTGAGTTTACACTGACGAACCCCGACGCGCCGGCGGTGATCACGGAACTGCGACGGGTAATTCCCGCGTTCAGCAAAGGATCTGCGGCGATTGGCTTGGGGTCGATCAGGAGCGGTGAAGAAGCACGGATGGCTCTGGATGCGGGTGCCCAGTTTCTTGTGTCGCCGATTGCGTTGGAGTCAATTGTTGTTGAAGCGAAGAAGCACGATGTCGCAGTTTGCCTTGGCGCCTACACGCCAACGGAGATTGCGATGGGATGGGAACTTGGCGCTGACATGATAAAAGTCTTCCCAGCTCGCGCGTTGGGGCCAAACTATGTTCGGGATGTGCTCGCACCGATGCCGTATTTGCGTTTGATGCCGACTGGCGGCGTCGACCTTGCCAACATGTCCGAGTATTTCAATGCGGGCGCGGTGGCAGTTGGTGTCGGAGGCAAGTTTGTGGATCCGGAGTGGATTCGCAATAAGCAATGGGACCAGGTCACCCAGGCGGCTTCGGCGTACGTTCAAGCGGCAAGTCGAGTGGAGAACTAGGCGATGTTCGATGTTGTCACAATCGGCGAAACAATGATCCGTTTGAGTCCAGATGGGTATCAACGGTGGGAACAGGCCAAGAGCTTGCAAATTCATATCGGCGGCAGCGAATCGAATGTGGCTGTGGGGCTTGCGCGATTGGGATTGCGAGTGTGTTGGCTATCACGGTTAACCAACAATGACTTTGGTCGTCGCATCGCGACAGAGATTGCGGCACAGGGCGTCGATACGTCGCGTGTCGAGTGGACGGACGGCGATCGTGTTGGAACGTATTACTACGAGGAAGGATCGCCACCGCGAAACGGTCGCGTGATCTACGATCGTGCTGCGAGCGCGTTTACGCAATACGCCGCCGAAGAACTTCCCGACGAGCTGTTTGTGGCTGGCGGTGCAAAGATGCTTCACGTGACAGGGATCTCGTTGGCGTTGGGCGATAAGTCACGCGGGATGATTCATGACGCAGTGACCCGAGCCAGAAACGCTGGGTGGTTGATCAGCTTCGATGTGAACTATCGAGCAAAACTTTGGTCGCCGGGTGAAGCACGAAAGCACTGTGACCGACTGTTTCAAGAAGCCGATATCGTGTTTCTGCCCAAACGCGACGCGAAAACGATCTGGGAGTTGCCGTCCGATGCCGATACCCGCAACTCGTTAGTTGCCCTGGCGAAGTTACGTTCTGGCAAGCTCACGGTCACGACGATGGGTTCGCTTGGATCGGCGGCCCAGTTGAACGAAGAACAATCGGTTGAACCAATCACGCCGGTACAGCCCGTTGGCCGTTTGGGCGGTGGCGACGCGTTTTGTGCTGGATTCTTGTATGGCTGGTTGAAGCACAACGACGTGCGTACTGCGCTCAGATGGGGTAACGCCAGTGCTGCACTCAAGTACTCCATCCCAGGTGACTTGCCGCTGTTTCAAAAAAATGAAGTCGAGGCATTGGTCTCCGAGTCTTCCGAGCCTGCCAATTTTCGTTGATCGCCAGTTGGCACACCCGCCAAAGTTTGCGATTCTCCACGTGTCTGTTTCAGTTGCCGTTTCGTCCTTCTTCACGCCCACACCTTCCATGCAAATCGTTGACTGCACTCTCGATGTTCATGGCGAAGCGATTCTGGCAATCTTGAACGAGGCAATCGCGACGAGCACGGCGCTGTATGACGATGAGCCTCGCACGATGGAAAGCATGCGCGAGTGGTTCGCGATAAAGGCAGCGAAGAACTTTCCGGTCCTTGGGCTGGTGGGCGACTCAGGCCAGTTGCTTGCGTTCTCGACGTACGGCATATTTCGAAACCTGTCGGGGTACCGTTACACCGTTGAACACTCCGTGTATGTGCATCCAGAACACCGAGGCCAAGGCTATGGCGAACGGATGATGCTCGCGGTGATTGACGAAGCGAAGCAACGTGGCGTCCATGTAATGGTTGGAGTCATCGACGCAAGTAACCAAGCCAGCGTGACGCTGCACGAAAAACTCGGCTTCACGCACGGCGGGACGCTTCGCGAGATCGGCTTCAAGTTCGATCGCTGGCTCGATGTGGTGTTCTATCAACTCGTGCTGAAGAGCTGATCGGGACTGAGCCGTAACCATCAATAAAAAACCCAGGGCTCGAGAGTCCTGGGTTCTTTGGATTCGTTTGCTGGCTCGAGTTTAAGCAGCCATCAAGTCACGATGTTGGGCTGCGTAGCCGATCCACTCAGTGACTTCGGCTATGTCAGGAATGCTTCCGCCTCGCAGGATCCGTTTTCCTTCGCGTGAGTTGGAAATCGGGTCCACTTTACGAAAGAGTGAGTGAGCTTCGCAGTTCGCTAGTTCTTCGGGGCTTGTGACGCCGCTGGCGACGAGGATTTGTGCGTCGTGGCCTCGTAGCATCGGCACGCGACAGACAAGTTCCGCTTGCTGTTGCCAAGCTCGCACGACCGCTTCGTCAATCTTGCTATGGTCGAGTTCCGCGGCAACGTGACTTGGGTCTGCGTTGAGCAAGTCGTTGACCGTGTAGATACTAAGTGGCTCTAGTCGTCCGGCCATACGCGGGCCAATCGACGGTGCATCCACGACAGGACTCTCGCGATGGAGATAGAAGCGAAGTGCAGTGCTCGATTCCGACGACTCGCGGGAGAATGACTCACGCTGTCGAGACTCACGCAACTCTCGTTCACCTGCGACCCGAATGGAAGGCTCGGATCCGGTTGAACGTGGTCGTGACTCATGATCGCGAGGAGTTCGTGTGTATTCGGAGGTGACGCCTTGAGTGCGCTCCGTTCGACGTGTTCGCTTTGAATCGCGGCGATCGGAACGATCTCGTTGACGTGTCGAGTCAGTAGCTTCGTAGGACGTCGTCTCGGAAACTCCGCGAGTTCGCTGCGTACGCTGACCATTGCGATCGCGCTCGGCTGAACTCGAACGATTGACGCCATTGGTACCGGAGGCCACGACCGAACGTGAGCCCGTTGCCGAGACAAAACGTGCTCGCTCTGCTTCACCACGACCGGTGATGTCGTCATTGCTGGTGACCGTAACGCGACCGTCGGCGTGATGCGTACGAACGATTCGTCGGCGTCGAGTTGCACCGGAAAGCGTGCTGTTTCCGTCGGCGTCGTATTCGTAGCGCTCAGCGTCAAAGTCGTCTGCGTCTCGCACCAATCGGGCACTGACGCGTTTTCCATCGACAACCACTCCGCCGACTCCGTCAGTAACGCTGCGGTTGGCGGAGGCGATCCAGCGTGTGATTCGGGAGAGTTCGTAACTGGTTCCGCTGAGCAAGATTTGCTGTCCACGCTCGGTTGCGAGAAACGTCTGCACCCGAACGAGCAGATCGTTCGGGTGGATCGCCGCCAATTGTGCTGGGTCAGTGATTCCGCATCCAACCAAGATCCTTGCATCGAACCCACGAAGCTGGGGAACTCGGCAAACCAAACGACACTCATTCTGCCAACGACGAATGGTTGCTGCGTCGACATTTGCTAAACCAAGCGAATCTGCGAGACGATTGGCATCTTGGCGCATCAAGTGGGTGATGTGCGTGATGCTCAAGCCTCTCAAACGTGCTGCGGCGACCGAATCGATCGAAGGAGCTTGGTCGATTGGGCTATCGACCGTAAGGAAAAAAGGGTTTTGGGCCGCCTCCTGGCGACCTGCTTGAAAGGCGATCCCGTTGGTTTGCGTTTCGCAGTTTCGAAAGGTGCCGTTTGCGGTGTGCTCCGCGTGCTGGGTCGTGTAGACGTTTCCGTGGTAGTAACCGTCTCGATAGTCGACTCCGTCGGGCGCCAAGTCAGTGCGTTGGCCGGAGTCGGTCGGACGAACGGTGCGAACACGTTGTGTCGCTTCGAAATGCGACGGTGCGTCGTAGAAACCGTACGCTTCTCGCCAAGCAACGTCAAAGTCGCGGTTGATGCTTGTTTCGTGATCCAGAGCCACGTAGTCGTTCGTGTGAACGTGTGGACCGACATAGTTTGCTGTGCGTTCGTTGGAACGCCATACAGGTCGGTGTGCGTGAACGACTTGTTGAGCATGCAAGCGGAACGTGCGGCCTCCGACACGAGAGATCTCATCGGCGAGCGACGTGTCACCTGTCAGCACCAAGACTTGACGTCCGGCGCGGCTGTAATCGAACAGTGCAGCAGCCAGCGGATGGTTGCTGCGTCCGTCAAGACTGTGTTGGCGGAGGGCCCACGCAGTCGATCCCCAATGGGAGTCGAGGTGCGAATCAGTTACGTCAACGTCGCTTCGATAAACGCCGCTGCGATAGGCTTCGTTGAGTACCGCGGTTGGTGTTTCAATCACAAGCGGAACTCCGCGACCAGTCTTGGCGAGCAGATCACCAGCGGCCATGCGAACAGCGAGGACGGCGAGCGCGCGATCCGATTGGCTCGATTGCGTCTCATCGACACCGTTGATGCGAACGAGGTTGCCGGACCAATCAACACAAGTCAAGCGACCGGCCGATAAACGCACCAACCAACGACTCGCGTGATCAGCGAGCGGTGATGTCGTGCGGACAGGACGGCGAACGACGCGAAGTGCGTCGAGCAATTCAGTACGTCGTCGAACGAGCCACTGGCGTCGGCCAGCTCCCGCGAGTCGACGATCGATGTCGTGTAATTCGGCGGTGAGCGAGTCGCGATCGATCCAAGGTTCGCTGGTAACGACTCGTGAAGCGGTCTCGAGGACAGGCAATTGACGCATTCGCCGACGGACCTCAGCGGCCTCGTTCAAACATGCGTTGAGCTCGCGGCGTGTGCGTTGAAGTTCAGCGTTTCGTTCGTTTCGTTCCGCGTGCCAGACGGGGTGCGACCAAGCGGCATGAACCGTGTCCGTCGCATGCACATAGCTCGGGCCAACTTGCATACGAGACGCTTCGTCAAGCACTGCATTGCGGTGGCGAATCAGGTGATCGATCGCTCCCACAAGCCATGCTTCGCTGTGGCGAAGTTCGGATTGACGTGAGACGGCAGCGTAACGTGGTGTGCCAGCGTAACGCGACGTGCCGGCATAGTCAGTCGTGTGGTACATCGCGGCATCGACGCTATCGTATCGGCCGTCGACATAGCGAGGGTCAGCATAAGCGGCTTCGACACTGCGTGCTTGAAGCGGATGACGTTCGAGTCGAACACGGTCAAGATCGCTTCGGATAGCTCGCAAGGTACCAGCGATTGTATTCGCCTCGCCGTACGATAATGACGCGGGCAAGTTCGCATACCAATGTGCGGCGGCGTCGCTCGTCGAGTCAACGTTCGCGTATCGGTTGAGCAGCCAATCGATTTGGCGTGTTGCCGCTTCGATGCGAACGTTGATATCGTCAATCGCGCCGAGCGGCTTGTAGGCTTCGCCGTAGAAGCGATCCCATCCAGTTCGATAGTCGTAACGGTCAATCGCGTGAGCGAAACCTTCGAGTCGACGGCGACGGAAAGCAAGATCGTCCACTGGCGTTGGGTAAACCGTGCCACCTTCGGAGCCTTGAGCCATCAACGCTTGCAACCCGCGGACTTCCGACAAGGCACGACGCATCCGGATCAGTTGTGCGTTGAAGTCATCGAGCTGGCGACGAACACTGGGGTGGAAGCCACTGGGTTGAAAGGTTGGCTCGTGAACCGTTGTTGGTGCGACATTGGAGACCCACGGATCGCGATCGATATCGGAGATCCAATAGCTGAGCTGTTCTTCGTGAGCTCGCAAACGATCGGCTCGCTCGTTCAATTCCATCATACGCGTTTGCAGATGCGTGTGGCGAACCGATTCAGTGTAGTTGCGATCGACGTGTGTGCGATCGACATACGAGCGGGTGCGATGTTGGTCTCGCAAGCGTGCCACGATCACTTCTCGGCGTGCTGAAAGCGACGCGAATTGGGTGTCGGAGACATTCAAACGGCTCAGCTCCGCTTCTACATCGGCGAGTTCCGCTCGCAAGGTTCGGCTGCGGTCGCTCGTTTGTCGAGCCTCAACGGACGACTCAGCGAAGAAGTCTTCCGTGCGGCCGCCGTGAAGATCGTCGAGTGGCATCCCTTGATAGGTCGCTGGGTTGTCCAAGCCTGCACGCACGCAAGCGGACACAACGCGAGCGACGTTCGTGATCGATGTGTCCGTGACGACACAGTCCACGATGGACTCAGGTATTTGGATGCTGCGCATCGCACGGCTGGAGTCGCTCGTCGTCGATACGCCGCTCATCCAGCTCGCTTCGAGAGGATCAAACTGCAACCGGCTATCGCCTCGCGATTCGAATTCAACAGTTCGCCGGCCTTCCGCCGAACCATCTTTTTCACGGCGACAATGAACCAGTCCATCAGCGGCTGCCCAAACGACGCGACCGGTGGATGAACTCAGCATTCCGAGCGGGTAGCGGCGGTTGCACAACGAGTCGCGTACGAAGCGAGCGATCGCTGTTTTGCCAGAGCCTTCGGGACCAAGCACGACGTTGATGTGTTCGGAAAACGGTCCTAATTCAACGCGCGTGAGCGGTCCGTGTGCGTCGATATCGATGCGATCCAACAACATGCTTGGCTCCTCCTTGGCCACAGGTCAATCTATCTCCATCGCCACGGAAAAGTCTGATCAGAGGCGTCAATGCCGCTGTGGATCACCAGACTCAAAAAGCGATGTGTTTCACGGGTAGTGGACGAGTTGTAACCGAAGATGTGTTTTCACGAAAAGAGAGATTTCGACTAAAGTTAGCCAACTTGAGATCTTGACTATTTGCTAGCAAAGATACAGCGTCGCAGCGTGCGTCGCAGAAAGAATAATACGAACCGCGGCCTGCGACCAAGGACGTGCCCCTGATCCTCGGTTACAAGCCACGGTTCGAAAAAACATGTGAAACGGCAATTTCGTGAGGCTGGCGGCGCCACCACGAGTTGCCCCAACGCGATTCAAGCGATGCAGACAACTTGTCGCTACTGTTTGGACCTTATCGCATATTCAATTGAGATCTATAGCGTCGAATTGCCGCCAACTGGTGGCAGACTGTCACCAGAGCAGGCATCCCCAGGGCGAACGATCTAACAAGGACTACCAAGACAGTTCGACTAGCGGGACATTTCAATTGCTTTCGATGTCCTGGATGGCTCCGAGGCGTTGCAGCAGTTCGCCGAGAGACTCGACGTTGAGTTTGTCTAAGATAGTATTCCGTCGTCGCTCGGCGGTCCGTAGCCCCAGGTCCAATTCGAACGCGATCGCTTTGTTCGACTTACCACGAATCAGTAATTCGTAAACGTCTTTCTCGCCTTGAGTAAGCTTGTCGAGTTTCTTGTCGAAGAGACGGCGGCGGGATTCTTGTTGCCTGAACTTTGATTGCTCGGTGATGTCGATCCCCAAGACATGCACCCCGACGACCTTTCCATAGACGTTGCGATCTGGAACCAGCATGATTTGCACGAGTCGTTGCTGCTCGGTAGTTTTGCTCAAACGCATTTCGAAGTCGACCCGGCGGCCGAGGAGTGCGTCCGCCAAGTAGTCCGAAAACTCGTTTTCGAAATCGCCCAGCAAATCCCCGATGCGACCTTCGAGCTGATGCTCCGTCGGATATTCAAGCCAACATGATGCTTCGGGGTTACTATATTGGACTCGCAAGTCTTGATCGAGATAACAAATAAAAACCGGCAATGCGTCTGCCAGCGCACGAAGCCGATTGTCTTGCTCCGTCGCGATTCGTTGCACACGTCGTAGCTCCGAGACATCGGTCATCGTCAACCGACAATGCATGCCTGAGTCGTTCGCAAAAATATGGACGTTTATATTGAGCTGCAATTCGTCCATGGACTAAGCTGTTCTCGATGATTTCGCATTTGTGTTTCCAACGACACTCGCACGTGCCCGGTGTCTTCACGACTGAATGCCAATTCATTCACCCCCGCGAAACCGGCGAGTGCTATCGCACGAAGGATACGAGCGTGCGATTGATGATCGATGTCGGCATCGTCGGCGAGTCATGTGACGGAGACTCACGCAACCGCTACGTCGTGCTTGATGACAAACGCTTTAAGTACCGTCGAGTGAAGTGCGACATCGAGCGCACCGTATTCCTAATCGAAGGTGACAGGGCAACTCACTTTTTCAAATTGAGGCCTTTGTCTTTTCGTAGGGTGCCGTGCTTGCTCGCACCGCTTGTTGAATCGGGTGCGTGCAAGCACGGCACCCTACGTCTCGCAGATTGAAAAACTGATTGGCCCTATCGAAGGTGAGCCCGAGCTTGAAAAGTTCCTCAGGCTCAATATTGCTTGCCATTTCATGACAGAATGCAAAGTTGTTGGTCATTGGTGCTGGCGATCAGTGAGAAATGCCATTTTAGTTGCCTATTCAAGGCACAAGATTGGCTAGCTGCACAACGGCGTCCTGAAAAAGAAAGAGCCGCGTCTCCCCGGTGGGAGGCGCGGCTCAAAAGTTCAACCGTTACTCAGCGTTCGTTAAAAATCGCCGGTAACTTCAGCTGAGGCACGTGTTCCCAAAGCTCCCCACAAGCCATAGGGGCTCTTGCTTCCAGCAACGGACGACACAACTGTTTGGGCTTGGTACACGGTCGGAGCCATGCTGTTTCCTGCCTCGATCGAATCCGTAATGAACTTGACTGCACCGTCGCCCATGATGACGTGACATCCACCTTGGTGGCGACTACTTGGTGGGAATATTCCCCAAGTATTGTCAGAAGTCGCGATTCGCATCGTGCATTCTCGGTTTGGAGGCAGAATGGTATTGAAGCCACTATAGATCAATGGAGCATCAGCCCAGCGGTAGCCTCGACGCCATCCGTTATTTGGCGCCGGGTTACCAATCTGAGCATAACCTGCAGCCCAGAAGTTTGGTCGAGCCGGATCAATTCCAGGTGACAGAGCCTGCGCCCACGATGGGTTGTCTCGAAGAACTGCACTGCCTGGACCTGCGATCGCCGCAGTCGTAACCGATTGATCACCTAGGTCCGTATTGAATTCGCCAGCCATGATTGTGTTCGCGGTACCATCGAGGAAATCGCGGAAACCAAGAGCTTGACGCGGTGAAAATGCACCGCGCATTGAAGCACGAACTTGTTGCGCATTGCCGCTGTTCGGAATCCAAATGCCACCGGAGTTGGACACTGGACCGGTTTCACCAAACTCAAGGCCGTCTCCAAGGCTAGCACCGTAGTTTGTACGTGCTAGCGCGGGAAGACCAGTCGCAGGATCACTGGGACAGCGGAAAGCTGGGATCTCAGTTACCCAAGGTGTGTAACCAGTGTTGAAAGGTGACGGTCCCATGCCCTGAACCGTAACGGCACCGCTCGTTTGAGGATTGCTAATTTGCTCCCACAAAGCTTGCTGCTCAATAAACGGCAACACGCCCACCAACATCGAAAGTCGGCGATCATTGTCGGGTTGGGTGGTTGAACCATTGAAGGTAATGTTTGGCTGGGGACCATCCGAACCCGTGTATTGGGCCGGCAACTTATCGTAGGCTGCATGGTAATTATGCAAGCCAAGACCGAGCTGTTTCATGTTGTTGCTGCAACTCATGCGACGAGCTGCTTCACGAGCTGCTTGGACCGCCGGCAAAAGCAAGCCGACCAAGACTCCGATGATTGCGATAACCACAAGCAATTCCACAAGCGTGAAACCGCTTCGATGCGAACGCGAACTTTTCATACGATCCTCGAAACTAGAAAGAGATTGAAAAAAGAAACAAAAACTCAACGTCAAGCACACTGGAGCAATTCTGCCGTTTGAGCAGGCCTTAGCTTCAACAGTGGCGTCTAAATTGCGATTGCTGTGCGGTAAAAACAGCACAACGAAGATTCAAGATTTACTGTTTCAGCAACTCCTTTTGGTAATCTTCTTCAGCCTTCTGATAGGCATCCGCCTCTTCCGCTGTCATCACTGGCGGCACGTTTTCGTTGACCACAGGTTCGGTTGATCCGCCGCCGCAGCCGGTACTCGCCAATGACAATGCGACCAATCCAACCCAAAACAAGTTCTTGACTGACATAAAATGCTACCGTTGCTCTTCTAAAAAAGGGGGGCTTCTAAAAGCTAGCGTGAACCTGCAAGTGTTCCTGTGCTAATAAACGCGTGAAGACGCCTTCGTTTGCGCAAGCGACAATCAAAGATTCCTTCGTTGCGACTCGTTCACAAAACGAGATACGTGAAAAGCGTCAACCAAGATTTCATAATCCAGAAATCATGGCGAGGTGCTTCACCGCGTTAGAACTAACTGCTAGCCGCACACTAATTGCGAATCCTATCTGGACTTAAACACAAAACAAGGAGCGATGATTCGCCTCAAAGGAGTTTTTCTTTAAACATTTTTAATTGAAGCTACTGACGTGCATTTGCGATGAACGACGGCAGTCAACAAAAGTGCGATTGAAACAAGCCGGTTTACCGCACTTCATTTGGCCAACCCGTTCGCGTTGAATCCGCGAGAGAGTAAATAAACGTATAACGCTGGACTGTTTTCGATTTCTTCAAGCGACTTGTGGCAATACCGCAAGATCAAGGCGATGTGGAGGGAATAAACATGCTTTCGATGTGAGAACTTACGTTGAGTGGAGTGGGGCAGCAAAAGCGGTATCGCATAGCCAGTACTACTTGAGGCCAGCCAGCAGCTTTCGTCGCGAAATGCTCGATATGCCAGATTCGTCATAGGGTGGTGCCTTCAGAAAGCCAGCCCGCATCACCAATCTGGTCTCAGCTCACGTGACATCGCTCAAACTCGACGTGTCAGTGCAGCACGCAACACAGGCGTTGTACAAGAGTGATTCAGGCAATCGGCTGACTAGACTGCCGACATGCTGAGTGGGTTCTCTGGAGCACACATCCAGTGCTGGCCGCTGCAAATCGCTTCCAGCGCGAGACTCTCGGGCGTACCCGCCGCGCGTTTGAACACACGTCCAAACTTCTGCACCACGTCACACCAAGCCCGTGCATCTAAACCGACGCGACTTAGGATCGGCGCCAGGTGATCTGGTATCGCTCCTACCTTGTCACGACACAATTGCCGGCCAGTCCAATCCAGCAACTCGAGGTAAGGCCCAATCGACACACCCACAACACCTTTCAAGCTTGCCTGACGCCCCGACTTATCCAAGGACGGCGCCTCTGGATCGTCCTTCTCGTTGCTCTCGAACGGACTCCTCGAGCCACTGCATCAGCGAGACGACGTTAAAAGGATTGCCCCGTAGAGCGATCTTCGCCACGGAGAAATGCGAGTCTGACGCGTCTTTGCACCGCATGAAAGACTTGAACTTCCGCCTGTTCGGCGACAATTAGTTCTCCCCTTTAGCGACAATTAGAATTCCCTGCTAAGAGTTCTTCGCAGTTGCCTCGGCGGAAGTGGATTTGCCATTGGCTTTCGCCTTCTCGACGCGGTAACTCGGCACGTTCAGTTCGATG
>JBGTAI010000053.1:0-39228 GCA_041749955.1 Pirellulaceae bacterium | reverse complement strand
TCGGGCTCAAAAAGGTTACTCTGGCTTTCACCCATTGCGTGATCCTCGTTGCGGTTTTGAAGTCGTTGAATAACTCCTTAAACGCAACGAATCACGCGATGGGTCTCTAAAATGCTATCGGTCTTGGTGAATAGTCCGGGTTCAAGGTTTTTAAGCCGGATTCTTTTAAGCGAATCTTTTGTGTCTAGCCTTCTTTGTGAACTAGGCCATCGGTGTTTTCGTTCGCCAGATTTCGGGAGTACTCAAGTCTGGCGACACCAGCAGCATTGGCGTTGACATTCGTGTTTCGCATCACTCCATAGCGACAACAGGCAGTAACTTCATCGGATATCTTTGGGTTTTCCGAGTTACAGACTACCGCCTTCTACTTCAACAATATCCTCACCAAAAAGAAGTTCTGAGAATGAATCGATTCAAAAACCTTGCTCTCGTTTGCCTTGTATGCCCGCTCGTCGGTTGCGGCGAACCAGCCAGTAGATCCGTGACTGATGGCGCTGATATGGACGCGATTAAAGCCTACGAGGCGAGCATTGCGGCCCTCGAGTCCTCGCAAGCAACAATGGAAATAGAAGGTAAAGAAGAGCCTGTACCGGCTGAGCAATCTGACTCCAAAACGCAAGAGTAGGCCGCGAAATAGTAACGAAGCTGCATCCGGCTGGCTTGTTGGTCTCGTCCTGAGAGTCGACACATCCGGAAGTCTAAGCGGACTTTTGAATTCAATCTCGCCCGGCACATGCAATAAGGTCTGGGCGTAGATTGAATCGAACTTTTGTTTCAAATCGGATAGATACGCATCATCACTGTTTGCCGTCTCTCGCATTGTCGGCATTCGAATTAGCGACGAGAACGTTCGGCGAGTCATCTCGTGAGTTGGGAGCATGTCAACTCGGCGGGGCTTTGCGCAGCAGGCAAAGCGGCTTGCGGCGAGAGCCCTGAAGATGCTGGCCACTTTGCATCCGCATGATTTCCTTTCTGCCGTTTTCGTTCAAAGCATCGCGATCCCTAGTAAAAAGCCATTCTTTGGGACCGTCTCAAGCGACTTCGAATCAGTAAACGCTCTTGATCAACACTCGCCCGGAAGAAAAAGCGGTTAGCCCGTGATCGACCGGAACAGTCCTTTCTTCACGATCCATCGAGGCGTCGCAGAAGACCTAGTGGGTGCCAGCCCATCGTGCTGGTGTCGCAAAGTACTATCGAGGCGTCGCAAAATGTTATCGCATTGTCGTAACACTCTACCGAAACAACCAAGACTATTCGGCCGAACGAGGAAAATAGCTCTCGCAAAAAGAAATTGTTGACTCTTGGCAATCGAGTGCTGTAAACTCGCGCATTCCTACGCCTCATTGGGCAATCGCTTCAGGACGCCATCTCTATTCATGTCCTGAGCGAATTAGACTTTTTCACGACTTATTTGGGAGAGACTCATGATGAATTCGAGAGCAAGGCAAGGCTTCACGCTCGTGGAGTTGCTTGTTGTCATCGCGATCATTGGTGTGCTGGTTGGATTGCTACTTCCAGCAGTTCAGGCGGCTCGCGAAGCTGCGCGACGAATGAGTTGCAGCAACAACTTCAAACAAATTGGGTTGGGAATACACAACTATCATTCGGCGTACGACCAACTGCCTACACATGGAACGGGGACTCAGCCCGATCCGCCGGCAAACTATTTTGCGGCTTCCAACACCGGTAATCGATACCGATTAACAATGTTGGTTGGTGTGCTGCCTTTTGTTGAGCAGCAATCACTTTGGGAAAAGATCGTCAACCCAAACTCTGAGCGAACGGACAAAAACGTTTCTGCTGCGATTGGAACTCCTACCAATCCTTGGCCATCAATGGGGCCGACGCCCGAAAATATCCAATACATTCCGTGGGCGACTGACATTCCTACGTACCGCTGCCCAAGTGATCCAGGGTTTGGTCTACCGGCGTTAGGACGAACCAATTATGCGGCTTGTCTAGGGGACTCGTCTTGGCAGCTATATTTCGGTCCTTACAACAACTTACGCACCGTGATCAACGCGACGACCAGTGGCATGGCAAGAGCCACACATCGCGGATTTTTCAAGCCGATTCAGGTCTCCTCGTTCCGAGACTGCTTGGACGGGTTGTCCAACACGATCGCGATGGGAGAAATCATGAGCGATCTTGGAGACAACAGCAATCGAACCCAAGTCACTGAATCCGCTGCCAACTCAAGTGCCCCAGGCGTGTCCCTCGCTAATATTCGCAACAATCCGTCGGTATGCTTGCCGCTTATCGATGCGACGCGACCTCGTTTTTGGAATCCGATTTACAAGATGCAGTCGCGATTTAACTTTGGCCGAGGTTATCGATGGGCCGATCTGGGCCCGTTGTTTAGTGGATGCTTGACCATTTTACCGCCCAATCGCGAGATCTGTGGTCCATACAATACGCTGGGGACAACCTGTATCGCTACGATGTCTAGCCACCATCAAGGTGGCGCTCACGTTTTGATGGGGGACGGTGCGGTCAAGTTCATTACGGATTCCATCGAAGCGGGCAACTCGAGGGCACCAAGTGTCTGGCAAAACGGCACCCTCGGAGCGGCGCCAGGCAGCCAGAGCCCTTATGGACTTTGGGGTGCGCTGGGTACTCGTGCCAGCAGCGAAACCATCAAAGGTTTCTAGAACGCAAATTGTCTCATCAGAGCGATTGCATATTGGCAATTGCATATTGCAGCCTCGGATTCGAAAGCGGATCCGAGGTAGATCCTAGTATCATCGCTTTCACCAGCGTCATCACAAAACAGAAATCTTGACAATGAAAAACTATACCTACCTTGCGATTTTGAGTGTTGCTTGCATGCTTGCCGGTTGCAGCGAACCAGCGAACAAAACGGTTACCGATGGCGTTGATATGGACGCGATTAAGGCTTACGAAGCAAGTGTTTCCGCACTCGAATCTTCGCAAGCAACAATGGACATCGACGGCAAGGATGACGCCGCATCGAACGAGCAAACACCCGCGGTGGGCGAAACGAAGCCAGCCGAGTAGGCCCAACATGTTAGCACCGTTGGCTTGATTGTTTCGTTTGGTGTCAAGCAAGCAGGTTCTCTATCGGAACATGGATTCAATCACGCCTAGCTCGTAGAATGCGATCTTGGCGTTGATTGGTCCGAGCCGCATGTTTTAGCCTTTCGTGAATCGCTCGCTTCGTCGTCTCGGATGAGCAGATTTTGCTCTCGCTTTGGCCTGTTAGCCGTGTCAGCGTTCGAGTTGACGACGAGAAAGCCATTCCATTCATCAAGTGGCATTGAAACAAGCCGGTGACTTGACGTGTCGCATCTGCCGTAATCAGCCGCATAATCCCGATAAACGTTTCAAATTGCAAGGTGATGAAAAAGACAGACGCTACTTCCTCGTATATTCACTTCGCATGGCGTAGTTTGGGGAACAGTTCACTGTGTAGATTCGTTTGCACAGGATAGAAATGTTCGTCGGTGGTCTACTTTTAATCTGGTGACAGTCGAGAATGGATGATGCCTCGACGATCCCCGTCAGCGACTCTCTGGGGATCGATGACTCGAAAGTGCTTTCGAGGTTAGTCGCAAACCGCGATGCGGAGCTTTCCGCTCTCTTTATTTCGATTCGCGAACATCTCAAGGGGATGATTGCTGCTCGGTTGGACAGCCGGTTAAGTTCGCGGGTCGATTCGTCGGATGTGGTCCAGGAAGTCTATATTCGGGCAAGTCGAGGATTGGAGACTTTCCTGAAATCGCCAAACGTTCACCCTCACGTCTGGCTGCGACTGATTTGTAAGCAGATCGTCGCTGAAACGCATGAACGTCATTTCCGCGCTAAGCGTTCACCTGCACGCGAAGCCACGGGCTACGTCGAACATGATCTGTTATTGAATTTCATGATCGAGTCTTCGCCTTCGGTGCAAACGCAGCTTGAAAAGGAGGAGCGTCTTCGGGGCATTCGGGAACGAATCGCCAGCCTGCCTCCATTGGATCGCGAAATTCTTGAGATGCGACACACCGAAGGAATGAGTATCCAGGAAATCTCTAAGACTCTGGAGATCCAAATTGATACGGCAAAGAAACGTTACTACCGCGCGCTGGATAAGTTCAAAAATCTGATTTCCGGCGAGAGTTTAGGCATCGATTGATGATGCAACGTGAAACCCGTCGTGCATTGTGACTTGGGAAACGCAGCATTCCGTAGTTGAAAACGCGTTGCATCGAAGCTGTTACTTGTTTGACTGAGCCAGCACCTACTTTGTTCGGGAGGCTGGGGAGTCCAACGCTCCTTCGAACGCTTTTTGGATCTGGTTTCGAAGGGCATTTCTACTCTCGTCGCCGCCATCCGGGAGAGCTGCCAATCGTCGACGCACCACTTCGAGCCATGCACGAAGATCAGCGTCCGAGACGCGCAGTTCCGAAACCTCAGCAACCGAATTAGATTGTCCTTGTGTTAACCCGTCGACAAGATCGGCAACTTCATTCGTTTGCATGCGTCCATCCGTCACCGCTCGCGCTAGTCCCTGGAGTATTTTGAAGGCGTGCTCCTTTTCCGCTGGGCTCATCGTTCGAGAGTTCTGGACCAAGAATGTCAGCCGCATGACTTTCGTTGTACTTGGCAAATTCGTGTCACGGTAGCTCTGCAAGAAATTGTTGAGCGATTCCTTTGTAAGTCCTCCCTCGTCATTGATCTTGGAAAGTAGCTGTCCAACTTGTTGCTTGATTTCGACCTTATTTGGATCAGCGAACTTCATTTCGTCGCCCGATACACCGAGTGACTCATTCAAAAATTCTTGGACGATTTCGACCATATCATCGTTACTTTCGTTCGCTAACTTATCAATTAAACCGATCCCTGAATGTGATGCGATGGCTGTCGGTGTCACAATCAGTCCGACATTTTCGATCGGTTGTTCGTCTTTTTGTCGCTTAAGCTCGATGTAGGTTAAGCCAACTGCAAAGGAGACTGCGGTCGCAAATGTCGTCGCGAGAATTGTGCTCCTGCGATAGCTCCGTTTGAACACTTCGTCCGGCTCGCGTTTTCGTTTTCGACGATCACCAACGGATGCGCCGGATAGAAGTCGATCCAGCACAATCCTTAGTTCTTTGGCGGTTTGGTATCGATCATCGGGTGCGAATTGACATGCCTTGGTGATGATTTTGCAAAGCGATGGCGGGAGGTCTGGACGCAATTCAGCGATGTCAGTGAGTGCGATCGAGCCTCGATTGGCGACCAATGAAATCGCTGATAAGCCACCCCAAACTTTCTCGCCTGCAGCAATCTCGTAGAGGGTGATTCCAAGTGCATAGACATCGCTACGACAATCGCAAACGCCGCGAAGTTGTTCTGGGGCCATGTAGCGTGGCGTCCCAATAGCATCTCCGGTCTGGCTGATGGATCGAATGTAGTCGTACACCTTTGCAAGCCCAAAATCGCTGATCCAGCATTTTCCTTGCTCGTCGAGCAGTAGATTCCCAGGCTTGATATCGCGATGAACGAGACCTTGTTGGTGTGCGTGATGCAGTCCAGACGCAACATCCCTGCCTAGTTCCGCAAGAGCCATCCAATTCGAGTGGAGCTCGTTCATATGGAATTGGGTTCGGTATGTCCCTCGGTTATTCTGTAAGTCATAGAGGCTGTGCCCCTCGATCAACTTCATCACGAGATACGCGTACTCTCGATTGTGTCCATATGAATATACGGGAACGATATTTGGGTGTTCCAATCGCCCCATCGCCTTGCGTTCTAACTCGAAACGCTCAGCCGTCATGGCTGAGTCCGTTCCCAGCAGGGAGATAACTTTAAGTGCGACCTTTCGGCCGATCTCTTCTTGGGACGCTTCGTAAACGATACCCACCGCACCACGGCCGAGCTCTCGGATAACCCGACAGCCACCGAACGTATCTTTGGCCGTAGCGCCGGTGATCACTCGCTTGCGTCCGATCGAGTTCTCCAGTAACGCAAGAGTTGGAAGTTGCTCGCGAATCTCGTCGGCCAAATGCGGGAAAGCCGCTGAAAGCTCGCCTATTGAAGGCGCAGAGCCTTTTCGCAGTTCAGACAAATAGAGGTCTGCGACGTGGTGAAAACTAATGTCAGTGGTTTGGAAGCGAGAGGTGCTCATCGGGCTTTTCTGAAATCAGTGCTTATCGTTATGCGCAGAATCAAAGAAACTTAGCTTGGACGCTCGGCGCATCCAAATTCGCTACTTTAAGGTAGCAATGATGTTCACATGTTGGGAGCAAACTTGCGGATTGTATCGATTCTCCTAGCTGGAGAATGCCTTAGTCATGATTCGTGGTAATCCAAGATGGCCAAGAACTTTCGCCGCTGACATCACGCCTCCCATCAATGCACCATTGACGCCGGGTGTTCCAACGTCGCTGCCAGTCAAATACAAGTTCTTGAGCGACGTTTTTACTTTCCACTGGTCGCGAGACAATCGATTGGGGTCACAGGCCTGGCCATAAATCATGCCGCCAACATGTCCCGTAAAGCTCTCGACAGTAAGCGGTGTCGAGAGTTCGGAATACTCAACAAGGCTTCGAAAACCTGGCATGAATCGTTCTGTAAAAGCGAGCATGTCTTCCGAGGTGGATTCCTTGATCGCGTTGTACTCATCACCCCGCTTCATCCATGATGTTCCGCTATATTTTTCCCAAATTGAACGCTCGGTAAACGAGATGATTTGAGCCGTGTGTGGTTCTTGCCCTGGATTACGCAAAGAACCAAAGGAAACAAAGGCTCCATCAATTCGTGCTGGCTCGCCGTTTCGAACGCGGGCATGAACGTCATGATCCAAACGATCATAGATCCAGTTGTTTGCATCATCGAACCCGTGCTTGCGAGGATCATCGTTGAGGCCGACGAATAAAACCGTCGCCGAGACACCACGCTTGAGTCGTCCAATCTGCTCCCTCTCGAGCTCGCAAGCATTATTGGGAGTAAGTTTCCCAAATGTAGTTACAGCACCTGCATTCGAAATGATGATCGGGGCTGTGAATGTCAACTCTTTGCCCTTGTGCTCAACCGTCACGCCGCAGGCCACGTTGTTTCGAGTAACGATCTCCTTAACGGCGTGATTGACCAAGCACATCCCGCCAAACGCTTCAATTGCGTTTTGAGCATGAATTGCAATTTGGCTCGATCCACCAAGCGGATAGTATCCACCGTTGAAAAAATCTGCTGCTACCGTTGCGTGCAGTCCAAACGCACTTTCTTGTGGTGGCGAGCCGTAGTCCGGCCACTGGGATGCAAGAAACGCACGGAGCAGCGGATCCTTGAAACGCGACAAATACTCTGCGGTTGTCATGGATACAAGATCTGCGCCACCGAGTTTTAGTAAAGACGAAATCGGATTGGAGTAAATCTTCGAAACAAACCAACGTGCAACCCAGCCTTGAGCTTTAACTAAGTCGCGGAAGTACTGTTCTATCGTAGCTCGCTCGTCGGGGAATTTCTCGATGAGTTTCGATTGATACGCGTCGCGACCGTCTGGCACTTCAAACGTGCCTTCTTTGAAGATAAAACGCTCATAGGGTGATCCTATTTTGTTCCACTTGACGCCTTTGCGCGTCACGAGATCCATCATCCGGCGAGCCATCCCGCCATCTTGCATATCACCGACATAATGCACACCGACATCCCACTCGAACTTTTTGCGTCGGAAGCTGTGCGTGAATCCACCAAGCTTAAAGTGGCGTTCCAAAACGAGCACGCGTTTTTTCCCGAATTGGGCAAGCAAACTTGCAGTGGCAAGCCCACCCATCCCGGATCCGATCACAATCGCATCGTATGATCTTTCATCGGATACTGTCATGTTACTTACTTTTTGGAGTTTCTTTGGAAACTGATCGGGTGAAACGGATACGATGATTTGATTATCACGCAACTGCTTGTGTACTACGATTTACTACTTCTTGATGCGTCGAGTAGCTTGGCTTCTGAATTCGATAAACGAGTAGGTAAGCAGACGGGACGAAGACTAGTGCCAGCATTGTTGCGCCAAGAACACCTCCGCTGATGCTCACCGCAATTGGTGGCCAGAATTCTCCTCCGCTGAGAAATAGTGGAGTAAATCCAGCGAGTGTTGTAAGCGTGGTTGCCATGACGTGACGAGTGTTCTGTGAGACACAGACGCTAATCGCTCGGCGATCTCGCGACTGATTCGCAGGAAGCTCTTTCAGGGCTGCCATCACGCAGATTGAATCATTGACTGCAATGCCAATCATTCCCAACATGCCAACGATTGCCGTGAATCCCCAACTCAAACCCGCGAGCCAAACCGCGCCAATTCCAAAGCCGACTGCGAGTCCTGCTACCATAAATAGCAAGCCAGTAAGACGAAACGATTGTGTGGCAATAACGATGGTGGCAACCATGAGTGTGAAAAGAATTGCGCAGTTAACAATTAGATTCCCAATCGCATCGTTTCGTTCGGCTTCGGCACCTGCATAGGTAAGTGAGTACCCGGCTGGTAGTTCAAATCCGGACTTTGAGAGCCGCTGTTCAAAGTCTTCTTGGACAAGCGAAGGTAGTACACCAGATCGAATATAGGCCTGAATTTCGTTCATTCGGTTCCCGTTTTGTCTCGTAATACTTCCTGAAGCGAGTTTCAACTCGAGTGTCGAGATTGCCGACAGCGGAACGCCTCGATAGTCTTGCGATGGAGTCTCTTGCCCCGATAGAGTTGCTGCGGTTAGCAAATCCATTGAGACGATTTGGTTGAGATCGCCTCGTTTTGCATTTGAGACTCGAACGCGGACAGGAAGCTCTTCTGTTGCCTCAAGGATCGATCCACCCGTAACGCCTTCGAGCATCGAATTGAGTGCTGATGCAATTGACGAGTGATCGAGCCCGGCCAATCTTGCTTGTTGTTCATCGACAGCGAATGCAACCTTTGGAATTGACTCTGAAAAGTCCGAGCGAGTTTGAATCACATTGGGCGTCTGTGACAACACTAAACGAATTTGATCACCCAGTTGACGCAAACGTTCTGGGTCAGGGCCAAATAGCTGTGCTTCAATCGGCGCCGAGAATGGTGGACCTTGTTCCAATTGCTTCGCGATGCAGCTCACAGCAGGAAAATCACGATTTAGCTTCTCCTGAACTCTTTGGATCGTCGTACGAACATCACCTTCATCTTTGCAATCGACGATCGCTTGTCCAAACCCCGATGAATTTTTTCTTGAGGGTATTACGTTGTAGTAGAAGGGCGGTGCGCTCTCGCCGAGAAACCAGGCGACGCGCGTTATTTGGGGATCTGAAAGTAGCAAGGAACGAATTTCAGCAGCCACTCGCTCTGTCTCAGCGATGGAACCGGTTCCCGGTAAGTCGAGCTCGACATGAAATTGGTTTCGATCTGCTGGAGGAAAAAACTGTTCCGGTAGCTGTGGCAGCGCCAAAAACCCTACACTTGAGAGCGCAATGGTTGCCACGACTCCAATGATTGGTATTCGGTAAATCTGTGTCAACAGCCAAACGTACACGCTCGTCAGCCAGCTCAAATGAAATCCGCCGCTCAACCAACTCCGTTGTCCTTGCTTGCTGTTTAGCAGTAAGCCAGAGAGGCCAGCGATGATGGTGAGCGAAAGCAAGAGTGACGCTGCCACCGCAATAATTCCAACAACTGCAATGGACCCGACAAACTCGCCCGAAGGGCCTGGCATCAATGCGATTGGGCCAAACGAAAGTATTGTCGTGATGGTTGAGCCTCCAAGCGGGGCAACCAAATAGGAAACGCTAGTGGATACCGCGTCTCGTCGAGAAACACCAGATCGAATCTTCTTTTCAATCTCGTCGACAACCACAATTGCGTTGTCGACCATCAGTCCCAAGGAGATAATCAATCCAGTGATCGACATTTGATGAATCGGGATATTGAATGCGTACATGGCAAAGATCGCAACGAGGCTTCCAAGGGGTAAAGCCAGGCAAATGATGAATGCACTTCGCCACCCCATTACAAAGCAAATCACACCGAAAACGGCTGCGGCGGCATACAAAAAGTTCTGTAGCAACGTCTTCATTCGTTGACTGACATACGTGTTCTGTTCAAACACAACCTGCAGCGAAACTCCTGGCGGCAGTTCTTGTTCGAAGCTATCGAGCACAGTTCGAACCGAGTTCATCCAGACATCGAGTCGTGTATCCGATTCGACAAAGACGCCTAGTGCAACCGCTGGCTTGTCTTGCAAGAGAACCTTTGCGCTCAATGGTGTTTTAGTCGTCCGCTCAATCTTGGCGATGTCGGACAACTCGACAATGCTGCCTGAACTTCCGAGACGAATGGGTATGTGGGAGAGACGCGTCAATGTATCGAGTTCGCCGCTTACTTCAATGCTAAGATCATCGGATGAGCCGCGTACTTGCCCTGCGGCGACTTTGGAGTCACTTGCGGTAATTAGTTGCGATATTTCTTCGGAACGAAGGTTCATGGACGTGGCGGCATTCGCATCGAGCGAGACAACGATTTCTTCCTGCGGCGAGCCGAAAATCTCACTTTGTTCTGTACCAGTCAGCCCGTCGATTTGGTCCTTCAACTGCTTGAGCAATCGACGCATGACTCCATACCTCGGCTCGCTTTCCATGTCCCACCGCAAAGCGAGAATCGTTGCATACGCCTTGATGTCCAAGCGTTTAAATTCGGGTTTGCTCGCCTCCGGTGGCAGTTCAAGACGCGCGTCGTCGACTTTGTCTCGGATCCGAGACCAGATTTGCGTGGACTCATTTTTCGTGACACGATCAAGCAATTCAACAGCAATGAATGACACGCCGGGTCGGCTCGTCGAATTCATCTCTTTAATCTCTTCAATCTCCTTGAGCTCTTGCTCGATCTTCTCCGTGACTTGTGATTCGACACGTTCCGCTTCTGCACCAGGGAGAAGTGTCGTGATTGTTGCAGCACGCGGAGTCAGCAGAGGATCTTCCATTCGTGGCAAAACCACGAACGACATGCCGCCGGCGACCAGGATGAGCATAACGCTCAAGATCAGCAAACGCGGGTTATCAAAGAAGAGTGTTGACATGAGGTGGCTAGTTGAAATGAGATAGTGCAAAACAAACCAGTGGCAATTCTGGAGCCTAGTTTGCTGGGGCTGTAGTTAAATCGGACGGCGAATCCGCGGCGGAGTCCTCTTCGATGAGCTTCACCCGTTGACCTGGAGCGAGCTTTTGAACACCGGAAATAACCACGCGGTCACCGTCTTTGATGGTTCCGTTGATGAGGACTCGATTTGAGTCAATTTGTACGATCTCAACGTCGCTTCGTTGCACAACAAAACGATCAGTGTCTTGCCCTTCTTTGAGGACCAGGAACACGGACCACAATCCCTTAACGCCACGCGTTAGTGCTGACACGGGTAACCAAAAGCCCGTTTGTTCAATTGATTGTTCTAAGTTGAGGCTAACAATTTCGCCCACCGCGCCGACTGGTTGAAATAGTTCGGCGTTCGGCTCGAAGTTTGGATCCAGGTCAAGGATCACGGTCTGGGTTCGCGTTGTTGGATCAAGCTCAGGAATGATTGCCTTTAGTCTCGCAAGAATAAGTTGACCATGTAGGCTCAGTGAATAGTCTTTGCCCACGCTAAGTCCGGAGCAGATCTCTGGAGGGACGCCGACCCAAGCCTCGTAAGGTGCTAGCTCGACAATTTTGAACAGTGGTAGGCCAGGTTGCACAATCGCTCCTTCGTCCACCAGTCGGCGTGACACAATGGCGTTGTAGGGCGCAAGCAACTTACTTTCTTCAATTTGTACTTGGACGTTCATGATGCTTGCGTCAAGACGTGCGACTTCAGCCTGCTGGGCAACAATTTGCTCCTTACGGGTCCCTTCTTCCAACTCCGCGATGCTGTGAGTTTGGGCTAAGATCTTTGCCTCAGCAGCGGAAAGCTGATGTCGAGCGTCCTCGATATCTTGAATTGAAATCGCATCGCTGTTTGCGAGTCGAACACGACGTTGATATGTAGAGCCGAGTTGGTCGCGTACTGCTGTAAGCTCAGCAAGCAGGGCATGGGCAGCATCGATTGTTTGCTGACGAGGTCCAGCGACCAACTCTTGAAGCCGCGCGATCGAGGCGTCGCGTTGCGCCGCAAGAATCGCTTTTTCGGATTCCAAAATCGCGGTATCTAGCTCTGCGAGGATCTGTCCTTTGCGAATTCGGTCTCCTTGGTCCGCAGCGAGCTTCTCAATGCGTCCAATTCGTTTGTATCCTAATTCGCTCACTCGATGCGCAACAAGAGTTCCCGTGAAACTACGTGCGACGCTCGAATGTGACTGCATCACGAGCACTTTGGTGGCCACGTAGGTAATTCCCGGCGAATCCTCCCGGCTCGTTGTGTCGGCAAGAGGTGTGTGGAGGTTGCCGACATCCTTTGTGGCACGGGGCGATATCGAATCAGGTTCACCAAATGGTGGCACTTGAGTCTGTGCACATGCACTGTTATTCACGATGCACGCAAACAACAGCAATGCTGGAACAAGCCTAAGGCGTGTTGAGCGATTGCCAGCGTATGTAAACTTCATTTCGATTACTTTCGATTCCATAAGAAAGCCGCTCCTACAATTCTGCTCTGAACTAAATTTCGCTTCTGTAGATGGTCGAGATACGCCATCGCTTGCGTTACGAACGTTGGTCGCTCGATCTTTTCGATCGGCCGACGATAGATGGTGTCAATGCAATCCATCGCTGTTCTGGGGCGTGCAAGGAATTCAAGCAAACGTTCGAGCACGGCGTCTTGGTTGGCGATGAGCTGTTCACAGCGTTTACGAATTCCAATGAATGGAAGATTATGACCTGGAAAGCACTTGGTCTCCGTATCCGCTAGATTGGCAAACCTGCGACAACTCTCTAGAAAACCACTCACGGGATCGGCGTTTGATTCGCAGGCGTGGATGCAGAGATTGGCCGAAATGCCTGGCAGGATTTGGTCGCCTACGATCGCGAGGCCATCATCGGACCAGAGTGTTAGATGGTCACTTGCGTGTCCGTGACCGAGGTGGATTGTCCATTTGCGAGCACCGATCCGAAAAACGTCGCCATCACTTACTATGTGAAAGCTGGCCGGAAGCGGCGCAACTAACTCGTGATACCGATGTAACTTGCGGCGACGAAATGCCTCAACTTCCATCTGGCTTAATCCGCCAAGTCGCTGAAAGTCAATCTGAGTCATGTTCGGCAAGGGAGAGTTTGCAAGAATTCGATTTGCACTATGCCAGCATGTCGTCGACATCTGAAGTACGACACCGAGTTGTGCAAACCAGCCAGACAATCCAATATGGTCGGGGTGATGATGTGTAATTAAGATCCGTCGGAGCGTTCTACCAACAAAGGGTTCGCGTTCCAGGATACTTTGAAGTGTGTTCTTGCAGCTTTCCGTGTTGCTGCCCGTGTCGACGAGCGTCAATCCATCGGCATCTTCAAGCAAATAGACATTGACATGCTGGAGCGTGCTCCCAAGATCAAGCTGAATCCACCATACACCCGCCGCAACCTCTAACGCGTTGGCTTGGGCTGGCGGAGCATCGGCAAGCGACTGAAGTTCACTATTTGTTACTGCATGGTCCGACTTCACGGGCGACTGGAGACTCGCGATTGTGTGCTTGCGGTTTGGAATTGAAGGTAGATGGCACATCAGAAAGGGGTCACAATCACTTTTCCGCTTCGACCACCTTGTTCGGCGCGGCGTAACGCGTCGCCAATCTTCGTGATTGGGAAGCAACTATCGACACTCATCGTGAGACTTCCACTGCTGATCTTGTCACTCAGCGTGTCGTAGAGTTCAGTCCGTTCATCTTGATTCAGACGGTTCAGCAACTTCGATAGCCAGAAACCTCGCAAAGTGATGTTGCGGAAGATGGTATGTTCCGGTGCGATTGCACAATGCTCGTTCGAGAGCATGCCGTAGTTGATGACCGTAGCATGCTCAGCAAGGCACGACGCGAGTCGATCTGTTCCATTACCGGCGACTGCGTCAAAAGCGATGCGTACTGGCTCATGTCCGACAGCGGACTTGACCTGACTGTGCAAATCGTTGCCGTCGACAACAGCGACGTCTCCACCGAGTTGAATGACGTCGGCCTTGGCGTCAATTGAGCGAACAATATTCAGCGTTCGGAGGCCACAAGCTTTTGCTAATTGGATGACGGATTGGCCGACCGAACCCAGCGGAGCATTCTGTATGATCCAGTCGCCGCGTTCTAGTTTCTCGAATCGGTTCAACATCAAGTATGCCGTCGTCGGATTCACCTTCAGCATCGAAAGTTGAATCGGGTCTGCGTCTGCGGGAACTCTGTGAACCGTTGCCGCTGCGACTTTCCTTCGTTCAGCCCAATTGTTGTTGGCCAAGATGATCACTCGGTCGCCTTCGTTGAGGCTTGTGACTGACGTTCCGCATTTTTCAATGATTCCAACCGCTTCCATTCCGATCGTCGCAGGCGGTTTGGGGAGCGATCCGTAGCGTCCCGCTAGCATCGCGAGATCGGCCACATTGATAGGGAACGCTTCGATGCGAACAACCACCTCCCACGCGGCCGGTTCGCCCACATCAGCAACATCAACGCAGCGAGCTACGATTGATGGTTGTCCAAACGAAGTGAATTGTATTTGTTTCATGATGTGATTTGAGAAAACAGTGAGACCAGATTTGGCCTTGGAGCTTTGTTACTGCTTACATCACTCCCTTGGATTTCGGTGCATGTGCAAGGTTCGCCGCAATGGTTTCAATCGTGTAATCGATTTGCTCGCGTGTGTGATTGCAGTTAATAAAAAACCTCAGTCTTGATTTGTCTCGCGGTACGATTGGGTACAGCATCGGGAACGAACATATCCCAGCGTCAAAAAGTTGGATCGATAGCCATAGAGCAACTTCTGAGTCCGGTGTCATGATGGGAACGACGCCAGAGTCCTTGCTGTTGTAAGTATTCAGACCCGCAGCATTGGCTTTATCCAGGAAGTAGTCTGCGTTGGCTCGTAGTCGCTGAACTCTTTCTGGCTCAGCTTGCATCAATCGCAGAGTCTCCAATCCGGCGGCGGTGTTCGCTGGCGTGGGTGCAGCTCCATAAAGCAGAACGCCGGGGGCGTAGTTCTTTAAAATTGCGACGAGCGGTTTTGGACCAGCGACGTAGCCACCACAAGTTCCAAAGGCTTTGCTCATTGAGCCATAAAGAATATCAATGTCCGAGCCGGATACCGGGAAGTAGTCCGTTACCCCAAGTCCTCTTGGTCCGATGACGCCCATCGAGTGGGCTTCGTCGACCATGAGTAATGCCTTGTGTCGTTTCTTGATTTCGATCAGTCGTGGCACATTCGGGATGTCACCATCCATGCTGTAGACACCCTCCACAAGGATGAATGTACGCTCATACTTATTGCGGTGTTCCGAAAGGAGGCGGTCGAGCGCATCGTAGTCGTTATGTGGGAAACTAAATCTCCGGGAAGTGGTCATCTTGCAACCGACGAGGGCTGAGTTGTGAATCAGCTCGTCGTAGAGAATGAGGTCTTGTGGCCGACACAAGTATCCGATGGTAAACGCGTTGGTGCTATATCCGCCGACCGATACGACGGCGTCTTCGGTGCCGAGTACTTTGGAGATCTCTTGCTCGAATTGTTGATGTAAATCAACTTCGCCCGTGATCGAGCGACCAGAGCCGGTGCTTGTGCCATAATTATCGATGGCATTCTTGGCAGCGTTCTTGACGCGTGGATCACAAGCGAGCGCGAGATAGTTGTAGCTGGAGTAATTGATTAACTCGCGGCCGTCGAGTTGAACTGTTGCATCCGATGAACCAACGTGCGGCAGGAATTGATTTTTCGTGTACTTCTGCTTTGCGTAGTACCACTCCATCGTCGTGAAGTCCTTGTACTCCGGAAACTGCGCGAAGTCATAAAACGCTGGTTTGAGCGGAATCGCTCTCGCTAGTCCGGCTGAGGGCTCGGATGTTTCGCTCTTGAGGTTCATTCCTCCGCGGATTCGATCGAGGCTGGATTTGAAATTCATAGTTGCTTCACGAGGGAGGTGACTAACGTTGACGCTATGGTTTGGATGATGGACAGGTCGCCCGCGACTAATCGCTGGATGCTGTCTGCGATTACACTGACAAAGCCGCTTGCGGTTGAAGGTTCAACTTTTTGAGCGATTGAGTCGCCAGGGATCTAACGGTTCCTTCGCCGATTAGCTCGAGAATGGAGACGTTGATTCCAAGTTGGGTGTCGAAAAGCATTTGGATCTCTGTCGCCATCAAGGAGTCGACGCCGAGTTGGTCAATGCCTTTGTCAATTGGGATGTTAGCTGGGTCTGCTTTAAGGACGCTGGCGACGATCTCAAGCATGAGGGTTGCCATCAACTCAACCTGGTCAGCCGGATCAAGTTTCACCAGCTCTTCGACCAAGGCATTTTGCGTTGAAGAATCCTTGTCTTGTGAGTCGTTGTCGATCAATGTTCTGAAACGAGGCGACGTTGCTCCACGGGTTTCGAATCGTGCCCAATCCGCCCAGCTCGTAATCATCGTGACGCCAAATTGTGTTGCCTGGCGAGCGAGTCCGATGCGTAGCAAGTCCAGCCCTTCGCTCGACGTGATACCTCGTAGCCCTGTATACCTGAGAAACTGCTCTAGTTTTTCGTCGTTTGCAACAACGCCCACGTCAGCGATCGCACCCCAATTGACGCTCGTTCCGGGAAGTTGGCGTGAGTTACGCATATGTGCCAATCCGTTTAAGAACCCGTTAGCGGCGCTATACGCGGCCTGGCGACTGTTTCCAACCAAGTTGGCCACCGACGAATAGAGAACAAAGTGATCCATCGGCAGATGCTCTGTCAGCAAGTGCAGATACCATGCACCGAGGGCCTTGCTGCGAATCACTTGACGGAACGTTGTTTCGTCAATCTCGCTAATTGGTTGATCCAGAATTAATGCACCACTATGGAATACACCCTTGAGTGGTGGCATTTCTTGAGCAATGGTTTCAAAAAGGCTCTTAAGCGTTTCGAAGTCGGACGTATCACAAGCGGCTGGGACAACGGTCGCACCCAAAGCTTGTAAAGAGCGAATCAATTCTTGGCGTTCTTCCGTGTCGGCCCCGGTACGGCCGGTGAGCACCAAGTGCTTTGCGCCGTGTTGAATGAGCCATTCCGCTGTTTTTCCACCAAAGCCGCCAAAGCCACCAGTGATTAAGTATGTCGCATTGGAGTTGAAATGGAGATCGTCTAGCTGGATTACTGGAAGCTCGCCACCGCTTGTTTCATAGTTCAACAGCAGTAGTGCATTCGTGTCCGCCAGCGGCAGCTTTTGCCAACCGAGATCAGCAATTGAAACTTCCAAAGATGCGGATGCGTGTATCCGGCTCGATGAAATATTGTCGAGCACATGATGAAGCGCTCTCATCATTTGATCTGGTCGCTTCAGTAAGACGCGGTAATCCGTACGTGCTACGCCAGTGATGCACTCGGGAAGTGAGACTTGCCCAGCCACCGAATCAAGGTCGAGAATGGCTCCGCCCATCGCAAGCATGTGGAAGCTGAATTGTGCTTGCCAAGATTGAAGCGGTGCCGCAACGATCTCAAATCCGTTCCCTCTGGTTTCCAGTTCGACAGCTGCGGCAATCCCTTCTGGACAGTAGGAATAGATTGGAAATGCGTTCGTGATGGCGGGATCGATGCTCTCGAGATCAGCACAAAGTAGGGCAACTCGCACGCCCCGTCGTTTCAATACTGAGGCACAGGTGATTCCCAGCATGTCCCCAACAACGAGAGCTGCTTGCCCCTCGCAAACACGCAACGAATCGGCAGCACATTCCGCTCTGACGTTCGGCCCCAACACACTAGCGACCAGAGCGGCGTCAAAATCGTCGCTCAACGGAGTGATTTGGAAAGCACTGCGAGGCCCAGTCATGTGGCTCAGTAGATCCGCTGGTGCGAATCCGCAAACTCGCATTCCAGCAGTAAGGTCACTCACGTTTGCACCGACTTCGATCACTCGAGCAACAATCTCCACAAGCGGTTGAGCAATCGTTTCGGAGACTGGATTGGACAACAGGTCTGGCGGAACAACTGTCGTTTCGATGCGAAGACAGATATCATCCGCTCCCAGCTTCGCTAGCGGGGACGCGACGATTCTCGCTGTTCCGACGCTTTCGACATCATTACGAAGCGGACGAACAGCGACTGGGTGATTATCGTCCAATGCAGCTGAGACAATGCGATCATCGAAAAGAACGTTGCTGTCGAGCAGTTCGCTGTGCAATCGATAGCTGCCTCGCAACGCAATCTCGTCATGCTCATTATCGCATACCAATTCGAGCGTGAGGTTTTCTGTTACGGTAGCATCGATCGATAGTGGCAAATCAATCGAGCTGAACCTGAATCCTTCGAGCTCATTGAAAGCAACGCGACAAAACCCATTGAGTGCTGATTGTCCCGGACGAGTGTTTCGATCTTGCTCATTGACCATACAACTACCCTGCGTCACGACGTAGACACGGGGCGGGCGTTCGTTGCAATGATAAATCATCGCTTGAGCAAACGCAGTCATCGTAAGCAGTGCTGTTTCGGCCGTTGGATCTAATTCCTGCGATGATTCGATTCCATGTAGAAACACCACGCCATCGAGATCGCCGACTTGTTTTAGGACTAGTTCAGCATCTTCACGGGAACCGGGACGGACGATGGATCGCTGGCCAGCGGTGGAATAGTCGTCTCCGAAGGCAACTGTTCCAACGACTGTCGCTCCGAATTGTTGCATTTGATTGAGAACATCTTGCGCTAGTTCACTGGTATCTCCGACGACTAGCCAGTGTCCCAATCGTTTTGGCTCAGTGAGTGTTTCACCGTAAGTCCAGGTATAGCCAAGGATTTGACGTTTGATGCGATCCCCGAATCGATCGCGTCGCTCCCGCTTGGATGCAGCTGTTAACCGCATCGAGCGTAGCGCAGCCAGCGTGCTGCCGTCGGAATCGATTAGGGTCAAATCGCAGATGATGTTTCGATCATTTTGCAGCTTACGTTCCGCAAAACACCAAACCGACGACGGAAGATTTCTGGAGTACACACACAACTCGTCGAAGCCAGTCGGTAAGTACGTCGTTTCAGAGTCACCGAGCATGATCATCAACGACTGGAAGCAAGCATCGAGGATCGTGGGATGCAAGCTGTATTGTTCTAGATTCCAAGTAAGCTCCGAATTCATCTCAACTCGTGCAAGGACTTGGTCGCCGTTCGGACTACTGAACAGTTCTCGAACGGTTTGGAACGCTGGTCCGTAGCTCAGTCCGATTGAGTCTAGGTTTCGATAAAACTCGTCGGTTTCGTGCGTTGCTGTCGTGATACTCTTTAGCTTCTCTAAATGTTGAGATGCTGAAGCGAATTTGTTTAATCCGGCGATCTTTGCTGTGACGTGAGTTTGTCCGGGTCCTAGTCGGCCATTTTCAAGGCTTCGAATGGTTGCTGTTCGTCCGAGTGGATCGTACGTTGTGACACAGTCCAGTCCGCGTTCTGCGGTGATGATCATCGGTGAGTTGATTTGCAGATCTCGAATTGCAAATCCATTCGATTCTGGATGCTGAATTCTTGCGAGTTCGAGAATCGATTCGATGTAGCCGGCGGCTGGCAAAATCGGCATGCCCGAGACCACGTGATCTCGAAGATACAGCATCGGTTCATGGTCAAAGTCGTTTCGGTACGCTGGCACGCCAGGTGCTTCTTGCATACCCAGCATCGGGTAAACGACAGGTGCTATTCGATCTTGTTTTGCTCTCTCGTTCTCGACCCAATAGTATTCTCGCTGCCACGCATAGTTTGGTAACGTCACGAACTTACCCGTAGGGCACAGTTTGCTCCAGTTGATATCGCAACCTTCCGCAAAGACACTTATGATGCCTTGATGGAGAGCATTCAACTCCGCTGTGTTTCTGCGCAAGGTGAACGACTGTCGACAATCCTTACCAACGACTTTAATACAGTCGCGAATCGAATTGGCGAGTACGGGATGGGGTCCCACTTCGAGGAAGGTGTTGTATCCATCGTGAAGCAGCGTTTCAATTGCCGCAGCAAATTCCACTGGTTGGCGAACATTTGCGGGCCAGTAGTCTGCGCCGTAGGCAATATCGTTGACAATCGCGCCGGTCACGGTTGAGTAAAGCGGCAATGTCGGCAAGTTCGGTTTGACGCCTGCGAGCGCGTCACGCAGATCGTCCATAATGGGATCCATCATTGGACTGTGATATGGCACCTCGACATCCAAGGCTTTATTGAAAATCTCTTCTTGCGCGAGCTCGGTCGAAATGTCGGACAATGCGTCTGCATCTCCAGCGATCGTCACGTTTGACGGACCATTCACGGCTGCTACGGAAACTCGGTCTGCGTAAGCTGCGATCCGCTGGAGGGCACGTTCTTTACTCAGCCCCACGGCGAGCATCGCGCCAGTTCCTTTGCAGGTGGCTTGCAGTCGGCTGCGGTGGTAGCACACCGTCAACACATCGTGAAGATTCAGCACACCGGCAGCATAAGCAGAGCCCAGTTCACCAACGCTGTGGCCGACGACGGCACCGGGTTGAATTCCTGCGGCTCGAAGTACCGCAAGGATACCGATTTGGATGAGCAAGTTGGCGGGTTGCGCGAATTCGGTGCGAGTGATCTCAGAGGTCTTTTCGTCCTTGAGCATTTCGGCAAGTGCGGAGAATCCAGCGATGCTTTGGAACACCGCATCAGCTTCATCGACTGCAGCACGATAGATCGGCTCGTCCCGATAAAGCTCTTGCCCCATTGCCCACCATTGCGGTCCCATCCCAGTAAACACGAATACTGGGCGACGGTTTCCTTGGAAGGGCTGGCTACCGTGTGCGACGCCATTATGTTCGGACTCGTTGGCCACGGCTCTCAAAGCGTCGATCAGATCTTGGCGATTGTATCCCTTGACGACAGTACGGAAAGTCAGATGTGCTCGCTTGAATGTGGCGGAGTACAGCACGTCTTCAACAGCAACGTTGCTGTTTTCAAGCATGTTCGCATATTGACCCGCCAGGGCGACAACTGCGGCTTTGCTGCGACCAGAGATTGGGAGGAAGACAGGTAGATTTCGTTGAGCGGGTTCATTACTGAATTCAAATGAGGCTTCTTCAGTCGGTGCAGACTCAAGAATGGCGTGGGCATTCGAACCGCCATAACCAAATGAATTGATCGCAACACGAAGGGTGTCGCCATCGCGACCTAGCGGCGTCAGTTCATCCGAGAGCTTGACGTTCCATTCATCGCAAAGAATCAATGGATTGGGCGTCAGCAAGTTGGCCAATGGAGTGACTTGGCGATGCAGCAAAGTTAGCGTAGCCTTGATCACACCGGCGACCCCGGCAGCGGCTTCCATGTGGCCAGTCGTACTCTTGATAGAGCCAACAATGACTGGGCCCAGATTCTTTTCACGCCGAGCTTTGCCGTATACGGAACCGATGGCACGCGTTTCCGTTGGGTCGCCAATGCCTGTACCCGTCCCGTGGCATTCGACATAGTTGATGCTTGCGGGATCAATTTGGTTGCGTGAGCAAACGTCTTCGATCAATGCTTGCTGAGCTTCACCGCTTGGCATCGAAATGCCAGGTGTTCTTCCGTCTTGGTTGCTACCGGTTGCAATCACCGTTGCCAGAATCTCGTTGCCTTCACGCAGCGCAACTGAGAGCGGCTGTATGAGAACGGCGCCGGCGCCTTCGCCGCGACCGTAGCCATCGCCGCGTTCGTCAAATGATTTGCATTCGCCGTCTTTGGACAAGAAACCGCCTTTGCACATCCCCATTGGATATTCAGGGCGAAGCATGACATTGGAGCCTCCGACAACAGCTAACTCGCTGTCACCGCGCCAGAGATCTTGGCATGCATAGTGAAATGCGACGAGTGACGACGAGCATGCTGTATCGATGGAAAGGCTGGGACCCCGGAAATCGAATGTATGAGAGATGCGATTGGACAGCATCGTCATCATCATTCCCGCAGCAGTATTTTGGTTGATTGCGGAGCGATTCGCAGCAGACATCTGCGTGATCATGTGATCGAGCATGAATCCGCCCACATAGACGCCGACCTTGCGGCCTGAGTAACTCGGAAGCAGCATGCCGGAGTTCTCAAAGGCTTCCCAAACCACTTCAAGCAACAAGCGTTGTTGGGGGTCCATGTTCTCTGCGTCGCGTGGCGAGATACCAAAAAAACCCGCGTCGAACTTTGTTACATCCTGCGTCAAGAACCCGCCGCGTCGGATGTAGGACTTGCCTTTCGCAATGGGGTTGGACGAATAGTATCGATCCACAGTCCAGCGATCGGCGGGGATCGAGTCAATTGCACTGACACGATTCTTCAATGCGGTCCATAACGCTTCGATGCTTTCAAGGCCTTTGGGGAAGCGGCAACCCATACCCACAATGGCAAGTGGCTCTCGACTGATAGTGGTCATCTAATCCTCTTTGAATGTCGCATTCTCGATGAAGCGACTCGACTCGATTCTGCCAGGCGGAGTGTGCGACTGGTCTAATTTCCTACAGGCAATTGCAGGTAGTCGCTGTGGAGAAGGGACACTGAAAGAATGTGTCTTGATAGAAATCCTCAAGGCTCGCGTTAGCTGTCGATCTAACCACTTCGACCGTTACAGTCAGAACGGTTTGGGCTTGCTCGGCAACACTAAGTTTCCAAGTCGCGATAGCGATGAAGCTCGCTGCAATTCGATTGGATTGCAGCTTGTTTGGTTCGCTTGCAGAAGGGCGAATGCGGGTGTATTTGCGATGCAAGAAACATCGCAAAGCGCGTCGGCTTCGCGCTATCGGGCCTTAGCGGTTGTTTTGGCCGCTTAGCAGGATTGGAAGAGGTATCGATCGACCCGCTTTTGAAAATGGTTCGCGATTGCTAAGCCGGCCAATTCGGGAGCTTAACCAAATCGATACGCAAAAAGACAGTGTCCCCGGCTACTCCGGTATCAGTTCCAGTTTTGAGATTGGCGCGTTAGCAGGGACAAATGGAACATTCGCCCACTCGGGGCCCATCGGGAGGATCATCTGGTGGGTGTATGCATGGACAAGTTGCTCGCATCCGAATTCAGGTTGCCCCCAGCCTCCTCCGAGGGCTTTGAATAGCTGCACAAGACTTTGCGATATTTCGCCTTCAGCAACCGCCAGCTCATCTTGTTGAAGTAACAGTTCCGCTTGCAAAACGTAAACACGACCGAAGTCGATCGAGCCAGTGTTATAAAGCGATTCAGATTTAGTGACCGCGTCTTTCGCTCCCTTAACAGCTTGATTGAGTGCGTCCGCTCGATCAAACCCAAGCACGTAAGCGACCTGTGCGTTTTCGGCTTCTCTGGCGGCTCGGAGGACACTGTCTTTGTAGGCGAAGCACAATGCGCGGAATGCAGCTTCCTCGGCTTTGACATTGTTTTTGATCCGCCCGTAGTTCAGAAGATTCCATGTGAATCCAGGCGAGATGAATGCGTTTTGACTGTTGGAGTTAAACACCTTGCCAAAGTCTTCCGCTGCGAATCCGATGTTTCCGGTTAAGCTGATGTGAGGATAAAACTCTGACTCAGCGATTCCGATTCTTGCCGATTGGCTAGCCAATTCGAATTCGGCGCGCCGAATATCGGGACGACGACGCAGCAGATCTGCTGGGATGCCAAACGCCAAGTTATGCGGCGGTCGCGGAATTTGAGCGGTCATTCCAAGCTCCGAGCACAGATCAGCAGGCGGTCGCCCGAGCAGGACGCAGAGTGTATTATTAGCTTGTCGTCTTGCAATTTCTAACGTGGGAATGACCGAGGCGGTCTGGCCGACATTCGATTCCGCTTGGGCGATATCAAGACCGGTTCCCAAGCCGGCTTCTTTCTTTTTCGAAGCTAATTCCAACGTTCGTCTTTGGACATCAAGGTTCTGTTGGGCCAATACGATGCGGTATTCGAGAGTTCGAAGTTCAATGTAGGACTGTGCGACCTCCGCGAGCATTAGCACTCTTGCTTCGTCGTATGCTGCACATGTCGCATTCAGACTCGCGTCGGCAGCCTCGATGGCGCGGCGATACTTACCCCAAAAGTCCAACTCCCACGCTGCTGCGACACCAACGGACCAGTTCTCTGGATTGATATTGGGAGAGAATACGCCGGGAAATGAGAAAAAGTTGGCTGTGTTGGTGCTCAGCCTTGACTTGCTGTAGGCACCATTAGCGGCTTGCACTTGTGGATACATATTGCCAGCCGCAACGTCGCGACGAGCTCGCGCTTCAAGGATACGCTCGCCAGCTTCACGCAGAGTGAAGTTCTGTGCGAGCGACTCATAAATCAGCTGGTGCAATATGGGGTCTTCGAAATGCAACCACCATGAGTCAATCCGGGCTGACTCGCCTTGCATTCGCTGATGATTCGCGAGCGACCAGTCGTTTTTGACCGGCGCGCTGGGTTTGTGAAACTCCGGACCGACTTTGCAGCCCGCGATCGAGGCCAGAAATAGCAAAAGCAAGCATCTGATGTAGATGGACGCGAAATCGATTATTTGACTTGTCGCTTGCATGCCACAGAATATCCATTTCCATCATTCGTTTAGGGCAAACGCTACAATGCTAACGCGCGCCGTCCTATCATCGTTCGACTCCGCAGCACCATTAGCTGCAGAGCAACAGCAACACGTCGCATAATCGGAAGAACTGGTACGAGTTAGAATCACATCAAAGGAGCAGGGGCCAAATCCTGCGGTCCGTCAGTTTCACGCCTGGGTTTTGATGGTCGCAATCGCGCTACTCGATCTTCAATCGTGCTTGAACCCAGTGATCGAGGTGATGCGGATGCGTATCCAGAAACAGGCATCCGGTTCACCAAGAAAGAACGTGGCTAGAAAACATCGCCCTCGGGTGTGGTCATAGAACTGGTTCCAACCAACGCCAAACCTGCGGGCGAAACTTGCGCTACGAACTCGTGCAAAAGCACCGTATCGAATCAGCGGTTTTATGTATGTTTCAGAGACGAAACGAATTGCAAATATGCAGCAATCGGATCAACGCTCTTAACGAGGACTAAAGCGAAGGTGTCGATCCAAAAACTCGAAGGTCCTTTTACCATTGATCGTATGAGGGCCGTTGAACCAATCGATCTCACAACGTTCAGGTATACCGAGTCTAGCCGCATACAAAAATCGAACTTTCGCAAACTCGAAGGCAACTCGCTCGTCTGTCCCAACGCCATCGAAGTGACCTCGTTCAACCATAAATGGGCGTGGTGCAATCAGCGCCGCCATTTCTGCGTAGTTGAATGTCGAGCCAAGGTCGTACTCAAAGATTTCATACTCGTTGGTCCAAACGTATGAATAGTTCTCACGGGTCGTCGCGTTCTTGTTGACCCAATCATTAAAGTCAGCGGAGCAGATCGAAAGGCAATAGTCTTGAACCAGTGGTGGAATCCTCATTGCGCTCTTGCCTCCGTACGAAAGCCCGTAAAACGCGATCCGTTCGCCGTCAACGTTCGGTAACGTCTTCAGCCAATTCAGAATCTGTTGATGTTGGGGAACGATCACGGAAAAGAGTGTCTTCTTGAGTGGATTCGCTTTTCGTTGCAGCGTCCGGAAGCGATCTTTCCCGATGTACAGATTCTGTGGTGCGAACGTGATATACCCTCGCTCAGCTAGCTTGGAGGCGAAGTCGTGATACGCAGGGTGATCGCCTTGGACAATGTCTTGTGGTCGTCCTTCGAGCCCGTGCTGGCAAACCACCACCGGTCGCTTCTCGTTCGGTTGCAAATCGTTCGGGAGACAAAGAATGCCGTAGGCGATCACACCGGGAAAGACGTCCAGCACGACTTCATATCCAGTCCAGTTTGGTTTCTCGTAGACGAGTCGAGATCTTGCGTTGAGATCAACTAACGGTAAATCAAATCGTCCAATCACCTCGTCTCGAAAATAGTCACGGTACGGTTCGATTGACTTTTCGTAGCCAGCAATCGTGGAAGTATCGATTGTATGCATACCCGGACGCTTGTCCGACGGATTGCTGCCTAAGTTGAAGAACCCCCGACGAGTCGATGCCGCCTCATCCAGTAGCCACTCGTTGTGCTGTTGGATCTCACGAAACTGTCGCTCATGACGCTCAACTGAACGCACGACGTTGCGCTCAGATTGTGGCGATGCGATCGCGCTGTTTTGAAGCACATACGATCTATCTGGCTCATGAATCAATCCTTTCCAAAATACTTCGCAAGCATTGGGGTGCGTTGCAGCCATCTCTCGTTCGCCGATCGGCACATGTTCCACGGTTACGTTCAATGGCTCGGTCAAACGAGAGAGTCTGAAAAGTTCACGTGTGACCTGCTCATTTGTCTGGGGTTTCAGCGTCCCAGGAGCGCCGCCTTCACTCGGCAATTCCAACGTCGGAGATCCATTGCCATCAACAACAAGCGTCCGTGGCAAAATCATCGACGCCAGTTCTGCGTCTCCAAACTCTTCAAGCAAACCAAAGACATTGCGGCTGATGGGTTCGTTCCAAATGCCTTGACGATCACCAAAAAAGCCGCTCACGCACACCGAATCAATTCGAGTGTCTAATGCTCCCGCGTACAAAGCGATCATTCCTCCTTCCCCGGTGCCAATCACACCAATCGGTTGACTCGCTCGGCTCGCATCGCCTCGAAACCAATCGACACATGCCAGCACTTTTTGTACCTCGTATCCAACAAGATGACGTCCCAACACGAAGGCGCTGCGATAGAGAAACTCGCGGTTCGTCATTTTAGAACGACCGTTGCGAATTTTGTATTCACGACTGATCAACGATGGGACAAGAACACAGCATCCGTTAGCCGCCAACTGACGCGCAAACTGGCACTCACTGGGCAATCCCGGCACAAGACCACAAATCATCTCTGGCGTTTGATCTGCGTCCGGAATGGCGATAACATTCGCAAGCGGTTCTGTATCCGGGACAAGCCACAGTCCCTCACCGTGCATGTTTTGAATCACCGGCCATCGTACGGCATAGACCTTGTAGCCTTCGCCTTCGTGGACGAGTTGAGAACTCGACGTGGAGGAAACATATTCGAGTGAATCGAATTCGATTCTCGGATCTCGCACACCTAAACGATAGCTCAATCGACTGCGGTTTTCATTCAGAGAATTCGAGTAGGCTTCTGGTGAGGAAAAGTCGCGATGCCAAAACTTTTCGCGATCGATGACGCTACGCTCAATCTCGCTCAACAAAAACGCATCGACGCCATCGACAAGCTGTGCCGCAATGTCACCTTCAATCTCTAGCGGCTTCGTTCCTTGAATCGCTTGTGCGGATGCCGCTTGGTTGAATGCGGCAAATGCAAAGAAAACGCCAAGCATACGAAATCGCGAGCGACCGATCTTCATCAGTATTGAATTGAGATGCTTGCTCTCTGTGCAAAAACCGCTTCAACATCCAAGGTGAAAACCTTCCCAAACCGCAAACGCAATCGGGTCAACATTAGATCAAGCCGTCGCTCGGATTGCGAACTTTGAAAATCAGGTTTTCAAGGTTGCGACTCCAAAGTAGTTTCGAGGCCAAAATATTCATCATCTCAGGCAACGATACTATCCGTTGACAGCGACCTCAAATCTCGCTCCCTTTTGCAACGGGTCGCGCCGCGCCCATACGGGGCCATCGGGATATTGGTGCTCCGCAATGAAGTCCGGCAAGAAGTCGAGTCCCCAGCCTGGTGCTATCGGCGTAACGTAGCAACCGTCTTTGGTCGCGACTGGGTGCTGAACGGATTGCTGTAAGAAATCGATGTATTCGACGAGCTGTGTATCGGAATGTCCTGACACGGCGATCTGGTCCCACATTCCATAGTGCTGGATCATATTGCAGAGCGCGATTCCTCCACCGTGCGGACAGACTGGAACGCCGAACTTCGCTGCCATCAGGATGATCGCCATCACGTCATTCACTCCCGCAACACGCGACGCATCAATTTGGCAGTACTTGATCGCGCCGCTCTTGAGGAGCTGTTTGAAAATGACGGGCGACGCCGCGTGCTCGCCGCATGCGAAACCAAAGCTGGCTCCGCGGAATGTCTCGGCAAGCTCAACGTAACCGAGGACATCATCGCGAGCGATCGGTTCTTCGATCCACTTCAGATTGAACGGAAGATACTGCTCGATGTGCTGCTTTGCCTCACCAATCCCCCAATACTGGTTTGCGTCCACCATCAGATTGCAGTCCGGCCCAATCGCTTCTCGCATGAAGCGAATTCGCTGGACATCGGCGACTGAATCGAGACCCACCTTGAGCTTGAACGAATTGAAACCTTGGTTTTGCAGTTTCCGAATCGTATTCAATATCTCCTCATCGCTGAGTCCCAACCAACCCGCAGTACAGTACGCCTTGGGGCCTAGCTCGGACATCTCGCTTTCGCGCCGAGTTACGTTTGCGCGTCGTTCACTCAACATCGCGATGGCCTCGTCGCGGCTCAACGCATCGCTGATGTTTCTCCAGTCGATACAGTCAGCAACAAACTCGGGCTCAAGGTCAACCAGCAATTTCCAAAGTGGTTTGCCTTCGGCCTTGGCCCACAGGTCCCACATCGCATTGAGAACGGCCCCCGCCGCCATTCGGAAAACGCCGTCGTGCAACCATCGCAATTGATGGTGATCGATCAGACGCTGGTAAAGTTGAATCGGTGACTGTGAAAACTCGCTCAAGTTCATCCCAACAACCAATTGGCACAAGTCCTTGATTCCGTAACAGATCCAATCGGTCCCCGCGCCGATGGTAAAGACCACTGAAACGCCGCACAGGCCGGAATCTGTTTCCAATTTCAAAACGGCGGAGGAGTAATCAGGCTGTTTGTGAAACGGATCCGATCCAAGCAGCTGGTCGGAAGTGGGAACACGAACGTCAAGGACTTCCGCGGAGGTGATGATGATGGGGCGGTTTTGCATTTGTGAATTCGCGTTGCGGTGGATTTGGCGTCGCCAGTTTAACGACATTCCTGCGGAACGGGGACTGCCTCCGACGGTCCACGCCATTGCGTCCAAGTATGCTAAACTGGGCGGCTTTGTCATCGAGTTCTTGAGGCAATGGAGTACATGAGAATGTTTCGGTCACCACATGTTCGGGCGATGGTGTTTCGTCGTGTAACACTTTTCGTTTTGGTTCACTCACTAGTCATATGCGTCTCAGCAGCCGAACCGATTCGCATCCCGGCAGCGCAAGACAATTCGATTGTCATGGTGGATGGCGAATGGAGCGAAAATTCGGGCCAGCAAGGTCGTCTACGCATTAAAGGCAACCAGCACATTGTTGCCATGGCATTCGATATGTCGAGAGTCACGGGACGACTTGTCAAGAAGGCAACGCTCGTATGCACACAGGGCGAACAAACGATCTCCGGCGTGACGTTGTCGACCATTGCAACGCCTTGGTCCGAGAACGCTTCCACCGGCCTCACTGCAGGTGTCCCCAATGTGACGGACTGGGGTTATCCCGGAGCACGGTTTCCCGCAGTATCGGGAGGGAATAGTTTCACCCTAGTGCATCAACCCGAGTCGCAAGTTCGTGATGGTGCGTATCACTGGGACGTGCCGCCCGACTTCGTGCACGCGATGGCAATCGGCATAGCTCACGGCATCGCGATCCACGAACATGATGCGGACTATGGCCGCAATCCGACGATCTTCTCGCGTGAACAATCCGGAAAACAACCTTATCTGTTGGTTGAACTTGACGATCAAGCGGACGTTGAACCGCAACCGCCGAGTGACCTGAAAATCAGCGGTGTGGACAACGATGAACCCGTTTTGTCGTTTACTTCGCCGGCGTCAGGATTTGCCTATCAAGTTTTCGTGAATGGCATGCTGCTTGGCCGACACAATATTCCGCTGGTTGCCCCAAATTCCAAGCAAGTCATCTCGTTACGGGATCTGGCGAGTTCAATATCGGCGGACGTTCGTGATCGGGTCGATGTCGTAACGCAGAATCGGTCGGGATCCATTTCGAACTATGCATCCGTCAGTACGATGCTGCGAAAGTCATTTCGCGTTCCACAGCCTAACATTGCATTCTCTAAACCGGCCTCCACGAGCATCCAAGGCCTCTCGATCGTCCCGATCACCGACAAATATGACGCCGATGGCAAGCCTGTTGGTGAACTTCCCGACGACTACCGCCGACACAATGCAATCTTCAACGGCGAGCGAGTTCGTCTTTTCGCAGCAGCCGGCGAGGTGGTTGGCTTTCAGTTGTTGCTCAAGGGATCGGAGGCGGTTTCAGTCCAAGTGGATCTCGGTGAATTGAAGCCACGCATTGACTTGAACCAGGCTCTGTATGTGCCGGCCAGCGGGCGAATGATTCCAGATCCGTTAGTACCGTTGCCAGAGGCGCTCACACTGATGCCTGATCAAGATGCTGTTGTGTTCGCTGACATCTTCGTTCCGTTCGACGCGACCGCAGGCGTCCACACGGGAGCCGTGACGGTATCGGACGGCCGCGCTGTGCCAATTGAGCTGGAGATCCTTCCGTTTGCGATCCCGAAGCAGGCGACGTTCTTTTGCGAGATGAACAGCTATGGATTGCCGGATCACGTGAAAGACTTCTACGAGCTCCAGCAAATTGCCTATGACCATCGCGTGCACTCAAACGTGCTCCACTATTCGCACAACACCGCGTCGCCCGGCGCTCGAAAAAGCAGTCTCGATATGCGGCTGATGTCCGGTCGCCGCATGGACAACAATCGATATGACAACATTGAACCTGGTGCGACGACAGCTTACTGGGATGATTTCGTTGACGCATTTGGCAGCTACATTGATGGTTCATTGTTCAAGGATGGTCACCGCGGATCGATCGCAGCACCTGGTTTCTATTTGACGTTCCACGAGAGTTGGCCATTGAATTGCCGTGAGTATTTCAACGGTAACTTGGACGCGTACGTGGCATTCAACGAGAAACCGGCTTATGCCGAAACGTACGTGAACGTTCTCCGAGACTTCACGGCGTTGGCTAGGTCAAAGGGATGGAACAAGACTGGCTTTCAAGTCTATTTCAACAACAAAGGCTCGCTGAATGAGCTAACCAAGGCCCCGTGGATCCTTGACGAGCCCTCGGGTTTCTGGGATTACCGAGCGCTCCAGTACTACGGCGAGTTGACAGACCAAGGCTGTGCGGAATCGCCAGATGTTCAAGTCGACTATCGCGTCGATATCTCGCGTCCTGAATATTGTCGTGGGCAACTCAGCGAACGTGGTGATCTGTGGGTGGTATCGTCCTCGGCATTCCAAAACTATCGCCGCTTGGTGACCGATCGAATGCAGCGAGATGGATTGAAGGTTTGGGTTTACGGGACATCGAATCACGTCCACGAAACGAATCGCAATCTACAAGCATGGGCGCTCGACGCATGGCGTGATGGTGCGACGGGTATCGTCCCCTGGCAAACCGTAGATAAGTCTGGACGTGCGTTGAAGGAAGCCGACCAGCTTGGGATCTTCATTTTCGATAGTCAGCCCGATGGTGAAATCACAATTCGGCACTCAGTTCGATTGAAGGCTTACCGCGAAGCCCAGCAACTGATCGAGTACCTGAACATCCTTCAATGGCGACGGGCCTGGTCGCAAGAACAGATGAGACAGTTCGTTTCGCAATACGTCCAACTCAACAGTGAGGTCAAGAAAGTGAGTGAAGCCGACGCTGGCACATCCGCATACGCAAGACTCTCCCCCACAGGCTTGGAATCACTCAAGCGTGCTGCCGCTGAGTTGATAGCTCGCCCTTTTGAAAAATAGTCGCCGTTGGTTTTGGCCTTTACCGCTTGTGAAGCGGTGTCGGCTTGCGAGTATACTCGTACCAAAGTTTGGGTTGGCTGTCTCGTGTATGAGCTTCACATCTCCAGCTTCTGTCCCGCCAGCGTGATTTCATTGCGAGTCCATTTCTGATGAACAAATTCGCTTATTGTCTTGTTGTCGTCCTCTGCTCGTATTCGTGTTGCGACGCAGAGGATTGGCCGATGTGGCGATGCGATCCGCAACGCATGGCGGCGTCGCCTCAGATCGTTCCGCAGGACTTGAGACTTTTGTGGTCCAAAGACTATGGTCCGCGCAAACAGACTTGGGACGATCCGCTCAATTTGGACTTAATGACTTACGACCGTGTCTTCGAGCCGATCGTGATGGATGGTCGCTTGTTTCTGGGTTTCAATGATCGCGACAAGCTTGTTGCACTCAGCACGGCGACTGGCGAAACGCTGTGGACATTCTTTGCCGACGCCCCAGTTCGTCTTCCTCCCGTTGGCTGGAATGGTCGTGTCTATTTTTGCAGCGACGATGGGTTTCTGTATTGCCTTGACGCGAGTAACGGCGAGCTGGTTTGGAAATTCGACGGCGCACCAAGTCGCCAATTGGCATTGGGGAACCAGCGACTCATTTCGGCTTGGCCGGCTCGAGGCGGTCCTGTGATTCGTGATGGTGTGGTCTATTTCACGACAAGTATCTGGCCGTTTATGGGGACTTTCATTTACGCATTGGATGCTGATACCGGGAGCGTCCATTGGGTGAATGACAGCACGGGAGCTCAGTACATCAAGCAGCCACACAGTGCGCCGTCATTCGCTGGTGTGGCACCGCAAGGTGCGCTTGTCGCCACGGAGACATCATTGATTGTGCCCGGTGGCCGATCGGTACCCGCCGTGTTCGAACGCAGCACCGGAAAGTTTGGCTACTTTGAGATTAATGCAGGTGGAAAGGGCACCGGCGGCTCATTCGTCAATTCTGATGGACAGAGCTTCTTTGTGCACACCCGCGGAAAAGGAACGCGTGCCTTCAATATCGAGACTGGGCTGAAGACCGCGTTCATGCCCAATGAACCCGTGCTTGCGAATGGACACGTTTACTCGGCGGAACTCGCCAAAGACAAACCCGTCGTTCGCTGCTATCGCCCCGATGGAACACAAGTCTGGGAAGTCGATGCGGATGGCAGTGGTGACTTGATCCTTGCCAGTGACGAACTCATCGCCGCAGGAGCGGAGTCGATCACGTTCATTCAACTGCCCCGTGACAAGCAACCGGCGAAAGTGAATCGCTCGCTATCTGTGGCGGCAACAGTCGAGCGCATTGTGGCGGCGGACGATAAGCTGTTCTTGGTCACCCGCGACGGCAAGATCCTCGTGTTTGGTAGCCAGCCGGCTGAGAGTGTGGCGACTGCTGCAAACGCTTTTGAACGCATTATCGTATCCGACGAAGAAAGCCAGGACATTTCCGAGCTACTTGCATCTGGCGATGCCGAAGGATACGCGTTCTGGTTTGGGAAAGCCGACTCACGCGGTGCCAAAGCGTTATCGGCTCAATCGCCTTTCAACCAGTTGGCAATCATCGACGATCATGTCGACGCGATCGCGCACATGCGACAATTGCTCGACCGCTCAGACCTCTATGGACAGGTAACAGTGCACCAATCGGACGCGGCGACGTTCATGCCGCCCAAGCATGTGGCCAACATGCTGTTTATCGATGGGGAAGCGGTGCAGCGAATGAGTGACGAGACGTTAGCAAGGCTTTATGAGTCTGTTCGTCCGTATGGCGGCGTGATGCATTTGCTCGGTTCGGGGGAACGAGAGGCGTTGGCGACACGTGCAAAGTTGCTTCAGTTGGAACAAGCGGAGATTCAAGTCAGTAACCAAGGAGTGATTGTACGACGCGTGGGCGCGTTGCCAGGATCGGCGGATTGGACGCACCAATATGGCGACATTGCGAACACGATCAAGTCGGACGACTCTCGCGTCAAGTTGCCATTGGGAGTTCTCTGGTTCGGCGGCAGCAGTAACAGCGATGTGCTGCCTCGTCACGGCCATGGACCACCCGAGCAAGTCGTTGGCGGTCGGCTGTTTATCCAAGGCATCAATCGTCTGAATGCACGGGATGTTTACACGGGCCGTGTGCTGTGGCAGCGAGACTTTGATGACTTGGGAACGTTTGACGTTTTCTATGACAGCACTTACGAAGACACTCCGCTTGACCCCAAGTACAACCAAGTTCACATCCCAGGAGCGAACGCGCGCGGCACGAACTATGTTGCGACGGAAGATTGCGTCTATGTAGTCGAAGGCAACGTTTGCCATGCATTGGATCCCGCTACGGGAAAAACAAAGCAACTTTTTCGTCTTCCGAGCGACGCCAATGGCGAAAGTGAACACTGGGGTTACATCGGTGTTTACAAAGACGTGCTCATCGGCGGAGTCGGGTTCGCAAAGTATGGATCGCGAAATGGTTTGGAATTCGAAACGGACAAGAAATTCTCAGGCAACAAGGCTGGCTTTGGCTCCAAGAGCCTGGAGCGCGCCGCTAGCCTGGGGTTGGTCGGTTTCGATCGTCATTCGGGCGAACAGCTATGGCAAATCAAAGCGAACACGAGTTTCTGGCATAACGGAATCGTCGCCGGCAATCAAAAAATCTACTGCCTCGATAAACATCCCCAGTCGGTCGAAGACGCATTGCGCCGCCGCGGCAGACTCACTGAAGATCGATATCGTATTGTCGCAATCGATAGTCAAACTGGCGAAATCGAGTGGCGAATCAGCGACGGCATCTTTGGGACTTGGCTAGGTTACTCGGAAGAACTCGATCTGCTGTTACATGCTGGTGCAAGCGCGAGTGACCGACTTTCTGTTGAAGTTGCACAAGGAATGGCGGTCTATCGTGGCAGCGATGGTGCTCTGGCATGGAAGAACGAGAAACTCAAATACGCTGGGCCGTGCATCTTGCACAACGATCTCATCATCACCAATGCGAATTCCAATACTGAATCCGCCGGCGCGTTCTACTTGCAAGACGGCACGCAAAAGCTGACTAAAAATCCGATCACAGGCATCCTGCAACCATGGCGGCTTTCTCGAGCGTATGGATGCAATAGCATTGTTGCGAGCGAAAACTTGCTGACGTTTCGATCCGGCGCAGCTGGCTTTTTTGATTTGTTAAGCGACTCGGGAACGGGAAACCTTGGAGGATTCAAGTCTGGTTGTACATCCAATCTCGTGGTTGCCAACGGCGTACTCAACGCGCCTGATTACACGCGAACTTGCAGCTGCGCGTACCAGAACCAGACTTCGCTCGCGCTGGTGCATATGCCAGACGTTGAGATGTGGAGTGTCAGCGGGACGGGGAGTCGCAATGAAGGCGACGCACCCATTGAGTCGCTGGCGATCAATTTAGGAGCACCGGGTGATCGTCGCGACGCAAGCGGCACCATGTGGCTGGAGTTTCCCATTGTTGCTGGGGACTCGCCGCCCTTATCGATCAAGATGAATGACGAAGCCACGTTCTTCCAGCACCATTCCTCAACGTTGCCCGGCGTGGAACGAGCTTGGGTGTTTTCGTCCGGTGTCGAAGAGGTAACTGACGTGCGGATCCAGCTTCCTGGGAGTGTGCCGGAGACTCAATACGACCTCGAGCTGTTGTTCGCTGTGCCAAGTCCATTGAACGGTGGCAAGCGAGTGTTTGATGTTTGGGTGCAAGATGAGCTTGCAATCGAGAACGTCACCTTGGATCCCAATGGAGACTTGGGAGTTCGAAATGTTGCTCACGCGGTGTCGGGTATTCAATCGGGTCGTGAGTTGACGCTAAGGTTCGAAGCGAAGCAGGGCAACGCCGTTTTGTCGGGCTTCTTTCTGCATCAGGCCAGCACACACAAAGCTTCGCCTTCAAACTAGCTGTCAAATCGCGGAAGGAGCGGTAACTCGTTCAAGAAATCCGCACTGCGCATTCAAACGCTAGATCACTTCGCCGACACCAATCGGCGTGGGAACTTTGACGTAGAGGTCATTGGCTTGTGGCAAGAGCTTGCGTAGCTCTTCGGCACGGTGGTCGTCGGATGGGTGCGTGGACATGAATTCGGGTTGCTTTTCAGTGCTTGCGGCTGCGGCGCCGAAGCGTTTCCAGAATGCTGGGGCGGCCGAAGGGTCGTATCCAGCTTGGCTCATCAGCATCAAGCCAATGTGGTCAGCCTCGAGTTCATGTTTGCGACTGTACGGCAACAACACGCCGTACTCCGATGCGATGCCGAACGCACTGAGCATCGCTTGCTTTTTGGTTTCTTCCTGCTTTTGCAACACGTAACTGAACGCAGTCTTTACTCCGTCAACTGCCGCCGTTTGACTCATTCGTTCGCCACCGTGACGTGCAATCGCGTGACCGATCTCGTGACTCATCACGACCGCCAATCCAGCTTCGGTTTCACAGACGGGTAGGATGCCTTCGTAGACAGCAACCTTTCCGCCAGGCAAACAGAACGCGTTCTGTTCTTCGCTCGCGAGTGTCTTGAATTCCCATTGGTAGTCGTTGCGATTGGCGACGGCTGCGATGCGTTCGCCGACGCGGGCAACGAGCGTGCGATAACGTTCGTTACTTGATTCCGCAGTCTCTTTGGTGACTTCGCCGTACGATTCGCTACCCAATGATAACTCTTGAGTCTCGGGCATGATCAGTAATTGTCGTCGTCCCGTGATGGGCGCGGTCCGACATCCACAGCTCCCCAAGCACGCGGCAATACCGAAACCGGCGAAGGCACGAAATGACTGGCGACGATTAAAGCGAACGGAATTGGTAGACAGCGGCATAGTTTGTGGGCAACCAGGAGGGAAGAGTGACTGCCTCGGTAGGGTACTCGTTGCCACGCGTCGATCGCCAGATCAACAGGTGAATGCTAGCCTTGGTCGGCCGTGCCAGCTTTGTCGCGAAGGCTGGTTCGAATAGCACTTACCGCACTTCCGATGAGAATGATCGCCGTCAGTGGGAACACGACCAACAGCAATGTGCTGAACCAGCCGGCTGGGGTTCCACCACCGCTCGTCATGACGAGAGAGATCATGTAGAGCACGTAATAGAACACGAACAATCCGCCTTCCCAGCGAGTGATCACACCGTGGGTAAAGAAGACAGGCAAGCACGCGACGGCGACCGCAATCATCACGGGGAGATCGAAATGAACCGCAGCTTCTTCCACGGCCAGTCCCGTTGGGCTAACGACCGCAGCCAAGCCCATAACGCTCAAAATATTGAACACGTTGCTTCCCACGACGTTGCCGACAGCAATATCACGCTCGCCACGAATACTCGCCATCACGCTTGTTGCTGCCTCAGGCAACGAGGTGCCAATCGCGACAATGGTCAACCCAATCATCAACTCACTGACACCGAACGCAAGAGCGATCGTGGATGCACCGTCAACCAAAACGTGCGAGCCGATCGACAAAAGGATCAAACCGGCAACGATCAAGCCGGCAAGTTTGAGAAGCAGCGCCGCGGTTGGCTTGGTGTCCGGCGGAAGCAAGCCTGGGATGTCCTCACTTTCAGTAGTGTTCGCTGCCGCAGCTTCTGTCGCAGCTATGGACGCAGCCAACTCGTCTCGCTTTGTTTCACGACGACTTTGAAATACGAGCCAAGCCGTGTAAACGAGCAGCATTAGAAACAGACACGTGCCCTCGATTCTTGAGACGGTGCCGTCGTACGCAACTCCCAGTGCCAAGAACGAAACCGCGACCATCAACGGCACGTCCAGTCGAATGAGCTGTCTCGACACAATGAGTGGCGCGATCAGGGCTGAGCATCCAAGGATTGCAAGCACATTAAAGATATTGCTGCCGACGATATTGCCGACTGAGATTGCCGACTGGCCACTCAATGTCGCTTGGATCGCAACAGCAAGCTCTGGCGCACTCGTTCCGAACGCCACAACGGTCAAACCGATCACCAGCGAGGAAATCTTCAGCAGCGACGCCAGCCCCGAAGCCCCACGCACGAGCAGTTCGCCGCCGAAAACGAGCGCAACGAATCCGACAAAAACGTAAACCGACGGCAGTACGAGAGGGGGCATTTAAGCGTGGGGTGTGGGGCAGCTAAAACGTGGGCGACGTGATCAACAAACATACTCGTAAACAGCTAGGACGGCGAGGCACAATCCAACGCGTCTTATGAACTGACGCACCCAGATTCACTTCGAACTCATACACCAAGCAGGCGTTTCAGCGCCAGGCGATCCTTGCGATAAGCATCGGCACACGCCGTCACGAGCTCGGGATCCTTGTGGGAAAGGTACTCCATGTGGAGTGAAACGGGCCCTGGCGGTGGTTGCTTTCGCAGCGACTTGAACAGATCAGCACTCACGTCACCTTCACCAAGCGGCACGTTCTCTATATTCCCATCAATCGCTTTGTAATCTTTTACATAGACTGTGGCGATGCTGTTGCGGATCAACGCAAGGTCAATCGGCCATGACTGGTTGCCTTCGACCGTCGCGTGGCGAACATCGTAAGCGATTCCAATGTCGCTGGTTGGGATCTCGCTGAGCATTTGCTGCATGTCCCAAAGCGGTCCCCCGACGTTTGTCGCGCCCGCGTGATTCTGGTAAAGCCCGGTCAGCCCCAAATCATGGTTGAGTGCCGCGAGCTCTTGGGCCTGGCGTGCGAAGCCATCGAGTTGTGGCAGAATCGGCTTGGCAAGATCGTATTTGTAGTAGGCCATGCGGTAGTAGGTGACACCACATAAGGCTCCGGTTCGCAACACGGTCTCAGCGTCTGGCGTTTCGACACTGTTGATGTCCGTCGTCATGATCACGACACGTCGATCGGCAGCCGCCATGGCCTCACAGAGCCGGGGCAATTTCTCCGCAGCCTCGGCCGCTTCGACTTGCCCACCACTTCGGATTGTTGCCTCAATACCGTCCACCTCGATCTCGCGACAAAACGTCGCAAGCTCATTCCACGGCATGAGCTGTAAGTGCTTCGCAAAAATGCACACAGGTCTCGATTGGGCAGCTTGCTTCTCAGACTCAGCCGCTAGCGCGACGCGTCCGACGGTGCGTTCGGCGGTATCGATAAAAGCGATAGCCGCAGCCGCAGCCAAACTTCGAGCGAGGAACGATCGGCGAGGTTCTTGAGCGTTGTCCAACATCTGTGTCACTGAATTGGCGAGTAAGAATGATCGAGGAAAATGATAACGTGTTGAGGCAGAAGGAGCTGTTGCGTAGGGCGCGCCAGGCAATCGATTAAAGGACACTTCTCGCTGATCGCCGGCGACGAAGACATTAGGCTCTCGTCATTAATTTTAGCAAGCAATACTGAGCCTGAGGCGCTAGCCGATCTCCAGAATCGTTTAGTCGAAAATTGGCTAGTGCGTCATCCAGTCTTAATTTGGGGGTAGAGACGCTTTAGCTTTGTGCGAGCGTCGTCGATCTTGAATTGCCAGTCGACGCCGCGTTGCTTTTCGTTGGTGCGTTTGGCCCACGCAGCGATTTCACTTTGCAA
>JBGTAI010000052.1:0-52251 GCA_041749955.1 Pirellulaceae bacterium | reverse complement strand
GAACTACGCCGACTTTCAGGCAGCGATTGACACCTGCCTCGACGAACTCAGTACCACTCATAAACCTGCGATCGCGTCCTTGCTGACCCTCAATTTCCAGACATTCCAGAATGTGCCATTGCTATCCGAGTGAGGTATAGTTGTCTTGGGAATGCCTGTAATCTTTGCGATCGCTCGAATCGGCAAACCCTCGAGCTCGCGGAGTTTCGTTAGCATCGTCTTTTCATCGGCGAGCAAATGCCGACCCGGGTATCGGATCCCCGACTCGCGAGCGATCGCATGCACGATGTCATACGAAACCGACAACCGGTTCGCGATCTCGATGGGTCGCAACCCGTCTTCCAACATCCTCAAAACAAGCTCGTTCATAGAGGTAGTTTGCCGACGTCGTATCGGCCGTACGCGCACGCCCTACACCAAGGGCAATCGGCACGAAACAAGGCCCCCGCCCCGCAACGCACAAACTTACTTACTTGGGATTTTAGTGAGATATGCGCGAAAAAAGACACCGGAAACCGGGCGAAGCCCCCCAGGGGCCCTGGCTCAGGGGGACCCGCTCGCGCTAACTCCTTCGGCATCAAAGCTCGTCCAAGCCGGTAGTATGTGGAGTTACAATCTATTTTTCATTGCCAACCAACTACTCGCCGCTGACCAAACGGCCAAAACTCACGCATAGTTGGAACGGCAAAATTCTCGAGGAGCCTGTACGTGGATGCTTCAAGTAAATATTGGAATGAAGGCCAATACCGGTTCTGTGGAACCGACTTCCTGCTACTTGCCGCGCTCGCAGTTGATGACTGCGGCACTAATGGTTCACAAATAAAGGCGCATACGGCGCAAATTATGGCGGCGATGTCTGCGGAAGCCTTTATTGACGAGTTTGCGTTTTCGCTCGCGTTAGTTCAACGATACGGCAAGGCTGACGATGTCGCCCGTATCGGCTTGGTACTCCAACGCCTCGAAGATTCTCGCGTGCAAATTGTTGACAAGTTCTACATCGCGTCAATGCTGCTGCCCGGTGATGCATACGACCCTGGATCTCAGCCATTCCAAAGTTTTTCCAAGTTAATTCAGCTGCGAAACAGCCTTGCTCACCCAAAGGTCGTTTATAAGCCACCTGGCTGGTTCTCGTATTTTGTCGCGAATGGCCTCACCCTTGACCAGCAAGACGATGCAGAAATCGTTCCCGATTGGCTAAGGCAGTTGCGAACGCGTTCTTGTGCGTCTTGGGCTTGTCGCGCTTCAATTCGATTGATCCTTGATTTGATCGGACGTACGCGAGAATTGTGCGACAAGCATGATCTGCCCGGTGTTTATGAAGGCATTTTGCACCAGTGGGAATGGGCAAAGGACGATGTGCGAATTTGGAGTGGTACACCGTCCGACGGTATCTAGAAGTGAAATGATGACGGATGCGACGACCGAAACGCACATCGGTAAACGATGACTTCATCGACGTGTAGGCGGAATTGTGGACTCACACACGCGTTCAAATTCCTCACCAAAATTGGTGTCGGTTAGAGTCCTTGCGGAGTCAACCACCACATCGACCAGTGACTGCACGCACCATTGTTGTATTTGTGTCGCGTACCGATTCTGGGAGAGTAACTCATGTTTCAGCGAGCTCTAATTGCTGGCGTGGGTGCCAGGGAAACCGTCGCAGGGGCACGCGATCCGCCTTGCACCCCCACACTGGTGTATCGAAGTGATACACGCGGTGTGATCGTAATGGCCTCGTGTTCGACCGTGACCAATCGCCGACTGTGAAAATCAAGCTAGCGCCGTGGTGTGCCAATAGGCGCGCTCGCGAGTCCTCGGGCGACTGCGAGTAGGTCGGCCAGTGCGCTCTCGTCAAGCAACGGAAGGAGCTCGAGAACGTCGACGACGATCGAATTTGCTTCAATTGCCAATGCAACCGCCCGCATCACCGCCGAGGCCTCGTCGTGCTCAATTCCCCGCAAATCACGAGCTGATTCGGACCCCGTAGGGGTCATCTGTACATACAAGCCCTGTGTTTTTGAGTGGTCTCCACTGAGAAGCACAGGGTTTTTTCGTTGACAGACAACGATCGTCATCAGCATCGAGCAGAAGAATGTTTGCCACTGGATCGCTTGCGCGGTCACTTGCTGGATGCTTGGCTGAAGTGGCGTCAGCAAAACATAGCTCCGTGATTGGATTGCCTTACTCTCAGTGCAGTTGGGTCTGGCAATATTCGATTTCTCGAGTTCGCACTGCTTCTCGAGATCGTATTGAAACTCCCAAAAATCATTTCGTTCGGCTCGACAATTCAATGGAACCAACGCGAACTTTGCGTCGTCATAGCGGCACTCCTACCTTGCACGAGGTTTGCTCTCTATGTCACGTCAGCCAACGAACGATCCGATTGATGTGCGCGTGCAGCGTTCTTTAAAGCGTGTCGGATTTGATGACATCTCTGTCAAAGATCTTGGTGATGGTGCCGTCGAACTTCACGGCACGGTCTCGATCAGTTTTGACATCGCCTTAGCCAACTACGTCGCTTCAACCGTACCCGGCGTCATTCGGATCGCACATCGCTTGAGAGCAAGCAATCCCTGGCGAGCAAGCAAGGGCTTCTATGAACACAACACAGGCTTGTCATCCGGTTTTTCCGACCAAAAGCCGATCGACGCAAGCAATCCGTAGACACGAAGCGACCGCGTGAAACTGTGACGTGGCAACGTCTCGCATCCAATCACGCTCCAGACGTGGCGATGCGTGGGTTCGGTGTCACTGATTCCCTGAAGTGAAATCCCGATGGAGCGAAAGAATACTGCAGCTAGAGTCCGGTTATGCCGATCCTTCTAGTGATAGGGGGAGCGTTCTTATGAAACACTCTGTGGATGATCGTATCTGACATCTGCGGCACACGCTCCTGGGACTCTTTAGTTATCGCAAGCGAACACGGACCGAATCATGCGGATCTCGCTAAGTCGTCTCAGTCTCATTGCACTGACGGCATCAATACTTGCTGCGGCAAATCCTCAAACAGCGTCTGCCCAGCGTGCAGTTGTGCCAGGCACCGGCTCTGAAGTGGTCGGTGTCTCAGACGATTTTGAGGATCCGAGTTGGAGCTATGTCCCCAACGATCCCAAGAGCACGGAAGACATTGACGAGAACCAACGCACGCCGATGGGTCGAACCACAAACGGACGTTGGTACGAAGGCATCATGCGAGGCCACCCAGACATCGTTAAACGTGTTGCCACGCCCGCCGGAGGCATCCAAGGAAGCACTGGAGCGATGCTACTGCGATCGCTCCAAACGGGCATTCCGGGAAGGCCTAGCGGAACAATGCACCAAGACGACTTCGTCGCAAACATTCAATATCGGCTGAAGCGGCGCATCGATGTCGCGGAGGTTCCAAACGTCACCACTCGCGTATTTTTGCCGCCAGTAAGCGAATGGGAAAAACGATCGGGACCGCACTTTGGTTTCCGGCTTGCTCTTGAAACTACAGCCATGGTCGAGACTGAAACAGGTTTCCTCGGCATGAAGCGAAAGAAGATGGACAACGAAGTCTACTGGCCAGGCCTGTTCATTGAGTTCGAAAGCAAGGCAGATTCCAAAAAGACAGAAGACTTCGCCTACTTTCGCGTTCGCAGCAACAAGAACGGCGGCGACTTCCGCGGTCCTCAGATCACGACGACTGGTTGGTGGACGCTGGGCATGAGCGTAACTCCAGACGGCATGGTTCATTACTATGCGTCACCGGGCGTCGATGAACTGAACGAGGCTGACTACATCACTAGCCAATTTCCGTACGACTATCGGGCAGAGCGTTTCCGAACGTTCTTCTATAACGTTTGCAGTGCCGACAACGGCAAGCAATGGAGCACGGCTTTCATCATCGACGATCCGAAGATGTACCTGCTTCGTCCACAAGGCGGCCAGATCGCAACTGGACCATCAAAGCGACGTTAGCATGCAGACGCCAAGCAATCACCCGCCGCGACAATCTGTCGCGCCGGGTAAATTGAGACGGACCAAGCAAAGCCGAGACTCGCTCTAAACAGGCTGGAGAATTGGCGTCGTGTGGATCATCAGTCGTTTGTGATCGCGAACAACTCGCATGAACTCGTCTTCATGCACGGGCTTTTGAATGTAGTCATGGACGCCCATCTCTTCGCAACGACGATGAATGGACTCGTCTTCTGAAGCGGTCAGTACAACAACCGTCGTCTTGATTGATTCAGCTTGGATCTCGTTCATGGCTTCAAGAACATCCAAGCCGCTGCCATCGGGCAACATCATGTCCAGGAGCAGCAAATCAGGTCGCGGTGCGCGACTGAAGACTCCCACTCGCCCGATGAACTGAATCGCTTCGCTCACAGTCCGAACAAGCGTCAAACGATGGTGAATGTGGCTTCGCCGCAAAGCGAGTATGGTGACTCGCGCGTCAACTAACCCATCTTCTACCAACAAAATCTCCATCGGTTTCGTCTTAATGTCGCCGAACATAAATCGGAACTCCTGATTCAAAGAGCTTAGTGAGTCGCATCCGTGCGAATGGGAAAAGTAAGAACGCGCTGGATCATTCAGCTACGTTGCTGGCGGGCAAAACCTGGATCGCGTCGCGCTCGCAGCCAATCCTAACGCGGCCAATCTTAACGGGGCCGGACAACAGTGGTGTTAACGCGACAAGGCAAATCGAATGACTGTTCGATTAATTCTGTTTCGAGTGATTCGTGTGCACGAAAATCTTCGTCAAATTGCTTGGCAGAGATAATCAGTGATTGCAACCGTTCGCGAACTGCCCCGCGGTACTGAACTTCCTCGGCTCGCTCCGCAAGCTCACTGAGGCTCAAGTACAACTTGTAATGTTGATGCTTCGCTCTCGCAGCCAACTCGTTCGCAATCGATATTTTCGAGATCGCTGGAACCTCAATGTACCCGAAAGACTCCTCCAATGCGAACTGAGTCGCAACTCGGTCTCTCAGTTCGTCCAGAACACGCACGAGCCGTTTAGCAATTTGGATTGCATCCTCATTTGACTGGCAAAGCTGGCGCATGTGGTGCAAGGAGTGCCACAAACCCGGATTGCCGTCCTTGATTTCCTGCAAAAACGCAGGGTTCACGACCAAGGTCTTGAGCGACGTCATCGTTACCATCACAGGCAAAGCCTCCATGTGCGACTACGACTTAACTAGAACACTCAACGTAACGCGTCTCGATATAAAAAGTCAAGCAATTTCCATTGCCATCGAAATTATCGCCTGAACACGCCGTACTTCAAAATGCACCAAATCGCACTGACTCCGTCACGCCATCCGATCTTTTTGCCTTCGTCGTACCAACGGTGTTGGTAGCGAATCGGGCGCTCGGTGAACCGAAGTCCACTTCGAGCAAATCTCGCAGTCAACTCGATTTCGATACCAAACCGATTCTCCTTCAGCTGCGGCTCGACCTGCTGAAAACGCTTCCGTGTCGACATCTTGTAGCACGTCTCCACGTCGCTGAGCCGAATTCCGATCGCTAGGCTCGCCAGAAAGCTCAGAAAGCCATTGACGGCTTGATGCCACCAAGGCGAGAGCTGGCGGTCGTAGTGCCCGTATCGGGTTCCGTATGCCACATCCGCCTCACCACGCAAAATCGGCTGGAGCAGATACCGAAAATCGGTGGGATCATATTCTTGATCCGCGTCTTGGATGACGATCACATCGCCCGTTGCAGCGCGAATCCCAGTTCGCACCGCGGCACCTTTGCCCTGGTTCGTTTCGTGCTGGCAAACGATACATTTGTCGACGCCAATGCTTCCCGCACGACTGTCATCATCATGACTCGCTGAGATTCTTTTCATCTCCTCAAACGTGCCATCGCGACTACCATCATCCACCAAGATGATCTGCATGGGCATGCCTGTCTGCATGAGCCTCTCCACGACTTTCGCAATCGTTTTGACTTCGTTGTAAACAGGCACGATGACTGAGAGGCAAAACGACTCCGGCAACTCATAGATCGCTAGTCGACGACACGCATCCGCCCCCAAAAGCGACTGCATTTGCCGAATATAGTCCGTGGACCATTGGCGGCGTGCCTCAGCAATCGACTGAAGCCGAGCGCCGTCATTTTCACTTCTTACCGGTGTCGTCTCGCTTGCTGCGGAGTCGATTTCTGTCATGGATAGCTTTGTTGTTGAACGTCTCTTGCGACCACAGCTTCGGCATCACTCGAGCGATGATTTGATCTTTCGCGAATGCCAGTTTATCGCAAACGTCGAGTGTTAGCAGCTATCGTCAACTCTTGTGATGGACTCACCGTAAAGGTGGGCTCAGACACGCAAAACACGCGCAGCCACGAAGGCTCGCATCGTCATTGCGCAACGCGAGTCATGAGTTCATCAGCGTGCAATCGATACGAGACAGCGGCTTACGCATGTGCGTTTGATGAACAAGAAAAAAAAACTTCACGCTCGTTGTCTCGTGTTTTCTAAACTCAATCTCAGATTGCAATCGATTAATCGTTGTTTACGTTCGAGATTGTTGTTGACAGCGATCGAAAGCAACGCCAAATTCTCGCTCGTCACGCTAATCAATCGCAGTGACTCGACCGCGAGTCGAGCGAGCCCTAATCCTCCATTGGAATGTGTGAAATGCGAATCCCGAATCATGCCAACTTACTTGTCTTGATCGGCTCTTCGCCACACACGATCCCTTCTCAGTAACCCGCCTGCTTTTTGCGGCCGAGCTGTGTATTGCCTTCTTGTTCAGTTCAAATGTTTGCGAAATGAATTTGCTTGTTTGACTGGCGGATAATGTACGGCATTTGATGGATCAAATTCGACCGCATGAAATGACTTCTGGCCAGCGAAAGAATCGTCGGCTCAGTGGAAACAATCGCATTGGACGCGATGTTTGATATGGGGACGCGGCAATGACGGACCGAGCCGGTAGTGAACTCGTTTCCTACTGATATGGACGTTGCTCCCATTTACTTTTTTCTGTTTGTGGTATCGCGACATGATCTGATCATTGCATCACGTCTTGTGACGATTCCGCAACGATGACAGAAGTCCAGCAAGGATTGCTGGCTTCAAGAGTTTGACGACAGAAAATGAACGTAGCCGGTCTCGCAGGATGCAAGACCGGCTCGTTTCGTTTAATGGCGGTTGATGACCAAGAGACGCACCAACTCAATGAAATCGCGAGTAAGCAAAGATCGCAATCGTCTTAGAGCCTTGGTTTCTCCGGCTTAACGCTTGGCTGCCACGGTGCGAATCCACTCAGCTTCGTCTTGCGTCGAAAGACATCGCTTCCACAAGTGACGTAAAGCGTCTCCATCTTGTCCCCTGCAAGCACACCATTCGATAGCGGACCAGTGACTTTAGGGCGAGTGAAAATCATGTGGCTGCGACCAGGCTGGTCAAACAACTGTATCCCCATCGGCGTTGCGATGAGGAGCCGACCGTCTCGTGTCATTGTCGCTCCGTCCGCACCACTTCGAATCGCATCTTGTGCTTGGTGGACATAGTGGTAAGGCTGGCCGTGTTGAAGCGACCCGTCGTCAGCAATTCGATAAGACCAAACGTGTCGTCCAATCGCATCGTTAACGAGCAGAAAACGCTTGTCCGGTGTTACGATGATTCCATTGGGCAATTCGGGGCCCTTTCCAGCAACTTGCGGTGAGCCCGCAACGTGCGTCGTCGGATCAATTGGCACGTACCAAATTGTTTGCTTGGGCGGGTCAGTGCAATACAGCCCATGGTCAAGCACCACAAGGTCGTTGCAACCAATGCCCTCCGCAATCAGCGTCTGTTTTCCATCCGATTCGATTCGCGTGATTGAAGAATTCTTGTTCTGGGCACAATACAGTCGTCCGTCGGCATCAAACATCAAACCGCTTGGTGCAACAAGCTCCATGAACTTCGTCGCACTTCTACCATCCGCGTTGACTTTCCAAATCGCATCACTCGGTCCGTCAACAAAATAGACCGTGCCATCCGGTGCGACGGCTGGACCTTCGGTGTATTTATGACCGGTGCTCACCAGCTCCCAATCTTCGCCATCGATCAACACGTCCTTGAATTCGACGTGATTCGCAGTGCTCGTCGCTATCGGCTTTTCCCAATCCGCCCACAGCCACTTCATTGCGTCTGGAAAAAGCGAGGCACCGTGCTTGCCGTTGTGCCCGCCCTCACCGAACTTAAAGTCCACTGCGTATCCAGCCCACTGTAATGCACGCAGCATGGTTTGATTGGCCATCCACCAATCGCCGCCGTAAATATTCAGGTCGTTGCTTCCGTCTTGCAAAAAGACGCGAATCGGCTTCGGTTCTGACTTGCGGATCATCGTCGGGAACTCGTTCCCGCCACGAAGCCCAACGAATGTGCCGACTGTGCTAAAGACCCGACGAAACTGGTCAGGCCGATACCAAGCTACACCGAACGCTGCGATGGCGCCGCTGCTGCTACCGGCGATACCACGCAAATTGGGATCGTCACTAATTGCAAAGTCTTTCTTCAACAGCGGGATCATCTCGTCCACAATGAAGGTGGCGTATCGATCACTGACACTGTCGTATTCAAAACTGCGATTGAATCGATCTTGTGCATCGTCGCTATCCCCCGGAGTCATGCCCGCCGAAGTGATGCCAGGATTCACAAACAGCCCAATCGTGACGGGCATCTCGCCCCGATGAATCAAGTTGTCGAAAACGGTCGGTACACGCCACTCGCCATCTCGTGTCGTGTATTTTTGGCCGTCCTGGAATACCATCAATGCCGCAGGTTTGTCTTTGTCATATTGTGCAGGCACGTAAACGAAATAGTTGCGGCCTGTGCCGGGAAACGTCTTGCTGTTTTCGAGAAAGTGCTTCGTGACGACACCTTGGGGAACTCCAGCGGAAATTATTGCATCTTGATGGAGCGGGTAAGTCTCCTTCTGGGCAAACACTGTGGTGGCGACGAACATGGAGCCGGAGATTAAGATTAGCTTCGCAAGTGGATTCATTTGAGCGGCTTGTAAGCGGGACGTAACGAAGAATTGCAACCAGGATACTCAGAAACCCATGATTCCGCTTCGAGACAGCATTCCGAGTCGCACCACACCTTTTGTGAACTACGCGATGATCGCGATTTGCAGCCTCGCGTTTCTGGTTCAGCTTTCTGCCTCGGATCAATCAGACCGGATCGTCGAACAGTTCGGGATGATCCCGCTTCGCTTAAGCGACCCATCCGCAGAACCTCAATTCCAACAACAAGTCTTGATCGAGACTCCCTATGGCCGCGAAGTTCAAACGGTCACAAGAACGCTTGCAGCACCAGAAATCCCGCCCGTCTTGACGCTGATTACGTGCATGTTTTTGCACGGCGGATGGATGCACTTCATCGGCAACATGTGGTTTTTGTATATCTTCGGCGATAACGTCGAAGACCGACTCGGTCACTTCGGCTACCTGCTGCTCTATCTCGGAACAGGAGTCGCCGCCGGATTGAGCCACTATATCAGTGCACGGTACAGTCCCATCCCGACGATCGGTGCCAGCGGCGCGATCGCTGGCGTGATGGGTGCGTATGCATTGCTGTATCCGCACGCGAAAGTTCTAGCCGTACTGCCAATTTTCGTGTTTATCCAGACATTCGTGGTGCCCGCACCAATCTTTCTCGGTATCTGGTTCTTGATGCAGATGTTCTCAGGGTTATCGACAATCACAGGCGATGCAACCACTGGCGTCGCTTGGTGGGCACATATTGGTGGCTTTGTAGTCGGTGCCGCATTTGCCCTGATGATTGGCAAGACTCCGTTGAGTCGTGACGCAGTAGTCGAACACCGATTTTGAGTTCGTCTGTGAGATAGTCAATTTGAGAGCCACTCGGCGAATCAGTGATCGTGACGTCAAGTCGGACGCAATTTTGGACTGCTGAATTCGCAATGCATCTTCCAACGTCGTATAGGCCCACAGACTTTCTGGTTGGTTACGAAGATTCTTCGGCTTTTCAAAAAGACCATCGTTTTCTATGGCAATTGTTCTAAATCCGCTCGTTTACTCTCGTACGTTTCGCAGTACGCGAGTGCGCGCGGATCGGGCTCTTTGCCCCAGTTTTTACAGGCCTGGGTGTAGATCCCAGGCCACCAGTTGCGATGTTCGGTAAGCCCTTGGTCAAGATACTCGCGCCAGTGGCTCAGAACTTTCGACCAGCATTCGTCGCCGTAACGCAGTGATTCGTTCAGCGACGCGTACCGCGGAACGTACCACCGTCGTCCGATCTGGGCATGCAGCACTTCGTCAGCCCAGTCAAAGTCTTGAAACAGAGTCGACAGCGGATCGCCACTTTCGTTCGCAACTTCCCACTCGTATCGTTTTCCGTTCTTGGGCATCAATCCTTGCTCAATAAAAAACAACACGCCATGCCGTTCGCGTGCCGTTAATTGCAAATTCAGATTTCGCGACCACGTGTAGTTGATCGGTATGCTTCGCCAATCAATGCCTTGAGCGACAAACCCAACTTCACCCATCATCGCGTGGCGAGCCTCGTCCCAAAGTTGACGTGACATTTCCATGTGAAAGTCCCATGGTTCCTCATCTTTCAAGTCCACCAGAATGCTGGCCATCATCTCAGGCACATCGAGCTCGCGAATTCGCTTGTAGTACATCATCAGCGTCTTATCACGCGCCGAGAACGAATCGTCGTACAAAAACGCTTCTGGATTGACACCAGCGTTGAACGAATCTTGGAACCGTTCATCACGACGTGGTTCCGGGTCGTATCTAAACCCAGCGTTCGGATTCCAGGCATCGGGCACGGAAGCAATCGACGTCACGGTTCCGTCCAAACCACCGGCCGCAGCAAGGCAGTTGCCGAGATGAGCGATCCAAGGTTGGGTATCCTCACGAGTCAATTCGTCGCTGAGACACTCGAGCGTGTGCTCGCCGAACGACGCCAACTCGGAAAGTTCGAACTGAATCAGCTTAGCGACACGAACGGTCGGCGCATCAGCCAAAGGATGCGCATCCCGACGAAGATGCTCGCACGCATCAAGCACGGACCGCAGTACCACGCTATACACCCCAGCGACCAACTCTGTCGTCGAATTTGCCGCGGATACGTCATCCATCAATCGTTCAAGCGCGGGATGCGGTACCTTGTCCAACCCAAGTGGTGGCTCACGCATCTCTCCCACGCGTCGTCGGATCAATGAAACTTGCTCGGCACACAGGTACGCGTGATGAGAAAACGCAGTCTTCAACTCGTAAATCGGCTCCGAAGTGATGCGAGAAATTAAGATTTCGTGCAATCGCTTCAGTACATAATGAAGACGCTTCAGCCGACCGACACTCTCGTTCAAGCTCCACTCGCTCTCGACGGCTCGTTGCATCAAACAAACACCAGCGAGTGGAACGAGACCACGATAGGTTGGATAGCCAGACAAGTCGTTCATTTTGAAAGGCTGCTGAATTGAGTGGAGCGGAGGTCCCGCTGAAACGAGACCACAAATCAATTACATGTTAGTGCCAGCGAATCTGGCAATAACACTATTGCAGCTATCTTATCACACCCGAGCACGAACAATCTCGTTAGCCCTATCCAGTACCGATCACTTCGCTGGCGCGGCACTGGAAGTGGCTGGATTGGCACCGAGGGTTAATGCGAGCGGAACACTTTCGCTGCCACGTGTAACCACCAACTCAAGTTTGTCCCCAGGTTTGGAGGCAACGATTTTGCTGACGAGCTCTTTCGTGTTCGCAATCTTCTTACCATTCACACTCTCAATCACGTCGCCGGGCTTGAGCCCCGCTGTCGCGGCAGGTGAGTTATCAACGATGACACCCACGATCGGCTGATCGTCGCCAAGCTTCGCACCGACCCAAGGCTTCGCGGCTGGCGGTGTCACGACCGCAGCAACTGGCACCGTCGGTGCAGTCTCCTTCTTGGGTTCATCTGTCGCTGCTGTGCTCTCCGTTGCCAGCGCACTCTCAGCAACTTTCTCGCCATCCTTCATGGTGGCTTCACTGGCAATCACTGCTTCTACACTTGTTGTAGTATCCTCGAGTTTTGCTTCAGCTTTCTTTGCTGTCTCGGCGACTGCTTTCACGGCATCATCCGTCATCTCAACAGCTTCAGCACCAGATTTTGCCAGCTCGCTTGCGCCAGCCTCCGTCGCTGGAATAGCCTCCTTCACTTCAGCGACTTTCTCGGCAATTGTCTCCTTCGCTGCCGCCGCCACGTCAGCCACATTCGCTTCCGCTTGCTTCGCGGTTTCAGCAATTGAGGCAGCCGCCTTGTCCTTCATCTCAACGGCCTCGGCGCCGACCTTTTCCAACGACTCTTTCACGGCCTTCGCTTCTCCAGCAACAGCCTCACCCGCAGACTTCGCGAGGTTGCTCGCGCCAGCCTCTATCGCCGGAATTGCCTCCTTCACTTCAGCGACTTTCTCGGCAATTGTCTCACTCGCTGCCGCCGCCACGGCAGCCATCTTCGCTTCTGCTTGCTTCGCGGTTTCCGCAATTGAGGCAGCCGCCTTGTCCTTCATCTCAACGGCCTCAGCGCCGGCCTTCTCCAACGACTCCTTCACGGCCTCCGCTTCTCCAGCAACGGCCTCACCTGCAGACTTCGCGAGATTGCTTGCACTAGCCTCCATCGCTGGGATAGCCTCCTTCACTTCAGCAACTTTATCAGCAATTGTCTCCTTCGCTGTCGCCGCCACGTCAGCCATTTTTGCCTCGGCGCTCTCCACGGCTTCTGTAACCGATCCCCCAGCCGAGCTCTCCACCACCTCAACTTCTGCAGAAGTTGGTTCGACCGCTGCCACAACAGTCGCTGGTTCCGAGCTAGCCATTTCAGCGACGTCGATACTTGGGTCATAGGGCTCAACTCGGGAACATGCCCATCCGAGCAGACTTACCAGGAAAACACTAAGGCCGACGACGCCGTACCGCGAGCTATCATTCATCATCGAAGGTCCATCAAGAAGGTTTGGTTACACTATGCAATTCAAGCAGCGTGTTGAAACACATGACTATGGTTACCTAACTACTTTAGTGGAAAGTAGAGATTTCGAGGGACCCGCGGAGCAGAAATATCCGCCCAACAACCGATGAAACATTTGCATGAAACGGCATTGAAAACTTACTCGCCATTCGATTCCGCTAAGGGGTCTGTGACATCCATTGAGGACATGGAAGGTAAAGCGACAACCGAGAAAACAGCTATACGGTGTCCGGTTTTAGAAAATCCGAGATGCAGCTACCCCCGGCTTTCATTCGCACCGTGGCGTGACGACGTCCGTCATGCCAAGCCAATCAATTGATCGCGACATTGGCACGGAAGCTAGCCCGAATTTGCTCCGCAAGAATTGCGAGACGCTCATCGGTGTAGAACCCAACTCCACCATGTTTACCGTCACTCACCACTGAGAATTGAATTGGCAACGACATCGCCTCATACACTTCTGAGAATTCCTCGGATTGAGCAAAGGGCATTTGCGGATCAGCGTCACCATGGATTAGCCACAAAGGCGGATCGTGAGCATCGACATGCGATACAGGGCTAGCGAGTTTAGCGAGCTCAACCACATCGTTTGGCTGGCCGCCAAGGAGCAACTGCAATGCAGGGACCCGAACACTCAAGCCATGCTGAGTCGACTGAGACAAAATCGACTGTAAATTCGATGCACCATAAAACGAAACGATCGCATGAACATTGGAGTTCGTTTTAAGATGTTTACCGATGTTGCCTTCTAGGCGTTCGTTTCCATTCGTGACACCTACCAGAGCCGCAAGATGTCCACCGGCGGAAGCACCGGCAACAACAATTCGATCAGAGTCCAATGCATACATGCTTGCATTGTCACGAAGGAACCGTATCGCTGCCTTGATGTCATGTATCTGGGCTGGGAACTTTGCTTCAGGGCTCAATCGATAGTCAACACTGGCGATGGCAAAGCCGTGTTCGAGCCATGACGTCACGGGAACACTTTTCTTGGAACCACTCCGCCACGCTCCCCCATGCACCCAAACAACGATCGGGCTCTGGTCCTCAGAATCCAAAGATCTCGTGGGTTGGTAAAGGTCGAGCGCAAGGCTTCGGTCACCCACACGAGCATATTCGACATCTTGATGCGTTGGCTCAATCGCAAATGCAGTGGCGCCGATCCGCATAAGAAACAACGCTAGTACGGCGGCTCGAAACTTAGAATTCAAGATGCATTCCCCTCGGATTCGACAAACTCGCTCGGCCCCACAACAGTGTAAGTTCGGAGCGACTCGGCCTCCACTGGTAAAGACACGTCGAAACCTTGATTCGGCGGAAAGGTTCAGCATCAAATTGCACACCACGCTCTCTTGATTAGTTAAACTGTCGTCTCAAAACCCTGATTGACCCTCCACCGAATTTTAAACTCGCGCTCATGAACCCCCTGCCATTGTTCTGCTCTAGATTCATTTTCACAGCGATCCTCGCCTGTCTCGTTGCTGGAATATTTGCAACCAAAGCAAACGCGGACAAGCCGAACGTCATCATCATTTTTGCGGATGACCAGGGCTACAACGATTTGGGCTGCTTTGGCTCGCCTCGGATCAAGACACCGAATATCGACCAGATGGCTGCCGAAGGCCGCAAGTACACGAGCTTTTACACGGCGTGTTCCGTTTGCTCGCCCTCACGCACGGCGCTGCTCACAGGTTGTTATCCAAAACGCGTCGGAATGCATCGCCATGTTTTGTTCCCAACGAGCAACTATGGATTGAACCCTAGCGAGTACACGATCGCGGATCACCTGAAATCACAAGGCATGCGACGGCATGTGTCGGCAAATGGCATTTGGGGCACCACCCAGAAACACTGCCGCGAGCCAACGGTTTTGACTCGTACTTGGGTATCCCTTACTCGAATGACATGAACCATCCGGACAACAAGGGGAAACCAAGACGTCCGTCGGATGAGTTGTGGGCGGATCAAGAATCAGCGGTAACACATTGGAATACTCCGCTCGTCGAGAACGAAACCATTATCGAATTGCCGGTCGATCAGCGAACGGTCACTCGGCGCTACACCGATCGCGCCATCGAATTCGTCACAGCAAACAAGGACAAGCCCTTCTTCTTGTACCTTCCTCATTCGATGCCACACATCCCGTTGTACGTGCCCGAAGATGCCTACGACTCGGATCCACAGAACGCATACAAGTGTGTCATCGAACACATCGATGCCGAGGTCGGTCGTCTCGTCAATACAGTTCGAGATCTTGGGCTTTCCGAGAAAACAATCATCGTTTACACGAGCGACAATGGGCCTTGGTTGCAGTTCAAGAACCATGGCGGGAGCGCGGATCCGCTACGCGATGGCAAAGGCACGACGTTCGAAGGCGGTCAACGCGTACCGTGCGTGATGTGGGGACCAGGTCGGATTCCGGCGGGTACGAGCACTGACGCGTTCACAACCACCATGGATTTGTTGCCGACGATCGCCGCACTCACTGGTGAATCGCTTCCAGCCACAAACAGGATTGACGGCTTGGATATCTCCGCGACGTTTTCGTCCAACGAATCGCCACGCAATGAGCTTGTGTTTTACTCGTCACAAGGAGCCTTGGAAGGCATCCGCATTGGTAATTGGAAGTATCTCGAAAAGACCAAGCCCGTCGGTCGCAATCAAAAGGTCAAGGAAGAACCGACAACTCAGTATTTTCTATTCGATCTCGAAGCTGATCTCGGTGAACAGAACAATGTCTACGACCAAAATCCCGAGCGTGTCGAGACGATGCGTAAGCGGATGATCGAGATCGACGACGAGGTGACGGCGAACGCTCGGCCAGTTTGGACGCAAGCCAAGAATCCTTAGCGGCAGTTACTTACCACGCGCGCCGCGAACTTTTTGTAGCGGTGCATTTTCACTGGGCAACTTACTCGCCAGAGTCGCTTTGATCTCCGCAAACGCTGGATCGGCCGCTAGATTCTTGAACTCATCTGGATCAGCGGCTAGATCGTAAAGTTCTTCGTTGCCTTCGCGGTAACGAATGTATCGCCAATTGTCTTTGACGACACAGTGGTTGTTTGGCATCCATGTCGATATGACCGCACGATCCCATTTCGCTTGCGAATTGCTGAACAACGGCACCAGACTCGTGCCATCGAATGCCTGGGGAGTCGGCAACCCAGCGATCTCGACAAGCGTGGGATAAATGTCGACCAAACCCACTGCGACATTTGATGTTGCTCCTACGGGAATCCCCTTTCCAGCAAACATCAGCGGAGATCGAGTTGATTCTTCCCAAAGGGTTCGCTTGGCCCAGTGCTGTTTTTCGCCGAGGTGAAACCCGTGATCGCTCCAAAGCACAACCACCGTGTTGTCTTTGTTCGGGCCATCGATGGCTGCGTCGACAACCGTTCCGACACAGTGATCCACGAAGCTGATACATGCCAAGTACGCGTGGACCATATCGCGCCACTTCTCGGACTCGAGGACCTCAGCATGCGAGGGTGCAATCGCTTCTTGCCGAGTGATATCGCTTTCGGGAATATCGTCGAGGTCATCGATCGGTGCTTTTGGCAACGTGAGTGAGTCTCGGTCGTAGAGATCAAACCACTTTTGTGGCACATGCAGCGGGACGTGTGGCCGATGAAATCCCGTTGCGATAAAAAACGGCTTGTCCTGCTTTTGGCTCAAATACTTGGCGGCTTCAACGGCCAATTGCATATCGCCCATCTCAGCGTCAGTGTCCGGGAACGCACCAAAGTCCCAAACCTTTACCGGCCAATTCAATTGCTTTTTCGGGGTCGGATTTCGACCTGACTTCAAATTCACATCGAATGAGTCCGCAATGTGTGCCTGGAATCCGGAATGCAGTAACTTGCCGCCGCCAAGTGTGGCGTAGCCGTTGCGTTTGAAGTGAAGCGGGATGGGGATGTCATTGGCGAGAGATTCCGCTTGATGGAACTCAGCGTTGAATTCATAGCATCCCGTTGTCGACGCGAGCTTGCCAGAGAAAACTGAAACACGCGACGCCATGCACACAGGCACTTGGCAATGGGCGTTGCGAAACAACATGCCACGCTTAGCCAACCGATCCAAGTTCGGAGTCTTGACGTCGGGATTTCCTTCGAGGCAACCGATCCAATCATTGAGGTCGTCGATCGCGATGAAAACGATGTTCGGTCGAGGCTCCTCGGCGACTAATTGCCGCGGCGGCCATCCCGCCAGCATGAATACCGCAGCGAATGCGGCGAGAAGGTACCGATTGAACTTGTCGATTGGCATGAGCAGCGTACTTGTTGCGAAATGAATGAATCCGCCAACATCTTACGCCAAATCTATGCTCAACACCAATTCGAGCACGAACTATGTGGCGACGCAGTTCTTTCCTTGAGCTTTGGCTCGGTAGAGTGCTTCGTCGGCGACGGTAATGAGACTGAGCAAGTCACGTCCGACACGCGGAAAACACGCGACCCCGATGCTGATTGTTGGACGCAGCTCAATGCCATCTTTTGACATTCCAGCCGACTCTACCGCGACGCGAATTTCTTCGCTCACAGCACACGCGGTATCTAGATCATGCCCGAGCATGAACGCGCTGAACTCATCGCCGCCAAAGCGACACGCTCGCCCCTTGGAGCCGATGACGTTAGAGATTAAACGCCCGGTCTCGCCGATCACGTGTGCGCCGAACATATGCCCATGCGTGTCGTTGATTTGCTTGACACCGTCCATGTCCATCATCAGGACTGCGAGAGATCCGTTGCCTCGCATGGCCGCCTGGATGGCGAACTCGAGTGCTTCATCGAAGCGTCGTTTCGACGGTAATCCGGTGAGTGGGTCTGTTCCGACAAGCGTTTCCACTTCGCTGTGAAAATCGATATCAATTTTATCCGCAAGGGAAAAACGCAGGACCGTTTCGCCGATGAAAATTTTATCGCCATCTTGCATCACGCGGCCGCCGGCAACCGACGCACCATTGACGCGAGTCCCATTCGTGGACTGGAGATCCTCGAGAACAAACTCGTCATCGCCAGTTGGCGTAATGGCGGCGTGTTGCCATGAAACACGAAAGTCATGAAGCGGAAACGTGCACCCAGGATTCCGGCCAAGGACCGTGCGTCCATGAACAAACGCGTGAACACCGATATCGGCCTTGCTGCGAATCACGCTCAGAAATCCACGCTTTTTGTGCCGTCCTTCGATCGCGCCCGTATCTTCATCATCGCGAATCGTCCCCATTTCCACGGTTTGGTGGCACAGGTTCCGAGAATCGGAATTCGTGTCTGGACTCATATTCGACTAATTGCTTGCAAGAGAACCGCTGAGACTATTGAAGCTATACGAGCCGGAATTGTAGCAAGACACACGGAAACGCGTCACGATCGATCCGCCTAAACCACAGCAACGAATCGTCATTTTATTAGTGGTAAACTGCCGGACTGTGGGATCAAAGGAGTGGCAGCGGTTCCGTCTTGATTCACTGGGTAAAGGGCATCGTGTGTTTCGAGGCTTGCAACGAGTCCCTGCATCAACCGCTTCAACTCAGTTGGTTCCGATTTCGCAAGATCGTTTTGCTCGAACGGATCGTCTTTCAAATTGAACAGCTGGTAATGACTGCCGCCGGAAACGTCTGTTGGAAAATAGTGATAAACCACTTTCCAGTCTCCATCACGAAACACCGTGAAGTATTCCGATCGGTGAGGTGAGTGCGGATAATGCATCAAGAACGTTTCGTCCCGCGTGTCATCTCGCTTTGCTGTGAAGAGCGTGTTCAGACTCTTTCCGTCGACCGCGTGCTCCGCTGGCGCCGCGACACCCGTGAGATCGAGGATGGTGGGAAACAGATCTTGCACAGCCGCCTGTTGATTCTGAATCGCGTTAACAGCGATCGGTAGTCGTGTTTGCTGTGCGTTGCTCGCATCGGGCTTTGCCCATGCAGCGATAAATGGAACGCGTGTGCCGCCTTCGTAGTGAGATCCCTTCTTGCCTCTCAGCGGTGCCGCACAAGCAACCGCGTGCTGGTGCCCGAGCGGAGCATCGCTTCCATTGTCACCCAAGAAAATCACCAACGTGTTGTCTGCGACCCCGAGTGTATCGAGGTGATCCAGGATATCGCCGAGCGACTTGTCCATCCCTTCGATCAGAGTCGCGAACGCTTGCGCCTGTTCGGGCTTGCCAGAGTCTTTGTAATTTGCGGCGAAGCGTGGATCGGAGTTAAACGGTGCGTGCACAGCGTACTGAGCAAAGTACAGAAAGAACGGCTTGCTTTCGCCAACCGCTTCGCTGAGATGTTGCTTGGCTTCGATGGTCAGTGCCTCGGTGAGAAAGATGTCTTTGCCGTGATACTTCTCGAGGCCTGGAACAGCATGATCCGTGCGTTTCTTTTGTTTGCTGTCAGCGTTCTTGGGTTGCTTGCCACCGAAGTTGCTCGTGCCGAGGTAGCTGCCGGGCGCACCGATCGAGGCTCCCCCGACATTGATATCGAAGCCGATCGCTTGCGGATTGGCGCCTTCGAATTCTCTTGGTGCAAAGTGCCCCTTCCCGACATGGATCGTGCGATAGCCGCTGGACTGTAACAAGCGAGGCAACGTCACGTTGTTACCTGCCAGACCCTTCCAATTCCATTCAGGCGGACCTTGGGGGCCGCGGTTGTCTTGATCAGGGTTGATCCAGTTCGTCGTATGGTGTCGTGCCGCGTTTTGGCCTGTCATGATCGAAACACGAGTCGGCGAACAGACGCTCATGGCACAGAAGTTATTGAACCGGACCCCGCGAGCAGCAAGACGTTCCATATTGGGAGTACGGTAGTACTCGTTGAGCGGATACCGCGTCGGATTGCCTTCGGCGTCCGTCAGAAACGGAAGCGAAGTATCCATCACGCCCATGTCATCCACGAGCATCACAACAACGTTGGGTTGCGTCTGTTCCGCAGCCGCGCAGTCCAAGCAACCGACGAAGACCACAAAATATGCAAAAAGTGCCGTTACTGACTTCGCCGTTACTGACTTCATTGTGGGTACTACTTTCAAGCTTCTTAGACGTGGATTAGACGTGACATGGCGTGGTTTCAGCGATCACGTTTGTCGCCAAGTTCCAGGGGGAAATTTCGAAAAGATCAAAAACAAACAGAGCCCCCAGATTGATCGTAAATCAAGTATACCAAGATCGAAATAGTCATGGTCTCTTTGTAAACGAATCTTCGCTGTTGCCTAGATTTCGGCTAGGATAGAGTCCTGTGGCGATCCGGTCCGTTCGCCGCATCCCGCCGACAATCCTGCCCATTTTGCTCCCGCTGGCAATCCACCGCATGAACGCCTGCTTTGCTCCTCGCTGCGTGATACTTGTTGCCGCAACGTTCGCTTGCGCTTCGGTTTCTATCGCCGCCCATCCTGTTGATTTCAATCGTGACATTCGGCCGCTGTTGTCGAACAATTGTCTGATATGCCATGGCCCTGACGAGCAAGAGCGGGCGGCTGACTTGCGATTGGATACCGAAGACGGTTCGAGAGTCGATCTCGGCGGACATGCGGCAATCGTGCCCGGTGATCCAGACGCGAGCGAACTACTCGCGAGATTAATCTCCGAGGATGAAGACGAGCGGATGCCACCGGAGGGAAAAGGACGTCGACTTCATGATGATGAGGTCGAGCTGATTCGTCGCTGGATCGAACAAGGCGCGAGTTATGCAAAGCACTGGTCCTACGAACCACCTGTGCGGACTGAGCTACCAAAAGTTTCGAACGAGAAATGGGCATGCAATCCGATCGACCATTTCATTCTCGCGCGTCTCGATCAAGAAGGGCTTGCGCCATCGACACCGGCGGATCGATTCACGATCGCCCGTCGCCTTTCGATGGACTTGATTGGGTTGCCGCCGACTTGGGAAGAAGCCTGTGAGTTTGCCGAAGACACGAGCGAGACTGCGTACGAGTCCTATGTCGAGCGACTGCTGGCAAAGCCTGCGTTCGGTGAGCGTTGGGCGCACGTTTGGCTTGACCTGGCAAGGTATGCAGACTCGGCCGGCTACGCCGATGACCCGTCGAGAGAAATTTGGGCGTACCGTGATTACGTCATTCGTTCGCTCAACGAGAACAAGCCGTTCGACCAGTTCACAATCGAACAAATTGCTGGCGATCTGCTCGACAATCCGACTGAGGATCAACGTATCGCGACGGCGTTTCATCGCAACACGATGACGAATAGCGAAGGCGGAACGAATGATGAAGAGTTCCGAAACGTTGCCGTTGCCGATCGCGTGAATACGACGATGGCTGTTTGGATGGGGACGACGATGGCATGTGCCCAGTGCCACACACACAAGTACGATCCGTTGACTCACGAAGAGTACTTCAAGCTCTTCGCGTTCTTCAATAGCACCGAGGATGCTGACCGAAGAGACGAACAGCCGCGGATCGATATTTGGTCCGAGGAACAGGAGAGCAAGAAAGCTGACTTGAGCCTGCAAATCGCGTCGCTGACTGAATCGCTGGATCGTGACACGCCTGAACTCGCACATGCTCGCCAAGCTTGGTTGGCTGAATTGCACAACGAACCAACCTGGGAAATTCTCGGGCCATCTTCTGCCAAAGCAAACTCGCGCGAGTTGAAGATCGAAGACCGCTGGATCATTGCAACGGGCGACGAACCGGAGCAAGACGAGTACACCATCGAGTTTCCAACTACCAGCGGTTCGCTATCTGGGTTGAAGCTCGAAGTCCCTTCAGAGCAACAAGATAATTTTGTGTTGTCTCAGGTGGCCGCATCCTGGAAGCCGGCTGGGCGTGAATCGATTGATGCTCGTTTCGTTCGCATCGAGTTGCCTGGCGATGGCAAAATGATCCACATCGCGGAGCTTCAGGTTTTTAGCGAAGGTGTCAACGTTGCGATCCAAGGCAAGGCTACCCAGAGTTCAACTGACTTTGGCGGCAAAGTGGACTACGCGATCGACGGCAATACGGATGGCAAATTCGAAAACAAGTCGGTGACTCACACGGCCGTCGAAAAGGACCCTTGGTTCGAAGTCGATTTGGGTTCGGTGAAGTCGGTTGACTCTGTCGTTGTGTGGAACCGCACTGATGGTGGAGCGAATATTTTCGAGCGACTCAAGGGTTACAAAATATTGCTCTTGGACGACCAACGAAACACCTTATGGGAACAGACGCCTGACAGCGTTCCGCAGCCAGACAGTACGTTTTCGCCAGGTGGAGCGATCCAAGTCGCGTTCGCAACTGCGTCAGCCGACTTTGAACAAAGCGGTTTTCCGGCAACGTCAGTTGTGTCGAGTAAGATTGATCCCAAGACCGGCTGGGCTGTCGCACCGCAACAGGCATCCGCCCACGAATTGACGCTAAGTTTCCAGGCTCCACTTCAACTCTCCGATGGTGTTTTGACGGTGACGCTTCGTCAAATGTCCGAGCACAAACAACATCTGCTCAATCGCTTTCGTATCGCGATGACTGCGGATGATTCACTGAGCCAATGGGCGGCAATTCCGAGTGAGATTCGTGCCATTGTTCGAAATCCGGAACAAGAACACAGCGACAGTGACCTTGTTCAGCTCGGGAAGTACTTCCGCAGCATCACGGCGCTGCTGGATAAAGACCGCAAGAAGCTGGCGTCGTTGCAAACTCAACTCGAAAAGATGAAGCCGTATGCATCGGTGCCTGTGATGAAGGAATTGCCGGACGACAAGCGACGTGTGACCAAGGTCCAAATCCGTGGTAATTATCTGAGCACTGGAGCGGAAGTCAGCGAGGGGACGCCGACTGTGTTTCCACCTCTAGAGAAAGGTGTAAAACCGAATCGGTTGGCACTGGCGAAATGGCTTGTTGCTGACGATAACCCGCTGACACCCCGAGTGATCGCGAATCGTCACTGGGAAGAGATCTTTGGCACCGGAATCGTTGAAACGAGTGAAGACTTTGGATCACAAGGCGATCTCCCATCACACCCAGAGCTGCTCGATTGGTTGGCTGTGGAGCTTCGAGAGAGCGGTTGGAATCTGAAACACTTATTGAGACTGATGGTCACATCAGCCACCTATCGGCAAAGCAGTGTGACGACGGCCGAGTTGTTGGAAGCCGATCCGACGAATCGGCTTTATGCTCGTGGACCACGATTTCGAGTATCCGCGGAATCCGTTCGCGACCAGACGTTGTTCGTTAGCGGGCTGCTAAGCGACAAGATGTTCGGTCCGCCCGTTAATCCTTTACAGCCCGAACTGGGACTGAAGGCGGCGTTCGGCTCCGATACCGATTGGAAAACGAGCGAAGGCGACGATCGCTATCGACGCGGGCTCTATACCACTTGGCGGCGTTCGAGTCCGTATCCGTCGATGGCCCAGTTCGATGCGCCGAATCGCGAAGTGTGCAGCCTGCGTCGGATTCGTACCAACACGCCGCTCCAGGCACTCGTGACGTTGAACGATCCGGTGTATGTCGAAGCGGCACAGGCGCTCGCTCGCCGGATTGTTGAATCCCGCGACACGGTTAAGGAACGCATCGAGTTCGCATTTCAAAACGTTTTGCTACGCACTCCGACGGATGATGAGACAGCTCGACTAATGTCGTTTGCCGACAATACATACAAAGAGTTTCTGGCGCGACCAGAAGATGCGATGCAGATGGCGACTCAGCCACTGGGCGCGGCTCCAGAAGGTTCGGACATCATCGAGTTGGCGACCTGGACCGTACTCAGTAACGTGATTTTGAACCTCGACGAAATTTTGATGAAGCGATAAAGCAAGGCGATAAACGATGGACCCACGACTTGAACTTCACCAGCAGCGCACGCGTCGACATTTTCTCAGTCAATCGACGGCGGGTTTGGGTGCGATCGCGCTTAGCAGCTTGATTGCTAAAGACGCGCCAGCGGAACGAACACCAGACAATCCGCTTTCGCAACAGCCATCGCATTTTCCAGCGAAGGCGAAACGGGTGATCTATTTGCACATGACGGGTTCGCCTCCGAACTTGGACATGTTCGATTACAAACCCGAGCTTGTTAAACGAGATGAGCAAGATTGCCCGGATGAGTTTCTCGCGGGGCGTGAGTTCGCATTTACATCGGGCGTTCCCAAGTTGATGGGGTCGCCTCGAAAATGGTCGAAAGTTGGCAAGTCAGGCATGTGGATGTCGGATGCGATCCCGAACTTCCATGATGTGGCTGATGACATGTGCGTTGTGCATTCGATGTACACAGACCAATTCAATCACGCGCCGGCGGAGTTGCTGGTCTACACCGGCTCACCACGTTCAGGGCGTCCATCGATGGGATCCTGGGTCACATATGGACTCGGAAGCGAGAACGAGAACTTGCCGGGATTCGTGGTGCTGATATCGAGCGGAGTTCAACCCAATGGCGGAAAGAACTCATTCGGCAGCGGATTTCTTCCCTCGGTTTACCAGGGCGTGCAATGTCGCTCCAAGGGCGATCCGGTTTTGTATTCGTCGGACCCAGCGGGTATGAATCGTGATATGCGACGGATGAGTCTCGATGCACTGCGAGATTTGAACCGGCTGCAAGCGGCTGAGATGGGACACCCTGAGACGCTGACGCGAATTTCTCAGTACGAACTCGCCTTTCGCATGCAAACGTCAGTGCCCGAAGTCATGGATATCTCGCAAGAGTCTCAAAAGACACTAGATGAGTATGGTGCGACTTTAGGCGGATCGAGCCTCGCGAATAACTGCCTGCTCGCGCGTCGACTGGTTGAGTCTGGCGTGCGGTTTGTACAGCTGTTCGATTGGGGATGGGACTTCCACGGCACCGGTGCGGACTTGGGGCTGACCGACGGGCTAACCAACAAGTGTGCTTCGATGGATAAGCCGATCGCGGCGCTAATTCGAGATTTGAAACAGCGTGGATTGTTCGAAGACACGTTGATCGTTTGGGGTGGCGAGTTCGGCCGCACTCCGTTTCGAGAGGGCCGTACAGCCAAGAGTGGTGTGCTCGGGCGTGACCACTACCCCGACGCATTTTCGATGTGGATGGCCGGCGGTGGCGTCAAAGGCGGGTTCGAATACGGTGCCTCGGATGAGCTCGGATTCAGCGTGGCTGAGAAACCAGTGCACATCCACGACTTGCAAGCCACCATCTTGCATCTGCTCGGGATGAATCACGAACAGCTAACGTACCGATTCCAGGGTCGCGACTATCGACTGACTGACGTGCACGGCAACGTCGTCAAGGATTTGCTGGCGTAGTCCCAAAAACGAATTACTCGTCCGTCGGAGCTTTGCGGCGGAACACGGCAACGACGTCTTCCACTGGAACAACGAAAAGTTGGTTATCGTGTTCGAGGTCAACGGGGATCGCGTTCTTGGGGTGGAACAGGATCTTGTCGTATTGACGCAGCGGCACGTCTTCGTCGTGCGCCACAGCGGCGCTGATCGTGACGATTCGGCCAGTGATCGTTGGGATCTCAGCCGCGTCTGGCAAAGCGATACCGCCTTTGGTTTCCCGTTTGGGTTCGTCCTTACGAACGAGCACACGGTCACCGATTGGTTCGACGTACTCGAACCCTGGGGTCGCTTTCTTTGCCATCACGGCTCCGCAGTTAATAAGAGTGGTATGAACACAGCCAATTGCTGTGCATACAGTACACAATTGCGGTGGTTTGATTAAGAGTACGTCCGCAAAAGGGGACTAAGTCGCTACGTAGTTTTTCAGGTGAGCTTCTCGTTTAGCCAAGTCGTAATCGTGCTCCGTCATGATCCGAGCGAGTTCTTCCAAGTTTGTGGAGGCGACCCAACCGAGCTTCGCCTTCGCTTTGCTGGCGTCACCTAGCAACAATTCAACTTCCGCAGGCCGGAAATAACGAGGGTCGATTTCGACGTAATCGTTGTAGTCCAATTCGAGTTGTTCGAAGACAAGTTTACAGAAGTCTCGAACAGTCTCGGTACGTCCGGTCGCAAGAACGAAATCGTCTGGCTCATCGTGTTGGAGAATCCGCCACATGCCCTCAACGTAGTCTTTGGCGTAACCCCAGTCACGTTTGGCGTCGAGGTTGCCGAGATACAGCTTGGATTGCAAGCCAGCCTTGATTCGACCTGCTGCGCGGGTGATCTTGCGGGTGACAAACGTCTCGCCACGGCGCTCGGATTCGTGATTGAACAGGATGCCGTTGCTCGCGAACATGTCATAGCTCGCGCGATAGTTGACGGTTTGGTGAAACGCGTAAACTTTCGCGCACGCATACGGTGACTGGGGATTGAACGGCGTCGTTTCCGTCTGGGGCGTTTGCAAAACGTCGCCGTACATTTCGCTGCTGCTCGCTTGATACACGCGAACTGGCTTGTCCTTGTTTAGCAGACGTGCGGCTTCGAGCACATTGAGAGCCCCGACACCGACGGTCTGGAGCGTGTACACCGGCTGGTCGAACGAAACACGCACATGGCTTTGGGCGCCGAGGTTATAGATCTCGTCAGGCTGGATTTCCAAGACAAGATTTGTCAGGGCTTGGCCGTCCGTTAGATCGCCATAGTGTAGACGCAATCTTGGGCTGTCGTGGACGTCTTGATAAATATGGTCGATGCGACCCGTCGTGAACGTGCTGCTGCGTCGAACGAGCCCGTGCACGAGATAGCCCTTGTCGAGAAGCAACTCGGCCAGATAGCTGCCGTCTTGGCCTGTGATCCCAGTAATGAGGGCTGATTTGGACATGATCTATGTTTGCCGTAGAGAAGTGAGAGGTTTGTATTAGAAAGGTTTTAGACGCTGCGAAGTTCGCCAGCGCCATGTTCGGCTAGGTAAGCTTGGTATGTACGCACGAGACCTGCTTCTAGGTCGACTTTGTGTTTCCAGCCGAGCGAATGCAACCGCGACACATCCGTGCACTTCACTGGTGTTCCATCAGGCCGGCTCGGGTCCGTCAAAACGTCTCCGCCGTATCCGACTGTTTTCGCGACGAGCGTTGCGAGCTCCAATATAGTCTGGTCAACGCCAGTGCCAACATTAACCCAGTCTGGCGGATTCTCGACTCCAAGCAGGTGCACTATCGCTTCAGCAAGATCGTCCACGTACAAGAACTCTCTGCGGGGCGAACCCGTTCCCCAAATCGTCACGTGCGGGGCGCCAGCCAACTTTGCTTCGTGGAAGCGGCGAATCAACGCTGGCAATACGTGGCTGTTTTCTGGATGGTAGTTGTCACCAGGACCGTAAAGATTTGTCGGCATCGCGCTGTGAAACATCACCCCATGCTGTCGGCGATAGTATTGACAGAGCTTCAGCCCCGCGATTTTGGCGAGCGCATACGCTTCATTCGTTTGCTCAAGCGGCCCAGTGAGCAACGATTCTTCACGAATCGGCTGGGGGCAATCACGCGGGTAGATGCAAGTGCTCCCGAGAAACAGGAAACGCTTCACGCCGGTTTCGTAGGCTGAATTTATCGCGTGCGTCGCCATCAGCACGTTGTCGGACATGAACTCAACGGGATAGCTATTGTTCGCAACGATCCCACCAACGCGGGCAGCTGCGAAAACAACGGCATCAAACTGGTTCGCGACAAAGAAATCAGTGGTCGCTTTGGCATCACACAGATTGACTTCGTTGCGTGAAGCGGTCACGACCTCCCACTCGGTGCCAACCAAACGGCGGCACACGGATGAGCCGACCATTCCGCGATGTCCGGCGACAAAAATTTTCTGAATTCGCGTTTCCATTTGGCAAAAGATAGTCGAAACCAGCCTTTTCGTCACCAACCGTGCCACTGCACTGCGCTTCGGCCGAAACTAGCCCCCCACAAACAAAGGAATTTGCGAGATAGACGGATTAAACCGGCGATGCGGATCAGCCGATGTTACAAGAGCTGGATGGGTTGGTACGGGCTCGCGGTATTGCGCGCAGCCGCTTTGGGGCCGATCTTGTCTACTCAAGCTGCCCAATCCTAAGGTGGATCGGGACAGTCGAGTTAGAAACCTACCTCACGGAAGAGTGCTGGAAATGCGTCGAGAATTCAATCGGCCGCTCGTGATTTGGCCTAGCTTGGCCACCGCCACCATCATCGCCTTGATGTGGATCACATCGCCAGGCAACCCTTTCGCGTCACACCTGTCGCCGCCCGCAGCTGATTTGACGGCGAGAATGGCTACGACGCCATGGACGCCCGAAGGTGCTCGCGAGGCATTGCGACGTCTTGAAGACAGTCTTCGACGCTCTTGGGATGACGACACCCACTCACCTTGGGCTGGCATCGAACCGACAGACCGCCCAGAGCACGGGCGACGTGGGATGAAGTTGCCTGAGCGAATCGCGGAAGCTTTCGGCATCGATGAAAGTACCGACATTGAAGACGCGGTTGCCGAAACGATAGAACTGCCTGCTCCACTGTTTGACGAAGGACGCGAGCTTGCCGGAATGGCAAATCCTGTCGCTAGGGTTCCCGTCTTTCATTTGCGCGTGCCAGGAAGCGATCTGTTACTTCCAAACTGGACGATCGAAAGCCGGGCACCCTTCTATCCTGGCAACCAAATCGACTTGGAAACTCCAGGCGTCGTGGGTGAAGCCGATACGCTTCAGATCGCAGCCTCCGACCACAAAAATACGCCCGACTCAACAGCAAAATCTGGCGGGATGGATTTGAACTTCCCTTCCCAGTCTGACTCTCCGCTTGCAAGCGAACCAATCATCAACCAAGTTCAACAACCTGTTGAAACTTCGCGCATGATGATTCCCGAGGAAGACATACCAAGTATCCTCGAGCTATTCGAAGTCTCAAAAGATGGTCTAGCCAAGTCACTTCAAGAGTCGGCCGACAAGCAAGCTTTGGCGGACTCGTCCTCGGCGGTATCAGAACTCGCGACGACACCACCGTCCCGAGTACCGGAACCTCAAACTGAATCCGCGATTCCAGAGAGTGTGCGAGCACTAGGACGTCTCAAATCTAATTTAACTCATAGTACGTCGGGCCCTGAAGAACAGGCTCCAGCAGCCAACGAGTTCGACAATCGATTTGCGATTGGCCTCCCAGGCGGATGGCCAATCACAGTCGAACTTAACCACCAACTTGCTCAACTCGTGAGCCTCTCGGGAAGTCGTGAGGCGAGATTCGTATCCAACTCGCCAACTCCAAATTTTCACGTGGGCGACTTGGACCAAACACCCGATGCCGGACCTGAAGTAGCCGCATGGACAGAAAAAGTAAACTCGGCACTCCGCGAACTACGTTCCCTGCCGCGAATCGGTGATCCCAGCGCCGAGCCAATTCTCGCTGAGCTCGCTCAACTTGCTCAAGAAGGATTGCGCGACGCCGAACAGCTTTCCGACCGTGACGCACAAGTCGGCTGGCTGCGCGCCGTGCACGGCCTGAATCGACGCGTCGCGATTTGGCAACCGGTTTGGAATATTGCGTCCGGCAAGATGACCGACACTTTAAACGTCAATTCGGTGACGTCCGCTGACGTCCAGGCCGCTGTCGCTGACATCCGAGCCGAAATTCATGGAACCGGCGACGAATCGGGCTGGAGCCGATTCTTGATGCTTGACGAGATCGAAGCCGCATCCGCCTCAATGGAGCCCAATGAACGCATGGTCGTCGCACAGCGGCTGCTTTCACGACTGCATTGGCACAAACTATCCGATGACCAACGAGCTTGGATGCGACGCGAGTCCATCGCTCGATTATCCGAATACGTTCGCCCATGGGCAAGCGGTGCGATCGACTATTCCCAGCTCGTGTCCCAACTTGAACGCCAGGAAGCGGACGCTGTGGATATGGCAAGCATCGACATTGCCGACGCAGTCCAAACGCTGCGTTTTTCATCTTCAAGCGAAGCCAATCGCCTGTCTGAATTGATCAATGCGTACTATCGCAACGCAAACGTTCGCCTAGCGATCAGCGCCGAAATGCTGAATATGTTTCTTCCCGAAATCAATCCGCAAGTCGTTCCACTTCGAACCCAAATACTCGGAAGCGACGTGCGTGGATACAGCAACATCGCCAGCGATCTAGATTTGAAACTCGTGCCAACACAAGATCGTTGGTCAATCGAGCTCCGGACGCTCGGCAACGTCCAAACGGACTCTGTCGGCACAAAGAGCGGTGTCGCTGTGAGAACCGCAGGAACGTCGTCGTTTGCAGCGACTACTCCAATCACGATCACGCCGAATCGCGTGACGGTCAACGATACATCGGTGAACGTTCAAAGCCAAAACCAACTTCGAGGTATCCGCAGCGAGTACGACGATTGGCCACTCATCGGCTCACTCGTTCGCAGTGTCGCTGAAAGCCGCTTCGAAGAGATGCGCAGCCAAGCGACTCGGATTTCCGACAACAAGGTGCGCAACCAAGTTGGCGAGGAAGTCGACAACCGTGTCGACGAACAGCTCAGCAAAGCGACGAGCCAATTCGGGCAAACCGTCCTCGGGCCACTCGGCAAGCTCAAGCTTGACCCGATGGTCATTGACATGGAAACCACAGAAGAACGATTGATTGCACGCTATCGACTTGCTGGCGATTGGCAATTGGCTGCGTTTACGCCGCGGCCGCGTGCTCCGAGAACAAGTTTGCTGAGTGCTCAAATGCACCAGTCCGCAATCAACAACACCTTGGAACAAATCGTTCCTCGTGACCAGCCGCAAACAATTGCGGAAGTGATCCATGACGGTGCCGAAATGTTCGGTTTCAGCCTGGCAGATTCGACGGACGACATTCCTGACGACGTGATGATCCAGTTTGCTCAGCAACGACCGATCACGGTGGAAATCCAAGACGGACAAGTTTGGGTAACACTTCGAATCGTGCAATTGTCACGTGGTGAGGGCCTCGACTTGCGTCGCTTCATCGTTCGAGCTGCCTACGTTCCACAAATCGACGGCATGAACGCGTCGCTTGTACGTGACGGACACTTGCGAATCAGCGGCCCAAGTCTGTCGATGCGCGAGCGACTGCCCGTGCGAGCAATCTTCAACAAAGTGCTTTCACCGAATCGCTCCATTCCAATCGTGTTGCCGCAATTGTCCGAGAACCCAGCGGCTGAAGGTCTTGCCGTCAGCCAACTGGAACTTCGTGACGGTTGGCTCGCACTCGCGATTAGCAAAGCGGAGAACGCACGCGTCGCACTCATCACGCCACGCATTGCCGATTCCGAACCCAAGTCAGAAACCGACCTTCGATAATCGAAGGTCGGTGAGCTTTGGCCGAGTTTCTCAGCACGGACCTACAAAGGTCGCACGACCGAAGTGCTGCGGAAGTAATCAAGTAGTGTTTCCGGCGAGAGTACTCCTCCGCCCATTCCGCTCTTGTTCAGCCCGCCGTACGGCACGCCATGCGCGAAGACGTTGTGAGCGTTGATCCAACTGTTCCCAGCCACCATGGCTTCCGCCACACGATTGGCTCGCTCCTTATTGGTTGTCCAAACGCTATTGGCCAACCCGTAGTCTGTATCGTTGACCATCGCAATCGCCTCTTCCTCCGTCTCAAACGTTGCAAGGTATGCGACGGGGCCGAAGATCTCATCACGTGCGGCGACGTTGTCGAGTGAGCCGGCAAGCAACGTCGGCTTGACGTAGTTGCCTTCGTAGCCATCAACCGTTGCCGACCCGCCCCCGCACAAACACTGCGCTCCTTCCGCTTTGCCTTTCTCTTGATAGCCCAAGACTCGTTGGTGCTGTTTCGGATTAACAACTGGCCCCATTTGACTGGTCGGATCCAGCGGGTGACCGATCTTCACCTTCTGCATCAGCTCTTTACATTCGGCAACAAACTCGTCGTAGATATCTTTCTGGATGAGCCAACGCGTTGCATCGCAGCACACTTGCCCGGTGTGAAATGTGATGGCGCCAACCAGTGCTTTCGCAGTCGCTTTGACATCGACATCGTTGAATACGACCGCAGCCCCCTTGCCACCGAGCTCCAACTTCACCGGAACCAAATTGCGTCCGCATGCTTCGCCAACGAGTTGTCCAACTTCGGGTGAACCGGTAAAGGACATGCGTTTGATTTCACGATTGTTTGTGAGCGCAGCACCCGCCGTTGCACCTCGGCCTGTGACGACGTTGATGACTCCGTCTGGAACGCCAACTTCCTTCGCGAGTTGAGCCAGATAGATAGCCGACAATGACGTGTCCTCAGCCGGCTTGATGACGACGGTGTTTCCAGCCGCGAGCGCGGGTGAAATTCCCCAGCCGATCAACAGAAACGGAAAGTTCCACGGGAAGATGAACGCACACGCTCCCCATGGCTTCTTGATCGTCCATGCATCGTGTCCAGGAACGTCAAGTTTCGTGCGCCGCTCGAATTTGTCGGCGAGACCAACAAAATAACGCAGCGTGTCAACAAAGTTTTGCACGTCACCTGCGGCCTGGGCTTCGATCTTTCCCGCGTCGAGCGATTCGATCTGAGCGATGATCGCCTTTCGCTGCTCCACTGCATCGGCAAGCTTCATCAGAATGCTGCTGCGTTTCTCTTGTGACAGTGCCGCCCACGCTGGAAAGGCAGCATTGGCAACGTCCACCGCGCGGTCGATCTCGTCGGCACTCAGATCGGCAATGTCAGCAATCTTTTCTCCGGAGCCCGGATCAATGGTTGCGATCACGCTATTGGAAGCACTGGGGAAATGTGCTCCACCGACGAAACTCGCCATCGGTGACTGACTCAAGAACGTTTCGACTTCGGGAAGGAGACTGTGTTGGGTTGCAATGCTCATTGGGATCCTCATTGAGAAATAGGTGGGGAATTTGCGGTCTCAGTGGACTTCCAATCCAGGCGTAAGCGTTGCCGTTTGGATTCAGTCCGATCCAGTACGAAAACGATACCAGAAAGCACCATCGTTGAGTGGCCCAACTGGCTGGCTTCCCAAAATGATCCAACCGGCGTCGGCAAGGGCAAAGTACGTTGTGTTTGGCTTTAAACGAGGCAGATCCTTGAACGTGATTTGCTTTTTTCCTTCGGCAGCATGCCCAGGTTCGGGATCCGCTTGCCAGACCACCGTATCGATCTCGCCAGCCTCATAAAGCCGCAGCGTTTTGCCCCTCGAATTCGCGAAGCTGATGGGCCGCGAAAAGTGAAACGTCAACTCGGTTTCGCAGGGCACGTTGATCTGTGACGAGGCAGGAACCGCGCGGACCAACGCTGGCAAGCTCATGCGAATTCGGTGAAACCCCCAACCCTCCTGGTGGTCATGCAGCGGCGCTCGCCAGGACTTGTCCATCACGCACCGATCGTTCGCAAACCGAAACCAACTCTCGCTCAACTCATTCACCACCTCTGGCATCTGCTCGGCAAGATTTCGTGACTCCGCAGGATCGTCGGTGATGTTGTACAGTCGCCAAGGTCCGTCGCTGATGCTTGAAATCTTCCAGTCGCCTTTGGTCAACCCTTTGCCTGTTTGGTTGAAGCACCAGAAAATCTCGTCGTGGATCGCTTTGTCCGCCAAAGTACCGTCGCTAAGCAACGGAATGAGTGAATGCCCATAAAGCGGCTCGAGTTCGCGAGCGCCATCGGATTGCGGATACGTCACTCCGACAAGTTCCAGAAATGTCGGGTACAAGTCTGTGACATGAAGGCGTTGTTGACGAATGCTGCCGGCTTGTTCTTGAATCACGTTCGGCCAGCGGACGATCAACGGCACCGACACGCCGCCTTCTTGGGCCGACGACTTGTACCAGCGAAACGGCGTGTTCTTAAGATAGGCCCAACCGTTGGAAGCGAACGGATGCGTACCAGGTTGCCATGGGACTTGCTGGTCATAAGTGCGAATGTCACCGTTGCTGTAGTCGCCACCATTGTCGGCCATGAAAATGACCAGCGTATCGTCTTCAAGTCCCTTCGTTTTCAAATGCGATAGTAACCGGCCGACGTTCCAGTCCAATCGATCGAGCATCCCAGCATACGCAGCCATCCGCCGGCTCTCTTGGCGCCGGGTTGCTTCTGGCAACTCGTCCCATCGTCGCACCTCGGCTTCGGGCTCCGACATCACATAACGCTCATCGATCAATCCCATCGACCTCATGCGTTCGTATCGTTGCTGGCGCAGTGACTCCCAACCGGCCAAATAGCGATCGTAGTACTTTTCAACATTCTCGCGCGGAGCATGCAGCGGGCTGTGCGGCGCATTGAATGCGAGATAAGTGAAAAACGGCTTGCCCTCTTTCGAAGCCGAATCAATCTGCGCGATCGCGTCGTCCGTGAACGCATCGGAACTGTACCAGCCTTGCGGTACCGGTTTGGGATCTTGTCGATTGCTCTGAATCGATCGCTTGCCACCTTCGACTCCAGTCCAACTATCGATTTGCCCACCAAGGAATCCGTAGAACGAATCGAATCCCGAGTCGAGCGGGTTGCCCGGCTGATGCCACTTCCCAGTAATCGATGTCGCATACCCAGCGGACTGTATCAATCGAGCGATGGGAAGCGAGCGGCGATAATTGTCGGACTGGGAATGCGTATGCCCCGTCATCAAACTCGTTCGAGTCACCACGCACATCGGATTGACATGAAATTCGCTGAATCGAATACCTTCCGACGCCAAACGATCCAAATGAGGCGTGTCAATTTCTCCGCCGTAGCAACCAAGATCGGAGTAGCCAACATCGTCCGCAACGATCAGTAAAATATTCGGCCGCTTCGGCTCATCCGCCGCAAACACTCCAACGACGGCAGCCAACCAGAAACAGGTCGCAATCCATGTCATTTTCAGCTGCATGTTACGGACTCACTGCAGGATCGTTGGTTGAATGGACCCAATCACGAAGCGCGTTGAGCAGACGATCACGCTGTTTCGCGAAACTCGCATCCGCAGCCAGGTTTTGCATCTCTTCCGGATCCGACTCGAGGTCGTACAGCTCAAGCGTTGGCACCGCAGCACCAAGATTCTGAGGATCCATCTCCGCCAAAATTCGATACTGTGTCGGGAACTCGTCCTTCAACCGAATGGTCTCCGCGTAAGTCCGATTTCCCCAAATCTTGAACTCTCGACTGTCCGCATTGACTTGACGCCACGCAGTCTCGACATTCTCTCGGTAAATCAATTTCCAGCGTCCGTCAAAAACACTGCGCTCCTGGATCCCATCATTGGGTAGCGGCCCACGATTGGAGATCTCTGCGAAAATCAACTCGTGGCCCTTTGCGTTTTTCTCGTTCGTCAATAACCCCGCGATGGATTGTCCGTCTAAAGAGTAGTCGAACGCGTGCTCGATCGAGCACAGTTCGAGAATCGTCGGCAACAAATCCAATTCGCTAACGAGCTCGCTACTCGTGACACCACTGACAATGCCCGGTCCACGAATGACCAATGGAACTCGGAGACCTAGGTCATACAGCGTCATCTTGCCGTGCTGGAACGTGGGCCCGTGATCACTCATGAAGATCACGATCGTGTTGTCACGTTCACCGGACTGTTCCAGCACCTCGAGTGCCTCGCCCGTCAACGCGTCCGTTTGCTCGATCCCGGCGAGATACTCCGCCCAGTCTTTACGGACTTCAGGAGAATCAGGCAGATACGGCGGAAGCTTGACCTGGTCTGGTTGAACGCGAATGGTTTTCTTGTCGCTGTTGGGGTACGGTCGATGAGAATCAGGAATGTTGACCAAGAGGAACCAAGGTTGCTCGCGTTGCTTGGCGCGGTCAATGAACCCCTCGAGCTCCTTACGGCCGCCGTGAAGAAACTCGTCGTACGGGAACTTCTCATTGGGAAGCACATGAAGCTTGTGGGTGACTCCTTGGTAGTAGCCGTTATCCTTCAGCACTTCGGTGAGCGTCGTGAACTGTTCGCGAACGCGATTGGTCTTGGAAAGTTGAAGCCCACGTTCGGCTGGCGTGACTTGGTCAGCTGGCTTATGAAAGTTATGTGTGTTGTTCAGGATTCCATTCGTGTGGCCGTACAACCCAGTATAGATCGCCGCCTTCGACGCAGAGCAAACTGGGTAAGCGACAAATGCATTCTTGAAGTAGACGCCTGAACTCGCAAGTTTGTCCATGTGCGGAGTCTTCAGTCCAGCAGTGCCCAGTAAACTCAGATGCGAGCCTTGGTCCTCGGTCAACACAAACAGAATGTTCGGATGGTCTGTCGCCGAGCACACACTGCAGCAAAACGCGATAACCCAGGCCAAACACGTGCGATTAATTAGACTCATCAATTTCCCAGGGAATGCAACCCAGTTCCTTCAAACGCTTACTTCACTTCAACCGTGGTCGAACCGCCAACATGGCTCTCTACAATCCAGCGATTGCCGACCTTATTTGCGTTAACAGCTTTACCATCAACAAACACTCCAGTGGTCCCGTTGCCCGCTGGCAACTCGAGAGTTGCCGTTATGGCGTCGGGAAGAGCCAGCGACAATTGAAACGTCGATTCGTTCTTCCAATCAACTACGATTGGTCCTTTGGGTGTTGGAACACGACCACTCGCGTACGTGAGACCTCCCGGACAGGGGCGGATCATCGCAGTCGTCCATCCTGGCGAATATGCCTGGACACCCAATACGAATCGCGGCAACAGATTTGCTGGAGCAGCACCCCACGCGTGATTCCAGTCTTGGTTCGGTTTGTACTTCAGATCCCAAGCTTCCCAAGCGATAGTCGTTCCGCTATTCACCATATGTTTCCAGCTACGATCACCATCGGCAATCATCAACTCGATCGCCTTCTTGTCGCTTCCATGATCAAACAATGCGTCCATAAAGTACTGCGCTGCATAGGGACTGCACTGCATCTTCTTTGTTTCCAACCACGCGATCACCTCCTCGCGTTTGTCGTGCGGAACGATCCCAAATGCCAGCGGGAAAAAGTTTGCGTGAATGCTGCTGTGATCCGTACCGACGCCATCGCGATAGACTCCCAAGCCCTCATTGTACAAACTTTCTTGGAACGATGCCTTCGCAAGTAAAACGCGAGATTCAAACGTCTCAGCTTCTTCGGACTTGCCAATCGCGCGAGCCATTTCGGCCATCTGCTCGATTGCTTTGATGTGAAACGCATTCACGACCGTGTTGATTTCCGTGAACACGTAACCATCACGTTCTTTTTGTGGCCAGTCGACGATGTCGTGTCGTTTCTGATCAACTTCGGCGCTACGCACCAACCCGTCTTCGCCACCGCGTTGAAGCAACGTTTTTTTCTTCAATGATTCATAGCGTTGCTTTAACCACTCGGTATCGCCTGAGTGCATCCATTGGGCGTGAGCCATGAAAACCATGTGCGGTGCCCATTCGGTGGGCCATGTTCCGTTTTCCATCAGCCAGTCGAATGTACGAGCCGCCATTTTGACGTCGTCATCGGTGGTGTAGTGGCTCAGCTGGTTTAAATACGCGTCGCCTTCGTACGGAATTCGCTCGCGATCACCATCAACATAGACACCAGCAAATGTCGTGGCCTTGATGCTGTACTTGCAGAGGTCCCAAATTCGATTGAGCGTTTCGTCGGAACACTCGAAGGAGCTTGCATCATCATTCCACGCGTTTGAGAACGCAGCTCGTCTGCGAATGAGATCGAAGGGATAGTCCGCAGCAACTCCTTCAACTTCAACCCAGCGAAATGGCATCACAGATCCCCACTCCAAAGGCGTCAACACCGCAGGCGGGTTCGCATAGATCAGTCCTGCCTGTTCGATATTGCGAGCATCAACCGGAGCCGGCACGATCCAATTCCCGAGTTGCTCACCAAGACGAATCGGGGTCACTCCGTAACGAACGGTACCTGGTGGATTCTGGTCGATACGACCGTCCTTTAGTTTCTCTCCGAAATGCACGTTGGCTAATCCTCTCCCATCCGGCACTGGCATCGCAATGTTACCGAAAGCTACCTTCCCGAAATCGACCAACGTCACTTGATCGTTAATTCGCTCAATGGAAACGGGTTCTTGCTCTATCAGCGCCACGTGCTTCTGGGCTGGAATCTCCGGCAGTTCTTTGATGAACAGATTGCGAAAGCGGTAGGTCTGGCCTTTCTCGCCATGATGCTGAATTCCAATGAAACCACGTGCATCCGTTGTATCTCGAAAGCGAACGGTTTCCACACCATTGAGTTCAATCCGAATCAGATCTTTGACGCAGGTGATTTCAAAACGATTCCAACCGTCTCGATTCAGCGCACTGGCGATCGTCGAATTCGCGAAAGCGGCTTTGGATTCTGTTTCATGCAACAAGAACTGATCGAGCGATCTTCCTTGCGTGCTCGGCCAAATCCAACCGCGTCGCGACTCGTCATAAAAGCCGCCCGACCAGCGCCGATCGGATCCGTCGCACTCGGCCTGGTAGCCGTAGACCTTCTTTTCAGCATCTTCGTCAACATGGCAACGAAACATGACACCGGAATTGGCTGGTCCTTCGGGGAGGTGGATTTCAACGCTTACGCGAAAATCCGAATACGCTTTCTCCGTCACCAAGAAGAACTTTTTGTCAGCGAGTAGATGAATCTCACCGTCCTTCACCTTCGCCTCGCCAAACGAATAGGGATTCTGCCATCCCGATAGATCCTTGCCATTGAACAACGGCGTGTAACCACGGCTGAGCATCGCCTCGAAACCAGCGTCACCGTCGCTGTCGATTGTCGGAGTCGAAATCAACGCAGTCGAGTGAACTTGCGCGGCACAAGTGCTAAAAGAATAAGCCAGCAACAAGAGGACGAGGACTTGTTTCATCATCATTTTTTCGCAAGTAGAAAGTGATTTGAACTAGGATATTGCAAGTCACGCAGAACCCGCATCGTGAAACCGTTTCCCCGGCGGGAGCAATGATTTCACGATCCGCTAGCTGCGTTTAGCTTAATGGGCCATCAAGCAAGACTCGCTCCCGATCGCGTGAGACAGGTCGATGATTCCGCGTGAGTGGTCGATACGTAACTAGTCAAGCTGGTAGATCGAGATGGACTCGATCAACATCTCGCCCTTATCTGCATATTGATCGTAGGTTGCGAACGGGTCGAATCTCAGGCCCTTGATCACGGTGTCTTCAGGAATGGAAAACAAATAGTCGTGAACTTCGTCTGTCGCAGTTAACGGACGTTGTGATTGCTGAGCGCCATTGAATCCACGGTTGGGCGCCGCCCAAAAGAATTGACTTGTCGCTCCCTTGCTCGGCATTGCCCGCAATGCGATCACCAAGCGACCGGAGTGCTCTTTGTCGAGTCGGACAGCCATTTGTGAATCGTCGCCTGTGGCAACAACGTACGCGTTGCCTTCTCTCTTGACCACGTCGACGCTCTTGCGATCTTTCCATTGATCAACGTCGGATGACTTGGTGAAGTCCCATCGCGTTAGCAGTTTCGCGTTGGTCATGTCGATCTTCTCAGGATTGATGGACATATCCTTGGGCTTGGACGTCTTCAGCGGTTGAGTTGCCGGCGAGATGCTGCTCGAGGAGGTGAAGCTGTACTTGCCTGAGCCAACTCGAAGTACCGAATGTCCGTTCTCCGTCCTGAGGAACTTCACACCAACGACGCCTGCTAACGCGTTACCAGACTCCAAAATCGAATCCACATCACTTGTGGGCAAATAAATCGTCGCAGTTGTATTTGCAGGAATCGTCACATCGAGTGAGAACCGTCCGTCGCTGAGTTTCCAACTGCTGCGAATCAAACCGCGTATCGAGTCGTACGATGCGTCCACGCTGTCAATCGGTTTATGCATCGCATTGCTGGCGGGCGCCGGCGGCGTCGGTCGAATGATGATCTTTTCATATCCAGGCCCATCGGATTGGATGCCGGCGAGCGTTTGGAACATCCACTCGCACACAGCCCCAAACGCATAGTGCGAGAACGAATTCATCGCAGCATTGTGGCGTCCGAATGCATCTTCACGCGTGTAGCTGTCCCATCGTTCCCAGATCGTTGTCGCACCGTTATCAATCTCGTAGCCCCATGACGGAAACTCGCGACTCTGGAACAAGAACGTCGCAAGGTCATGCTGTCCCGAAGCTGACAACACCGGCAACAACGGTCGTGTACCAAGAAAGCCTGTTGACATGTGGTTGCCGTTTTCAGCAATCATCTCCGCCAGACGCTTGCCTGTTGCTTCACGCTGGGCCTCAGGGATCAAGTCGGCAAACAGCGCCAATGCCTGGGCTGATTGAGTCGGAACTTTCACGCTTCCATCGTCGGCAACATACTTCGCCACGAATGCAGCCTTCGTGCGGGCAAATTGGTCCGCATACGCCTTGGCTTCTGCATCTCGTCCAGTCGCCACGGCCATCTCGGACATCATTTTGGCGGAGATCGCAAAGTAAACCGTATCGACGTAATCCAGCGGCGTGCTCGCACCTTGGGCGAGCCAATCTCCCCACCCGTTACCGTGCGCGATACCGAGATCATTCACGCTGGTTGATTTCCGCCACTGCATGAACCGCTGCATCGGTTCCCAACATTCTTCGATGACTCGCGTATCACCATACGCTTGCCACAGCGTCCACGGGCAAATCACGCCAGCGTCAGCCCACGCGGATCCGAAATCCCAGCCGTGTTGGAATGGAAACGGTGCATACCCAGGAAACGCGCCGCTTGGACGCTGGGATTCCATGAGTTCACGTAACCACTTCGTATAAAACGCACCGATGTCAGCGTTGTACGCTGCCGTGCCAATGTAGGCCTGGGCGTCGCCGGTCCATCCCATCCGTTCGTCGCGTTGCGGACAGTCAGTCGGCAAGTCAAGGAAGTTCGCTCGTTGAGTCCAAACCACATTCTTGAACAGCTGATTCGCCATCGGATCACTGCAAGTGAACGTGCTCGTCATTGGAGTGTCGCTGTGCAAAACGAGCCCAGTCACCGTGTCCAATGTTGGTGTTCCAGGAAAATTCGACACTTCAACGAACTGGAACCCGTGGAACGTGAAACGTGGTTCGTAGACTTCGCCGCTTGCATCACCTTTGCAAGTGTAAAAATCTTGTGCCCGTGCCTTGCGCAAGTTCTCTGTCATCAACCGGCCATCGGGATGCAGCATCTCGCCGTAGCGCAGCTGCACCTTGTGACCCGCGGGCCCCTTCAGCTTCAATCGAATCACTCCGGCGAAGTTCTGGCCGAGATCGAACATGTAGGTGCCCGGCTCTCGCGGTGTCACCTTCACGGCCGGCAACTCCTGTGTCACACGGACTGGCACACCCGGAAACGCTTCCAATTTGGGCCGAATGAATCCGAGGTCTCGCGGCTCGCCCGTGATCTTCGGACCTGCACCGGGTTGCGTTGGGTTGCGGCCTTCGTAAAATTTCGCAACCGGATGTCCGTTCGCACTCGCGGGAACAGCCGACTGCCATGACGAATCATCAAACTTTGGCAAAGACCAACCAGTCATCTCCTTGCGAGCATCGTACGACTCACCCATCAACAAATCCGCTTCTTGGATCGGTCCGTCACCAGTCACTTTCCAACTCGCGTCAGTGCCAACGGTCTCGCGACTTCCGTCGGCATACTCAATCTCGAGCTGGGCCATAATCGAAGGCGTTTTGCCGTACGTGTAGCGCCCCATCCGCTCCGTCCCCATCCCCGTCAGCAACCCGAAACCCACGTAGCCGCTGAACCAACCGTCGGCCACCCAAGCACCGATAGCGTTGTCGCCAGCCGCGATCATCGAAGTCACGTCGTAGGTGTTGTAGTAAGCACGTTGCCGATAGTCCGTCCAGCCTGGTGCAAAGAAATGGTCGCTGACACGTTGGCCGTTTAGATGTAATTCGTAGATACCAAGCGCGGTGGCGTACACCGTCGCCCGTTTCACTTTCTTCAAAGCAGCAAACTCTTTGCGATATTGCCTCGCTGCGGGCAGATAAAGCGATTTCGTGTCCGTCGCGATCGGTTCATCGTCCTTGTAGCTGATGTAGTCTGCTTGCCAATCCGATTCGACGAGCAAGCCCATCGACCACATCGCCGGAGCGGACCAATCGCCAGGCTGGTTTTTCTCGTCCCAAGCCTGGACCGTCCAGAAACATTCCTGGCGCGAAGCCAACGGCTTGCCGGCATACACAATGTGCAACGTTTGATTCGACGAAACTTTACCGCTGTCCCAAAGATCAGATTCTCCCGCAGCCAGCTTCTCAGCCGTCGACGCAACCCGAATTCGGTAAGCGGATTGCGACGTGCCACGTGATTCAGATTCCATGCGCCAGCTCAATCGCGGCACATTCGCATCGATACCAAGCGGGTCTTCGCGATACTCGCAGCGTAAATGCGTGGTCGTGAAGCCCTCAGCCGCTGTTGCTGGCATGCAATGATGCGACAAAACGACGGAAACTAAAGCGAAAATTAAAAAGCGTGGCATAATCTATTTTGAAAAATCAAGTCGATCGAATGGAAATGAGAACGTCAAGAAACGAGCAACACAGGCTCAGCTAGATCTGGACTTCCTTGTCATCAATTTCCGGCTCGTGCCCCATCCAAAATGGAGTGACCGCAAACCAAACAAACGTCCCAATCAGGGCTGTCGCCATCACCGCTCCATGACCCAACACGCCCACAAAATAGAGCAAGCTCGGTAGAATCGTTGCGGCCAAGGCAACCAACGAAACAATCTTAAGTGTCTGCTGATTCATAACAAAACTCCTCTATGCTGTGATTGGTTTTTGAGTGAACTTGCTGAGTGCCAGATAAATCACAGCACACGCGATCCAACATGGAAGCACGGCATAGGCCGCATAAAGCCCTTGAGCGAAAATCAGATACAGTCCAACGGAGACCGGTAGCAACCAAGCGATCAACACGGCGACATTGATTTTCACACCGCTGTGTTCGGCATAGTCTTCTTGCAGACCAAAACGTTTGATCAAGTAAAAGTCAACAAAGATTACTGCACCCATCGGGCCGAGCACGGTGCCGTACATGCCAACGAACCCTAGCAACTGATTCGACAAATTCGGGAACGCACCGGCGATCGTTGCCACCGCACCGGCAACAAGCGTCATAGCCGCCCGCGAACTCCCAGGAAAAACGCCCTGGAACGCCAGTCCCGCACGATAAATCGTTGGATTTGCGGTCGTCCAACCCGCAATCACGACACAGATGATCCCCGTCCATCCGAGTGCGTCCCAAGCCAACGCACCTGGATTGGCTGAGGTGTTTTGCGAAAGCTTGATTTGCGCGGCAAGCAATAAACCTGCAGCGATCCAGGCCATATAGTGCCCCAAGAACATGCCGATCGCCGGTGCCCAGCCAGACGAAGGCTTTCTCGCGAAACGGAAAATCGAAAGATCCGCCATGCCAAAGTGCATCGCCGCATTACACAACCACGCGAAAATAACGCACTTCCAAAATCCAAAGTCAGCATTCTCGTTGCCATTCGCCAGATTCTCAGCCTGGACAAACGCAATCGCATCACTCCAGAATTTTCCTTCGCGAATGGCACTTAAGCTGGTGACATCCATTTGCACGAGCGAAACGATTCCGCACGCGGCGAAAATAGAAATCATCCAGGGTGCTGCGATGTTGGCAACACGAGCGACCATTTCGTAACCTGCTGCCGCGATGATCGCCATCACGATTCCAACGATCGCAACCAACACCGTAAACGATGGCGCACCGAAGCCGAATGTTGCTTCAGGAACTTCGTACATGATCCCAAACGGAACGCCGACGGCACTCGCCGAGACGGTCACCATCGCTCCCGCGAGGAAACAAAAGAGTAGCCCGTTGACGACGTTATAGAACTTCACAAGCGACCCGCCCGCAATACGTTCGAGCTGGTAATACAACGTCAAACGCTTTGCAATAGCGATTGGCGTGACAAGGAAACGCCATGTAAGTACCGCAAGAAAGTTTCCAAGAAGCAGCCCCAGAATCAAATTCTGGAGACTCGCTCCGGCCGCCAAAAACAGCGGTCCGATCATGAACTCAGTACCCGCAGCATGCTCGCCCGCGTACATCCCCCAGAACTTTCCAGCACCGAGCAGCGCACGATCACTGACCGGCTCACGCTCGAATTCGCCAGATACTTCGCCTTCTTCGCTCACAACGCGTTCCCTACGTTAGTTACCAATAATAAGAAAATTGTCTGTCGCTCTGTCGCCTAAACAGAGACGACACCCTCGCTTCGTCGCGACAACACCGATAATTCATACGCTTCGACTTCCGCAAGCCAAGCGGCCCCGACCGGCACATTCATCTGTGCACAGTAGTGGTCCCAGACCGCCGCGAAGGGCATCGACTTCATTTCTTCGATCATTGCCAATCGCTTGGTCAGGTTCCCGTCGGCTTCTGCTTCCAGCAACATCGACGTCGGCTCGAGCAGGGCCATCAAGAGGGCTTTGAGCACGTTGCGAGTCCCAATCGTCCAAGCTGCGATTCGGTTGATGCTCGCATCGAAAAAGTCGAGTCCAATGTGCACGCGATCGAGATAGTCACCACGAACGATCTCATGCGTGATCGCCTGCAACTCGTCCGTAAACGTCACGACGTGATCGCTATCCCAGCGAACACCGCGGCTGACGTGAAGCAACAATTCCGGCACATACATCAGCACCGATGAAATCTTGTCCGAGATCACTTCCGTTGGGTGAAAGTGGCCCGCGTCCAGACACAACACTTTGCCGCGTGAGATCGCGTAACCGAGATAGAACTCGTGCGAACCAACGACATAGCTCTCCGAGCCAATGCCGAACAACTTGCATTCGACCGCGTCGAGCACCAACTCTGGATCAATGGCGTCTGCAAAAACGGCGTCAAGCGACTCAGCCAATCGTTCTCGTGGCGACGTGCGATCAACTGGAGTGTCTTTGTAACCGTCCGGTACCCAGACGTTGTTCACGCATGGATTGCCTTGTGCCTTTGCCATCGCCGCAGCGATCCGTCGGCAGAGCACACCATGCTCAATCCAAAAATCACGAATCCCTGCGTCGGCATGCGATAGCGTGAATCCATCGGCGGCCTTCTCGTGTGAAAAGTAGGTTGGATTGAAATCGAGACTCAACGAACGTTGCTTGGCCCAGTCGATCCAGCCCTCGAAGTGCTCGACGCCAATTTGATCGCGATCCACGTGGCCGTCGAACTCGCCGTAACTTGCGTGCAGGTTCAAACGATGCTGTCCCGGAATCAACGAGTACGCCTTGTCGAGATCCGATCGAAGCTCCTCGACGGTTCTTGCACGCCCTGGGTAGTTACCCGTCACCGCAAGACCGCTGCCCAGTTCCGCCCCAGAGTGCTCGAAGCCACCAACGTCGTCGCCTTGCCAACAGTTGACCGAGATCGCAACTTCACGCAAACGCGCGATCGCCGCTTCGGTGTCGACACCCAGCGCAGCGTATTGCTCGCGTGCCAACGCATACGACTTTTCTTGATTCGATCGTTCCATTTTGCTTTCCCGAAATTGGTTCCAGTTGCGTGGCAACTTGTTCGCCACAGCTTGCCAGTCGTCGCTTTGTTGCTCATCATTTTGCCGCAACTGGCCGGGCTGCTGCGATAATCCGATCGCCTTAGCCATGCTGTTATGGGCAGATGATAACACCTTTGCTAAATTAAAACCTTGACTGGCCCCCACCAGACTAGCACAATTGTGCCACGCTGGCGCAGCGAGCCGAATTGTATTTCACCTCTTTTTTAATTCTCCGGAGGACCGAATTTCGTGCGGATTCTCAAGAAAGAAGAGTGGTTCCATGCCGACGGGTTTCCGTTGTCTGTCGAGCGGCGCGACCCGCAAGAACCGTTTGGAATTCACGCTCACGAGTTTTCTGAGATCGTGATCACGACGGGCGGACACGGCATGCACGTGACCGGCGAGGATTCGTGGCCGCTATCGACTGGCGACGTGTTTGTCATCGGCGGATCTCGCCCGCACGACTATTTGAACATGGATCGTTTGCGTTTGATCAATGTGCTCTTCGATCCCGAAGCATTGCAAATGCAGGAACGCGATTTGTCCTCGATGCCCGGTTACCACGCGTTGTTCAATCTCGAACCGGCTTGGAGAAAACGACACCAGTTCCAAAGTCGACTTCGAATCAACGTCAGCGAGATGGACGAAACGAACCGCATCGTGGACCAACTCGAACGTGAACTGAAGAAACGCGACGCTGGCTTTCGATTTGTCGCCACCTCGCTCTTCATGCAGCTCGTTGGCCATTTGTCGCGTTGTTACGGTCGCTCCAAAAACACGGACTCGATGACGCTCCTTCGCATCGCTGAAACAATCTCGCACCTTGAAACCAACTTTCGCGAGCCAGTGACTCTCGAGGAACTTGTTGAGATCTCCAACATGTCACGACGCAGCTACTTGCGGGCTTTTGAAGCCGCGATGGGATGCACCCCGATTTCGCATTTAATTCACCTCCGCATCACTCGTGCTAGTGAAATGCTGCGTACGACAGACGCCAGCATCACCGATATCGCTTATGATGTAGGATTCAACGACAGCAACTATTTCTCGCGCCAGTTCCGTCAAGCGATGGGTATGACCCCGCGAGCTTACCGACAACAACGAAAACCTGAACACTCGCAAGCCAATACCTAGGATCAATGCATATGAATCGAAATATACATCTCGTGTACGCCGCGAGCATGATGCTGGCGTTGTCTTCAATGTCCAGTCGTTTTGCCCAAGCAACGGACGCACCCATGAATGTCGTCGTGCTTTACGCGGATGACTGGCGTCACGACACTCTCGGGATCGCTGGCAACCCAGTCGTGAAGACACCGACGATTGACGGCCTCGCTCGTCAAGGCGTTCGGTTCACGCACAACTGTGTCACGACGGCGATTTGTGGAGTCAGCCGCGCGACACTGTTCACTGGACAATGGATGTCGCGACACGGCAACGACTCCTTCAAGCCCTTCAACACACCGTGGGCTGAAACGTATCCAGGGTTACTTCGGGATCACGGGTACTACGTTGGCCATGTCGGAAAGTGGCACAACGGTAAATTTCCTGCTGAGCATTTTGATTACGGCAAGTCCTATTTCGGCACCCATTGGATCAACGAACCCGATGGCAGCAAAATTCACGTCACCAAGAAGAACGAAAACGACGCTTTAGAGTTCCTCGACACACGACCACGCGACAAACCATTCTGCTTGACTGTTGCCTTTTTTGCCACGCACGCCGAAGACCAAAATCCATTGCAATTTCTTCCGCAACCCGAAAGCATGTCGCTCTACGAAGACGTTACGATTCCCGTCGCTGAGAACGCCACGGACGAGTCCTTCCACCGGTTGCCTGAGTTCATCGCCAACGAAAAGAACGAGGGCCGCAACCGATGGCATTGGCGTTTTGATTCGCCAGAAAAGCATCAAACGATGATGAAAAATTATTATCGCTTGGCGACCGAAGTCGACTCGACGTGCGGACGTGTCTTGGAAGAATTGAAAAAGCAAGGCGTCCTCGATAACACGCTCGTTATCTTCACAACCGACAACGGATACTACCACGCTGAGCACGGGTTGGCGGACAAGTGGTACCCGCACCAAGAAAGCATCCGCGTTCCACTCGTTATCTACGACCCACGATTGCCTGAGTCAAAACACGGTATGACCGAGGACAATTTCACGCTTAACGTTGACCTCGCACCGACAATCCTTGCCGCCGTTGGCATTGATGCGCCAACCGGAATGCAAGGGCGTGATGTGAGCTCGCTGTATCTTGCGGACAAGGCTCCGGAGTGGCGGAGCGAGTTCTTTTACGAGCATGCGACGATCAAGGACACATCGTTCATCCCGTCATCCGAAGCACTCGTTCGCAAAGACTGGAAGTACTTCTATTGGCCTGATTTCAAGCGAGAACAGCTGTTCAACATCACGGCTGACCCGATCGAAGAAAACGATCTCGCCAGCGACCCGGCTCATGCTGGCAAGCTCGCTGAGATGCGCGCTCGATTTGCTGAGCTGAAAGCCGAAGCTCGTTAAGCGTGTCTCGCCAATCAGCGAGTTTCATCGAACACTTGCAGCGGACAAGTCGGAGTCAGATGTATGCGTCTCGGACGCGGACTCGATCCATTGCTTCGCCAATTTGATGTCTCGTTCACGAAAGTACGAGACGTTGCCCAGGTACTTGGACTCGATCGAGTTCACTTTCGCGAGTTCATCCCAGCTCATGCCATTGGCCAAGTGCCACGCGATGGCTTGGGCGGTGTTTTGCGACAGCTTGCTTGAGCCGATCTCGCTGCATAGTTTCGCGATAAGCTCATTGTCAGTGAACTCGCTCAGTCGAATCATGCGGTAGGCAACACGCGGATTCGGCTCTGCTTTCCCGTGATCGAGACAGACCGTGGACGCAGCGAGCTTCACCTGCTTCTTTGGAGGAATTCTCATGAATCCAAGTCCCAGACCTGGTGGTTGTCCAAGACCTTGGCCAGGCCCTTGCCCTGCATTGACATTGCCGCCGACGGGCTGAGCTCCGCCGCCACCACCGTTTTGCCCTGCATTCTGTCCATTTCCCTGTCCGAACCCTTGGCCAAGACCCTGACCAAATTGAGCAAGCACAGGAACGGCTGCAATGGCATCGGGCAGTTGAACGATGAGCGGCAACTCAGTCAGATTCTCGACAAGAACATTCGCACGCGTCTCATCAACGGCAATGAACTTGACGCTGACCTTCCCAGCATCCAGTGCGTCGAACAGATCAATCGATGATGTTGCATCGTCCGACAGCAACGAACCACAAAAGCAACAAACCGATGCCAACACGATCGCTCGAAAAGTCTGCATGAGATTCCCTTAAGAAGAGGAGTTTCTCTCGCTCAATTGCAGATGCTGTGCCAGAACCAATCATCGACTTCATTCGAATAGCCCCAAGCAATATCACGTCACACACTTCGAGCTAATTTCCGCACAAACGCGACCATCCAAAAATCGATTTTCGCGTAACCCAGATCGCTACGAAGAAGCCCAGCGTGACTCAACATTGCACAACTGTAGCGTTTCGCTTCAACAAAGTAGCAGGCACACTCCGTCGTGCCGTCCGCAAGTTTCAAAGTAGCAGGCACGCTCCGTCGTGCCGTCCGCAGGTCACAAAGTAGCAGGCACGCTCCGTCGTGCCGTCCGCCAAAACGCGAACCGCAAAGGCGAAATCTAAAGGTCAGTGGCATGGGATCATGTAAGATTCGAATTGGCGGACGGCACGACGGAGCGTGCCTGCTACTTTTTTTGTGCGGGGTTGGACGGCACGGCGGAGTGCGACTGGTACTTTGGAGCCAAGTATGTTTGAGCTATTCGATCCGAAGGTTGATATCCGAATTACGGTGGGGACTAACCTGCCGCATTGGTATCAAATGGGTGCTACGTACTTTGTCACCTTTCGAACCGAAGACTCGATTCCGGCGGACGTGTCGCATCGGTGGTACTCAGAACGAACGCACTGGTTAGAGCAACGGGGAATCACAACCGTTGACTCGAAATGGAAAGAACGTTTCGAGGACCTTCCGCAAGACCAACGGATGCTATTCCATGAGACATTCTCTCGTCAGTACATGGAGAACCTCGACAAGGGATGGGGAGCCTGTGTGCTTCGCCGATCCGAGTTGTCCAAGATCGTTGCTGACAGTTTGATGCACTTTGAAAGCGATCGGTACCACATGGGAGATTTCGTGGTGATGCCCAATCACGTGCATCTGCTTACTTGCCTGCTTGGGGAAACAGACATCGTCAGCCAATGTTACTCGTGGAAAAAGTTTACGGCGGGGAGGATTAACAAAGCCTTAGGCACGTTCGGCCGGTTTTGGCAGGAAGACAGTTTTGATCATCTAGTCCGCTCGCCGGACCAATTCGAAGCGATCCGACGTTACATCGCCGACAATCCAAGCCACCTTCGCGAAGGCGAATATCACCTCCACGTCCTAAAGTAGCAGGCACGCTCCGCCGTGCCGTCCGCAATTTTTGAAGTAGCAGGCACACTCCGCCGTGCCGTCCGCAATTTTTGAAGTAGCAGGCACACTCCGCCGTGCCGTCCGCGACAAACGCGAACCGCTATGGCGAAATCTAATGATCAGCGGCATGGGATTATGCATGATTCGCATTGGCGGACGGCACGACGGAGCGTGCCTGCTACTTTGGGGATCTTCTTGCGGTGAACGCTGTCAATTGCTCACGGGATTTTGGTGACTCATAGCCTCGAGACTAAACTTTGAAGTCCAGCGATTCTGCTAACGCCGGATTAACGAGATTATCGTGCTGGGAAAGCCAGACGTAAGCTGCCTACGACAACGCCCAGAACTGTTATCATCGAGGACCAAATCTTGCCCACTTTGTTCACTCGCATGGATACCGTCATTACCATGATGCGTTACGCATTTGCATGTCTCGTGCTCGCTACGACGACTACCGCTTCGTCATTCGCCCAAACGCCTCTCAATGTTGCTGAGCGTGTTGCGCAATACGTGCCTGTTGAGTTGACCACCGACCTCAGCGTGCTGAGTGAAAAAGAACGTGAGATGATTCCGTTGCTGATTCAAGCCGCAAAAATTATGGACGAGTGTTTCTGGTACGAGGCTTACGGTGACCGAAAGCAGCTTTTCGATGCCAACATCGACGTTGCTACGAAACAGTTTATTGAACTCAACTATGGCCCTTGGGAGCGACTCGCCGGAAACGCTCCGTTTGTGGACGGGGTTGGACCCAAGCCGCTCGGAGCGAACTACTACCCGACGGATATGACGAAAGAGGAATTCGAGCAAGCTGATTTGTCGAACAAAGACAGCCTGTACACATTCATCCGTCGAGACGAAGCTGGCAAGCTGATCTCGGTGCCGTACCGCGAGCAATTCGCAACGCAAATGAAACAAGCCGCTGAGTTGCTCACCAAGGCTGCTGCACTCGCTGAAGACTCAGGACTTCGGCACTACCTCCGACTGCGTGCCGACGCACTACTCACCGACGATTATCAACCAAGTGATATGGCTTGGTTGGACATGCACGACAACACGATCGATGTGGTTATTGGACCAATCGAGAATTACGAGGCTCAACTCTTCGGCTACAAAACGGCACACGAGTGCTATGTTTTGGTCAAAGACAAGGAGTGGAGTACGCGGCTCGCCAAGTACGCCCAGTACCTACCCGATTTGCAAAAGACGTTACCCGTAGCGGATGTGTACAAGCAAGAGACGCCTGGGTTGGACACGGAGCTCAACGCTTACGACGTGATTTACTACGCTGGCGATTGCAACGCCGGTTCCAAAACGATCGCGATCAATTTGCCCAATGATGAACAGGTCCAACTCGAGAAGGGAACACGACGCCTGCAGTTGAAGAACGCGATGCGAGCCAAGTTCGACAAGATCCTGGTTCCGATCGCTGACGAATTGATCGCCGAAGACCAACGCAAGCACGTGACGTTCGACGCCTTCTTCAGCAACACGATGTTTCACGAAGTAGCTCACGGTCTGGGCATTAAAAACACCATCACCGAGCAAGGCCCCGTTCGGACAGCACTCAAGGAGCACGCGGGTGCGATCGAAGAGGGCAAGGCCGACATCCTGGGGCTGCACATGATCAACCAATTGCACGCCAAGGGCGAAATCATGGCCGAACTTGACGATTTTTACGTGACCTTCATGGCCGGGATCTTCCGCAGCGTTCGATTTGGCGCGTCCAGCGCTCACGGCAAGGCCAACATGATTCGCTTCAACTTCTTTCGCGAGACGGGTGCGTTCGAGCGGCAGGATGATGGAAAGTATCGCGTCAATGTCGATCGTTTCCGAAGCGCCACGCGCGACCTGTCGACGCTGTTGCTGACTCTGCAAGGCGATGGAAATTATGATGAAGTTGCGAAACTCGTTGCCAAGAAGGGCGTCATCGATGCGAATCTCCAGGCGGATCTCGATCGCTTGACGCAAAAGAGCATCCCCGTCGACGTCGTCTTTCAGCAAGGCGCTGAGGTGCTCGGCCTTGCAACGCCCCGGCAATAGGCGTCCCGCGAGCTTGAATAAAACGCGAGCCGCGATACAAACAGTGACAGATCATCAGGTTGTCGAGCGACGTTGACTTATTCAGAATATCTGATCTAGAAACTTTCAACTGCGCTGCGTCGTGACAACCATCGATACCAATTCAGCTTCACGATCGATCCCACGGCGACACGACTTAGACGCGTTGCGAGCATTCGCGATGCTGCTTGGAATCGCGCTGCATGGTGCGATCTCGTTCATTCCAGGCTCGACGTTTTGGGCCGTCCACGACACTGAAACGAGCAGCGGTTTTGGGATCGCGATGGGGTTGATCCACGGCTTTCGCATGCCGCTGTTCTTTCTGGTCAGCGGATTCTTTACTGCGATGCTGTGGAGAAAACGCGGACTGAAGTCTTTGCTCACCCAGCGAGCCCGACGAATCTTACTGCCATTGGTCATTGCGTTGTTCACGATCATCCCAGCGAACTGGATGGTCGGCGCTTACGTCAGTGCGAAACCGAATGCGGCCCAGGCCGAGGCGACGCCAGCGGACGAGCAACCGCCCTGGATCGCGGCGGCAAAAGGCGATCTCGCAGAAGTCGAAG
>JBGTAI010000051.1:0-18888 GCA_041749955.1 Pirellulaceae bacterium | reverse complement strand
AGATTGCGCAAGCATCACTTTGTTGCTGCGAAGCAAACCGGCGGCTTCATCGTATCGTTCGCCCCACTCCGCGTCGGATGGACGAGCGATGGCCTTGGGAATCGCCTTGAGCAACTGGCTTATTGTCGGCGCCGAATTCAGTTGGCGAAGGACTTGCATGGCGGTTTGGCCGCCTTCGTAGCCCTGGGCCATCATCGCAAGCGTCGCGTACACGCGAGCGGTCAAGAACTCGCCGCCTTGAGCGAGCGAAAACGCTAGGACCGAACCGACGTCGAGTACAAAGGCGTCGACATCACGTCCGCTTTCTGTAAGTGCCTCCAAAAGCGAGTCGTTGGCTTCGTCGACTTTGCCGCGGAATAACAACGCTGCTGCACGCTGGGTCAGCGCGAGTGGGTTACTCGGTTGCAACCGAATGAAACGCTCTGCATTCTCGGACAGCGAATCGTATTCTCGCAGGTCCAGCAGCAATCGGCCGCGGATCGCCAACGCCCAGGCCGCGTCGGGATGCTCGACAAGAATTTTGGAAAGTCGATCCAGAGCCGGGACAACTTGTCCTCCCTCGACCATCTTCAGGATCCGATCGAGTTCTCCGACGGAATCCTTGCACTTGCAAAATTTGATTTTTTTGCCGCTGCCACATGGGCAAACAGCGTAGGTGTCGACTGTCATCTGTTTTGGAAGGCCGAAAGGGGGTGATTTGGATCGCGAACGGTGGTTTTTCAAAGCGACGACTCTAACACGTTCAGCGCCGGCTCCCCAACCCCCAATTGACCCAGGGGGATGTGGAAGGTCGCAGCTCGCGTCAGTATCGGCGAAGTTTTAGGAGCAGTCCCGAGCGCATCGCCCGGCTGCCCAAGTAGAATAAGGGACCCGTAACAGTCGGTCGATACAACTCGCCAAACTTCCCCACCTAAATTGACGCTCTGGTTGCCCCATGCAAACGTGTACTCGCACTCTCGATTTCCAGCCCAAGGCCGCTTCGCTCATGGGTTTCGCTGTGTTTTTGTTGGTCTTTGCCCCAGTCGTTTTGAGAACCCAGCCGGTCTGGGCACAAGAGGCAACGCAAGAAGCACCCGCTGAGCCAGCGGTCGAGTCCGCCGTCGAAGCCGTCGCCGATGAGAAAGCCGCTGCCGAGGAGCCAAAGTCCGCTGATAAACCAAAGCAGAGCGACGCTGCGAAAGAGAAGCCTGCGGATGATAGCAAGGCTGACGCTGAGCCAAAGAAAAAGGCTAAACCCGAGCCGAAGTCCGATGAGAAGAAAGATGAAAAGAAATCGGATGCGAAGCCAGAAATGAAGAAAGCTGAGGAAGACAAGCCTGCCGCTCCAGCAGAAGAGTCCTCGAAGTCGGAAGCAAAGGCTGATAAGGCAGAGAACTCCACGGAAGCTAAGAAGGATGCGGAAGCGGAGAAGAAGCCTGAGGTAGCAAAGCCAGAACCAAAGAAACCCGAGCCAAAGAAACCTGAGGCGCCCGTTGAACCAGCCAGGTTGCCGAACATTGGTTCTTCCGAAACACCGATGATCCCTGGCCAGCCTTGGCGAGTGCACGACATTCGTCGACCGCGACCCAGCGTCGTTACCCCAGGCGAATTGAGCACGTATGACAAGCCAGGGACTGCACCGAGCGATGCAGTGATCTTGTTCGATGGAACCGACCTATCTAACTGGGCTCATGTCGGACCGGATGGCGAAGACGACTTGCGAGAAGCTCAGTGGAAAGTTGAAAACGGTTACATGGAAGTCACACCACGAACGGGCACGATGCGAACGATCGAGTCCTTCGGCAGTTGCCAATTGCACATCGAATGGCAAGCACCAGAGAAGGTGCGAGGTGATAGTCAAGGCCGCGGAAACAGCGGTATCAAGATCATGCAAGTCTATGAAGTTCAGGTCCTCGACTCGTACAACAACCGCTCGTATGCAGACGGCTATGCGGGTGCGATGTACGGTCAGTATCCGCCGATGGTGAATGCGACTCGCAAGCCAGGCGAGTGGCAAGTTTATGACATCATCTTCGAGGCACCGAAGTTCAAGGACGATGGCACGATTGACGAACCAGCCTATTTGACTTTGATTCACAACGGTGTTTTGCTGCATCACCGACGCGCTTTCTACGGGCCGACCGGCGGTCGTGTTATCCAGAAGTACAACCTGGATTCGCCCGTTGCGCCACTCACGCTCCAAGATCACGGCAACCCAGTTCGGTTCCGTAATATTTGGCTTCGTCCGCTGAGTTTGTAGGCGCCGTTTCAGCTTGATTCGCAGCGTCTTCCTCACTGAGGATTGCTGTCAAATCACCGCATCGGCGTTGACGTGAATCGGTTCGATTTGTTAACGCCAATGGGTTCCGGCGATTTGCTGTCCGGAGCGAGTTTCACGGCATTGGTGGCAAGGAGGCTCGGTGATGCATTCGCTCAGCGTTTTGGTTTGGCTTATCTTGAGCGTCGTTTCTGGTGACGACGCGAAGGAGTCGGCAACCAGCCGACAGCGAGTCGACTTGATTGAACTCAATCACTTCGTCGACAAAGAAGGCCGCGAAGTCTTTCGACAGCTCATTTTTTATGATTGGTCCGAGACTCACCACCGTTACCACGTCCGCGCGTGGCGATTAGTGAAGGACGCGAGCCAATTGCCCCAGCGTCATTGGTCGCCGGCGATCTACCAGAGCACGTGGCACGACGATCACCAACTTCGTCAAGTTTGGTCACCCTCGTTTCGAGAAACGTGGAGCCAAAAAGACCCCGAGCGAGCGAATCGCGAAATCCTACCCGAGGATCAACGCATCCCGTTGTGGCGATAACGCGTGATCCAGTTCTGCGTCCGTATTAGGCCAAGCGAGCAGCCCACGATTAGCCCTCTTGGCTAACCAAGCCGGGCATGCGATCCAAGAAGGATTTCGTGTGATCGAGTATCTCGTTATACGGGACGAGTTCGATGTCTTCGCCAAGCACTTCGACCTCGATGGGACCGCGATAATGATGTTCCGAGAGCGTTTGCCAAATCGTTGCTAACGGAACACAGCCTTCGCCCAGCAAGCATCGATTCATCTCTCCCAGTGGGCTGTGTCGAGCATCGCCAAGTTGCACAAGGGCCAAGTGGTCAATGACTTCAGGAAGCCAACGCAATACGTCATCGTCCATTCCGACATGGTACGTATCCAGTACCAAGCCAAGGTGCGTGCTGGAAATGGTCTCGACAATATCGAGCGTTGATCTCAAGTCATTCACGAACGACCATTCATCACCACAACCAGGATGAATCGGCTCGATCGCGAGTCGAACGCCAAATTCTTCGGCGACACCCACAAGTTCTCGAAGCGCTTCGATCAACGTCCGGCGAGCGTGATTGCGAATGTGATTGTTGCGTCCACCTGCAAGCACGATCAATGTTTCGGCTCGAAGATTCGCCGCATCGCGTATGGCGCAAATCGCATCGGACACAGCGTCTTCGAATGCTCGTCCGTCGCTGCCGGTGAAACCGCCAGCCCAAGACAGGCTCGTTACCGATAGCGATGATTCAGCGATCAATTCGACGGCACGATCCATGCCGAAGTCTTCTAGCTTTGGACGCCAGACGCCGATGCCTGAGAAGCCACGAGCAGCGTAACCTTGTGCGTCCTCTTCGAAGCTCCAGCGAAGCGTCGACAATTGGCTGATGGCGAGCGTAGTCATCCGTGGTTTGGCTGCCTGTAGTGTCGTGAGTAGTTTCAAACGCGTCCGCAGTATGCAGACCCGATCAATGTCTGTAAAGATTTGTTCTTATGCTCGCATTTCTATTTTAAATGCGGCAATCTTCGGCCTTGACTTCGAGCGATCGCGAGTTGATTTCCTATTTCGGCAATTGTCAATGGAACGATCGACATTGTCATGAGTGTTTGCGGGTCGATCTCGCTACTTGCGCGCCGCTTGGCGAGTAATTCGACTTCTTCTTCGAGCGAGTGTAACCATGCCGGGACGTCGATCCCCACGCCAGTTGGATGTTGTGTTAGCACTTCCGCTTCTTGATCGAGCAATTCGAACGAGCGACTTGGTTGATCGAGTTCTGCGTCACGCATCGATGGCCCCACGAGCGCACGCATGCGATCGATGGTCATCGGTTGGATGAATCGTTCAAGAATGTGATCCGCCACCGTCGGCATACGCATCGCGTAGTCGCTTTGAAGTTCTCGCAGCTTCTGGACATAGACTTCAGCTTCAGCACCAATGCGATCACTTAGACTGCGTCTCCATCGCATCGCCGCATTTTCCAAACCACAGCGAACAAGCACTTCGTGTGCCCACATGACTGGTTTCAAGTTCCATGCGATCCGTTCGTACCGAGCCCTGAGTCGGAGGAAATCGAGGAACATGTAAACCAAGTCGCCGCGATCGCTTTGGGTGGTGGTGCTGTTGTAATCGAGGTATTCCGCATGGTGGTCGATGATCGCATCGTACACGAGTGTGATCCACCGCTCCGCTTCTTCGATGGTGAGCTTGCCTGACTCTAAGTCTGCGTAGAGCTTTGTGTCTTCGAGTTGATCGTCGCCGCGTTCCATCGAGCGTCGAAGCCATTGTCCGACGCCTTGGTGCAGAATGGCACGAACATTGCTGAGTTGGAGATAGTTTTGGGTAAAGATCGGCTCGCCGTATTCTTTGATGAATTCAACGAGTTTGTTCCACTTGGTCGTGCCCGTCACTAATTCAAGTGGCGAAAGTCGCAGCGTCTGGCTGTGGGCGAGCCAACTTGCGAGCAAGATTTCCGTCAGCCGTTCGAGTACCGGAATGAGCGACTCAGCAAACTTGGCCTCGCTCAGCTTTTTGTTCTTCAGCGTCAGCGATTGGCGAGTTGATTCCACGAGCGATGCGACGAGCGATGCGACGAGCGATCGAAAGCCAGCTCGAAATAGCGAGTCAAACTCAGTGACCGCACCGACGCCGATCGAGTTTTGCTGTTCCATTTCGCGAGCGACTTCAACGAGTCGACAGGTTTCTGCGATCAACCCGCGACGTGGCAGCCAATGCATGAGATGCCGTAACACACGCTGTCGTAATCTCGCGGCATAGATTTTGACTGGATCGCCGCCCTTGGACAGCGGAATGTAGAGCAAGTTCTTGTCGCTAAGTGCTGCTAAGAACGTCGGGAACAAGTCTCTTGCCCCGTCAATTTCTTTGGCGATCAAGGTGGCGTACATGCGGACGGCCATCGCATCGTCTTCGCCCATGTCGTCGTGACCGTCGATCGACGTCCATTGGACTTGTGGATGCGCGAGGAGTGCACCACAGATCAATCGCCTCGCGTCGGACATCTCGACTGCTGTGCCGATGATGCGTTCCATCAACGAGTCTCGCAGCACCCGACGGCGGTCGTAGTTACGCATGGAGTCTTTATCGCTGCCGCTTGGCGTGACTTTGTAGCGACGTACCGCATCGAGCAGTTCGAGTAACCCGATGCGATTTTCGCGGGCGCGTTTGGCCCAGCCATCCAGTGTTTCGATTCGAGCTTGGCTGAGATCGGGGCGTTCTTTCTTCGGCGTCGAATCATCGCACTCTGCTGACACAGCAATGTCGGCTGCGACCGACCACATGCGTGCTAGTGATTGCAGGAAGCTCAAGTGTTCAACCAGCCGCTTGGACTCCGCCTCAAGTTCATCCAGGCTTCCCGTGTCGCTGAATTCAAAGACGGCACCCTCGTTGCCATCGTTGGTCGTGTCGCGATACGTCATGCCTTCATAGGCTGCGTCGAACAGTCCGTTGGGATCGTCCGAATCGCCTTCATCAGCGGCCGTTAGCTCGAGTTCTAAGTCTTTGCCGCGTGATTTAGGTTTACCGAGTCGGAACTCGGGCGCCGACCAAAATTCCTCTGCGTTCGCCTCGAGGTAATCAAAGAACTTCGTCGCCAGCGGCCAAATCTCCGATGTGTCGTGATCAGGAGTTTGGTCGATGGAGGGCTCGCCAAAGTTGAACGCATCGCCTTCGCATGATCCACGCAGGTGCAACAGCCAACGCTCGGCCAACCGAGGCAGTGAGCTGCCGCCTTGCCGCAGGCCAACTTGATCGGCGTTGCTCAACCAATGCACAAGCAGCGCCATCGCGGGCACAAAGTCTTTGCGTTCCAAGAGTGCAGTGATCACCAGTGCATAAGCACGTGGCGAGTCAAAAAGGTCTGCGTGTGGTGCCCAGAACGCGACATCACCAGCCGCCGCGCCACCGCGGTGCCACAAACGAAGCGCACGTGCCACAAGCTTCGCGGACTCAAAGGACTCGAGCGGATCGACAGCTTCAAGCGACTGTACCGTGTGCGCCGCAAAGCCTCGCCACCAATCCGCAATCTCGCCGTAGATGATTTCCATCTCGGCATACGCAGCTTCATCATCACGTGCCGCCGCTTCACTCCAAACTTTCGCGGTGAAGCCAAACAATTGTTCGATCAAGTAGACAATGTCATCGACACGCGTGTCGTGAACGGCCGCTTCGGGGCTTGGAAACAAGCTGAAGTTGGCCCCGAAACCGAGAATGTCCCACGGATCAACAAGGGCGCCGCACTGGATCGCACGCTGGAACAATTCCCAGGTCTCTCGCGGAATCGGCAATGCCTCTTCCAACTTATTCGCTCGCAGCGATCTCAACCCGAGCGTCATCGCACTGTCGATGCGAACCATCATCCGTGCCGAGGGAACGGAAACCGCATCCGCCTGTTTCTTTGCTGCGTCGGGATAGCCCATTCGCGCGTAAAGCCGAGACAGTTGCACGTGTTGAAGTTGGGCCGCACGGCGAAGTGCGAGAGACGCGTTGAGGTGTTGGCGAGCGGCCCCGAACGGTTGACGGCGTAATTGCTGCTCAGCCTTGAGTCGCTTCGCGTGTGCCCCCGTGATTTGCTTCAAGCATTCTTCGTAGAACGCGTCGCGATAGCTGGCAATCGGCTTCATCATCGAGCCGAGAGTCACGTCGCTGGTGTGTGCTCCAGGTCCCCAGCCGCTGATGCACGAGGCCATGAGTATGGTTCCCACGAGCACCGTCGCAGCTTCGGTCATCAATTCGGCGCGATCGATTTCCGGATGATCCGTCACCCGCCCCAGCAACGCGTTCAGCGTGACTTGCCGAATCACGAAACGCGTGAAGTACCCACCGCCGGAGACTTGCCGTTCGTCCCATTGGCCAAAGTGATAGTTGGGACGCCGATTCACAGGGTGATCAAAGTCGTAAGCTCGTGGGTCGAGCGACAATTCTTCGAGTCTTGCTAAATCGAACGACGCCATCATCAAGATTTCTGGGTTCGTCTTTTCCAGAATCTCGAGAGCTAGAGTCACCACGTGATGATATGGCCCAGCGGACACGCCCGCCCCACGGACGAACAACGGAACGGGGCGTACGAACTCATTCAAATACGGCTCGCAGCGCCGATTCTCGAGCATCGCGACAGGTCGATATCCAACGAAATCATTCAGCCGACGGATGGTCGCTTCGATAATCGTCTGGTCGTCTTTGTCGCCGATCTCATTGAGCAGCACCTCAGCGCATCGGGCCAAGAAAAAGCCGTTGAAAAGTATTTCGGGCTCTTGGTGGAACAGCAGGTCGCGGTGGAAGTCCAAGTACGCTGGCAGCAATTCGCTCCATAGCAATCGGACGATCTTTCTTGCTTGGCTGACATCGCGAAACGCGGCCGACTCTTTCTCGAGACGGTCGATCGTTTCGACAAGCCGGTCTTTGAGGACCAGCCACGCGTCGGGGCTCGAAAGAGGATTGCCTTGAGTCGCCGCGTCGTAAACGGTGTTCCAAGCCGCGAGCGTCGCCGGATCACTGGTTCCCGATGAGAAATTCAGATACCCCGCCAGCCGTTGTAGCGCTTCGCTCAATTTTTCGGAGGACGGTTGTTGGGGCATCGCAGGCGAGAACGGAGGAGGGAGATCGATTCTCGTCGTAGCCGACGTCAATCGACATGGGCAATTTCCAAAGTCTTGCGACTCCGGCTACGAATCGAGACAGATTTACAAAGGAACAAGTACTATCGCTTGGCCTTCTTCTTCGTTTTCTTTGCCGGTTTGGCAACTGCCTTCGCTACGGTCTTCGTCGCAGTCTTTTTCGCTGGCTTGGCGACTGACTTGCTCTTTGCGGATGGCTTGCTCTTGACGGCAGCAACTGGCTTAGCCGGCTTTGCCTTTTTCTTCTTCTTGGCTGGTTTGTCGGCTACTGCCGTACCCCCAGCACTCTTCTTGCTCTTGCTGCTGCCAAAAATCGAGGCCCAGCCATCGGCGTACTTTTCGTTTGTACCAACACGTAAAATGGTCATCTCAGTGATCTCCTATTGATCAAAAACTTCCGCGAACCACTGGTCGTAAAGCGTGGCGGCACACGCATCGATCGGCCAGTAACAAAATGTAAATTTTAGGACGAGTGAATGCTCTTGTATCGCATCCGCTTCGACACCGAATTGGAGTCCTCGCCAAGACGCTCTCGCAGATTGTTTTCGTAGATCTCGAAGTTGCCTTCGCACCACGTTAACTTTCCGTCGCCTTCGAACGCGAGGATATGTGTTGCTAATCGATCCAAGAACCAACGGTCGTGGCTCGTGACAATCACGCATCCAGCAAAGTTGGCGATTGCTTCTTCCAAAGCTCTCAGCGTATCAACGTCCAAATCATTGGTCGGTTCGTCAAGGAGCAAGACGTTGCACCCTCGACGAAGTAGCTTCGCTAAGTGCACGCGATTGCGTTCCCCACCGGACAATACACCGACCTTCTTTTCTTGATCTGTCTTCTTGAAATTGAATCGCGAAACGTAGCTGCGAGCTGCGATCAACCGTCCGCCGACATCGATCGACTCGTGTCCGCCACTGATTTCTTGAAATACGGTCTTGTCGGGATCGAGCGAATCGCGACTCTGGTCGACGTAACCCATTTCGACGGTCTGGCCAATGCGAATCTCGCCACTATCCGGCGTGTCTTGCCCAGTCAAAATGCGGAATAGCGTCGTTTTGCCGGTGCCGTTGGGGCCAATTACACCAACAATACCCCCAGGCGGCATACTGAAAGAAAGGTCGTCGATGAGCACCTTGTCACCGAATGCTTTATGCAAATGTTTGCCTTCGATGACAAGATCACTGAGTTTTTTGCCCGACGGAATTTGAATTTCGAGTTCGTCTGGTTGGTCCTCGTATTGCTGCGCCGCCATTTGCTCGTATGCCGAGATCCGCGCCTTGCTCTTTGCCTGGCGAGCTTTCGGGCTCATGCGAATCCAGTCGAGTTCTCGGGCGAGTGTTCGCTCCTGGGCTTTCTGTTTGTTCTGTTCCGTTGCCATCCGCTTGGCACGGTTTTCCAGCCACGCCGTGTAGTTGCCTTCGAACGGGATGCCACGACCGCGATCGATTTCAAGAATCCACTTGGCGACGTTGTCCAGGAAGTAACGATCGTGCGTCACCGCAACGACGGTTCCGGCATAGTTGTGCAAGTGTTGTTCGAGCCAAGCAACGGATTCGGCATCAAGGTGGTTGGTCGGTTCGTCGAGCAGCAACAGGTCGGGTTGGCGAATCAGCAGTTGGCACAAAGCGATGCGGCGCTTCTCGCCCCCAGACAACGTCGTCACGCCAGCGTCACCGGGCGGAAGGTTCATCACCGCCATCGCGACTTCGACTTGGCGATCCAGTTCCCAGAGGTTGTTCGCATCGATGACGTCCTGCAGTTTCGCCATCTCGTCACAAAGCTTTTGCATCTGGGCATCGTCGGTGACGTCGCCGAGCATCATGCTGATTTCGTTGTACCGATCCAACACTTGGCGGCGTTCGGTGACCGCTTCTTGAACGTTCTCAAAAACCGTTTTGTCGGGGTTGAGTTGCGGTTCTTGCGACAGGTATCCGGCGGTGAAGCCTTTGCCGAGCCGTGCGACACCCTCGAACTCTTTGTCTTGCCCCGCCATGATGCGAAGCAACGTCGATTTGCCGGCACCGTTGGGGCCGAGCACACCGATCTTCGCACCTGGATAGAAGGCTAGATTGACCCCGTTGAGCACGACTTTAGGTCCGTGCTTCTTGGTCAAATTCTCAACTTGGTAAATGAATTGGCCAGCCATAGTTCAGGTTTCAGGTTACAGGCGACAGGTGATTTGTAATTGTCCGATAGAAAAGGATTCAGTTTCAAACTTCACCCTTCACTCTTTGCACTTCTTTCTTATTCCCACTCGATCGTCGCAGGCGGTTTGCTGCTGATGTCGTAACAAACGCGGTTCACGCCCTTCACTTCATTGATGATTCGAGTGCTGATTCTCGCAAGTAAGTCGTAGGGCAGTCGACTCCAGTCCGCGGTCATGAAGTCGTCCGTGTTCACGCTGCGAAAAGCAATCGCGTTGTCATAGGTTCTCGCGTCGCCCATCACGCCAACGCTCTGCACCGGCAACAGCACTGCGAACGATTGGCTGGTTTGACGATACAGCCCAGCGGCCTTGATCTCGTTGACCACGATCGCATCGGCTTCACGAAGTACCGCAAGCTTCTCGCGAGTCACTTCGCCGAGGCAACGGACTGCCAAGCCTGGGCCAGGGAACGGATGTCGCCAAACAAGCGTCTCGGGCAAACCGAGTTCCGTACCAAGTCGTCGAACTTCGTCTTTGAACAAATCTCGCAGTGGCTCAATCAGTTCAAACCCGAGTTCCTCAGGCAAACCGCCGACATTGTGGTGCAATTTGATTGTCGCCGCGGGTCCGTCGGGGTCGGCTCCGCTCTCGATCACGTCGGGGTACAGCGTGCCTTGCGCGAGGAAGTGAGCGTCCTCGATCTTGAGAGCTTCTTCTTTGAAGCACTCGATGAACGCGTGTCCGATGCGACGTCGCTTCTCTTGCGGTTCACTGATTCCCGCCAGCGTGTCCATGAACCGATCTTCTGCTTGCACGACTCGCAAGTCGGCCTTGAAGTGCGTCGTGAACTCGTTGATCACCGCGGCCTGTTCGTCTTTACGAAGCAATCCGTTGTCGACCAAGATGCAAGAAAGCTGTGGACCAATCGCTTTGTAAAGCAACGCAGCGACCACAGCGGAGTCAACGCCACCGCTCAGTCCACAGATCACTCGGCGATCACCGACTTGTTTGCGTACATGTTCGATTGCGGCTGCGGCAAAATCACCGAGGTGCCAAGTACCTTCGCAACCACAAACGCCGATCACGAAGTTCCGCAAGACTTGTCCGCCAAGCGGAGTGTGCGTGACTTCGGGATGGAACTGCATTCCATACACTGGCAGCGTGCGGTGCCGGATCGCTGCGTAAGGACACGTCGCTGTACTCGCCAACGGCTCGAAGTGTTCGGTGATCGCGGAGACTTGATCGCCGTGGCTCATCCAGACATCGATATTTTCTGGAAGCCCGTCGAACAGCGAGTCACGTTGTGACAAGTTGCATTTCGCTGGCCCGTATTCGCGAGTGGGTGTGTTGTCGACGCTGCCGCCGAGTGCCTCACAGGCGAGTTGCATGCCGTAGCAAATGCCGAGAACGGGAACACCGAGCTCGAATAACTTTGGATCGCAACGCGGGGCGCCGGGTTCGTAAACACTCGCCGGACCGCCCGAGAGAATGATCCCTTTCGGGTTCAGTTCGGCGATCCGATCAGCCGACAAGTCGTGTCGGAGGATCTGGCAGTACACGTTCTGTTCGCGGACGCGTCGCGCGATCAGCTGGGCGTATTGCGAGCCGAAGTCGAGTACGACGATCTTCTCGTCGGTTAACGATTCCGTCGGTGACGATGCCTGTGCGGCAACAGCGGAAGAGTCGTGTGTTGTCGAAATTGGGTTGAGTCCACTCATGCGAAAGACGCGTCTCGATGGAGCGTCAGATCTCTGTTGGCGGTTGTGGTCGACGCTAGCGGGTGTCGCGTGATCGAATCACGAAGTGTAGAAAAACAGTCATTCTTCCCCAAGGGGCTGCAGCGAAGGAATCGGGAATCAGGCTCATGTCGGCCAGTTCTCGTGAAATGCGATGACAGAACGAAACTGACTCAGGAGCTTCAAGCGTGCGAATTCTGTTGACTAACGATGACGGTGTGTATGCGCCCGGATTGGCTGCGTTGCATCGCCAACTTCGCCACCTGGGTGAGGTTGTGGTGATCGCTCCAGCGACCGAACAGAGCGGGGTCGGTCATTCAATTACCTTTTTGGCACCGCTGACATGCAAGTCCGTCCACCGCGACGGCCAGCACTGGGCAACGGCTGTGGAAGGGTCGCCAGCGGATTGTGTGAAATTGGCAATCGCTGAGCTGCTTCACGATAATCCCGTCGATTTGGTGGTCAGCGGCATCAACAGCGGACTCAATGCGGGCATCAACGTTCTGTACAGCGGCACGGTGGCTGCGGCGATCGAAGGCGCGTTTTTCGGCGTTACGAGTGTCGCAGTGTCGCTCGAATACGATGAGGACGCGGACTTTGACGCCGCGGCCGTCATCGCTCGCAACGTCATCGGCGGGATCATCGCCCAACCCGAGTCCAAGGGCGGTTTGTTCAATTTGAACGTGCCAACAGCCGCCACGTTGTCACCGAAAGAGCTGAGTATTGTGCCGATGGGGCTCGCTCAATACGGTCGCCGCTATGAAAAACGCAGCGACCCCGGTGGGAGGTCGTACTATTGGGCGCTCTGGACCCAGCCCGATGAGCCACCACCAGAATTGACGGACCTGACCGAGCTCCGAAAAGGGAACGTCACGCTCACGCCATTGCACTTCGACCTCACTCGGCACCCGCTTCTTGGACAAATGCCTTCCTGGGGACTCAAGGCGTAAACTCGAGACGTAAATTGATTCGCGAGCCCCTTTTTGGTGGAGTTCGCCGTTTGGAGCCCTTCCGATTTAGGCTGGGGGGAGGTACCCTTTGTCGCATCAATTTTTGCCGCGAAAACGCTTCAACTAACCCGAATTCTTTGCGAGTGAACCTGGCCATGAGTACGACTGCAACCGACATTCAAAAACTGGCCATCGATACGATCCGGGCGCTGAGTATGGACGCGGTCCAAACGGCGAACAGCGGACACCCAGGCACCCCGATGGCCCTGGCGCCGATTGCCTACCAAGTCTTCAACCATGAGATGAATTACGATCCGGCCCAGCCGCATTGGCCAAACCGCGATCGTTTTGTGCTCTCCTGCGGTCACGCTTCGATGCTGCTTTACAGCACACTGCATCTAATCGGCGTTCGCAAAACAGACGCCAAGGGTAAGTTGCTCTCCGGTGATTCGATCACGCTCGACGACATCAAGAAATTCCGACAAATCGGCAGCGTCTGTGCCGGTCACCCCGAATACCTCGAAGCCGCTGGTATCGAAACAACGACCGGTCCCCTCGGTGCCGGTGTTAGCAACTCCGTCGGCATGGCGATGGCCGCTAAGTGGCTCGCAGCCAATTACAACACGGACACGCACACGCTGTTTGACTACAACACGTACGTCTTGTGCAGCGACGGTGACTTGATGGAAGGCATCTCCACAGAAGCCGCTTCCGTCGCCGGGCACCTGCAACTCGATAACCTGTGCTGGATCTACGACGACAACAAGATCACGATCGAAGGCGATACGGATCTGGCCTTCAGCGAAGACATGGGTCTGAAGTTCCAAGGCCTCGGATGGAACGTTTGCCATGTCAGCGACGCGAACGACTTGAAGCAACTTGCCAAGGCGCTTGAAAGTTTTCACGCCTGCAAAGACAAGCCGACGATGATCGTCGTCCGCAGCATCATCGGGTTCGGTGCGCCGAATAAGCAGAACAGCCACGAAGCTCACGGAGCACCTCTGGGCTGGGACGAAATCGCCCTTGCCAAAGAAAGCTACGGGCTGCCCAAAGACGAAAAATTCTACGTTCCCGAGGGTGTTCGAGAGCATTTCCAGAGCAACATTGGTGCTCGCGGTGCCGACGCCTCGCAAGCTTGGAACGAAGTGTGGGCCGCTTACCAGAAAGCAAACGCCGCCAAGGCTGCTGAGCTCACTGCAATGTGGGAGCGTCGTTTGCCCGCAGGTTGGGACAAGGACATTCCTGTCTTCGAGGCCAGCGAAAAAGGTGACGCAACGCGAAACACGGGCGGCAAAGTGCTCAACGCGATTGCCAAAAATGTACCGTTCATGATCGGTGGAAGTGCTGACCTCGCACCAAGCACCAAGACGATGTTGACGTTCGCCGGCGCAGGCGAATTTTTGACTGGCGAGTACGCCGGTCGCAACTTGCACTTCGGTATTCGCGAACATGCGATGGCTGGTATCGTCAACGGACTTTGCTTGTCCGGCTTGCGAGCCTACGGTGCGACCTTCTTCGTCTTTACCGATTACATGCGTGGTGCTATGCGATTGAGCAGCATCATGCACCAACCAGCAATGTATATCTGCACTCACGATTCGATCGGCGTGGGTGAAGACGGACCGACGCACCAACCAGTCGAGCACCTCACGGCTTGCCGCGCGATTCCTGGGCTTTACACGTATCGTCCTGGCGACGCGAACGAAGTTGCTGAGTGCTACCGCACAGCGATGCAAATCGCTGACCATCCAAGCTTGTTTGTGCTCTCACGCCAAAACATGCAAACACTTGATCGCACCAAGTACGCTGCGGCCAGCGGCTGTGCGAAGGGTGGCTACGTCTTGCTCGATTGTGACGGTACTCCCGACGCGATCTTGATGGGCACGGGCTCAGAGCTTGGGCTATGCGTTGAAGCTGCCAAAACGCTGACGGCGAGCGGCAAGAAAGTTCGCGTTGTGAGCATGCCTTGCATGGAACTGTTCGCCAAGCAAGACGCGTCGTACATCGACAGCGTCCTGCCGCCTGCGGTGACCAACCGCGTCGCGGTCGAAGCTGGTATCCGCATGTGCTGGGATCGTTGGATCGGCAGCCATGGCAAGTTCGTCGGCATGCACGGATTTGGTGCCAGTGGTCCGTTTGACCAGGTTTACGCCAAGTTCGGAATCACCGCGGATGCTGTCGCAAAGGCTGCTTTGGCTTAGTGGTTTGAATCACAGGATTTGAATTGCGCGATTTGTGCGAGCCCTCTAGCGAACACAGCGACTCGGCATGCTACACTGATTTCAACCCAGTTTGGATGCCAGTCGCCAGGGACCATACACATGCAATTCATTCGTTTCGTCATTATCGCGTTCAGTGTTTGCCTTCTTTGCTCTACCGTGAACGCGGATTGGCCCCAGTGGCGCGGACCGGATCAAACGGGTTACGTCGATTGTGGGCCGCTCGTCCGAGAGTTGCCCAAAGACGGTCTCAAGGCGTTGTGGAAATTCGATGGGATTTCCGGTGGTGACTCCGGCGGATGGAGTTCACCCGTGATCGCCGATGGCTGTGTCTATGTTTACGCTCATACCAAAGAAAAGAACTCCGAAGCGGATCTTGGCGAAGAGCAATTTCCATGGTTGGCCCCAGACAAACGTGGACATTTGACGGACGCCGAATACGAAGAATACGAAGTCAAACGGCGTGACGAAAACGAACGTCGCGCGAAGGCGTTCCGCTTCGAAGAACGACTGGTTTGTATCGATCTCATCTCTGGCGAAACGAAGTGGGATCATCGTCAAGATACGGTTTACACGCGGTTTACTCAGTCGAGTACTCCAGCGGTTATCGACGGGCGAGTGTTTGTGCTGTCGCCAAAAAGAACCGCGTCGTGTTTCGATGCCAAGACCGGCGAAGTGCTGTGGGCGAAGAAGCTGCCTGGCGATTTCCGAGATGAATTCTTCAGCAGCTCGTTTGTGGTTTCGGGCAACACGGCATTGGTCGCATGTGGTCCCCTTGTCGCGCTGAATACCAGCGACGGTGCACTGGTTTGGCAGGGCGATACACCGCTGGATTATCAATCCCATAGCAGTCCCGTGGTTTGGCAATCCGGGCAGGGCGCCGTTGTGATTGCAAACACGCAAGATGGGAAAACAGAGGCTTACCAAGTCAACGATGGCAAGAAGCTGTGGACGATCGATTCTGGCGCCAGTCAATCGACGCCGATCGTTACTGGTGACTTGCTTTTAACCTACGGCGGTTCTCGAAAAAGTGGCTTGCAAGCTTTCGCGTTGAACGCAGCGACTCCGGAAAAAGAACCAGAACAATTGTGGGTGTTCCAGGGCGCTGCGGATCAAGGTTCGAGTCCCGTCGTGATCGGGAACTTTGCTTTTGTGCAAGGCGAAAAACGGATCGCCAAAGTTGACCTCGAAACGGGCAAGGCTCGATGGCAGGAAACGCTCAAGGTTTCGAATCCGCGGTACACATCACTCGTCGCTGCCGGTGACCAGTTGCTTTATGGCTGGGAAGGTTTGCTAGCGATAGATGTTCAGTCCGACGATTACACGCCGCTGTATGATGCGGAAGTTACTTCCGACGGGCGACTGATTGCTGGCGGTGATTTACGGGTGGAGCTTGGGTTGGATAAGCTCGGTTCCACGACGGAGGACTTGTCCGCTGCGGAAAAAACTTGGCAACGCGAAGCTGTCAGTTCTGGGCCTGTGGCATGTACAACGCCGGCACTCAGTGATGGTAAAATCGTGTTGCGGCTCAAACGCTCACTCGTCTGTTTTGATCTAATGGCCAAATAGCGTAAATGACGCGAATGCCCATTTAAGTTTACTTCTCTTCCCTTTCTGTCTATTCAATGTCGCTATCGCTACCGCAAATGCGGTGGCAATTGCGGTTTGTTGCACCAATAACGCGTTGCAATGATGAGATCTCGTCGCGTTTTTTACGCTTCTTTTTCTACATCAACACGTAAGATTCAAATTCGAGACACTAAACTAGTAATTAGCACGGGTGTGTGTTATTGAATCCCCCCGGTTCGATGAACCTTCCTCAACACCCTACTCTTCACGGATGATCACTACTGAATGCACTCCACGACACGCTACGAACCGCAACCGACAATTACCCTTCATGGGTCGACCGTTCGAGATACCGATCCGAAATTGTTGGCTCGTTACGATGAGCTGACCCATGATGGCAAAGTAAGTTGGACGGGGCACTACAACTTGCTCAAGCTGCTTGGTCGTGGTGGCCAAGGTGAAGTTTATTTAACGGAGTATCGTGGCACTGACGGTTTCACCGTTCCCGTGGCCATGAAGATCTTCTCGCCCGAGAGGTTTGCTGATAGCCGCGCTTACGATGAATCGATGCAGCGGGTTGCCTCGATCGCGGCACGGGTCGCACTGATCCAACATGATAACTTGCTCGACGTTCAGAACTTTTTCGAACGCCACCGCATTCGCATCATGATGATGGAGTGGATCGATGGCTATGACCTTCGACAACTCACTTCACCACGTTGTTTGGAGTTGCTGCATGGTCGTGTCAGTAGTCGTCGTTGGCGTTACATCAACGAAGTGATTTTGACGGATGGTCCAGATCAATCGCGGTTCAAAGCTGGTGTGGCTGTGGCGATCGTTCGCGAGTGTTTGGCAGCACTTGCGGCACTCCACCGCGAAGGCATCGTGCACGGTGACGTGAAGCCCGCGAATATTATGCTGAAGCGTTCCGGTCACGCGAAACTGATCGACATGGGATCCGCATTCGACTATCGGTCTCCGCCGCGTGACCGTGAGTGCACGCCGCTGTATGCTGCTCCCGAAGTGCTCGAAAACTACGAGTCGACACCGCGAAGTGACTTAGCCAGCGTTGGTTATGTGCTGATTGAATTGCTCAGTGGTATGAACCCGTTCGCTGGCAAAACAGCCTACCGAGAGATTTTACAGGCGAAACGTGAGTTGCCTGGGAACTTACACGAGGTGCTGCCGGAGGAGGTTGTGCGTAACGAGCTGCTCATGAATTTCTTGAGAGGCTTGATTGCTCCGGATCCAAATCGACGTTTTCCAAGTGCTGAAGCTGCCGAGCACGTGGAGCAGGGTGCTGCCGCTTTCCATCGCCAATTGATTTTGGGTGATATGGCAACCGAGTACGACAATGACATTCGCGTCTGGCTCGAGGAGCTGCGACGACTCGAAACAGAATAGGTACCGATGACGCTTGACCCACTCGAAATCGCCAAGCAAGCCGCTCGCGCTGGCGCCGCTGAATTGATGTCCCGCCGAGATTCTTTTCTCGTGCGAGAAAAGGCTCCCAAGGATCTTGTCACCGACGCCGACTTGGCATCGCAAGCGGCCATACGCGAGATTCTCTCGTCAGCGTTCCCGCAAGATGCTTTCGTCGGTGAAGAGGAAGGCGAGAACGATCCGCTCCCAGCTGTTCGACGTGGTGAGCTGGATGCGCCAGCCTGTTGGGTCGTCGATCCGCTTGACGGAACAGTGAATTACGTTCATCGCTTGCAAGGATTCGCCGTCTCGATTGGCTACTACCGCGCCGGGAAGATAGTTCTCGGTGTGATCTTCGATCCACTAAGCGAAGAAATGTTTCATGCCGTCGATGGTGGCGGAGCATTCGTCAACGGTCGCGCGATGCGAGTGAGTGGTTGCGAAGATGTCTCGAATAGTCTGATCGCGTGTAGCTTTCCAGCAGGCATCAAAAGTGACTCTCCCGAGATCGGACGGTTCACACGTGTACTTGAACAGAGCCGATCATTGAGACGATTGGGATCATGCGCTCTCAACATGTGCTATGTCGCCGACGGACGATTGGACGCCTACTGGGCCACAAGCGTTGCCGCATGGGATTCGGCTGCTGGCACCGTGATCGCTCGTGAGGCTGGGGCAACCCTGACCGCGTATGACGGCAGCCCACTGGACGACTGGAAGCCCCAGTTCTGTCTCAGTGCGAGCCCATCATTGCATCAAACTATGCTAGGGCTACTGGCTTAAGGCGACGACACTAAGTGGGTTGCCAAAGCCTTGGGTCGATTTGATAAAAGCTGACTATACCCCACGCGGCTGAGCGTGGCACAAACTGATATGTATTTGGACTGTCATTTTGGGGGATAATCGTGGCCGTGTTGGAGTTGCCTGGAAATTTCTTGGAGACGCAGGGATGCG
>JBGTAI010000050.1:0-44161 GCA_041749955.1 Pirellulaceae bacterium | reverse complement strand
ATCGAACTGAACGTGCCGAGTTACCGCGTCGAGAAGGCGAAAGCCAATGGCAAATCCACTTCCGCCGAGGCAACTGCGAAGAACTCTTAGCAGGGAATTCTAATTGTCGCTAAAGGGGAGAACTAATTGTCGCCGAACACTCTTTTGACAAGATAGGAAAAGAACGTCGCCTAACGAAGATATCTTACGTCCTGGGGTTCATTCTGCAGGGACGCCCATAGCTGTGTCAACGGCTTACGAAGAAAATGGCATCCCTTTTTTTCAACATTGCGGGGCCCTGGTTTCCTTAACTCCGGGAAAGACGGCCGGGGAAGGCCGTGCTACTTGAGGCGTAGGGCATGCCTCGCATCTGAGAGGTTCGAGATTGGAAGGGAGCAGAGATTCGAACGAACGAGATACGAACGGAGCCAGCCAGACACGAGCAGCCTCGTGGCAATAGCGGTGCGAAGTGAGCGTGCTCACCGCCAACGCCATGCTCTTAGCTACGAAGCTCATTGGCTAAAAAGCTAGTTCTTATTGGCCATACCGGACTTACGCATTGAGCAATGTCCGATTTTCTTTGCCGTCCGATCCAAGTGGTCGGAGGGAATATCTGCCGAGTAACAAGTCTGGCGAATCCAATTCGTTTCGCAGCAACTAATAGGATGTGTTTTCTGTTGGACGCAGAACAACTTGCCGTCGTCACAAAGCAATTAATGGTATAAGATAGATCGAAAGCCAAAATGTTATGGCTAGCTCGTTGAATTCACCTATTTTGAGGTTAATCATGAATCGTTTATTTTACTTAGCATCCTTTGCTTTTATTCTTGTGTGTACTGGATGCTCGAAGCCAGCCACGTCAAACGTCGCTGAGAGTGCCGATCAAGCAGCGATTGATGCATACAATGCGCAGGTGGCAGCAGACGAAGCTGCGATGGAGTCCTATGAGGAACCGAAATAAGTGTTTGTATAAAAAAAGCCTCAAGGCCCACATGGGGCCCTGAGGCTATTGGAGAGAGTCATCACCACGGTTCGTAAGCCAAAGCTACACGAGCCGTTTGATGCTCGGTGCTAGAAGCCGCTAATTACTTCCGAGGCACCACGAGTTCCGAGAGCACCCCAAAGTCCGAACGGACTCTGTGAGCCAGTCGCGTTTAGATTGGCCGCTGTGCCACCGAGAAACACAACTGGATTTCGCGAGTTGCCTGCTTCGATCGAATCAGTGACAAACTTGACGGCACCATCACCCATCAGCACGTGTGCGCCGCCTTGGTGACGACTGGACGCTGTAGAAACCACATCGCCGTGACCGGCACCGCCGTGTGCATCGGTGCAGATTTCTTTATTGGGAGGGAGGATTGTATGCATTTGAGAGAATCCAGGCATGCAATCGTGCCAACGGTATCCTCTGCCCCAGTTCGCATTCACGGTGACGGCGGCAATCCAGAATCGCGGGCGTTGTGGGTCAATGGTAGGTTGCATGAACGACGGATTGAGGTGGCAGTTTTGACGTTCGCCCGTTCTGCCAACCACACCGCCGGTAGGTAGCGAAGTCCGTACATCTCTGTCGCCCAAATCTGTAGCAATTTCGCCGCACATGATCGTGTTGGCGAGACCGTCCAAAGTGTCTCGGAAGTTCATATCCCTTGTAAGGACGAACATTCCCCGGTGCGCTGCATTCGAGTGATTCGCCTTGTTCGAAGTTACTGAGCCTGTGGAGTTACTAGGTGTGTAGGGGTTCGTCACGCTCGGGTCTTCTCCTACTTCATCGATGTTCTTATATGGGTCTCGCGACCGATACGATGAGTCACCCGTGCATGCGGCATAGTTGGTGCGTCCCAAGCAGGGAGTCCTGTGCCTGGGTCACTTGGGCATCGGTATCCTGCGATCTCGGTCGCATAAGGCGGATACTGAAGTTCGTCGGGACGCGGTCCCATTGCCTGCCAAGGAGGGTTTCGAGCCGAACCATTTGTGTTGCGGTTCAGTGGATTGCTGATCTGTTCCCACAATGCCTGCTGTTCGATAAACGGCAAGCAGCCAACGAGCATCGACAGCCGATGATTCGACGTTCCCGAAAATCCGCTCACCGGGCTGGAAAGGTCCCACAAATCGCGACCATTAGGAATGTACGTGCCAGCACCGTGAATCGGCAGCTGGTTATAAGCGGAGTGATAGTTATGTACCGCCAAGCCGATTTGCTTGAAGTTGTTGCTGCAACTCATGCGTCGTGCGGCCTCGCGGGCTGCTTGGACTGCGGGCAAAAGCAAACCAACGAGTACGCCGATGATTGCAATAACCACCAACAACTCGACCAAGGTAAACGCGCGTCGTTTGCGATCGATGTAGCGAATTCTCATTTAACACCTCGTGAACAAAACTAGGGAAGAAAACAGCTCTTCAGGAAACTCCAAGAGCGGATAAGCCTTCCTATTATCAGATAACTGTGCGAATGGGGTCAACGGTGCCGCACGATATATCCAATACGAATTCGCATAATTTTCTCAAGTTGCAAGACGTTATAAACGTCACGGAATTGTTTTGACGCTCGTATCGCTCGTAAAAACACGAGCACCCCAACCGCTCGAGGCGAAATAGGTACTGCAAGGGAAGGAAAATCACATCGCAAAACGTGGGTTTGAGTTCGTGCCGCCAGGAGTCCACACATTCAACAAACTGCGATACTTCGAATCAAAACTCGTTGGCGAACGAGCAATACGTTTTCGTTTGATTGATTGGCGACATGCAGTGAATCGCTCAACGCGTTCTAGAAATTGAAGTAGCCAATCTCTTTATGAGGATGTGTCATGCTCGGGGGGAGGTCATGTAGAGGGGGGTCTGTTGGTTAACGAGAGGGGGTGATGTGATCGAACCAGAGAAGGGTGCTGTGGCTAGTACGACTCCCTACGGAAAGACAAAGACCCCAAATTGAAAAAGTGAGTTACCCTTCATAGGAATCCCTGACCATTAACGTGGCAAACGAAAAAGCGTCTGCATCGGGTCGCTCGGAACGCGCGTTTGCGATTCGGGGTATGCTTCAGGCGAATGACGCAGTTTGACGACATGCGTTGTTGGCGTGAAATAGGCAGTGGATGATTCCGTTGGTCAGATTGAAGTTGGCGGTCTAGTGTATATCGGAAAGACTTTTGAGAACTGGTGGCCCTGCATGCAGCCTCGTTTGACGAGCGAGAGAAATACTTCTGACGCGTCGATTTCATGCTTTGCTGTGGAATTTCGAGTGTCGCAAGCGTTCGCTGTGTGCTTGCTCCTCATTGCGATTGCGGGGTGTCGACCGACGGTGCAGGCACCAGCACCGACGATTTCGCAAGCCGATTCGGATTCGCCGCCCGATTCATCCGGGACGGCGGAGACAACGCCGTTGGATGCCGTTTCTCTCGAACGTGCTGGGGATGTTGCTGCGGCTTCGCGGGCATTCGAGAAAGCGATCTCGTTGTACGAACAGGCGTCTGAGTTGGCGCCACAGCGATCGGCAGAGTTACTCGATAAAGTTGGCCGGCAATGGATGTCGCTGGGGCGTCCCTTTGAGGCCATGCGAGTCGTGGAATCGATCGTCGAGCGTTTTCCCGATGACGCAACGAAGCGAGCTGACCTTGCTGGATTGCAAGCAGCACTTGGGTTGGAGCATCGAGCAGCAGAGCATTTGCAATACTTGGTCCAACACCAACAGGCTGGTGTGAACGAGTTGATCATGCTCACGGATCTGACTCGCCCGCAGACGGACAAGGCAATTTGCGATTACGCGAGTCAGCATTACCCCGCCGACGCGAGACCGAAGTACTCACTCGCCCGAGTCCTGGCTTACGAGGGCAAATGGGCGGAGTCGGTCAATGACTTCAAGGACGTATGCGAGCAATATCCAGACTTCATCGAGGCGTGGGCATACTACGGCCGTGCGTTGGTCGAAGTCGATGACAAGCAGGCAATACAATCGTGGTCAACGAAGCTGCCGCAAGGCATCGAGACGGAGCCGTGCTATTGGCTCGCCGCCGGGATCTGGTCGCAAAAGCAAGGCGACATGGCCACAGCCGCGAATGCGTTCTGGCATGCAGTCGAACTGAACGAGAATGACGGCGAAGCGCTGACCCAGCTCGCGGCGTGTTTGGCAGTACTCGGACGCATTAGCGAATCCCAACGAGTCAACGAAAAGGCTGGGCGTGTGACCGCGATGCGAGACGATGTTGAGGGGCTATTCTTTTGGCGCAATCATTCCCAGCGGGCAGCCGTACGAATCGCCAAATCGATGCAGAAACTCGGGCGAATGTGGGAAGCGGCAACGTGGGCACGCATCGCAGTCGTTATGACCCAAGACCCCGACGACAGTGCTCGCGATGTCTTTACCGCGATTCGTGGCGAGATGTCGGGCAAGACACCCTGGCAAATGCCGGAGTTGATGGTCACACACACGATTGACGTGACAGATTTGCCGTTCGTGAAGTGGACAGATGAGAGCGCGACTTCACCCAGCGAAGTTGCTAAATCGAGCGGAAGCCAATTTCATTTTATTGACGAGGCGCAACTGAGAGGGCTGGATCACGTTTGCGAGATTGGCAAAACCGATGGAACTGAAGCAGGCCTATGGATCTATCAATCTGGAGCTGGCGGAGCTGGCGTGATCGACTTTGATCTTGATGGTTGGCCAGACTTCTATTTGACTGCCTGTGACGGCGCACCGCGTCAGGCAAACTCGAAGCCCAATCGGTTGCATCGCAATTTAGACGGGCGATTTGTTGACGTCACCAGTGGCTCTGGCACCGGCGACCGCGGGTTCGCACAAGGCGTGAGCGTTGGCGATTTCGACAGTGACGGGTTTCCCGATTTGTATATCGGGAACTTCGGCACCAATCGGTTGCTGAAGAACAATGGCGACGGAACGTTTACTGATGTCACGGACACTTCGGGCTTGAGCGGAACGCAATGGACGTCCTCGGTGGTGATCGCTGACTTTGATCACGACGCGATCGCGGATCTGTACGAAGTCAACTACATCGCGGGCGACGACGTGCTGACTCAAAAGTGTTTACTTGACGAAAGCCAAGACCATCGCTCTTGCGGCCCGCTTGTCTTTCCAGCGGAGCCGGATCGTGTGTGGCGAGGTGTCGGTGACGGAACGTTTGTGAATGCGACACAAGATTGGCTCGGCGAACAGTCTCCTGGACGCGGGCTTGGAATCGTCGTGGGTGAACTCGACAACGTTCCGGGGATGGATGCTTACATCGGCAACGACATGACGGCGAATCATTTCTGGTCGGCGCAAGAGGCTGGGAAGCAAACATCTGAGCTGCAGTTGCCGTCGTCAGATTTCCGAATGATCGAACAAGCGGCGATTCGTGGCTTGGCCTTCAACGCGAGGTCGCTGTCGCAAGCCTCGATGGGTATCGCAGCCGACGACTATGACGGCGACGGTGATATTGATTTCTATGTCACGCATTTCACCGATGATTACAACACGCTTTACACACAAGTCAGCCCCGGAATCTGGTCCGACCAAACCGCGGCTGCGGACCTGGTCGCTCCGACGCTCTCGATGCTCGGTTACGGCGCCCAGTTTATCGATGCCGACAACGATGGCAACCTTGAGTTGGCTGTGGCGAACGGCAACGTCGATGACTTCTCGCACAACGGTAAAGCTTACCGAATGCCAATGCAGTTCTTCCAGCGACAGAGCGACGGACGCTTTACTGGAATCAACTCATCATCGTTGGGTCCGTATTTTGGAACCAAGCGACTGGGGCGTGCGCTCGTTCGAGTTGACGCGAATCGAGACCAACGAGTCGACTTGCTCGTCACCAACTTGTTTGATCCGACAGCACTATTGATCAATACGAGTGACATGGTTGCCGAATCGCCCAATCATGTGCTGACGCTCCATCTCGTAGCGACCGAGTCACATCGGGATGCGATCGGAACTCGAGTCACCGTGGAGGCGGGTGGGCAATCTATAACCCGACAGTTGCTTGCCGGCGATGGTTACCAGTGCTCGAACGAGCGGTGCTTGAGATTCAGTTTGGGCGATGCTGAAGTGGCCGAGCAGGTGACGATTTTTTGGCCAAGTGGCCGCGTGCAAAAACTCAATAACGTTCAGGCAAACGCAGCCATATGCCTAGCAGAGGGGCATGCCGGCGGTGCTTAAGGCACCGTTAAAAGGTCGGTTCGAGTCAAGAACTAACGTTTTCGTAAAAAAACGCAGAATGAATGCGAGAAAACTCATTGCAACAACGCGTATTTGTCAGTTAACTATGCTTAAGGGCGTCTTATTACGCCAAAAATCGTGGCGACAGTGTTGTTTCACTCCTCAATTACTCAAGAATTACGATGTCCAAGTTTGTAAAGTTCGCAATTTTTTCCGCTCTTTTCTTGCCTATTTCAGTCGGTTGCGGCACCCAGGCTGACACCAGTGCTGTCGCGACCGGTGTGGACGACAGTGTTGTCCAAACGGATGAGCAAATGAAGTCCATGGAAGCTGAGTACGAAGCTCAGATGAAGAGCCAATAGCTTCGCTTGTAAAAGTCTGAATCTAGTCTTGTCTAATGCGTTTTTCTTCGGCCGCATCTGTAGCGGACCGAACTTTATACTTTTCAATTGAATGAGAAATAAGAAATGAAGAATTTTGAAAAGGCTCGGCCTGGCTTTACGCTGGTTGAGTTACTCGTGGTCATCGCCATTATCGGTGTGCTGGTGGGTTTGTTACTCCCAGCGGTTCAGGCGGCACGTGAAGCGGCACGTCGAATGAGCTGCAGTAACAACTTCAAGCAACTCGGCTTGGGACTGCACAATTACCACTCCGCGTATAACAAGTTGCCAACTCAATGTGGTGGCACCTATGGTAACAACAGCACCTACACAAACCGCAACTTGTCCAGCTTCTTGGTTGGCGTGACACCGTTCATTGAGCAACAAGCACTGTGGGAAATGATTTCCAACCCACGTGCTGTCAATCACAACGGTTCCGCTCGTACCCCGGCATTTTCTTCGATGGGCCCCGTGCCTTGGGAACGCAATTACACTCCTTGGATCACCGAAGTGGGTACGTTTCGTTGCCCCAGCGATCCGAACGTTCCACCAGCAAACTTCGAAGGGTTCACCAACTATGCAGCGTGTATTGGCGACGGCATTGCCAGCAATAACCACTCATGCGTTGGTGAATTCGGCGAAGAACTTACTTGGTGCACACCACGCCGTGGATCGTTCAACCGAGGATTCTTTCAAACTCGCTTTGCAACTGGTTTTCGAGACATCCTTGATGGCTTGAGCAACACTATCGCTTGCGGGGAAATTGTCACCGACAACAACACACTCGAAGTCATCGCAACGGTTGTGAATCGTGGCAGCAATGCTCAGTTCTTTATCACACCGGTTAGCTGCGAAAGCACGATCGATCCTGCCGCGCCACAATTCCACTTGAGTGGAACAAATGCTAATAACTGGTCAGTATCACAGCGAAAAGGCATGCGATGGGCTGACGGACGTCCGGTAATGACGAGTGTGAACACGATCATGCCGCCGAATAAAGTAAGTTGTGCCTACTCGGGCGATGGTTCGGACGCGATGGTTACCGTGGGAAGTCGCCACCAAGGCGGTGCGCACGTCTTGATGGGAGATGGAGCGGTAAAGTTCATCACGGATTCGATCGAGGCTGGCAACAAGTCGGCGAACTCGCCTAATTGGCCAGTTGGTACATCAACAACTGCTCCAGGCAAGCCTAGCCCATACGGGCTTTGGGGTGCTCTTGGAACACGTGGTAGCAAGGAAAACGTCACACTGCCGTAGTACTCACTCGGTAAACCTGACTTAAGTACAAGAAACCCGCGGGAACACTCCCGCGGGTTTTTTATTGCCGATGTCGCAAAACCCTACGTTGAACTTCGTCATTCATTGAACTTCGTCAAGCGATTTACCGCTCGATGTTGTACTCCGCGATCTTTCGGTAGGCGGTCGCGCGGCTGATGCCGAGCATCTTGGACGCGGCCGGGACGTTGCCGTCGGTGCGCTGCAGCGCTTTTAAGATCAAGCGACGTTCCCAGTCGCTGATGCAAAGCGTATCCAGCCGACTGACTCCAGCATCGCGAAGCCCCAAGTCTTCCGGCATGATCTCGGGCTCGTCAGCCATCACAACAGCACTGTCGATCACGTTTCGCAACTGGCGAATGTTCCCTGGCCACGCGTACGCTTTCATGCTTGCCAGTGCCTCCGACGACAACATCAAGGAAGGGCGACCGTGCTGGCGACGGAAGTGATCGAGGAAGTGTTCGATCAACACCTCCACATCGTCATCTCGATCACGAAGTGGCGGCACTAGCAACTCAAATACACTCAATCGATAGAACAAGTCTTCGCGAAATTGGCCAGCGCGAACAAACTCGGCTAGATCTCGATTCGTTGCGGCGATGACTCGTACATCCACGAGAACTTCGGTAGTCGCACCGACCGGCAAAAACGGATGGCCTTCGAGAATCCGCAATAGCTTCGCTTGGCCGTCGAGAGTCAACTCGCCGATCTCGTCAAGAAACAAAGTGCCCGTATGAGCTTGTTGAAACAGACCATTGTGATCAGCATCGGCCCCTGTAAACGAACCTTTACGGTGACCGAACAACTGGCTTTCGATCAAGTCGTGCGGAATCGCGGCACAGTTCACGGTCAGCATCGGTCGGCGCGCCCGTTGACTCGACCGGTGTACCGCGCGAGCGACGAGTTCTTTACCGACACCGCTCTCGCCACGAATCAGCACACTGCCGCTCGCTCGCCCCACTCGGTCGATGCGCTCCTTGAGCTTGACCATCACGCGACTGGTGCCGATCAATTCATTCGTGTCCGCGTTCTTCTCAGCAATGCTTTTGCGTTCGCTTCGCAATGAATCTCTCTCGATGCCTCGCGCCAATCCCGTCGCCAACAAGCGGCCTGCGGCAACAGCAAGATCGAAGTGCGTCGACTTGAAACTCGGCTTCTCCCGATAGAGATGCAATACACCCAGATTTCCATCACCATTATCCAATGGCACAAACATGACATCTGAATAAGACGGCTTTTCTTTGCCGACGGCTTCCCGCAGCGCAAAGTCTCCGGACGGGTCGTTGATCCACACTGCGTCGCCTTCACCGACAACGCGCTTCGTCAAACTACGAGTAAGCTGCAGTGACTCTTTCGAGTCTGGCGGCGAGATGCGTTGAGGTTTCATCCGGCCTTCGCCCGCATCGAACGAGATACCGACAACATCGGCACCCGTGCGGTCCCGAAGCAAATCGATCAGTGTCCCGAGGATCTCATCAAAGTTGGAATTCCGGAGCAACTGGAGGCTGAGTTGGTACAGATCCAACAAGTTGCAAACCGCTGGCGTTTCAACCGAGTCATCGTCGCCCATGTGACGGGTTCGCTCGACGATCCGAACATCCTGGACGATCGTTTGCGTCATCAGGTTTTCGTCGTTATCGTTCGACTGGGGCTCGACCAGTCGCATTTCAGTGCCACCGATCGTTACAAGACTCTGGTCCAGCAACCGGGCGTGGTCCGTTTTTTGACCATTGACGAGGGTCCCGTTGCGACTGCTGGTATCCCTCAAATGCCAATTGCCGTCTTCGTAATAAACAACGGCATGAAATCGTGAGCTAACAGGGTCCGTTAGCATGATTTCGCAGCTGGTTCCACGACCAATGTGCATCGGACGAGCGGAATCCAGCGGGAAATGCTTCCCTTTCTCCGGTCCAGTGCGAACAGCCAAATATGCCACCATGGCGCGATAAATCCCGTATCATCCCCAAGACAAGCTAGCGCAACAGACGCAAAAACACTTAGGCAGTCTCAATCTGAAATCGACCGCCTGCTCAACAGCGTCTCATTATAAGGCGCCGTTTGGGCTGTAGGATAGCTCAAGCGTCAGAAAGTTCCCGCTCGACTCGCAAATAGGCGAGATTTGGCCGAATGAGGCCATACGGCAGCGACGCATTGAATGGTGGGACAAAAATAAATCGTGAAGCGGTGGCGTGGTCGTATGTGGGCGACTTAGTCGCGATTTGCAAATCAGTCCAACGTGACCAAACATTGACCCGTCAATCGCCCAATGAATTCGGACTGAAGCACGAACAGTACACAGAACTCCAGAAGTGCAGTCATGTGAGTTTGCCAGGGTTGGCGAAACCTCCGGTTAGCGTTTCTTGTTGAGGTCTTCGGTCCATTGGGCGACGGAGGCGTCAGTGAGAATGGTGTTGGGTAGCTTGGGCAGCTTGATACTTCCGGAGGAAGATGGGGCTTGGACGCGGACGTTGAGCAGTCCGTTAACGTCGACTTCGAAGCTGATCAGTCGTGTCCGGGCGCTGGTGGTGTCACGATCGAGGTTAAACGTGTAACGGCCCAATGCGTGCCATCCTTCGCCTGTGTGTCCCGAGGACTCGACGAGTTCTAACGTCATCACGTCGCTGGGGGACTTGAACGTCAATCGTCGATTGGTGCGCGCCGGCAGCACGCTGCCTCGCGGAATGATCGGCAAGATCCGCGGGCGTCCGTTCTTGTCTTCGATCACGATGCCGATCGTTTGGTTCGTTGAGCCTCGCGGCGGCATCGGCATCTCGGATCGTCCGGGAAGCTCGGCGACAACACAGGACGCAGCGCCGCGAGCGACGTCAGCGCGATCGACGGTTTCAATGGAGATGTCCGCACCAAGTTCTTGGACAAGTCTCGCGCGCACTTCGGGTAACCGCAAAAACGGTCCGAGTAGAATGCATTTGCCGACTCGATCGGGGGTGATGCTCGCGCGTTTACAGGCGACGTGGATCGTCTCAATGAATTGAGTGAGCAGATGCGAACACTCGTTGAGCCACGCGTCTCGCTGGACGACTAAATCGACTCGCTTGGTGCCAATCGGAATCGAGACGCGTGCTTTGGTTGCGAAGAACATGGCGCTCACCGCGCGTTCGCAACGGACTTGCATGACAGCGGCGGTGGCAGGTATTTCACGAACATCGCTGCCCCAAACGTCTTCGACGCGCCTGGCGACGTGGTTGACCATGGCTTGCAACCAACTCAATGCGCTGGTGTTCCAATGTCCGGCGGATGACAGTTGGTGAAGACGATTTTCTTGATGCCGAATGACAGCGATCTCGCTGGAAAGATACGTCAGTCCGAGGAAGAGCATGAGGTGCTCATCGCGTTTCGTGTTGGATGAATGAGCGCGAACGTGCGTTAATTCGTTTTCGGGAGTTGCTTCGCGTTGCAGAACGGCTTGTGCGGCGGCGAGTGAGCAATCGATCAAGCGGATTCGTTTCAGCCCTGCGATTGTGCTGGCTTGCAGCATGCTGCGGCGATGCAGTTGGTCATAGACCGATGGCACAACAATGCCGGACGCGTCGGGGCTCGAGGGATGAACCCATTTCGTGCGCACCGTCTCTCGGAGAGCCATCGCAAGTAGCACTTCAGGCGGGTATTGAACACCGCCGAGTGGACGATCGACGAGTTGTTTTCCGATGTAGAGCGGTAAGCAATGGATGACGGATTGAGGATGCGATTCACGACGCGAGATGGCGTCTTCGCCAAACAGCGTTTGCTTTTCGTCACTCGCAATCGCAAGACGTGTGTAGGGCGTGCCGTCGCTATCGCTCGAGAGTAGCTCGACGTTACCGGCCAAGTCGGATTGGGTGGCGGTGATGTAAATCATGCCGACGTCGATGGCAATGACATGTGTGGTGTTCGGTGCGAGTGTGCCCGATGGACCAGCGGATAATTCGCCTCGCGATGTGCGGATGGAAAGGTCAGAGATCCAAGAAGGCGTGCTCTTGGCTTCGGCATAGGGCTCAAGTTCGTCGATGACTTCGTCAAGTGAGCCAAACCGTGCGCGCGGTGATCTGGCCATCATGCGGCGAAAAATGTGGTCGAACGTTAGATCGACTTCGCGATGCAATCGCATCAACTCCGGCAATTCGGCGCTGCGATGTCCGTCAATAATGTCGAGAAACGTGCCAGTGAACGGAGGGTTTCCGACAAGCAAATAGAACAATGTGGCGCCGAGCGAGTAGATGTCGCTTCGCACATCAACGCAGTCGGGGTCATCAATTTGTTCCGGAGACATGAACGACGGCGTGCCGACGAAGCGGTTGGGCCGCTCTTTGGCGTCATGTTGGCGAGACGCCGTCGACCATTGATGCTGGCTGACGTGAGCGAGTCCCACGTCGAGGACTTTCACCGTGCCATCGATCGCACGCATTAGGTTACCGGGTTTGACATCACGATGGATAACACCGGCGCGGTGTGCGTGATGCAACCCCATCGCGGCTTGGCGAATGATCGACGCCACATCACCCAGTGCCATCGGTCCAGAGTGTTCCACAGCGGCGCTAAGTGTGAGTCCGTCGATGTATTCCATTGCGAGGAAGTGCATGCCATCGGCCTCGCCAGCATCAAAAGCCGTGACAATGTTGGGGTGCAGTAGTTTTGAAGCAACACGGATCTCGTCAAAGAATCGACGCACCCAAACTTCGTCGTTCATTCGCTCGGGCGGCAAAATCTTGAGCGCCACCGACCGCTGCATGCGTGTGTGCTCGGCTAGGAAGACTCGGCCCATGCCGCCCACGCCGATCAGCCGGTGAAGTTTGTATTCGCCGATTCGTTGCGGAACGTCCGAGGGGAATACATCGAGTGACGGTAACGCGGTCTTGTTGGTTGAGTTGCCATCAACCCGCCGAGTCAAGTTCACAAAGTCAGTGTCGGGAACGCTAGGGTAGGAAGCGTTCGAGACGATGTGGTTGGAATTCGGTTCGTCTTCCGAGGAAGCTGGCGGGACCATACAAGGGGACGTGAATCGAAGGATGAGCGGTGGCGGGCAGAACGAGACGGGTTTGAGTTTGAGTTTGAGTTTGAAAGACGGGAGATGGGCTAGTTTGAGGGGAGCTGGATACGGGAGCGGTTTTCGCTGAGCAATCGATCGAGGGCCTTCAGGGCGACGGGTAATGGTGTTCGCGTTTTGCGGTACTCCGTCCACCATGACGTCAACGTGTTTGCGGTGTTTGCGTCACCAACGTGCCACAACCGGCATGCGGCTTCGATGGGCAACGGTTCGCTGCGCACAAGTTCCAACTCCGAGGCGACTGTCAACACAATCGGCACGGTGGCGATGCCCCAGGGTAAGGAGATGGATCTGTCGCCAGACATGTCACGGGTGTAACGCGACATCGACGCGGTCGCGATTAAGTAGACGACTCGTAGCACTTCAGGCACACTTGGGTCGGCATCAGTGAGCATCGCTTCGATCCAGAATCGACCACCGTCAGCGTCGTATCCACCGTCCCCACCGAGCACGGGCTGGACAAGCAGTCCCTCCACTTTCGTGGGCCAGAAGTCTTTCGGTGGGCTCTTGTCCCAAACGAAATTCCCAACCGCTCGAAGAAGTCCGGGACCGTAGGCATCGAATCGCTCGATCAGTGGACGACCTCGAAGCTCGAGTTGTTCAGCGAGTTTCGGAAAGCGATTGGTCATGACGGTGCGGCAATCGAGAATGCGGTTCACGATGGCTGCGGTGGTCGAGTCGAGTTGTAACTCGGAGCATCCGGAAGCGATCAAAGCGATCTCAACCGCGGTCTTGTCGTCGCGCTCCTCAGCCGCTTCGATCAGCAGTCGTCGCCAGAACGCCCCCATATCAAGCGAGGCCGAAAGCAATCGCTGATTGATCTCGGTCGCGGAGGGTGCGAGTGCGGTTTCTGTCTTGGTGTCGCTGCACCGATTGCTCGTGGCGACGACATAAGCAGCATGAATCGCACTGAGTCGCGGCTGGGCCTTCCATTTCACTTTAACGCTCACAGCCAAGGCATTAATCCTCTTGCATGTGGTCGTGTATCCAGTTTTCCAATTCTTCGAAGTCGATCGGCGGATACGTTGACAAATCGGGACGCAACTTGACTGCGTCGTGCAAATAAACGTGTTGGATCGCGGATTGAGTCTTGCTCGTGTTCCAATGCATCAGCACTCGAATGCATCGCGGCAGCGAACCAGGCACGGAGACTTCGTAGCCACACAATAGGGGTACTTCGAGCCATCCAAGTTGACGTGCGGCGAGAGCGGGAAACTCAGCCTTCAGATCACTGGTGACTGTGAAAATGGCGCTGGCCACGTCGGCGGTGTCAATTTCGTTGCGACGGATCATCAGCGCTAGCAACTGACGCGTCGCCAACAGGATCTGGTCACGATCGTCAAACTCGACTGTTGTCGCGCCTCGAACGCCCCTGCATACCGTCATCGAAATCGAATCTCCACACGCGAAAACGCAATAAAATCGAAGCCTAGCGATCCGTTCGCTAGTGCTGTCTGTATGTGTGAACCGCCGTTTTACGCTGGCAGTTCGGGTGAACGATCTCCCCACAGACTCGCGGTTACTATAGAACAACTCCAGCCTTGCGGATAACGGTACGAAGCCAATAAATTCGCAGGAACGACTCTTTTTCACACTCCAGTCCCCTCCAGAGCTCAAATGACTGCTGACCGAACACGTCATCAAGAAAAAATCATCAAGAACTACTACCGCAACCGCGACTCAATCGGGCTGCAAAAGGCTCTTGAATCCGTCTCCGAGCTGTACTTGAGCGAGGGGAAAAAGCGGGATTTGGTGTGGAAGCGACTGATCAGCCACCTGGAGAAAGTCGGGTTGCCGGCAGCCCAAATCGAGCATCTAAAAACCCAGGACGATCCGAGTCTGGTGGCGGAAGCGCTCAAGAAATTCGTCTAGGGGCTCTAGAGGATTCTGCTTGATACGAAATTGCTTCATAGCTAAGGGAGTCGCGATAGGTTTCTTGCGAACCGGGGCCTAATGTTGCACCGCTCGTTCGAACGTGTTCTGATTCCCAGTCAGATTGATCAGGGAGAATCGTGTCACGATACTTTCCGTTATTCTACTTGTTTGCTTCGCCCGCCTTCTCGAATTTGCAAGAGTGCCAACATGCCAGGACTACTAACCTCACTCATTGTGATCGCAGTGATTGCTGTCGTCGTGGTGGTCCTTGGGATTGCGAAGCCACGGCTGCTTATCCGCGGCGTCTTTAGCGTCATGTTTTCACTGCTTTATAGTAAGCGTGTCGTCGGGCTTGAGAACTTCCCCAAGGAAAAGGGATGTGTGTTGATCTCCAACCACGTTTCTTGGATCGACGGCTTACTGATTTTATGGATGTTGCCTCGGAACGTGCGGTTCGTTGTGGACGGCGCGAATTTCAAGAACCCGATTCCTGCGTGGTTCGCTGGCGCGTTTGACACGATCATGATGATGTCTGGCCCCAAATCGATCGTCGCTGCGCTCAAAACTGCACGTGAAGCATCGCTCAATGGCGAAGTCGTGGGGATCTTTCCCGAAGGCACGCTGACTCGCACCGGGCAACTGCAAGCGTTTAAACCGGGGCTCAATAAGATCGTGAAAGAAGCCGACCAGATCGTGGTTCCCATTTGTTTGGATGGGATGTGGGGCAGTATCTTCAGCTTTTCCGGCGGCAAGTTTTTCTTCAAATGTCCGAGCATGCCGCGACGAAGGCTGACCCTTTATGTCGGCAAACCGTTACCAGGCGATACGCCGCTCGAGATCATGCGTTCGCAAGTACAAGACCTGTGTGCCCAAGCGAGCATCGAACATCGAGAAGAGTTACCGAATCTCCCGAGCCGAATTGTTCGAGCTTGGCGGAGCGCCGGTGGGAGACTGAAGGCAGCCGATTCATTGGGAAGTGAAGTCAGCGGCCGGGATATGCTGGTTCGCACGCTCGCACTGCGTCGAGTGTTGGCTCGCGAAGTCTTCTCGCGTGATGAAAAGTTCGTGGGCGTGCTGCTTCCGCCGAGCGTGGCGGGAGTGATCGTGAACGTTGCACTCTCGATGGACCGACGCGTCTCAGCGAACTTGAATTACACGGTGAGCAGCCAAGTGCTTAATCACTGTATTCACGACGTGAAAATCAAGCACGTGTTGTCGAGCGAGAAATTCATGAGCAAGCTCGACGTGAAGTTGGATGCGGAAGTGGTGTTGCTCGAGTCGCTCAAGGACAAAATTACCACGCTCGACAAAGCGATCGCGTTCATCCAGGGCCGATTGCTTCCGATGGTGATTCTCGATCGAGTGCTTGGATTGAATCGAATCAAGTGTGATGACTTGCTTACGGTTATTTTCACAAGTGGATCGACGGGGATGCCTAAGGGTGTCTTGCTCAGCCACGCGAATATCAGCCACAACGTGGAAGCGATTCGACGTGCGGTGAAGCTTGATTCGCACGACATAGTGCTTGGGATTTTGCCGTTCTTTCATTCGTTCGGCTATAGCGTCACGCTGTGGTCCGTGATGACGCTTGGACCAGCGGGCGTGTACCACTTCAACCCGCTTGATGCTCGCCAAATCGGTAAGCTTGCGGAACGCTACAAAGCGACCGTGATGTTGGGCACACCGACATTCTTGCGAGGCTATTTGCGGCGGGTCGAGCCAGAGCAGTTCAAGACGTTGGATGTTGTTGTCGTGGGCGCTGAAAAGATGCCATCAGATTTGTTCGATGCGTTTGAGAAACGTTTCGGTGTTCGACCAGTCGAAGGTTACGGAGCGACGGAACTCAGCCCGCTTGTGAGTGTGAATATTCCGCCGTCACGCTCATCGGCGAAGTATCAACTCGATCGTGTCGAGGGAAGTGTGGGACGCCCGCTTCCAGGGATCTCGGCTCGGATCGTCTCGACCGACGACGGGCACGAGATGCTCGCAGGCGAAGACGGCATGTTGCTTGTCACCGGCCCGAACGTGATGCAGGGTTATGCGAACCAAGCCGAATTAACGGCCAAGGCGGTCCAAGATGGTTGGTATATCACGGGGGATATTGCCAACGTCGACGATCAAGGCTTCTTGCATATCACGGGACGGTTGAGTCGGTTCTCAAAGATCGGCGGCGAGATGGTGCCACACATTCGCATCGAAGACGAATTGTTGAAGTGTCTCGGTGAAGACAACGAAGACGGCTCGCCGGAGATCTCGGTGACGGCAGTTCCCGATTCCAAGAAGGGCGAGCGATTGATCGTGCTTCACAAGCCGCTGAGCAAGACAGTGGACGAGCTGCGAGCCGCCCTTTCCGCTGCCGGACTTCCGAACTTGTTCATTCCGTCCGTCGACAGCTTCATCCTTGTCGATGAGATTCCGGTACTCGGCACGGGCAAGTTGGATCTAAAAGGCGCCAAAGACATGGCGCTCGCATTATGTCAAGAGAACTCTTCGACATCGAACGAGTAGACAAACGCAATACGGCACACGACGGTGAAATCGGTGCTAGTGACGCAACACTATGACACGTCGTCGGCGTGCCGATTGCGCGGCATCAGCGGCAAGACGGCTGCGACAAGTAATAGCGATGCTGCGAACGGCAACGGCGCGACATAGAAGCTGCATACCGCGAGTATCGCTAGCCAAGTCGCCGGATGATGGACGAGATGCAAGACATAGGTCTTGAATCGCCATGAAAGCACAAGCACCGCGAGCACCAGCAGCACGGTCAAGCAGTTCGCGATGAATCGCCGCAGTGGATCGGTGTTGGCGTCGGTAGGCCACATCAGTGCCGGGGCCCCGTCACCACCTGCTACGCGCGAGAGTCCAATCCGCTGGTAGCCATCAAAACCAAGTACGCTGAATCGCGAGACAAGCTCACGCCGCGACTCCAAATTGATTGTTTGATCACGCATGAACCGGTCAACAAATATCCCGATACGGCGATCCAAGTCGATCCATCGTGCTTCGGCGATCCGATTCGCGACATCGCCGGAAGCATTGGCAAACAAATCCTCAGTGACGCCACTGAAAAGTGGTTGTGGAGTTGGTGTGGCCGGCGAAATGCTTACTGTCGCCTCGGGTTCGACGCTTTCCGCAGCCGCGATCAACGTCTCGACATCAATTGTCCGACCAGCCATTCGGCTGAGTGCTTCATAGCGATCAACCCACGGGACAAGCCACGACAGAATCTCATCCGCAGGGCGTTCTGCTAGGTTGTCTTCCGAACGCTCGATGGACTCCACCACGGAGATGGCTTGCGCGAGCGCATAGGCACGTGTTTCAGCTCCGTCGGACGTTCCAGCTTCGCTCATTTGAATGCGTGAATCCGCCGTGATCGCTTGGAGCTCACTTACTTTTGAAAGCGAATACATTGCGATCCATTCATCTTTTTGCAGGATGTTTTCTTTCGGAAGAACATTCGTGAGTTTCGCCAAATAGTCGTCGCGGGAAGGTCGCGGCGATGGAATGCGATATAAGATTTCGACGCTTTGGGATAATCGATCCAGCGAAATGGGCAAGCGAATCATCATTCGATTTTTCGCGATGGTTCGAACCGGTGGGGCATCGTCATCACTTTTGGACGAGTCGAGATCCTTGATGACTGTGGTATGCACAGGCTGGCTTGCTGACCACGCGGAAACGACTTCTGCATCAGCCGGCAGGTCGACACCAACCGTCTTCACGCCGCCTGGAACAAGATCCCAACGAGCAAGAATCAATGCATGTGAATTTGAGAGGTAGACTTGTGTTTCGCTGCCCGTTACTTCGGCTGTGGTCGTTGCGACGGGCAAAGCGGCTAGCTCGATGGACCACCCAGGGCCAGCAGCCGCGTAGGTCGACCGCTGGGTTATCGAAGCAGGCAAGAACGAGTTCCACTTTTCAGGCAACTCATCTTTCGATACAGCGGTCGGGCGCCAGAAAATATTATCATTCGTTAAGCGATCCGGAACGGAGACGATAATGTGTCGATCTCCGGCACCGAGCACGGACACGGTCGGAACGCTGATCCGACCCTTGTCACTGGTCTTCAATTGGCCTCGAATCGTGATTTGTTCGTTGCTGAGCGACGGGTCGCATTGAATTCGCACCACTTGCAAAAGCGGATTCGTGGAGGGCTGGCGCGACCACGTTCTCTCGGGGCTGACTTCGAGCAATTCGCACCAGCGAGTAGGCACTTCGACGTCGATAAAATCAGGTATGTTCTTGCTAGCGATTTCGATGTGTGTCGCCATGCTCCAACGCCCGTCTTGCCATGACATGATGATGAGCTGGTTCGTAGAAAACTCATTCGACTGTTCCGACGCTCTGAAGACACCCCCGGGAAGCGACTGAGTTTGCATTGCCTCGGTGAGATTGGCATTGCCTATCGAGTCAGCGCTGCGTTGAGCTGCGTCAATCGATGGCTGGTCGATTTGCCACGTCGAGACTGGAATCCAACCCGCAGCAAGAATCTCAGCGTCACTCATACGGCTGACGAGAGGGCCGAGTTGCGTTGCAGCGGCGCCGTCGGTTCCGGCTTGGCGGAAAGCATCGTCCGTCGCTTTGAGGAGTGACGGAGTGATTGTCGCGACCCGCGTGCTCGCATCTCGCAATAAACTGTAGGTGTCGCGTGTTTCACTCGGAGGCCATACTTCGAATCGCTGAGGTTCGAATTTCTCATTCTTGCTCAACGGCATAAACGCCATGGCATCGATTTCGATGGGGCTGCTTGGCGGCAACGGACTGAGTAATACTTGCTGCGCCTCACCATTTTGGATGCTCGGGGAATCGATGCGGACGCCATTGACCATCAAGGAAAGCAACTCAAACCCGGGAGGAATTTTGAGCAGCCGAGGACTCGCTTGTGATTCGGTGAAGGAAACTGTCGCGTGGTAACGGAGATACAGGCTACTTGTCGTGACTTGCAAGTGATGCCGCGAGACGACACTCGTGCTAGGTTTCTCGGAGCGTGAAAGAAAAAGGGAGGGGACGCGATCCGTTGCGATAAAAGACTGATCGATTCGGTCTCGATAGCCGCTCCAACCGCTGAGGAATTGGTCGGACGGAATCAATTCAAACGCGGATCGAGTCGATGCAACGACTCGAAGCGACGGGTCGTTCTGGATTGCGACCCAAATCGGCGACATTGGCGCCGACGTCAACAGGCTGACTTCTGGGATCGATAAACCGACACGGTCGTCGGTTGTTGCTGGCTCGTTGATTGGTGATGGCAACGTCCAAAGCAATCGGATGGGCGTTGGTGTGTCGGAGAGACTCGTTAGAGTCAATTGTCGCCGCATCGGGCTCAGCATTTCGTTGACACCAATTCGCCAAGTGGGCGATGCGAGCGTCGGCATTGCCGAATCGAAAATGATGAGGCTGAGGGTTTGTCCGTTAAGGATCGGAGTCCCGGGCGTGATTTCACAGTCCACGGCCGTTTGGTTTTGACCACATTGGACCCAGTAGCGACGAACGAGGCTTTGCCCAGCAGTGGGTTCAATTCGATCACGATTGACATAACGCATCACGATGCGACTGGACGGGCCTAGGTGCGCGACCGTGCGACGCAAATCGGCGTCTGGGATCACTCGACCTGTGGCGCCTTCAATCGTGACGCTCTCGATTCCACGATCTAAGTCGACCGTCAATCGCGCTGAATTGATCGGCGGGACTGCCAAGTCCACCAGTGTGCCTTGAGCCGTGACGTTCATTGTCGGAATCAGTGTGACTCGTAAGCGATAGAGCGTTGCGGGAGGCACATTGACGATGATTGACGTTTCATCTTGAGCAGAGAATCGCACGATTCGATCGTCATCTGGGCCAACAAGTTCGACGCGACGAACCGTCTTGCTCGGCAGCGGAAGGATAATGCGGTTCGTTGGTCGATCGATGCGAACGACGTACTCGGCGTAAACAGATGGCGGGGTCAATGAATTGACATCACGTGTCGGTTCGATTTTGACGCGATAATCCGCGAATTGGAAACGAACGACTTCCGGCTCGCCGCGGCTATCTTGTTGAAACAAGCTCAAGCGAAGCGTCTCAGGGACATACACCTTGTCACCAGCGATCTCGCCATTTGCATCGACCGGAACAATCATAGTGACTGGACCACCACTTGGCGTCTTTGTACTGTCAGAAACGCGGCTTAGAGTCTTATCCGTTGCCGAGCCATTCGCGGCCATGCTAGTTGATCGTCCGGACGCGTTGGTTCCGGATGGCGCTTGCGCCGTTGCTTGGCTGAGCGACCAAGTCACCAGAACCGCAAGTATCCACCACACGGCGCCACTTCGTGGAATATTGAACGAGAAAGCATGCTCGGAATAAGACCTATCGGCTGACACATAGTTCTCAGTCGTGGGGTCCGTAATCGCTGCGTTTTGATTGTAATCCTTGATCCAATTGCGATAGTCAATCGAAGTCGCCAAGAGGACGGCGGCACTTGCGGGCAAAATGAACCAACCGATCACGGCGATTGCCCAAGGCGACCACAAAACCGCCACAGTAACAGCGAGCGTAATAAGCCCAGCCACGATCGTCGCGCTATGTCTTGCAATCCACCAACACATCGCAAATGTGACCACGGCAAACAACCATCCAAATCCGATCACGATGTTGTAGTGCATCACGATCTTGCGTGCTCCAGACGCGACTTCACAAATCGTTTCACCGGAGGCAGGATCCAACGTGCCATTGAATACATTCGTGGGAACGAACGAATCGGCACTCGCGACAAGTGCGTATCGCTCGTTCACGACCACACCGTTCACGTCGATTCTTGGAATGCGGCAATGACGCCACCAACCGCGAAACGATTGATTGCGAGTCCAAAGTACACGCAAGGATTCCGTGCCGTCGTTGGGTTTGATTGTCACAGTCGATGGTGTTGATTGGTAGTCCAGCACTTGCGTGTTACCGCGATAGACGGCTGTCAAATGCAACTCAGGCGAATACGTCAGCTGGATCGGGTTTGTTGCTGAGACGCTCATTCGCATTTCGACGGCGTCTGTTCCACGGCTCGACGCGAAAACTTGAACCTGCTTTTGCCACACCAGGTTCACATTCGGATCAAACTTCGTGGACGCAATCACAATCAACGGCTGGTCCACCGGATCGTAACGCAAACGCACATTCGCCGACGCTTTCGGTTGGGACTGAAACGCTTGCACGTCGTTCGCACTCATCACGCTGGAAACATCCACGGTTGACGCGCCCGATGAATCACCAGAAGCGGCCATGGCAATCGGCACACGCATCACTCCTGGACTTCGCCTGCGTACTTCGAGCCCGTCGCCGATGAGCACCTCAGCATTCTGGCTCGAGGCTTCCGGGACTTGCGGCAATTGAAGCTGAATTTGGTTTGGTGAAGTGTATCTCCGACGTCCAAGTAGTGTCTTGCCGCCCAATTCGCGGTTCGAAACGTCGATTCGGTAACTTCCCGCCTCGTCATTCTCATCGAATAGGATCGACGTTGCTGGCAAACTCACGGGTTCCGAATCGATCTTGGAACGCAGCAGCCAACGATAAGGCGGTCGACCTTGGGATGGACCTGTGTCTACCCTGAGTGAATTCAACAGCGGGTTTGCGGCGTCTGTTTCGAGCTCAAGCGTTTCGACCCACTCGTCGCCTTCGCGTCGAATTTCCAGCAGACTTGAGATATTGAATGAAACGCTTGGTGGCTGCATCGTGAGCGTTGGCGTACTCATCTTCTCTGGCCGAAACAACAGCGACTCCGGAGTCAACGTGCCAAAAAAGGTTGCCTGGTCTGACGCGAGTGACTCTTGTGGCAATCGCGAGACGCGCATCGTTGTGTCGCCACTCCACTTCAAGGAAGCGGGAGGAATCATCGCGGCTGTCATCGTTCCGCGAACGCCGTCAAGCTGGATGAACCAACTCGAAGGGATCGTCACGGACGGCTTGCCCGCGGGAAGTCGTGTTCGTCCGGTCGCCTCGACGATGATTTCGCCGTTGACGATCTCGTTCGGCTCAGGCCAAAGTGTGATGATGTCGGAGTTCGCGTCGGACTCTGGATTCTCAAGCAATCGACTTGATACTGGCAGCGAGAGTGAAAGTAGCTTCCAATTCTTTTCGAGTTTGAATTCTAAGGGTTCAATGCGTTGCGGATCTGTCTTGATGACGAACCTTGCTTTCGCATCCAGAGCCTGTTCGCTGATTGTGAACGCGAACGCGGAGTCAAAGCTCGTTAGCGGCTTGTGCACCGCCAATCGAACACGCGACCCAGTCGGTTGTATCGTCGACGCAAGGGCCTCGTAAGACTCATCATTAATTACAGATAAATCATCAATGACTGGCAGGATCGGCTGGACCGTCGGTGGGCCTTCAGCAAGATAAAGCGACGCAGTGCCAGACGAACTTGGTTGGGAACGTTTCCAATGGGTTGGCAATTGCCAAGTGACCAAACGAAGCGCATCGTCAATTCGAAGTTGAGCTTGCGTGGTAGACGATGTCTGTAAGACACGTGAGACGAGCCAAGTCGGAACCGGCAGATCACACCAACCCGTGTCCGTGTCCCAAGAGCAAAACCCAGAGATATTGACCGTTGCGGTCATGCCAGGTCGCGGCGATGCCGACGTTCCAGCACGCACTTGGATGATATGTGCGTCATCGTTGCGAAGGATTGTCGCGAACGGCACATCCACGGTATCAACGGTCACCGCAAGCACCGTTGCTCGATGCACAATCAGTGGTGGATACGTGTCGCGCGCCGGAAACTGGACAGTCATGTTACACTTCCAGCTCACGCCGCCGGGGTCAACTTCGTACTGGCAGGGTGAACGACGAACGATGATTGCCTCGCTATCGAGACTCTCGTCGACGGTGCGTACTCGCAGCCGCAACAAGTCCAAGCCGCCTGCATCGATACGCCACCACTGCGTCAGGTCGACAGAATCCGTGTCAAGCGAACTCATGCCGACTGGTGGTGCCGGTAACGGCCGAATCACTCCATCCAACACATCGAGAATCACACCGCGCGGCGTGGCTAACTCGATAAGCGTTTGGGGCGAGAGGGGAATCTTCAAATCGAACTCCCTCGATAAACCGCGTTGCGTCCCCTTCAAACTCCACACAAAGGAGATATTCGAATCACCGTCCACGAATGCTGAAAGCGAGCCGTCAGCATGGGATTCAAGACGCGGTAGCGAATCATTCGTCACGACGCTTCGGGTAGGTAGTGGATCAATCGCAAAGTTGACTTTGCCAAGCGGCTGCTCCGTCACTTCGTCTCCACTGTACTGGATATCGATCGTTGATCGTTCGCTTACAAGCGTGTCATCTTTCAATCGGATGACGTAGTGCGAGCTGCGGATTTGTGGTGATTCAGCGGATGACTTTGCATCGGAAACTTCCCCCTCCGCTTCCTTCAGTGTGGCGAGCGAGATGGGTACAAAGTTTTCCGGGATCAGCTCAGCGAGCTGAGAGAGGAACACGTCCACAGCGCGATACGGTCGTCCGTCAGGCGTGAGCACCGGCAAGGTAGGTTGCGGAGGCGTGGCAACAGCCGGTTCGAGAACAGTTTCATCTGAAGTCGCTGCATTTGGAACTGGCAACGTCGTGGTGTCGGCATTCGCTTCCGTGCTATCGACTTCGTCGCCTTCATCGGCCATTGCGACGGACTGAGAAAGTGATCCGAGCGGTGTCTCGCAGAGTCCACCGCCGAACAAGGTGATGAGCACCAACATGCCGAGGACCAACGCTCGCAGCAGATGGCGGATCACTGTGTCGCCTCCGTTTGCGGCGGCATCGCTTGAGTCTCCGACAACTCCGCGGGTTGCAGATCCAGTTGCTTTTCTGTGGGTTTGGCGAACGTCCGTGTCGATGGCTCGCGACGCCCGGAAATTTGAGTTTTAGGCTTCAGAACTCGTACGTTTGGCCTCGGCGAAATCAATGCACGAATTGCGAACATGACAATCACAAGGATTGACGAGATCATCCCGAGCTGGCCAACCAACACCGCTGCGTCCGGTGCAATGACGAGCAAACCCGTCAACGCAATCGCCGCCACGATCGCTGTCATCGGGCTGCGGAACGCCGGCACATAGAGCAAAAGCGTCGAGCATACGAGTACCAACGTTCCCGTGACCAACCACATTAAGCCGCGAGAAACAAGCACAACTTCGAATGATTTGACGTCCGAGCCGACATACAAATAACGATTGTTTGCTTCCGTACCGATCTGCAAAAACCGGCTTTCATTGGACGTGTTCGCTTGGTCGACACCGCTGGCCCAAGCATTCAGTTTTGAATCCGCTAGCGCCGTTCGACGATACAAACGCCAACGATCAAACTCCCAAGACATCGCTCGGCCAGCCGTCGGGGCTGCCCAAACAACGTGGCTGTCCGATGGTGCGACGACTTGCCAGTACAATCGATCGATCGCGGATGGTAACCGCATCATGGGCGATATGGTGGCGATCGACGACGGAGTGACTTCGTTGATCCAGATTTGGAGATTCACTTCGTGCGTAGGGCCTGGACCGGAAAGCGGTATGCGTATCGTTTGCCCATCGGTATCCACAGTCACGGATTGCCCATTGACAACCGCCTCGAGCGACATGTCTGCGACATCGATCGGTAACTCGATCGATAATGCATCGTCACCGTGAATCGTTGCAATTAACTGTTCGTACCGTGTGTTGCGTCCAACAGCCGTTCGCAAGACAGCTCGCTGGATCGTCAGCCCTCGCTGGCTGCCGGCGACGATTCGTGGACGAAGACGCAGCCGAAGTGGCTCGCGCGGAAGCGATTCGAGCTCAAGTGTTTGCACGCCACCACTGGTAAGTTGTGTCTCCGCGGTTTCGTCGGAGTTGGCTGAGATCAAATCAGCATCCACGTCACCGCGCAAGAGAATTTGAATCGCTCCTACGATCGACACGTCCGGGATGGCGGGACGAGGCAAGGAGATGAGTTGGCGACGTGCGTTTTCTTCTCGCTTGATGGTCTGGATATGCCGCAGCCGAATCGACATCGTGCCCTCGAGCAAGTTCTCGGACTTCAGCTCGTAGGTGCCTTGACGAATCTCGACGAATGATGCCGGCGCACCGTTGACCATCGCCGTCCACTCGCTCGCTTCGTTGTCGCTGGCGGAAATTGCGGAGCCAGCGCTCTCGGTGGGTTCCGATTCAGAACCCCCGGCGGTCGTGAACTGAATCGGCAAGCTACCGCTGAGACTAAGTGCCGAGGACACCGTCCAGTCAACACTCGTCGTCAATTGGGCGCCGTCCAGCTCGACTTTTGCCTCGGCCGCCAAAGTAATGCGAGGCGGTTGCTCCACGAACATTCCAACGACACGCGCGGGCGCGTCGGGAGGCAGTATGTTGAAGCGACTCAGTGTTGGCTCGACGAGGTCGCTATCGCTGTTATCAGCAATCGGGTCCAAGCCTGTTGATTGGTCTAAGTCAATGACCAATGACCTTTGACCGTCGCTTCGGATCTGCAAGGTCGCACTTTGGATCAACAGACTGTCGTCGTTCTTGACAATGCGTGGCAAGTCGAATCCGAGGTTATCGTAATCCTCCGTTACTTGCCGCTCGGCGCGAATGCGAATCGGCGCAGGCTCGTCGCTCAGCCTCGCGGTCATCTCAATTTCGCTAAATTTGTTTGCCGCAAAGGAGTCGAGTTGCTTGCCGGTTTCAAGATCAACGATTGACCGCAACTGCCATTGCGCGAGATCGAGTTGCAGCCCGCGTCCATCGGACGTTTGGCCAGTCGCATAGATCGTCATCTCCAAACTTGCCAAACCCTTGAGCAATGAGATCTGTGTTTCGCTCGTCAAACGCAGCTGGCGTGTTTTGGCGGACAACCATAGCGGCAGCGTGAACGCCGCTCGATCGTAACGAAACGCATAGACTCGATCTGAATCCGTCGTCTCTGTTGTTGCCTTTTGAATTGACTGGACGTGCTGGCGACTTCGCCATCGCAAGCGATAGTCGCTTGAGGTGCGGACGAGTACTTCACCACGTTGACGCAGCGCACCGATGACGGTGGGTGCCTGGAGTTTGAGCGGATCGTTCGCAGACGTTTCTTGGGTCGAGAGTTGCAGGTCAAACGACAAGTCGATTCGTTGCTGGCGTTCTTGCTCAGGAATAAAGAGCTGGACGCGATAACCCTCGGGCTCAGCAATCGGTGACGAAAACTCCACGTTCGAGGTCGGTGAGTTGACAGTTGGTGTATCCAGAAGGACTGCGTCAACCGGCAAGCGAATGTCGAACGACGACAGCGGCTCACGCAAGTTGCGAATCGTCATTTGAACCGAAGCCAACGGTGGATCTTGTGGTGAGTCCCAAACGATGGTGACGACCGAGTCCACTTCGACCACGGGAGACGAGTCGCCTGAGTTGTTGGCGTTACCCCACTTCAATGTAAATGCGCCGCCACCACTCTCGACCGTTAATCGCGTACGACCTCCGAGGACAGGTTCGGTTTGCACAACTTCATCACCACGTCCAACGACTTCGCCCGATACGTTCGCTTGGGCCGTCACCAGCTTCAACGTCGACGGAACATCTGGCAAAAGGAAGTCGATCGAGCGAGCTGGTGCGTTTGCGACGCGAGCGACGACACGCATCTTGATAATCACATCTCGCGGTTGCGTCGTCTTGGTCTGCAACACGTATCCGCTGCCGTCGGCGGCGACGGTCATGCTGTGTTCGTCCAGTCCGGTGATATCCGCTGGGCCAATGCGATGGAAATTCTTCATTCGCAAAGGAATCGAAATCCATTTCCCGTTGCTCGAGTCGATGGACATCCGCAAGACGATGTCCATCTCACAGCGGCCTTCTTCGGCGACAGCATCGATCTCGAGCGAGTCCAATGCATAAGACTGGGCTCTTGTCTCTACTCCAGCCTCTTTGTTAACGAGCCGATCGATCTTCTCCAAGCTCATCCGCGGCATCATGACGGGAGTGCCCGATTCGTCCAAAAACATAAACGCGCGGACTGGAAGTGAACCGTCGGATTCGGCTGCTTCAGGTTCGATCGGCGTTTCGAATGGCGGGCGAGTCCCGGGAGGCTGGGCCGATGCACTGCTTTGCATCCAGATCGATGCACACATCAGCATGCTGATGCATAACAACGACAGCATCGAGACGCACGCGGCTTGAGCCAAGGCAGCAAGCAACGTCGACGGGGCTTGCCCGGCGTTTCGCGTTTCTGTGTTGGCGATTGTAGCGCTCATGCGATGGACGCCCCCCGATTGGCTCCCCCGATTGGCTTGGATTAGGGCTGCTGGTCCTGCACCCGTGAAGGAACCTGCGCAGAGTCGGCGAAAAGATTTTTACTGCTAACAGTCTACGCAAACGCCGTAACCGGCAAAAGCAATAAGCGTTCACGTTGGGCGAATTGGTCAAATCACAGCCGCAAATGACGTCACGCGGACGTTACAATCCCTACGATCGGGCGGTTGGTTTCGTTCAGCGTTGAGAGAAATGGTCTGGAGCCACGCGATCGCGTAGATTTGCGACACACCCGAATTGGGCCTCTCGCAAACAACCATCCCCAGCAACCGACCGATTTATGCAGTGAGCGGGAGAGGCGTCCCAGCCAGAGACTTCCATAGGTCGGCGATTTGTTCCTCAGTGATCGAACCCAGCACGATCCAGGGCCGGGCCTTGCGAATCACACCCTTTTCAAGAAACTCGCCGAACAAACGCAGCGAAATTTTGTCCGCAGACGTGTGGTCTGTCGTGAACGGATAGTCGTGCTGTCCAAGTAGCACACTGGCGGACGCGCCATGCGTGATCGCTGCACTACCACTCGATTCAATGCCATTGGACGCGTCGTCCATTCGGGGCGCGATGTTGTCGCCGTTCGCATCCAGCCGACCGCGAAGCTTTGTGTCGATATCAAGATCTATCGTTGGGTGTGTGTCCAGCAACGACGTGTGAATGGAAAGCGTTGCTTCCAAAACCAAGGTCGCGGGAGCGTCTTTAGCTCGAGCTTCTTGCAACTCGGAATGCATCACCGGACGAAACACGATGTCGAGCGAGTACGACCCGGATTGCTGGGGCAAGTGAACGTGCCACTCATCGCCCCGCACAAATTGGTCTTCGATTGATGGAAGCACATCGTCGCGAACGCATCGAAGCGACGCCGACACGTCCCCTGCAGGCAACGCGTCGCCGGACACTTTCCAATGAATCCCAAACTCGCCGCCACGGGCATCCACATCCAATCGCAACGCGCCATGCTGAAAGGACGCAAGTCCCAATTCGTTCGTTTGCCACATGGGAACATGGTCCTTTCAAAACGCTACGTGAAGCTAAACGCAACGCCAATCAATGCGCTACGAGAACTGTGGAAGCCACCAAACTACTTGGCGTACTCAGCACTGAAGAATTCTTTGCTCGAATCAACGGTCGGCTTGATCGTGCGGCTGCCTTCTTTCCAGTTCGCTGGGCAGACTTCGCCGTTCTTCTCGACGAATTGAAGCGCTTGCACCATTCGCAAGGCTTCGTCAACACTTCGGCCGAGCGGCAAGTCGTTGACCACTTGGTGACGCACCACATGACTCTTGTCGAGCAAGAACAAACCGCGAAGAGCCACGCCACCATCCAACAGCACGTCGTAGTCGCGAGCGATTTGCTTGTTCAAATCAGCGATCAACGGATAAGCCGTCGCGCCGATGCCGCCTTCGGTGCGAGGCGTCTTGGTCCAAGCCAAGTGCGAGAAATGGCTGTCGACAGAAACGCCGAGGATCTGAACGCCGAGTGCAGCGAATTCAGCTTCACGATCGCTGAACGCGATGATTTCAGTCGGGCAAACGAACGTGAAATCCAATGGATAGAAAAACAGCAACACATACTTGTCGGCATAGTCGCTGAGTGAAAGTTGCTTGAATTGGCCATCAGGCATCACGGCTTGGGCGCTGAACGAAGGTGCCTGTTGAGTAACTAAAACGCTCATTTTGACTGATCTGGGTCGAGTAAAGGGTTGAAATGGTGTCGGCTACAAGCTTAAAGGCTTATCACTATCGAAATATGTCGAGCCTTGGGCAAGCGGTCGCAAGCCAGAAAGACATCCTGAATCGACAATTCGCACCCCCCAATAGACTCGCTGGGTGTAGCGTTGCGGCACTATGCCCCCTAAATTAACCGCGGAGCCAGCGCTAAAGTGCCGACCCATTCGCTTCGAATTCGCCCGCTAGGCAATGCGAGCCACACTCCATGACCGATGTTCCGATTGAGCTATTAAGCCAGATTGCACACTTTCCGGCTGTCGTTACGATCGCACCTCTGTGGGAGTCCGAAGGTTGGACCCGAGGTATCGGTTGGATCTACATCGTATCGGATCTCGCGATCAGTCTTGCGCTTGTCGCGGTTTTGTATGCGCTCGCCCAGTTCTTGCGTCGGCGTGACGGTTCGACGTTTCATCGATTATTCGCACTGCTCGGATTTTTCGTCTTCACAGCCGGCGCCAGCTACTTTCTCCAGGCGATGATCTTTTGGCATCCGCTCTACGCGCTGCTTGGTGTTGCAAAAGTTGCCACCGCGGTTGCGGCCTGGTGCACCGTGGTTGTGCTTTTCAAGATGATGCCTCAACTCGTGCACTTGCCATCGCTGAGGGTGATCAACCAACGGCTCGTGGACGAAATCGAGCACGGCAAGGCGACGGAAAAAGAACTTCTGAGGGTGCAAGCTCGCTACAAAGCCCTCATGGATGGCACGCGAGTCATTTCGTGGACAGCCGACGCTGAAGGAAAATTCGTGACTCCGCAAGTTTCTTGGCAACTTTATACGGGCCAAAATTGGGAGGAACATCAAGGCTTCGGATGGCTCTCGGCGCTACACGAAGACGACCAAGTCCTGCTAGAGCAACTTTGGGGTCTAGCAGTTGCGAACCGCTCACTATATCGAGCGGAGGGAAGATTATGGCACGCTGCGAGCGAGAGCTACCACCGGTTTGTCGTCGAAGCCGCACCCGTATTTGATGAGGACGCCGAGGTCCTCGAGTGGTTCGGCACGATCAGTGACATCGACAAATAATTTTCATTCGACATTGTTCAAAACTTGAGGATTGCCTAGTCTCCATCCTTCATCTCTTAGCGCTGAAGGAACGAAGATTTTGCACTCGATCAGTTTGGAACGCGTTCGCGTCAGGTTTGACCCTCCGCCGTTCAAACCAAGCCGACTGCTGTGTAGCGGGCATCTTCATACACTTTGGCAATTGCGTCCGACGGGCAGCGAGTTGCCTGGGACGATTCAACATCGAGTCGATTTGCCTGACGGCGATGTGATCGTGCTGCACGATGATTGCCCTGCGAATTGGTCGCCCGACGGACTGTCGGTCTTGTTGGTCCACGGTCTCGGCGGCGACCACACCAGCTCCTACATGCGACGTTTGGCCGGTGCATTCCAGCAGCGAAACATTCGAGTTTTTCGAGTGGACATGCGAGGCTGTGGTGCCGCGTTTAATCTCTCCGAACAAATCATGCACGCCGGACGCAGCGACGATGTGCTCGCGGCTCTCGCAACGATCAATGAACTTGCTCCATTCTCATCACTTGCGGCCATGGGCTTTTCGCTTGGCGGAAATCAAGTTCTCCGAGCCGTTGGGCGTGTCAGCAACGGCGACGACCCACAGCCGAGCTGGTGGAACAAACTGAAGTTTTGTGCCGCGGTTGCACCTCCGATCAACTTGGAACGATGCAGTCGTCAATTGTTGCAGTGGTGGTTGAGACCTTACAACCATCATTTTATCAATAGCCTGCTTCGTGACGCACCTCCGATCATCAAACAGAAAAGCATCATCCAAGAGGCATTGATTAAGCGGCCACGAACGATGTGGGAATTTGATGATCGCATCACGGCGCCGCTGTGCGGTTACGAGCGTGCGATCGATTACTACCACGATACGTCTGCGATCTCGGTGATTCGCCAAAACACAATACCAACACTGATCTTGGCCGCCGAAGACGATCCGATTGTGCCTGTTGGTATCTTTACTGAAATTGAACACGAGTTACCCAAGGCCACACATTTGCTCACCTCACGTCGCGGTGGGCACTTGGGTTTCGTCAATCGCCAAGGCGACTCGTGGATGGACGACGTTATTCTTTCGTGGACTCAAAGTCACGTGACTCTGCAAACGCACTCCCAGCAAGCACTTGCTCAATCAAGCGAAGTCGCTCGCGACCGTACGGCTTTAGCGTACTGAACTGGCTCAAATAAACCTGCTCCTCGCGAAGCCGATCGACAAACCTCGCTTCGCCGCGCCGCAGCGCCAGCGGCCCGAACATTAGTGCCGCGTCCTTCTCGACGCTCGCGTACGCTGGATCAGCTTCGAGTGCGTACGCTTTCTCGAACAGCATGATTTCGTACGGCCAATGGCCCCAGGCGATTTGTTCATCGACGATATGAAAACCAGCTCGCAACGCCCATTGTCGCACGAGGTCCGCTCGGCGATTGGGTTGCAACACGATGCGTCTCGGCACGCGATCTGGATGCGCCTCGAGAATCTTCACCATGCTTTCGCCGCCCATGCCACAGATACTCAGACTATCGGCCTCATGCGGTTTCAAGCTCTCGAGTCCATCGCTGAATCGAGCTTCGGCCGCCAACCCAGCCAACGCGTCTCGCGAGTTTTGAAACGGCTGGAGCTTGTTCTCAATCGCGATTCCACGCTCGATTCGTCCGCTTCGAAGCAACGAAACGAGCAGCAAAGCATGGTCTGAACCCACGTCGGCGTGGACCGCAGACCGAATCATGTGGGCGACTGTCTTTAAACGCACATCCATGGTGATGATTTAGTACAATTGAGCGAGACCTACCCGCGTTATTCTAACGACGCATTCAAAATTGTCCCACCCAAACAGATGTCGCGCTAGCGACAGCCCAAGGAGAATGTTTCGCGATGGAAAAAGTGCTTGTTGTGATCGGTGACGCGACCGAGTTGCTTGACACGATGTACCCGTACTATCGGCTCCAGGAAGCCGGGTTCCAGCCCGTCGTGACGGCTCCAGAAAAACGTGTTTATCAACTCGTGTTGCACGAAGTGAAACCGGGTTGGACGATCACCAAAGAATGGGAAGGCTACACACTAGCCTGTGACGTTCCCTTCGCCGAAGTCAAGGAAGAGGAGTATGCCGGAATCTTTTTCTCGGGTGGACGGGCTCCCGAATACATTCGCTATGACGAGAACCTCGTGCGGATCACGAAGCATTTCTTCGCTGCCAACAAGCCTGTCGCGAGTGTCTGTCACGGTGTCGAAATCCCAGCCTACGCGGATTGTGTTCGTGGACGTCGCATGGCAACCGTCGCGAAGTGCCGCTTTGATCTGGAGGTCTGTGGCGGAACGTTCGTCAACGAACCTTGCGTTATCGATGGGAACCTGGTCAGCGGCCGAACCTTCCATGACAACGGATACTATGTTGGCCCTTGGATCAAGTTACTCGAAGACGCTCGACGCGCCGCGATGGAGCCAGTCGCATGATGCGTACGGTTCGCCCAATCGTCGCAGTTCTCGCAGTCGTCCTTCTCAGCAACTCACTCGAAGTTGCCTGCGATGCCGCTCCGCCGTTCGTTGCTGGCTTCGAACGATTCGGGCGTCACGAAGATATCGACGCGGTCGCGTCTGGGCGTTTGCTACTCAGCGAACTGAGTTGTGTTGCCTGTCACAGTTCTTCGGACAAAATGCTCGAACCCAAAGGCGGCCCGAGCCTCCAACGCGCGGGGCGGGTGCTTCGTCGCGAATGGATCACTCAATTTCTCGCTGATCCGCAACAAGCCAAACCCGGCACCACGATGCCGAATGTCTTGGACGCCGTCGAAGCGAGCGAAAGGAATGCTGTTGTCGATGCACTGACGGCTTACGTTTCCTCGCTCCAGAAACCGTTTTGGGAGGTGAGGGGATCGGGCGCGTTACCTGTGCCTCACGAATTTTGGAACAAGGGCAATGTCGACACGGGGCTCGAACTCTATCACCAAGTCGGCTGTGTCGCGTGTCACGAGCCAGCGGCAGATTACAACGCCACAGCAAGCTCGGACTCGCCCGTCGACAAGCTGATCGAGCAACTCGACGCTGACGAACTCGAAGAAATGGGCCTCGGCGCCGCAGCCCGCCGCGTGGATTCGATTCCACAAAGCGACCTGGTTCGTAAGTACACGCCCGAAGGGCTGGCCATGTTCCTGTTGGATCCACACGAGTTCCGAACTTCTGGTCGCATGCCGAGCTTCAAGCTCCAACCGATCGAAGCAGCCGACTTGAGTGCGTACTTACTTGCGAGAAACAATCCAAGCCGGGCGACGCCAGTTTCGTCGCCCGAAGCGAGTCTTGTTCAGACCGGTCGCGAATGGTTCGTTAAACTGAATTGTGTCCAGTGTCATGACACGGGTGCAAAAGCAACCAGTTCGAGCTCCAAACCGCTCGCCGAGTTAGACGCTTCCGCAAAGCGAGGTTGTTTGTCGGAGTCAAATCAGCCGCTGGACTTCTCGCTGGATCAAGCTCAGAAAACTGCGATCACTGCCGCACTCAGCGAGCTGAATTCGAACGCTGACTCGAGCGCAACATTACAACACTCGATGTTGCAAATGAACTGCTTCGCTTGTCACGAGCGAGACGGGCTGGGCGGTGTCGGGCGTCATCGCAAGCCGTATTTCGAAACGGTCGGCAGTGTCGACTTGGGTGACGAAGGACGATTGCCGCCGCCTCTCACTGGTGCCGGCCGTAAGCTCCAACCGGCTTGGTTCAAGAAAGTCTTGCGAGGCGAGAAAGCTGACATTCGACCGCACATGCACATTCGAATGCCTGTGTTCCATCCCAGCCTTGCGGAAACAGTCCCGGCACAAATCGCCGCTGCCGACAAGGCATCCAATGCAAGTGAAAGTGATGTATTCGGTTCGCTCGATCATTTGTCGAGTGCGGGTCGAGCGATGATGGACGTAGGTTGCGTTCAATGCCACGAGTTTCGCGGCTTCGCACTTCCCGGCGTTGTCGGCGTGGATTTGAAAGGCATCACGAACCGCGTGCGACCAGAATGGTTCCACGCGTTCATCTTGGATCCCGGCAGCATCAAAGCGCGAACGCGAATGCCAACGTTCTTTCCAGACGGCAATAGCCAATTGCCAACAGAAACCTACGGCGACGTCGATCATCAAGTCGCCGCGATCTGGAGCTACTTGAAGCAACTCGATAAAGAACCTCTACCAGAAAAAATCCTCGAAGCGAATTCGAAGAGCTATGAACTGAAACCAACCGACCGTCCGATCATCCTGCGAACGTTCATGCCCGGCGCAGGCACCCACGCGATCGCTGTTGGATTTCCAAACGGAGTCAACTTCGCGTTTGATACTGAAAAGATGCGGTTGGCAACGATTTGGCGAGGCCGTTTTTTGGACGCGCAAGGGACTTGGTTCGTCCGCTCAGCCCCACCAGCAATCCCGCTTGGCGAAGATGTTGTGGAATTAGCCGCGATCGTTCCCTTCGTTTTGGGCAATGACGAACCTGCGACGTGGCCAACCGATGCAGAAGGTTATAAATTCAAAGGCTATCGATTGGATGAGGACGGAATACCGACGTTCTTGTACTCGTTCGGAGAATTCGAATTTGAAGATCGCATTGTTTCTAAATGGCGTCAGGACTTATCGCGTACCATCAAGGTGACTTCAAAATCGTTTACACCAACGCGGGCTTGGGTGCCGGTTCAGGTATCTGTGCCGAAGCGGCAATTGAAAGTGGCTGTTGCCGGTATCAGGAGCGAATTAGTTGCCATCCATGTAGAGGGCGTGCTTGCTCAACAAGTCGTTTTGTATCCGGGTGCTCAGTTGATTTTTAGCTATCAATGGTAAATCTACGAATTTCAACGTTGCTGTTCGTCATCGCAAGCCAATGTCTCTGCGTTGCCGATGAAGCCGACTATTACCGGATCATCGACGTCGTGACTGCCGGTGCGGCGACCGAATCGCGCTCCGAAATTTGGACGCCGCCGCCAGACGACCTGGTGCTCGAAGTCAGCGGGATTGCTCCGTACGACAAGGATCGTATCGCCGTCGCGATTCGCAAGGGTGAAGTCTGGATTCTCGGTGGCGTCTACGACGACCCGCCAATGCAAATCACCTACAAACGTTTTGCGTCGGCGCTTCACGAACCGTTGGGGCTGCTGCGTTTCGGCGATTCGTTCTATACCGTCCAACGCAGCGAACTGACGGAACTGCGTGACACAAACGGCGATGATGTGGCGGATGAGTATCTCACCGTCGCCAAAGGCTGGGGCGTTACCGGTCACTACCACGAATATGCGTATGGCCCGAAGTTGGACAAGGACGACAACTTGTGGATCACGCTCAATATCGGCCTGGGCCTCAAAGGCAGCGAGCTGGATCGAGTCGTCGAGAACCCGGCGCTCGGTTACAAGCAAGGCAAATGGCGTGGCTGGGGCATGACGTCCACGCTTAGCGGCGAACTCACTCCCGTCTGCGCCGGCATGCGTTCACCCAGTGGACTCGGGGCCAACGCCAACGGCGATATGTTCTATACCGACCAACAAGGCAACTGGGTCGCGACGAACTCCTTGCATCACATGCGCACCGGTGCGTTTTTTCATCACGCCGAAGCGCTCGCATCGATGAACCAACCCGACTCGCCGATCCAAGGCATCGAAAGTGTTCCGGATGGATTGCCGCTTGCACAAGCCATCGAGAAGTTCCCCCAGTTGAAGCCGCCTGCGGTTTGGTTCCCGTACAAAAAGATGGGCCAGTCCACGACGGATATCATGCTCGATGATTCCGGCGGCCGATTTGGACCGTTCACAGGCCAACTGTTCATCGGCGAGTTTACGCAAGCTTCCATCAATCGCGTGTTCCTCGAACAAGTCGATGGCGAGTACCAAGGCGCCTGTTTCCCATTTCGCAGCGGTTTTGCTTCCGCAGTCCTCAGGATGATGCGAGGTGTGGATGGAAGTGTCTTCGTCGGTTTGACCAACCGAGGCTGGAGCAGTCTCGGAACAGCCGCGTATGGACTGCAGCGGCTCTTGTGGACTGGCAAGACCCCGTTCGAGATCCAAGAGATGCGAGCGATGCCCGACGGATTTGAACTGAGATTTACCTTACCCGTCGATCCTGCGTCAGCCGAGAACGTCGCGTCGTACGCGATGAAGCGGTACACGTACCTCTATCATTCCACCTACGGAAGCGACGAGATTCAAACGAAGCAATTGCCAGTCAATCTCGCAAGTGTCTCAGCCGACGGACTCTCCGTGCGATTGGTGATTAACGATTGCAAAAAGCTATTTGTTCACGAACTTGTGGCCGAGGGAATTCGCGACACGAATGGGCAACCCCTTCTGCATCCGCAAGCGTATTACACGCTGAATCGGATTCCAAAGTAAATCGCTTGGCCTGGTTTTGCCGCTGCCCAGACACGTAAAATGGTACTTTCCATCAAGAGTCGTTCGAATTGACCCGATCTATCGTGGTGGGGATGATACGATTATTCCGATCGTGTTAATTCCTGTTTTGTTTGCTGTGACGCGACACCCAAGGCCGTTTTGACGTGTTTTCCGACTTCTCCCGACGAATGACGCTGCTCGCGTTCACCGTTCATGCGGTGTTGGGATGTTGTTGGCACCATGTACACGCAGCCCCCGGTGACTGTTGTGTGACGCAAACGGCAATGACGAGTGTCGTTGAAACCGTTGACGCACACGATCACCACGGTTGCAGCCACAGCCACCACGATGACGACGCCCCGGCAGTGGAGTTCTCGCTCAGCGACTCGTCGCCGTGCGGTGACTCGCATGAGTGCCATGAAAGCAATTGCCTTTACGTGAAGGCCCCCTCGCCAGCACCCATCGAAGACTACGCCTGCACGATTGGTCTTCTGGTTGACGCCGCATCGATCAAGACTCATTGCGGCATCCACGCATTCACGCGTGATTCTCTGCGTCCGCGCTATGCTGCCGGATGTAACTCTGCGCCCGCTCTCTGCGCGCAACTGCAATCGTGGCAGATCTAAGCACGGCGTCGTAGGCCAGGACCTGTCCTGGCAATCGCGATAGCTGCAACGCGCCAGTCTCCATGCTGGCACTCTTTCCCTCACCTTTGCTAGGACCTGTTCTAGCGAACTTGTTGAGTTCATTCCATGCGTATGAATGTTTCCAAACTGCCTTGGCCCGCGCTCCGCTTCGCCATTGGCATTGCCATCGTGATCGCTGCTTGGACGACACACCAAGCGTGGTGGCCACCGCTTTCATCGTGGGTGGATGCGACGCTCGTGGCACGGCGCAGCACGCCAGCGATTCCTGAACACGGTCACGAAGATCACAGCGACGATCCACACGCCGGGCACGATCACGCCGCGCACGCGCCCGGACAACCCGAATCCACATCGCTTCAACTGACACCGCAAGCGATGCGCAATCTCGGCTTGACGGCGGAGTACTTGAAACCGATCGTGCTCGAAACATATCGCCGATCAATCACCGTGCCCGCATTGGTGGTTGCAAAGCCAGGTCGTTCATCGATTGTCGTTTCCTCACCCCTCAACGGCGTCGTCACCCACGTGCACGCTGTCACGGGCGAAGCCGTCATGCCGGGCGAACTCCTGTTCGAAGTGCGGCTGACGTATGAAGATCTTGTCGAGACGCAAACTGCGTATCTCAAGACGATGAGCGAATTGCAAGTCGAAGAGCGCGAGATCGCGCGACTCGAAGAAGCAACGAGTTCTGGCGCAGTTTCCGGGAAACAACTCTTAGATCGCCGTTACGCCAAAGAAAAGCTCGAAGCGTTCGCCAAATCTCAACGCGAAGCCCTCCGGCTGCACGGTCTCTCCGATCGCCAAGTGGATGCAATCGGAAGGGACGGAAAGCTTCTTCGAGATCTTCAAATTGTCGCCCCAGACGTTGATAGGCACGATGACGACGAGGAGCTTCGACTCAGCCAGAACGTGATGCGAAGTGTCGGCTATATCCACACGGTGGCCGATTCCAAGTCGCATGCGCATGGCGACACCGCCAAGCCGCTCGTGATTGACGATCTGTTGATTCACAAGGGACAAGCCATCACCGCAGGCGACAAGTTGTGTACGTTGTCCGACTACAGCCACTTGTTTGTCGAGGGGAAGGCTTTCGAAAGTGACGTCACTGCCATCGCGCAAGCGGCAAAAGAGAACTGGTCAATTGATGCGGCCATTCGGAGCACCTCAGGCCTCGAGATTATCCATGGCTTAAAACTCGCGTTTGTATCCAACTCCATCGATCCCCAATCACGAACGCTCTCGTTATTCGTCGAGTTACCCAACGAGATCGTCCAAGACACCACGAATCCAGAGAACCAACGTTTCATCTCGTGGAAGTATCGACTCGGTCAACGATTGGAACTGCAAATCCCCGTGGAGCAGTGGGACAAGCAAATTGTTTTGCCAGTGGACGCAGTCGTCAAGGAAGGCGCCGATTGGTTCGTGTTCGCACAAAACGGAAAGAGCTTTACACGCGTCCCCGTCCACGTGCGTCACCGTGATCCCATGTTTGTCGTCATCGCCAACGACGGTTCCATCTACCCCGGCGACGTCATCGCTCGAAAGTCAGCCCACCAAATGCAAATGGCCATCAAGAACAAATCCGGAGCCGCCGTCGATCCCCACGCTGGGCATAGTCATTGAGGGGAGAGTTTAGGGTTGAGGGTTGAAAGTTTAGGGTGAGAATCGAGGAGCATGCAATGTTTGGGTTTGAGAAGTTAGAGGTGTGGGTGAAGGCGGTTGATTTTGCTGATGAAGTCTATCGTGTTACGAAAACATTCCCTGCCGACGAACGCTATGGTCTCACCAACCAACTGCGTAGGGCATCTGTATCGATCTCCGCAAACATAGCGGAGGGAAGCGGGCGGCAATCCAATCCTGACTTTTCAAGGTTTCTACGGATCGCGTACGGGTCTTTGATGGAATGCGTATCCGAGCTCCACATCGCCAACCGCCAAGCCTTCGTTACCAACGAAGAACTTGATGGTCTTCGCCAGCGTGCTGAGGAGATTTCCAAAATGTTGAGTGGCCTGATGCGAAGTCTCAATCGCGACAAGGATTAGCTTCCTTTCGCATTCCTAACTCTCAACTCTAAACCATCAACTCTCAACCAACCTTCCATGCTCAACTCCGTCATCCGTTTCGCGCTTCATCAACGAATGCTGGTTATCGCAGTCGCTGTGATCTTGATTGGCGTTGGCACTTGGCAAGCCATGGTGATGCCGATCGATGTGTTTCCGGATTTGAACCGGCCGCGCGTCGTGATCATGACGGAAGCTCCAGGCATGGCGCCCGAGGAAGTCGAATCGCTGATCACGTTTCCTATCGAAACGACGATGAATGGAGCCAGCGGTGTCGAGGCGGTACGCAGCTCATCGAGCGCGGGCATCTCAGTCATTTACGTCGAGTTTGCTTACGGCACCGATGTCTATACCGACCGGCAAATCGTCGCCGAGCGGATGCAGATGATCCAGGATCGGTTGCCAGCAGGGATTGCACCCCAGCTCGCGCCCATCTCGTCCATCATGGGGCAAGTGCTGATGCTCGGCATGTGGAACGACAATCCGGACGCTGACACGATGGAGCTGCGAACGACAGCGGACTGGGTCGTGCGGCAACGATTGCTGACCATCCCCGGCGTCGCGCAAGTTTTCACGATGGGCGGCCAACGTAAGCAGTTTCAAGTGCTTGTGGATCCAGACGCGATGATTCGCTATGGCGTCACGCTCGCCGAAGTCGAAGCGGCTGTCGCTGGCAGCAACAAGAACGGCACGGGTGGCTACCTCGATCGCCAAGGCCCAAGTGAGCTGCTCGTCCGCTCCCTCGGCCGCATCCAAAGTTTGAACGACCTAAAGAAAGTCCCCGTCACCATCCGCGACAGTCGCCCCGTTCTACTTTCGCAAGTCGCCGACGTTATCGAAGGCGCCCAAGTTAAACGAGGCGACAGCTCAGCGTTTGTGAGAGTTGGGAGTAGGGAGTTGAGAGTAGACCAAAACGCATCGAGTCCCCCACTTTCAACTCTCAACCCTCAACCCTCAACTCGGCCCCCCTCCTGGCTCGGTGGCCCGGCGGTGGTGTTGACGATCAACAAACAGCCTGGTGCCGATACCCGTCGCGTCACCAGCGACGTGATGGCGGCAATCGAGGAGCTGCGTCCTGGGCTTCCCAAGGGAACACAACTCTCGACCGTGTATTCGCAAAAGGCCTTCATTGATCGTGCGATCGACAACGTCATTGAAGCGCTTCGTGATGGCGGGATTCTCGTCGTGATTGTCCTTTTTCTATTCCTGCTCAATCTTCGCACAACGTTCATCACGCTCACCGCGATCCCATTGTCTTTGGTGATGACCGCAATCGTATTCGCCGTGTTCGGATTGTCGATCAACACCATGACGCTCGGCGGTATCGCCGTCGCGATGGGCGAGCTTGTTGATGATGCGATCGTCGACGTCGAGAACATCTATCGGCGACTCAAGGAAAATCGAGCGGCTGGCTCACCGCTGAATCCGCTGCTCGTGGTCTTTCGAGCAAGCACGGAAGTTCGCCGTTCGATCGTGTTCAGCACCATGATCGTGGTGCTCGTGTTCATTCCGCTTTTCGCACTCGGCGGGATGGAAGGAAAGCTCTTTGCACCACTCGGAGTCGCCTACATTGTCTCGATTCTTTCTTCGCTCATCGTCTCTCTCACCGTCACGCCCGTGTTGTCGTATTGGATGCTCGGGTCCGTTAAAGGCAGCGGCGACGAACGAGACAGCATCGTGTTGATTGGATTGAAGTGGGTTGCCGAGAAAGTGATCCGATTCAGCTTGACGTTTCCGCGTTTCAATTTGATGGTCACCTTGCTCATGGTGGCCTTGGCGGCTTTGTTTGCCTCACGCCTCGAGAAGGACTTTTTACCGCCATTCAACGAAGGCACGATCCAGCTCAATGTGGTCTTGCCGCCAGGAACGTCTCTCGCAGCATCAAACGGGATCGCTCAGTCCGTCGAAGAGTCACTGAAGAACATCGATGACGTCGTGCGCTTCGCCCGACGCACGGGGCGTGCTGAGTTGGACGAGCACGCGGAAGGCGTCAACATGAGCGAGATGATTATCGAGCTCGACCCCAATTCGCCTCGATCTCGTGAAGAACAACTCGCCGAGATTCGCGACGCGATGGACGAGATCCCCGGCATCGTCACTGCGGTGGAACAACCTCTTGCTCACCTCATCTCGCACATGCTCTCAGGCGTGAAGGCACAAGTCGGTATCAAGCTCTACGGTGACGACCTGGACGTGCTGCGCCAGCGAGGCGAGCAGATCAAGGCGCAGATGGAACTGGTTCCCGGCGTCAAGGATGCCCTGATCGAACCACAAGTCACGATCCAGCAACTGCGTATCGAACTCGATCGCGACCAATTGTTGAAGTACGGCATGTCAGTCGCATTCGTCAACGAGTACATCGAAACAGCAATGAATGGGCGGGTCGTCTCGGAAGTCTTGGATGGGATGCGAACGTTCGATTTGCAAGTCCGTATGAAAGAAGAGTATCGCGAAGACATCAACGAATTGAGGCGGCTGGCGATTCAATTGCCCGAAGGCGGCGCAATCCCGCTTTCGAGTCTTGCAAATATCTATGAATCGGGAGGCCCCAACACAGTCAATCGTGAAAACGTCCGCCGTCGCATCGTGATCCAATGCAATGTGGCTGATCGCGGCGTCGTGGACGTTGTCGCGGATATCCAGAAAGCGATTGCACCGATCGTCGAACAACTCCCGTCAGGCTACTTTGTCGAGTACGGCGGGCAATTCCAAAGCCAGAAATCAGCTAGCCGGATTATCTCGGTCCTCTTTGTTTTCTCGATGGTTGGCGTGTTCATGGTGTTGTTCACGCTGTTCCGCTCCGCGAACTTGGCAATCCAAGTCATGGCGGCACTTCCGATGGCATTCATTGGCTCAGTTGCCGCGTTAGTGCTCACCGGCCAAACGCTCACAATCGCTGCCATGGTCGGATTCATCTCCCTAGCCGGCATCGCGTCTCGCAACGGGATCCTGCTGCTACAGCACTACTTGCATCTCGTGGAATTCGAAGGCGAACAGTTCACGCCGTCGATGATCGTCCGTGCCGGGCTCGAACGGCTTGCACCAGTTCTCATGACAGCGTTGACGTCCGGCATCGGCCTCGTCCCCCTCGTCATGTCCGCCGGTGAAGCTGGCAAGGAGATTCTCTATCCCGTCGCCACCGTCATCCTCGGCGGACTGATCAGCTCCACCCTGCTCGACTTCTTCGTCCACCCCGCACTGTTTTGGATGTTCGGAATGAAGTCCGCACAACGTGCTGTCCACGCCGACTCCAACGAAGTGCTCCTCGAAGAAGCCTGATCCACTTCCCATTGTCACCCGTGTTTATTTCAACCAAGTCAAGTTCCCGCTCTCCCATCACCTCGATCGTTAGGAAAGAAATCATGCGTTACGCCAAACTCGTTGCTGTTGCCGGATGTGTGCTGATTGCCAATGGATGCACCAAGCCGCAAGAGTCTGTCAGCTCCAGTACAACCAGCGACGTGATCACAATGGACTCAATGCCGCCATCCATGGAAGGTGTCGAATCACATCCAAGCGAAGGCCCGCACCATGGGTCACTCGTGGAACTCGGCAATGAAGAGTATCACGCTGAAATCGTTCACGACGCGGAGTCCGTCAGCGTCTATATCCTTGACGGTGCCGCAACGACTGCCGTGCCGATCGAGTCAACGGAGCTGAAGATCAATCTTATTCACGATGGCACTCCAGAGCAGTTCAAGCTCACGGCCGCACCAGAAGCGGGCGAACCGGAAGGCAAGTCATCCCGCTTCATGCTCACCGACGCTGAGCTAGTCGCCCACCTCGACGACGAAGCCTCCGCACCAAAGCTAGTCGTAACCATCAACGGCACCGCATATCGAGCTGACATCGCCCACGACCATGACCACGAAGGCCACGACCATAATCACTAGTATGCAAAGCCATTCAGATGCGTTGGGCAGCGGTCGCTTAGAGTGCGTTCCAAATGTGCACGTCGTCAAACAGGACGCCGGGGCCGTTGACGGTGAAGTGGAAACTGGACTTCGTATCGTGTGCAATTCCAGGCGACTGTAGAAAGCCAATGGGTTTGCCGTTAAAGCTGACTCGCATCTGGTCATCGTGAATCTCAATCGTCACGTTGTACCAGACGCGTGGCTCGATGATTATCGGGCTTGCAGAACTACGACCGACAAGAAGCTTTTCCGCTTCCAGTTTGCGAGCGGCGTCTTTTCGCATTTCGAAGATGTCATTTCGCATGACACCTTCTTTATGGTCGCTGCATGCATGCCTTTACTTGTAACCGTTCACGGCCTTCGACCTTGAACGGTGGACTGCTCGTGATTTCAAGTGCGAAATTGCTATCGGGGGTTTCACCTGGAGCCGTTAAAATGGTGTCATCATGGATGAGACATCTGCCAACGACTGTAAGCATTGC
>JBGTAI010000049.1:0-1827 GCA_041749955.1 Pirellulaceae bacterium | reverse complement strand
TGCGATGGGCCTGTGACGAGTGTTCATACTCATCAAACACTTGGCCCTCATTGAACATTCGCGGATCGGATTGCTGACGAAGTCGCTCAAAAAGCTGTGCTTGCATCTTTTCAACTTCCTTCACCGCTGAATCGCTTTTGGCGAGGTTGTTCATGCAATCAGGATCTCGCCGGAGGTCATACCATTCATCGGCAGGCCGCTTTCCAAAGCAGAGTTCCCAATGATGACTGGTTCCGACTTGCCTACGTTCCTTGAGGATGAATGACTTCGTGGGACCTGCATCGCAGTTCAAGTAACCGGTCTCGGGATTGCAGGCTGGCCAGCGATCTGTTTCAAAGTTGTGCAAATACAGTTGGTCGTCAAACAACATTCCACGGATGGGATAGCCCACATCGTGAGGACGTCCGATATCGTGACGCTCCATGCCAATCAACACATGATCGCGATTTGGGTTTACCCTGCCCGGTCGCTCGGACGCAAAGATGTCCGCCAAACTCTTGCCAGGGCTCTCTGCAAGTTTCGTATCGTTCCAATTCAAGCCTGCGACTTGGATGAACGTGGGCGCTAAATCAATGAAGCTGACGTAATCATCAATCGTTCGTCCCGGCCTCGCCATTCCTTTCTCCCACATGATCGCGAGCGGCACATGATTGGAGGCTTCGTAGGCTCCGCCTTTGCATCTCGGGAACGGCATCCCATGGTCCGATGTGACCACAACAAGAGTGTTTGCCAATAAGCCTCGCTTCTCAAGCGAATCCAACATCCGACCCAAATGAGAATCAAAGTGTTCGACCTCGTAAGCATAGTCGAGCATGTCATTTCGAACGATTTCGTTGTCAGGCCAGCAACTAGGGACACGATCGATGTCGCTCAACCGTTTGCCCCCTTTCTTAACGCCCGAACCGAACTCGTATCCACGATGAGGTTCAATCGCACCATACCAAAAGCACCACGGTGTACCTTTGGGGGCAACCTCAAGAAAGGCATCAAAGTTTGCGGCGTAATCGGCCGTACCAATTCCTGATGCAGAAGGTCGGAGCTTGTGATCGTTAAACGGTTGCCCCGTCATCTGCCGAGGTTTGCCGAGCGCATCCTTTGCGACGCCCGGTCCCCATCCTTTCGTCGTGTGGCCAACGTGCCAGCCCGCATCGCGAAGTGCTTCGGGCCAGCCTTTGAATTCTTGTGGAAAGTAACAAAGATGGTTAGCTGCCTCTTTTAATTGCCAGGAGTTGCGCCCCGTCAAAATGCAGGCACGTGACGGAGCACACTTCGCGTTGGGAGTATACGCATGCGTGAATAAAAGCCCCTTCTTGGCGACGCGGTCAAACGAAGGCGTCTGCACCCATCTTGCACCGTAGGCACTGGCATGGCCGTAGCTCCAGTCGTCGGCGATCGCAAATAGGATGTTGGGCGGCGTCGGTGCATCGACTAGTTTTCGGGTCTCTTCAGCACTTGATACGGAAAGAACTGAAAGCATGCCGATGAAGGCAATTGCGAATAGATTGATGGGATTCAACATTGGGAATATTACCGCCATTCTTCTGATCAATCTCAATGGGCATAAGTCAGGTGCTGAGCACTTTCATTACCGTCAGTACTCAGCTTACCGCGTTCACAAACTCGTTGGCAGTGCACTCGCAGTTGGCGGCGGTCGAGGCGATGGCTAGTGCCACTCGGCAACACGCCCTAGAAGCGGTTTCAAAACCTGTCTGAACTGATCTTTTCTTGCGGAAACAGATTGGTTTCACTGTTGATCGAAAGGAGTTTTTCGATGGCAGTGAAAGGACGTTTGCTCACCGACGAGCAGTGGGATCGAGTCAAGAAGTT
>JBGTAI010000048.1:0-2103 GCA_041749955.1 Pirellulaceae bacterium | reverse complement strand
ATAAGAACAGTCATACGCCATCACTGAATGACGAGTGAACTCGAGTGACTCTCAGTGCAACAAAATCGATGCACCGGATTGGCCGATCCGATCACTGGACCAAAACAACATCACCTCGGCCAACCGGTGATCTTAAACGTTCGCCAATACTGCCACTCAAGCTCGTAATGGAAATTGTCGCTTTACTCAGTCGTGACTTCGAAAGTGCGTTGCATGAGCGTGCAAGATCGGACTCCGCTTATGATGCTCGAATTGCTCGACATCTGCTAGATCTGCTAGATGCGCTTAGGCACGAACCCATCGGTCCCCGGCTTCTCGCGTCGTACTATTTTGATTGCGAACTGTGGCTACAGTACCACGCTCCAAACAATTCACACTGCATCATCACCATCACGATGGATCGACCGGATTATGGACCCTTGGTTGATGGTCTTCCGCTGTTTCATTATCGTATGACTTGCAACAAGACGGATTCGAATAAAAACCACGTCCGGCCTGACGTAGAAGATCGCACCCGAAGTGTTGATTCTGCTGTCGAGTTCGTACACAAATCAATACGGGAAACACAGACGCTTCTCTAACCCTGCATTGTTCACTACTGTGGGCGAACCATGCGATGCACCCCAGTCGCGGAGCCGAGCGTTTTGACAATGGAAAATCTTTCGCCGCGACGGGGTGATCGCGGTCGTTATCGGGATGACGATTCGGTCAAGGTTCGCAAAGCCTTGATTGCACATTGCATCCTCACCGTGTCATCATCCGCCTGCCTTTGCCACTGTGGCACGTCGGATTTAATCTGCGGCATGTACCCGATGGCCGCTTTCAATGCCGCGATCGGAGTAAACAGGGGAGTAAACAGGGGCCATCCAAAGTATGTTGGGAGTAAACAGGGGCCATCCAAAGTATGTTGCCGGCTTCGAGGAAGTTTGGTAGCATTGTGACTCACCCATAGCACTGCGGAGTCTTTTGATGCCTCGAAAACCTCGTTACGAAGTTGCTGATCCGGCGGAAGTTCAGGTCTTTCATGCGGTGCAGAGATGCGTTCGACGCGCGTTTCTCTGTGGCGAAGATCGCTTTACAGGGCAATCTTTTGAACATCGACGCGGTTGGATTCGTGATCGACTGGAGTTTCTCGCGAGTGTGTTCGGGATCGATTGCTTGACGTACACGGTGCTTAGTAATCACCTGCATATCGTCCTTCGTAGTCGGCCTGATGTGGTGGCGGCTTGGAGCGATGTGGAAGTGGCTCAGCGTTGGTTGAGGCTGTTTCCGGTACGCAGGAAACTGGATGGATCGCCGGAGACTCCGACGAAGCCTGAGATTGACATGATCGTTAATCAGCCTGAGGTGTTGGCGGAACGGCGTCGACGGCTTTCCGATGTGAGTTGGTGGATGCGCTGTACGGCGGAGAACATCGCTCGACGTGCGAACCGTGAAGACGATTGCACGGGCAGATTTTGGGAAGGTCGTTATCGGCTGCAATTACTGCTTGATGAAGCGAGTTTGTTGGCTTGTGCGGCGTACGTGGACTTGAATCCGATCCGTGCTGCGATCGCGAAAACGCCAGAGACGAGTGAGTTCACGGGCGCCAAGGATCGTATTGATGATTTGGCGGAGCGTGAGGATCGGACTCGCTTGAGCACGCATGATTGGGAGCGGAGTCGTCGTCGGCGTCGTAGTGGCTGGATGAGTCCGATCGAGATCAACGAAAAGGACGATCCGGTGGGGCCGTGCTTGGATGAGTCGGGACGTCGGGCGAGCGTGAAAGGTTTTCTGGGTGTGTCGATGGGACGCTATCTCGAGCTGCTGGATTGGACTGGTCGGCAATTGCGTCGCGACAAGGTGGGAGTGATTCCGGATCACTTGGCACCGATCCTCAGTCGCATCGGTTTGGATGCTCGGGGTTGGTGTGATGTGGTGCAGAAGTTCGGACGCGTGTTCAAGCGCGCGGCTGGGACGCCTGAGAGCCTGGCTCAGGAAGCGATTCGTAGCGGCCAGCGCTGGCTGTGTGCTCCCGATAACCCGCTCGGCATGTCGGCAGTCTAGCCAGTCGATCTCCTGGATCGCTTTTATTCGGCTTCTGCGTTGCGTGCTGCGCTGACA
>JBGTAI010000047.1:0-18007 GCA_041749955.1 Pirellulaceae bacterium | reverse complement strand
CGGCTCCAGGTGAAACCCCCGATAGCAATTTCGCACTTGAAATCACGAGCAGTCCACCGTTCAAGGTCGAAGGCCGTGAACGGTTACGCGGCGACGGACGCTTCATTACGTACGTGTCATTGGCAAGCAACATTGTATCGGACGATAATTCCGCATTAGGTCTTAAGTCGACGGATATATTCGTTTATGACCGATTGACCGGAACGAACGACTTGATAAGTCGAAATCCGTCAGGTGAAGTGAGTGACGATATCGTGAGAGGACCTACGATGAGCGATGATGGACGATTCGTTATGTACACTTCGCGAGCATCAAACCTAGTCGCGGGTGACACAAATGCAATTTACGACACATTTATTTATGATCGCATTGGTCATGTCACACGAAGAGTAAGTCTAGATCGTCTTGGAAATGAGGTGTTCACCGCTTTCGACACAGTTAATGGAACTGGTGTTGGTAGTGGTGGCGCCTCGATCTCTGGCGATGGACGCCTAATTTTTTTCAGTTCTGATGTGAGTGATCTGGTGCCAAACGGTGGGACTAGCAGTTTTGACGGTTACGTTGTTGGAAACCCGTTTTTAGATGCTGGTGTTTCTAGCACGCTGTTCGCTGGTCAAGTTGTAAACAATTTGGGTATTCCACTTGCAGCTGCGCCCGGCGAAATTTCTGGTTTCCTCTTTGAGGATACCGTCAGAAATGGCGTTTATGATTCTGGTGAAGAAATATTTGCGAGTTCGAGAGTTTTTATCGACTCCAATCGTAATGGAGTTTTTGAGGCTGGTGAAAAGTCAACTCTGTCAAATGCGAGTGGCTTCTATCGTTTTCCAGACTTGCCGTCTTATCAAACCTATGCGATCGTGGCTCAGATACCGTTGGGATTTGTGGTGGGCGGTGAAGCCGCTAAAGTTTTACGTCTTTCGCCGGGGAGCGTTGTTCAAAACCGTGATTTTTCTTTCAATGCCGTTGACTCTAGGGGGCAATCAAGTGCTTCTGCGGTAATGGGTCGATTGTATCAAGACAATGATGGCAGCGGAGGTTTTAGCGTTGGTGACACGCCAATTGTTGGCAGGGAAGTTTTCCTCGACGCATCGAACTTTGGTGTCCGCGATACAAACGAGCCACGTGACATTACTGATTCGAATGGGATGTATTCATTTACGGGACTGAGTTCTCGGAATGTCGCGGTTTCGACGACTTTGGATTCGACACTCGTGCACGTGAATCCTCTGGGCAGCGATTTTCAATTGGCTCAGTTTCCGCTGTTCCCAACGGTGCAACCGTTTGGAAATTCTCAGTCGATTGGTAAAGGCGATTTTAATGGCGACGGATTTGTGGATGTGGCAGTTACCCTCGGCGAAGGGAACAAGCTGAGCATTCGGTTGAATGATGGCAGCGGTGGGTTCTTGCCGGACAAGGTTGATGTGGACTTGGGACAGTCGGGTTCTGGGCCGACGTCGCTTGTTGTGGGGCAGTTTGATAACGACTCGAAGTTGGATGTGGCCCTGACGGCGAACTTTGCCGGAAATGTCACGGTGCTGTTGAACTTTGATCCAGTGTCGAAGACATTCGCATCGACGTCGTATGTGAAGGTTGGCGACGAACCGCTGGATATTGCGGCGGGACAGTTTGGAGGTGATGCCAAACCTGACTTGGTGGTGGTGAATAAGGTCGATAGTACCGTGCAGTTGCTGACGAATGATGGCAACGGTGTGTTTACTGCTCAGAGTGCGGTGCCTTCTGGAGGGAAGGGTTCGGCGTCGATCGTGGTGGGTCGCTTCAGTGGCGATGCGTTTGATGATGTCGCGGTCGTGCATTCGAGTCCCAAGGACACGGCATCACCTTTTGGTGGTGTGACGATTCTGGCGGGAAATGGATCGGGCGGACTGACGCTGCAATCGGGGTACTATCAAGTTGGTGCTTTGCCGATCGATTCAGTGACGGCGGACTTCAATAAGGACGGTCGTGCTGATTTAGCCGTCGCGAATTTCTCGTCGAATTCGATTTCCGTGTTACTAGGCCAAGCGGACGGAACGCTCAAAGTTCAATCTGCGATTCTTGGTACCGCGAGCGGGGCGTTTGATATCGCATTTGGCGATGTTGATAACGACGGCGATGTGGATTTGATCGCCAGCAATCTTCGTGATCGCAATATCTCCATTTTCCGCAACGATGGGCCTGACCGGCTGTCGGGTGATGTGCAATTTCAACCGCTTGAGAACATTGGATTGGGAGAAGTTTCTCTGGCTCAGCGAATGCCGCTCGTTGTGGCGAACTTTGATAACGACACGTCGGGACCTGGAGGAACTGGGACTGTCGATATTGTGACAATACCGCAACAGACAGATACTTTGCATGTTTTGAAGAATCGTCTCGTCAACGGCTCGCGTCGAGTGGCGTTGACGGGCTTGAATGTCGTTAACGGCGTAGACTTTATTATCAAGCCCGCAATCTTGCCGCCATCGTTTGATGCGATCGCCAATCCGCTTCCGATTGTCGAGGATGGAATTGCACTGCCGGTAACGGTGTCGGGTGTGACGATGGGCCGGCCAGCTGGTCCGACGTTACAGTTCACGGTGACGAGTTCGAATCCTGCACTCGTTGCTGACGCAACGGTGGCTTACTCGGGCGGTAATACAGCGACGGTGAACTACACGCCTGTGGCGGATAGGAGTGGGGAATCCGTGTTGACGGTTCGGGCAGTGGATGCGGGTGCGGACACTGATTTTGGAACTGAAGATGACGGCGTGTTTGAGCGTTCGTTGACCGTAACGGTGTTGGCAGTGAACGATCCGCCGACGTTTAGCATGCCTGCGGAGACAAGTGTGTTACAGAAGGCCGCTGGGCTAACGACGGTGACAGGTTTCGCGACAGGTATCGGTGTTGGTGGTGGTGAGACTGGGCAAACACTCAACCCATTCGTGGTGAGTGCGTTGGATACGAGCTTCTTCACGATACAGCCAGCGATTGATGCGGTTGGGACACTGACGTTTGCTCCGAATCCGAACAAGGCTGGCGTGGTTCCAATAACTGTCTCGCTTTCGGATACCGGAGGTCGAGCGAATGGTGGCTCGGACACCACAACGAAGTCGTTCGTGGTGAACGTGTTGGATGTCAATGATCCGCCGACGTTTGTGCTGAGTCCGGGATTCAGTGTGCAAGCGGACGCTGGGCCAAGGACACTTCCTTTGTTTGCGAATACGTTCGTTCCAGGCGGAAGTGACGAAACAGGGCAAGTGGTATCGGATTACTTGGTGTCCGTGGATACGCCCGGGTTGTTTACCGTGCTTCCGGATATCGACAATTCTGGGACCCTGACCTTCACCCCAGCCATCGATCGCGCTGGCGTGACAACGGTGAATGTTCAGGTGCGTGATAGCGGTGGCCGAGCTAATGGCGGCGACGACTTGTCAGTAGTGAAGACGTTTACGATCACGGTTACGAGTGTTCCGGATACGACGCGGCCGACGCCAGTGATTACTCCGGCAGTGGCATCGCTGACGAATCAAACGACGTTTGATGTGGAAGTCGATTTCAAGGAAGCCTTGGCCGCGGGCACGTTCACGATTGATGATGTGACGGTTTCCTCGGGAACGAAGGGGCCACTCGTTTCACTGGGTGATGGGAAGTACCGTTTCTCGTACTCGGGGACTGACGGTTCGGTGACGTTTGGTGTTGCGGCGAATGTCGCGACGGACTTGGCCGGAAATCAAAACTTTGCGGCGGCTTCGGTGGTGCGGACGATTGATTCAGTTGGTGTGAAGCCGACAGTGACGACGACACTCGCCAGTCCGAGTAACGCGTCGTCGTTCCCGGTCGTGGTTGCTTTTGGTGAAGCGGTCAATGGGTTCACGCAAAGTGATGTGTCGGTTGTCGGTGGGGCTGTGACGGCGTTCGCGCCGGATGCAACAGTCGCGGGCCGATACACGCTCACGGTGACTCCGAGTGCTGGTGTAAGCGGCAGTGTGACCGTGCTGGTTTCGGGTGGAGCGGCGACGGACGCGGCGGGCAATGAGAGCTTGGCGGCGGTTCCGTTGGTGCGGACGTTCGATTTCACACCTCCGACAGCAAAACTATCGACAAACGTGCCATCGCGAACGAATTTGCAATCGTTCAAGGTGCTGGCGGAGTTTGGTGAGACGTTGTCGGCGGCCCCGACGACGGCAAGTTTGTCTGTGACCGGCGGTACAACGAGTACACCGGTTCCGGTGGCTGGAGTGGTGGGAACGTATGAGTACACGATCACCGTGCCCGCGAACGGCACGGTGACGATGCGGCTGGTCGCTGGAGCGGTGAAGGACACGGCGGGCAATCCGAGTCCAGCGTCGACGGATCTGGTGATCGTTGTTGATAACAATGCGTTCTCACCGACGTTGACATCGAGTGTTGCTGCGAGGACTAATCAAGCGACGGTGACGGTGGCGTTGGACTTTGGTAAGCCAGTGACGGGGCTAACGTTGAGCGACGTGTCGCTGACGAATGCGACTGCGGTTCTGACGCCGGTGAATTTGACGGCGGGAACATATTCCCTCGCGGTAACGGCGATTGCGGACGGCCCGGTGAATGTGTTCTTGGCGGCTGGAGTGGTGACGGATGCGGCTGGGAATCCGAACTCCATCTCGAATCTGCGGACTTGGACGCTCGATCGCGTGGCACCGAAGCCTGAAGTGACCGCAAATGTTGCGTCGCTCACCAATCAAACGAACATTGTCTTGACGGTGGACTTCAAAAAGGATGTTGACAATTTCGATTTGTCTGACGTCTTGGCGGTCGGTGCGACTTTGGGAAATTTCCAAGTTGGCACGAACGGTCGTTACACGATGACGGCGACGACGACGGGCGGGCCACTGACGTTTGATGTGGCCGCTAGCGCCGCGACGGATAAAGCGGGTAACGCGAGTTTGGCGGCCAACCGATTGGTGATCACGGTGAATACGTCCGTGCCCAAGCCACTACTCAATAGCACGGTGGCCGCAGCAAGTAACGCGGCAACGATTCCAGTGACCGTGAATTTCGGTGAAGCGGTCACAGGATTTGACGCTGCCGACTTGCTCGTGATCAATGCGAGTGCTGGTGCGATCACGATTGAGAATGCGGCGAATGGTCAGTACTCGTTGACGCTCACTCCGACGGCTGACGGGGTGGTGAGCTTGTTGATTCCTGCGGGCGCAGCGTTGAACGTCGCTGGTAACCTATCGAGTGCATCGGAGTTGTTCACTCGCAGCGTCGATCGGGCGAAGCCGACGGTCAGCTTATCGACCACGGTTCCTTCGCGAACGAATCAAACGACCTTTGAGGTGATTGCTCAATTCAGTGAACCCATTGGGGCTGGGTCGACAGTGACGAAATCAGATTTCGTCGTCACGGGAGCGACGGCGAGTGATCCGGTGTCGTTGTCCGGCAACCGGTACGCCATCACGTTGTCCGACGCGATTGGCGATGTGACGGTGAGTGTGGTTGCTAGCGCGGCGACGGACGCGGTGGGAAACGCAAGCGAAGCATCGACGACGCTTCGGTTGACCGTTGATACCTCGCTCTTGTCGCCCGTGTTGTCGTCGACGCCCGCGGACTCGCTCAACACAGATACCTTCAGTGTCGCCGTCGATTTCAAGCAGCAAGTCGTGGGCTTCGCCGCAGGTAAAGTCACCGTGCTGGGCGGTGCATCGATCGAGAACTTCGAAACGGTCGATTTGGCGAGCGGTAAATACAGGTTCGATGTGAAGGCGGGTTCGACGGATGGGACCGTGACGGTGCTCGTGGCGGCGGATGTGGTCACGAGTTTGGCGGGCACAAATAACTCGGCGTCGAATTCGATTGTCAAGGTGATCGATCGCGTGGCGCCGCTACCGATCATTACGTTGCCATCCGGGACGGTAACGAGCCAATCGACGTTTGATGTGGCAATCGATTTTGGTGGCGCCGTGACGAGCTTCGATGTCGCTGACATTACATCCAGTGGTGTGGTGCTGAGCAGCTTGCGACAGAGTGGCGTGGGCCGATACCTGGTCACGGCTACGGCGAGTGATGGACTGGTGACGTTCAATCTAGCGGCGGGAGTCACGTCCGACTTGGCGGGTAACCTGTCGCTGGCATCGGCCCCAGCTTCGCTGAGGGTGGACACGACGGTGGCACGTCCGACGCTCAGTAGCACGGTGGTCGCGTTGAGTTCCAGTAGTCTGGTTCCGGTTGCGGTTGACTTTGGTGAAGAAGTGAGTGGCTTCACGCTTGCGGATTTCATCGTGAACAACGGCACGGCGGGTAATTTCAAGACGGTGAATGCGGCCTCGGGTAAGTATTCGATTGATGTGACGCCGTTATCCGATGGAGTAGTGACGGTCCAGGTAGCTGGTGGCGCGGCGCGCGACTTGGCGAACAATGTCACGTTGTCGTCGTTGGTGCTGTCACGAATCATCGACCGCACGGCACGGGTCACGACGGTGTCGCCGAGTACGCCGTTGGTCACGAATTCGAGAACGTTCGACGTGGTTGTCGATTTAGGCGAAACAATGAGCGGGTTTGTGATCGATGATGTGGCGGTGACGGCGAGTGTGGCTGGAACCAAGGGGCCACTCACCGACCTCGGAAATGGCCGCCATCGCTTTACGTACACGGCTGGCGGTGATGGCAATGTGACATTTGCGGTCGCAGCGGGCGCTGCCATGGACTTGGCTGGTAATGCTAATCTCGCCAGCGTGCCAGTGACACGAACGATCGATACAAGCAACGTCCAGGCAGTCCTGTCAACGTTGTTGGTTGGACCAAGTAATGCGGCGTCTTTTGTCGTGAGCTTGGATTTCAAAGAACCCGTTATTGGTTTCGTGCTCTCGGATGTTGTGGTGCTTGGTGGCGAGGCGTCGGCGCTGGATGCCGCAAGTGCCGCGACGGGTATTTATAATTTCACGGTAACGCCCGCGGGATCGGGCACCGTGCGAGTGTTATTGCCAGCTGGATCCGTGACCGACGTTGCTGGAAATCCGAATGATGCGGCGACGAGTCTGGTGCGGGTGTTCGACTACGTTGCCCCGATCGCGCGTTTGACGACAACGGAACCGAGTTTGACGCGCAATAAGGCGTTCACGGTCATTGCTGAATTTGGTGAAGTGGTTGTTGGCCTAGCGAAATCGGATTTAGTGATCTCGGGCGGAACTGTGAGCGATCCAGTATTGATCAGTCCGGGGGTGTACTCGTTTGCGATCTCTGCGAACAACGGCCCCGTCTCCATGCAACTCGCTGCGGGTGCGGTGAGTGACTTGGCGGGCAACTCGAGCCCCGCTTCGCAATCGCTCAACTTGACGGTGGATGAATCGGCATTCGTGCCAGCGATCACCTCGACGATTGACGCTCGGGTCAACACCCGAACAGTCGATTTGGAGTTAACGTTTGGGAAGCCGGTCAATGGGTTCACGCTCGGTGACGTTTCACTGACCAATGCGACAGCAACGAGTTTTTCGCCATTGGATTTGGCGACCGGGACCTATGCAATTCGCGTCACGGCGGATGGCGATGGGCCAATCAACGCACTGCTTGTCGAAGGTGTTGTGACGGACGAAGCCGGGAATCCTAACTCGCAATCGAACGTATTCAGCTGGACGTTGGATCGTGCTGTGCCAACACCGTCACTTTCAACGAACGTCACCGCGTTGACGAACCAAGCAACGTTTGTACTTACTGTCGATTTTGGAAAAGAGGTCGTCCAGTTCGTGATTGATGACGTGATCGCGACGGGTGCAACGTTGAGTGACTTCCAGCCTCTGGGAAGCGGTCGCTATACGATGTCCGTCGACGTTGCGATTGTTCCTGGGGGAGCAAGTACAGTCACGTTTGATGTTGCTGGGGGAGTAACAACGGATCTCGCGGGTAACGCGAACGCGGATGCCACAACGCTCTCGATCCAAGTTGACACGAACGCGCCAACGCCGCTGCTGTCGAACCCGCTCCCAGACCTCAGCAATGCGGCCACGATTCCAGTTGCGATTAACTTTAGCCAGCCGGTGATTGGGTTTGATGCGTCGGATCTATTGGTGATCAACGCGAGGGCAAGTGGATTTACGATCGTCGACGCGGCTTCGGGCCAGTACTCCGTTGTACTGACGCCGACGACGGATGGCTTGGTAAGCATGTTAGTGCCCGCGGGTGCGGCTCAGGACTTTGCCGGTAATCTCACGGGTGCTTCTGAGCTATTCAAACGCACGGTCGATCGAACCTTGCCGACCGTGACGTTGTCGACGAACGTTCCTCAGCGGACAAATCAAACCGAGTTTGATGTGGTGGCACAGTTCAGTGAGCTGGTCACGGGTTTAACGAAGGGTGACTTTGTCGTTGTGGGAGCGGTGGCGAGTGATCCAGTGCCGCTGGATGCAAGTGCATCGCGATTCGGTTTCAAACTCTCCAATGCGACGGGCAATGTCTCGGTGAGCCTCAATGCCAATGCCGCTGCTGACAATGCCGGCAACTCAAACGTCGACACGGCAGACCTGGCTATTACCGTGGATACGTCGCTATTGTCGCCAGCTCTCTCGACTTCCCCGGCACGATTTATCAATACCGACACGTTCGCTGTGACAGCGGTATTCGGCCAGCAAGTGAATGGCTTTACGTCAAATAAGGTGACGGTGATTGGTGGCGCGGTCGAGAATTTCGCGACGGTGGATTTGGCAAGCGGAAGCTATGCGTTCGATGTGAAGGCAAACGCCGATGGCTTAGTGACGGTGATTGTTGCATCCGACGTGGTTACGAATCTCGCGGGCGCTCGCAACGATGCGTCGAACGTCATCTCCAAAGTCGTTGATCGAATGGCGCCGGAACTCGCGATGGGAGTTCAAGTTCCTTCGGTCACGAATCAGTCGACGTTTGATGTCAGCTTCGATTTTGGCAGCGATGTGACTGGCTTTGAACTGACGGACGTTGTCGCCAATGGAGCGACTCTCAGCAGCTTGCGACCCAGTGGGCTGGGACGTTATCTGGTCACCGCGAGTGCAACAGATGGACCGGTGTCCGTGACTGTAGCTGCTGGCGCGGTGTCGGATCTCGCGGGGAATCCTAGTCAGGCAGGTGCGCCGGTAGAATTGCGAGTGGATACGACCGTCGCTCGCCCGACACTCGCAAGTCTTGTGACGGCAGTCAGCCCAAGCGATCTCGTTACGGTAAGTATTGACTTTGGTGAAAGGGTGTTGGGATTCAGCATCGAAGATATCGTCGTTAGTGGCGGTGTTGCGGGTGAAGTTCGGGACGTTGATGTGTCACTCGGTAAGTACTCCGTCGATATCACGCCCGACACAGATGGAATCGTGACGGTACAGGTCGTCGGCGGCGCAGCACGCGATGTTGCCGGTAACACGACGTTGTCATCGCTCGTTCTGAGTCGCACGATTGACCGTTTGTCGCCGAAGCCGATCCTCTCCACGACCCAGCCCGCGAGAACGAACCAGCCGGTCTTTGAGGCGTTGATTGATTTTGGCGACTCGGTAACGGAGTTGACGAGTGCGAGCGTTCTGGTCACCGGTGGCACGGCAAACGCACCGCGTTTGGTGAGTGGCAACCGCTACGCGATCACAATCACCGCAAGCAATGGTCCCGTCGAAATTCGAGTTGTCGCTGGTGCGGTAACGGACGCGGCTGGAAATGCGAGTCTCGCGTCCGCCCCACTTACCATTGAAGTGGATACATCGGCGCTGTTGTCGCGGCTCACGTCGAACTCACCAGGCATCGTGACAAGCGACACATTCGAAGTCGTCGCAAACTTCGGTAAGCCGATCACGAGTTTTGTGAATTCGTCGGTATCGGTTGTTGGCGGTCACGTGACGGGCATCACAGCCACGAATGAGGCGCTCGGGTTGTACGAAATTAGCGTCATGGCGGACGCAGACGGTTTGGTAACCGTTGTCGTCCCCGCAGGCGTTGTCACCGATGGTGCGGGCAATGTGAATGGAGTCTCCAACATATTGTCTCGCCGAATCGATCGCGCGGCGCCGACGGTCGACTTGTCCTTGCTTCCGATCGGAGTTGGGAATTTGCTTGAGGTGGAAGTCAACTTTAGCGAGCCAATTACGGGATTCGACCCAGCGGATTTGGTGATTGTTGGCGGAACAGTAGGTGCACTTCGCCGTAATCGCGACAACACCACTTTCAATGTCGGAATCAACCCGACGAGCGATGGTGACTTGACGGTTGATCTTCCTGCCGGGCGAGTCAAGGATGCAGCGGGTCTGGAAAATGTAGCTGGAACTCGAGCAAGTCTATCGGTCGATGTCTCGAAACCTGTGCCGACACTGGGGGCATCCAGCGCGGAAACAGCTGGACAATTTGACTTAGTGATTTCGTTTAGTGAATCCGTGTCGGGGCTGACGTTGAGCGACTTCATCGTTACCAACGCGACACTCTCGAATTTGGCTGGCAGTGGCTCTGAATACACGGCGACGCTCACGGCGATTGCCGAAGGTAATGTCACGGTTTCACTGCCTGACGAACGAGTTGTCGATGTGTCGGGTAACCGCAATGTCGAGAGTAGCGTGTTGACGCTAGTACATCGTGTCGTCGATTCTATCGTGCTTGAAAGTACGGATGAAACGATCGATATGCGGACGCATGACGTGACGGTTTTGGCAACGGTCAAGACAATCGATATTCGAGGCACTGGGCAGAACTCACTCGTTCTTGACGCTGCGAAAATCGAGACGCTGACACCGAACAAGACGCTCGTCGTGATTGCCGACCAAGGCGACTCGATTGACTTTGGTAATGGTTGGCAATTTGATTCGGTCGAGGCCGTTGATGGTCAACTACAGCGGATCTTCACCAACGGCACCGCAACGGTCCGCGTGGTGGGACCACAGAACTGGACGAATCCCGTCATTGCGGGTGACGTCAACGGTAGTGGCGACGTGACCGCTGGAGACGCACTCGACATCTTGTTCTCGCTGAACCAACCACAGTTGTTTGACTCGCAAGGCATGTTGGTCGACGCGGCGACAGTCACTGCATCGAACTTCCGCTTCTACGACACCAACGGAGACGGAACAAGTACTGCGGCCGACGCGTTGTTCGTCATCAACGTTCTGTTCTTGCAATCCTTGGGTGGCTCAGGCGAAGGCGAATTAACGCAATCTCCGTCGGCATTGGTTAAGCCGAGAACGGTTGAGAATGACGCAAGCTACTTGGTCGAAGGTGAGCGTCCTGCGTTGGACCAACCAGCGAAAATCACTGCGTTGCGGTTGGACGGTTCACACAATTCAGACCAGGTAACCAAGCATGACGTAACTACATTCGTTGACTCAAGCGAGGAGTTCGATGACGTTGATGCAACGCTCGCTTCGGTCTTTGATTGGATCGAGCTTTAATCAGCGTTCTCGGAGATCTTTTCGAGGATCTCCGCGAGGAGTTGGTCGGGTTCGATGCGTTCGTGAGAGAGAGCTAGTTCCCAACTCTTGCACCACGAACGGCGCGTTTTAAGACACAGCCTGTTTGCTGCCCAGTTTCGGTACTGTCAGGACTTGGTTGATGTTTGTTTGACAGCTTGGTGATCAGGCTGCTCGATGAGATGAACGTTGATAAGTAACTGGACACTGGGGTCGCGAATGATTATTCGGCTCAAAGTAGCAGGCACACTCCGTGTGCCGTCCGCTTCGAGAATCTAGCGTTTCAGAATTGGGAGTAGTGGCGGACGGCACGACGGAGCGTGCCTGCTACTTTTTTTGATGTTGCGTGGTTGTTGAGTTGTGTGTTGGCGAGGACGTGTTAGTCGGACTTCTCGGAGACCTTTTCGAGGATCTCGGCGAGGACTTGATCGGGCTCGATGCCTTCGGCTTGGGCTTCGAAGTTGAGGATCACGCGGTGACGCATCGCGGGGAGATACACGCGCCGGATGTCTTCGAAGCTGACGTTGAATCGACCGTCGAGAAGGGCTCGCACTTTCGCGGCTAGGGCGAGCGTTTGTGCTCCGCGAGGGCTGGCGCCCCAGCGAATGTATTGGTTCGTGATGCTGACGCTGTGAGGCCCGTCGGGATGCGTCGCGAGCGTGAGTCGAACGAGATAGTCTTGTACGTGCGACGCGAGGAGGACTTCTCGGACGAGCGATTGCCAGCGACGAATCTCTTCGCCGTCCATCACCTTCTCAAGTGTCGGCTTCTTGCCCTGGGTCGTGCGTTCGACGATCGTGTTGAGATCGGCACGGTTGCTGTATCCGACAACCAGCTTGAACAGGAACCGGTCGAGCTGGGCTTCGGGAAGTGGGTAAGTGCCTTCTTGTTCTATCGGGTTTTGTGTTGCAAGCACGAAGAACGGCTTTTGCAATTCGTAGCGATGTCCGGCGGCAGTGACGGTGCCTTCTTGCATCGTTTCCAACATCGCCGATTGCGTCTTGGGGGTGGCGCGGTTGATTTCGTCAGCTAGAAGAATCTGCGTGAAGACTGGGCCGCGCTGAAACTCGAACTTGCGGCGGCCAGCTTCGTCTTCGACGATCATATTGGTGCCGAGGATGTCGGCTGGCATCAAGTCGGGTGTGAACTGGATGCGATTGAAGTCGAGGTCGAGCACTTCGGCGAGCGTTCGCACGAGCATGGTCTTTCCCAGTCCTGGGACGCCTTCGAGTAAGCAGTGGCCACCGCACAAGATCGCTGTGAGCACGCCGTGCACGATCTCATCATGGCCGACGATCACGCGACCGATCATCTCGTGGACTTTGCCATAGCGATCGCGAAACTGTTCCGCTTGTGCTTGGACGGATTCGGCAGTGTTGCTCATAAATTCCTCTAGTGGACCCAATGACAAGTTGGCCGGATGTTGTTCACTCTCCTGTGGGAGAGGGCCCTCCCCGGCCCTGAGAGGCCGACCCTCCCACGCAGCGTGGGAGGGTGAAGTCAATGGACGTTCAATGTACTGAATGTTTTGCCGCGTCTAATGTATCGGATGAGTTCGATACGCGGGCAGCCCATCGGAGATTAGATTTTCGAGCGAGAATCGACGCCGAACGATGGAACTTGCCAGCGGTCTAGTTGGATTCTGGCGATTTATTGGCTTTCACACCGAGCGATACGAGAGGCTGGGTGTGGGCGGCTTCGGGGTTTTTGGGACAGTGGCCGCAATTGCTGACGTGGCCTGAGCCGTCACGCGAACCGCTTTTGACGATCCTGGCGATTCGACGCACTAGCCATGCGGCGGCGCAGGCGACGATTCCGAGCGATGTGATTGTTTGCCAGTCCATTTGTCGTGCTCACAAAATGCGTGACGCGATCTGGAACGTTACCAGAGCTCCAACATAAGCCATCACGGTCATATAGGTGAAGCTAATTACGGGCCAAAGCCAGGAATTCGTCTCGCGTTTGATCACGAGCAGCGTGCTGACGCATTGTGCGCACAACGCGAAAAACACCATCAGCGACAACGCGACGGCGGGCCCGTAGATCGGTTCGCCTGTATCAGGCCAGCGGGCGTCTCGCATCGCGCCGACGAGGCCTTCATCGGACTCGTCCACGTCGCCACCGAGGCTGTAGATCGTGCCGAGCGTCGCGATGATGACTTCGCGTGCAGGAAAACTAGCGATCGCGCCGACGCCAATCTTCCAGTCCCAACCCAATGGGCGAACGACGGGCTCGATCGTGTGACCGATCCGACCCAGCAAACTGGATTCGAGCAATCCTGCTGATACGCTTTTATATTCTTTCGCGAGCGTCTCAAACTCCGGAGCATCCTCATCCATCGTTTCCATTTGCGACTGCATCTCGAATTGTCGCGAGTGATCGCCAGGCCAATAGCCAGCGAACCAGATCAGAATCGAGGCAGCGAAGATGAGTGTGCCTGCTCGAATCACGAAGGCTTCGCTCGCTTCCCACACGCGTTGGAAGATCACACGGCGAGAGGGCAATTTGTACTCAGGCAACTCGAGCACGAACGGGGCGACTTCACCTCGAAGCAATGTCTTTTTCAAAATCCATGCGACTGGAATCGCTGCGACAATTCCGACCAGGTACATGCCCATCAGCACCATGCCGGGCAGCGACAACCAGCCACCGAGATACGTCGTCGCGGGAAAGAACGCAGCGATGAGTAGCAGGTAAACGGGCAACCGAGCGCTACAACTCATCAGCGGTGCGACCATGATCGTGGCAATCCGATCGCGGCGGTTCTCGATCACGCGAGTCGCCATGATGCCGGGTACCGCACACGCAAACGAACTCATCAGCGGCAGGAACGATTTACCGCTCAGTCCGAACACCGTCATGACGCGATCGACGATGAACGCGGCGCGAGCCATGTAGCCACAATCCTCGAGAACGGCGAGGAAGAAAAACAGTAACGCGATTTGCGGCACGAAGATCAACACGCCGCCGACGCCGGCAATAATGCCGTCCGTGATCAGGCTGCGAAGCATCCCCGGCGCCATCGTGGACTTCACGGTGTCTGAGATCGTGCTCGTCATCCAGTCGATCGCATCCATCGGGACGCCGGCCCAGGAATAGATGAACTGGAAAATCAAGAACATCAACGCGATAAAGAAGAACATGCCACCGACGCGATGCGTCAGCACTGCGTCGATCTTATCCGTGAGCGTGCGATCGGTCGTTGATTCGGATGCGAGAACTCCAGCAAGCTTTCGACGTGCCCACGCGTATCGCGACGAACATTCCATGTCGACGCTATCGCCAAACTCTTGGCTGAGTTTTTCTCGTGCGGCACTGATCGAAGGCAAGACGGCGGCACCCATTCGCCGCACGGCGCGACGTTCCGCTTCACCGCCTCGGTCAAGCAACATCCGTTGGATCAGATACTCGTCGGGTAAGACCGTCGATGCAGCCGTCGGATCGTCAGTCGGTCCAACGTTGATACAGGACTTGGCAATCAGCTCGCTTCGAAGCCAATCGCATGTCGTGTAGAAGCCGTCAGGGAGCGGGCGGTCGTGGGGTTCCAGCGAATGATTCGTCGACGCGTGGGCTTCGTCACCTTCCTCGAGCAACTTCACGATCGCTTCTTGCAATTGGTCCACGCCAGCTCGCCGAGACGCCGAAGTCGCGACGACGGGAATGCCAAGATTCTTTGACAGTTCGTGAACATCGATCGAGATGCCACGTGCTCCGGCAGCGTCCACCATGTTGAGCGCCAGGATCGTCGGCTTACCCAACTCGAGCACTTGGCTCACTAGAAACAGATTCCGTTGCAAGATCGTGGCATTGACCACACACACGATCGCATCGACTGGCGACTCGTTCGTCACTCCGCCAGTGAGTACTTCGACGGCAACAAGTTCATCTGGCGAACGCGGCGCGAGGCTGTAGGTGCCAGGCAAGTCGACAAGTTCAATGGCGTGACCACCAAAGTGACATCGACCGATCTTCTTTTCGATCGTCACGCCAGGATAGTTACCCGTGCGGACGTTCATCCCAGCAAGCGCATTGAAGAGCGTGCTCTTGCCAGTATTGGGGTTGCCTATGAGCGCGACGCGATACGTCTTGGTTCGAGCGTCGGGCGATGTGGCAGGTGGGATGGCCGAGGCCATTGAAAGAACGCCAAAAGAAGATCACTTGAAGAAAGGGCTCACATACCTTTACTTGCAAGCTGAGTGCGACTTGGAAATCGCCAGGACAGGTCCTGGCCTACGGAGTGGATAGCCGGAAGGTACGCGACGCTTAGCCAATCGTTTGGATACAGACACGCCGGGCTTCGCCACTTCGGACTGCAATTCGGGTGCCTTGAACACTGCAGTTCAGCGGATCACCCAAAGGAGCTTTCCTCAGGAATTCGATCGGTTGTCCAGGGACAAATCCCATCTCTCGAAGTCGCGATGCAATGGCATCAAAACCATCGATACGAACGATTTCTGCGCGTTGGCCAGGTTGAAGCTGATCTAAAGTAGTCACAGACGCCTCTTTGTTCTTAATGAGAATCAATCTCAGCAAGGTTATTTTCGGCGTCTGCGGACCCAATGTCAAGAGAAGCGAGTCATTATTTGTGTCCCAAACGGGAAATTGCTGGCATTTCTCGTTGGCTGCTTACGATGCCGGCGCTGCGTGCCAAGTCACCTAAAATGGCTATTTCTTAGTCACATAGGCGTAATAGGCGCCATACTCACCCCCGTCCGCAGTCTCAAACAATGCTGTCATCGTGGTTTTGCCAGCATTCAGTTCGAGGTCGAATTTTACCTCTTTACTGCCTTTAGCCACCGTTGACGTCGCCGAAACGTCACCGATTTGGATCGTCGCTTTGACGGGATCGAACGATTTACCTCGGGTCGTGCGGTAGGCATCGACTCCAGGGACCGGCGTTCCCGGTTCAAGCGGCGCGTTGATTGCAAGGTCGGATTCCTCGGGCCAGCGGCGCAATCGCACTTCGTACGTCACCGACTCTACCACGTTCACGTTCCAGAACCCCGTGTTCTGCTTGCCAGTCATCGCGGCTCGCACTTGAGACTGATTCCACGGCGTCATCTCCGTTGTGATCCAATCGTGGCACGTCAATCGCGCCGGGTTATCTGCCGGATGCCCCAAGTAGATCGCCGTCGCATCCGCGAAGCTCGGCTCCAGCTCCGTCCACCACGCGTCGTAAAAATCCGTCAACCGAGCAACAACATCGGGATGATCCTTGGCGACATTATCCTTCTGGCTCGGGTCCGCCTTCATCGCATACAACTCTTTCCCATCCACCAATCGCCAGTCGCTTGTCATCACGGCACTTTGACGCCACTTGATCGGATCCTTCACGCGTTGCGAGTCCGTGACGAGAATACGCTCTGGCCACGCGGCATCGTCTTCGTACAACAGCTTCTTGATGGACGTGCCATCAAACTTCACACCCTGGGGTGGATTGATTTCGCAAAGATCAATCAGCGTTGGTAACACATCCACGTAAGCCGTGATCGGTTCAACGTCGCGTCCCTCTGGCAACTTGCCCTCGGGCCAACGCACAAAGAACGGAACACGATGCCCGCCGTCATACTGGCTGCCCTTAGCTCCGCGCATCGACGAATTGAATACACCGGCGCCTGAGGATGTGCCATTGTCAGTCGTGAAGATGAAGATCGTGTTCTCGCTCAGCCCTTGCTCATCAAGGAACGAACGCAGCTTGCCGACGTTGTCATCGATGTTGGCGATCATGCCATAGAAGTTCGCGAGACCCACTTTCTGGTCTTTGTACGGTTCGCTGTACTCTTCTGGTGAGTGCATCGGACCGTGCGGGGCGTTGGTGGCGATGTAGGCAAGGAACGGTTTACCAGCTTCCTTTTGGGACTTGATAAACGACTTGGCATAATCAAAGAACACGTCGGTACAGAATCCCTTCACGCTCTCAGGCTTGCCGTTGTGAAAGTAGCTTCCGTCGAAGTAGGCGTTGTCCCAAAAGTCGGGCGTTTGTCCGACGCCGCCACCACCGTGCCGCATCACTTCAGTGAACCCGCGGTCTTCGGCGCGATACGGATAGTTATCACCGAGGTGCCATTTGCCGAACATGCCTGTGGCGTAGCCGTTGTCCTTGAAGACTTGGCCCATCGTGACTTCGTTCTCACGCAACATCGAGCGCCCCATGATCGTGTGCCACACGCCCGTTCGATTCGTCCAGTGGCCTGTCAAAAACGCACTGCGGGTTGGCGAGCACGTCGGAGCCACATGGTAATCCTTCAATCGAACTGACTCTGCGAACAGCTTGTCGATCTCTGGTGTCTTCAAAACTGGATTGCCATGACACGACAGGTCGCCGTACCCCTGGTCGTCAGTGATAACGATCACAACGTTCGGCTTGTCGGCGGCGCACACCGAAAACGAGCCGATGTTCAAAAGCATCGCAACGCCAAACAACAAACGACTTGGAATAGAAATCGGCTTAGTGCCGAGGCAATTCGTAAACATGACAAATCCGCGAAAAAGATGCACGAAACCGACTGATTCGAGCCACGAGAAGAAACAGTCTGAGTTATGCGATGATAGCACAACTCCGAGTTCAATTGTGTTTCGTTTGTTCTCGAGACTGGCCATGATTTCGGTCGTGGCAAATCCGTTTTCCGAACTGCGAAACGTAGGGTGCCGTGGGG
>JBGTAI010000046.1:0-43209 GCA_041749955.1 Pirellulaceae bacterium | reverse complement strand
CACCGACGAGCTTCTTTCGGGAACGTACCGGCCCCAGCCAGTGAAGCGAGTGGAGATTCCCAAACCCGACGGTGGAGTGCGCAAGCTTGGCATTCCGACGGCGGTGGACCGCGTGGTCCAGCAGGCGATTCTCCTGGTGCTATCACCGCAGTGGGACGAAACGTTTTCGGATAACAGTTTCGGATTCCGTCCGTATCGCAGTGCTCACGATGCGGTGGCCCGGGCCCAGAGTTATCTGGAGGAAGGCTACACGTGGGTCGTCGATATGGATCTGGAAAAGTTCTTTGACCGCGTCAATCACGATGTTCTGATGAGCCGCGTGGCCAAGCGTGTTGAAGACAAGCGACTGTTGAAACTGATCCGAGCGTTTTTGAATTCGGGCGTGTTGGTGGACGGACTGTTTAGCGGGACTCCCGAGGGAACTCCGCAAGGCGGACCGCTTTCACCGTTGCTTTCGAATCTGCTGCTGGATGAACTTGATCGGGAGCTTGAGTCTCGTGGTCTTCGGTTCAGTCGGTACGCGGACGATTGCAACATCTACGTCAAAAGCAAACGTGCCGGTGAGCGAGTGCTGCAAAGCGTAACGGCTTGGCTGGACAAGAAGCTTCGGCTGACAGTCAACCAGGACAAGAGTGCTGTGGACCGACCTTGGAAACGCAAGTTCCTGGGGTTCACGTTCACGACTCGCCGCAAGCGCAGCATCGCCCTGGCATCGCGAGTGAAGTTCAAGAAACGAGTCCGAGAAATCACGAAGCGTAACCGAGGCTCGTCCTTGGTTCGCGTGATCGGTGAACTCCGCAGTTACCTGATCGGCTGGCGAGGCTACTTTGGCTTCTGCGAGACGCCTTCGGTGCTGCGAGACTTGGACAGTTGGATCCACCGCCGTTTACGAAGTTACGCTTGGAAGCAGTGGAAAACCGGCAAACGCCGGTTCAAAGAGTTGCGGAAGTTGGGTGTCGGCAAAGATCTTGCCGCGCAGACTGCTGGCAGCCGCAAAGGTAACTGGCACAACAGCCGATCTCCAGCCCTGAACTTCGCCTTACCCGGCAGGGTGTTGGCTGAACTGGGTGTTCCGCTGCTCCTGGACCAACCTGCCAAGAAAGTTTAACCAGCCGAACCGCCGTGGTACGGACCCGTATGCCCGGTGGTGTGGGAGGAGGGAGCCCGCGAGGGCTCCCCCTATCCCGATTAGGTGCATCCAGGCCGCTGAGCGAATACGATTCTCTCTTACGCATTCGAGAGAGAAGCTTCGCTAAATAAAGAGCCACACCATGCAATACCCGATTGATCTTCGATTCAAGCTGCTCGCCTTTGGACAGCGAATCACGGCGACTGATGCGAACGGTCAAACCTTGATGTTCATCAAGCAGAAGATGTTCAAGCTCAAGGAGCAAGTCGAGATCTACGGTGACTCCAACCAGACCAGTGTGTTGTTTCGAATTGCGGCTGATCGCATCATCGACTTTTCCGCGAACTATCACTTCACGGATGCGGCTGGCAACGATTGGGGCTCCGTTCACCGCAAAGGCATGCGATCGCTTTGGTCGGCGCACTATGAAGTCATGCAGGATGGCCAGATCGATATGACGATCGAAGAAGAAAGCCCGATGAAGAAGTTGCTCGAAAGCCTTCTCTCGGAGATCCCAATCGTGGGATTCATCGCAGTGTATCTGCTCAACCCGAGTTACATTGTCCGACGTCCCGACGGCACACCGCTTTTAAGGCTGATCAAGCAACCAGCGGTCTTTGAGGGCAAGTACACACTCGAAAAGTTGAACGAGCTACCCGAGGACGATGAGCTGCGATCGCTCATGTCGCTAATCATGCTTGTGCTTTTGGAACGCAAACGCGGCTAGCGATTCACGGTTAGAGGCCCACGTTCTAACGCCCACGTCATGCCAGCAGTTTTTTCCAGCGGTTGATTTGGTGGCGGACTTGTTCTGGAGCGGTGCTGCCGTAGCTGACGAAGGCATTCACCGCATTTTTGCTGCCGAGGATCTCGTAGACTGTTTCATCAATCTCAGCTGAATGCTTTTGCATGACATCGAGCGGCAAGTCTGCGAGCGACACGTCACGCTGCATCGCTTCGCCGACGATTGCACCGACGAGGTGGTGAGCGCTTCGTTGTGGGATGCCGCGACGAATCATCCATTCCATCAATGTCGTTGCATCGAGATAGCCTTTCTCGAGTCTCGCCGCGATCGCGTCTCGTTGAAGTACGGCGCCTTCGACGAGTGGTGTTGCGACGCTGAGCATTGCGAGGATGGTGTCAAAAGAATCGAACAGCGGCGGCTTGTCTTCTTGCAAGTCACGGTTGTACGCCAGCGGCAAATTTTTGATCAGCAGCGTCAACGTTTGCAGGTTGCCCATCACACGAGCCGACTTGCCTCGTGTCAATTCCAACGTATCCGGGTTGATCTTTTGCGGCATGATGCTGCTACCGGTACAGAACGCTTGTGGCAGCTTCAAGAATCCGAACTCGACGGTGCTCCACAGAATCCACTCTTCGGCCCAGCCACTCAGGTGCAACGCGATCTGTGACAGAACGAACGCGGACTCCAGTACAAAGTCTCGATCGCTACTGGTATCGAGACTGTTCGGCGTGGCGCTGTCAAAGTCGAGTTCGCGAGCGGTGATCTCGCGGTCGATTGGAAGCGTCGTGCCTGCCACCGCCGCCACACCGAGGCTGCATCGGTTCACTCGTCGGCGACAATCGGCGATACGTTCTCGATCGCGAGCGAACTTTTCGATGTACGCCAACCAGTAGTGCGACGCCAGCACCGGCTGGGCTCGTTGCAAGTGCGTGTAAGCTGGAAGGATGCAATGAAAGTCACCATCACAGCGACTGAGGAAGGCACGTTGCAAGCCAGCGAGTTTTTCGTCGACTTGATCGAGTGCCTCACGAACCCACATTCTCAGGTCGGTGCTCACTTGGTCGTTGCGGCTGCGCGCGGTGTGCAGCTTGCGACCCGTGTCACCGAGTTTTTCGATGAGTGCCTGTTCGATGTGCATGTGGATGTCTTCGAGCTCGATGCGAAAAGGCATCTTGCCAGCGTCGAGTTGTCCAAGAATCTCGGTCAGTGCATCACGAATCTGGGCGAATTCGTCCTGGGAGATCAGCCCCACGTCGGCGAGCATGCTGGCGTGTGCGATCGATCCACGAATATCCTGGGGATACATTCGCGAATCAAAGGAAATGCTTTCGGCAAAAGCTTCGAGGCGGGAATCCGTACCGGCTTGAAAAACGCCGCTGCGAGATGGGCTTTCCACGGGAGTGACTGTTCTTTGGGAATGAAGGTCAATGAATCAATGGTGTGGGCTGAATTGTGGCATGGTGTCCCAATTCAAGCACCCCATGCTAGCGTCTAGCGGGTAATCGTCACTCCCCTAGAGAGTTTTGGGGCCCAGCTTGTCTCGCGCAAGTCTCGACGGTTGTTGCGAAAAACGTTTGCTTTCGCTTTGACTTTATACCTCTCAATCGTGTTTCCGTGGTCGATTCGGTGAATAGTTAGCACGTACTTTTGGGCACATACTTTTCGTGTGGCATCAACGCCAGCCGGTTTCTGGGTGGACTATTATGTGCTGAATTGAATGTTGAGGTACGATGTATCCTCAAATTCAAGCGTCCGTCTCCCGCCTGACAACCCCGCCTGCCTGACAACCCCGCCCGTCTCATGCTCCAACGTCCAGCTCTTTTTGCTGTGGTCTTCTTGGCCGTTTGTTTGTCGGCTAGCTATTTGCTCGCAGATGATTTGGCGGCGGAGGCATCGCATCGAGATTCGGTGAAACACATCGACTACTTTATGCGGCAAGCGTGGAGTTCTAAGTCCATTGAGCCTGCGTCGCGTTGTTCCGATCGTGAATTTGTGCGACGCGTTTATTTGGACTTGATAGGGCGAGTTCCAACGGTATCTGAGGTCGATACGTTTCTGGCGGATGGGCGTGACGAGAAGCGGCGTGAGCTCGTGGACGTGCTTCTCGCGAGTGAGGATTACGTCCAGCATTTCGCTGATCTCTTTGATGCACTATTGATGGGGCGGTCGGACGAAGGCCACTACCAGCGGCGTGTGAAGCATGGCTGGCGATCGTATTTAGAAAACGTGTTTCGCGACAATCGACCGTGGGACGAGGTGGCTCGCGAAGTCTTGTTGGCACGACCGAGCGAGCAGGATCAACGTGGCGCCGTTTGGTTTCTGTATGAACGCAACAACCAACACCAGTCCATCGCGGAAGCGGTTGCGCCAGCGTTCTTCGGAGTACGGATAGAATGTGCCCAGTGTCACGACCACATGAGTGCCGATGAGATCAAGCAAGCTCATTACTGGGGTCTCGTCGCGTTCTTTAACCGCAGCAGTAATATTGACTCGAAAGTCGGTCCACGTGTCGCCGAGTCCGCGATTGGTGGGTTTTCAGAATTCGCGAACCTGACGGGTGCAAGTAGCCCGAATCTACTTTCGTTCCTCGGTTCGCCAACCGTCGCGGAACCGCGCCCTGAGAAAGATGAAAAGCAGGAAGACGCGGAGACGCTTTACGATCCAGCCAGTATCGATGACGAGCCACGCGTTCCGAAATTCTCGCGTCGTGAACAATTTGTCGAGGAAGTCGTCCGCGATCATCCGTTACTCGCGCGGGCGATGGTCAATCGATTGTGGGCGATCATGCTGGGTCGCGGCATCGTGCATCCTTATGACGAGATGGACAGCGTTCATCCACCGAGTCATCCCGAGTTGCTCGGTTGGTTAAGCGCGGACTTTGTTCGCAGCGGATATGACATTCGAAGTTTGATACGTAGCCTGGCCCTGAGTGAAGCGTACCAACTTGGTTCTGTTCGTCCCGATGGTGTCGATGATCCGGCATCGTTTGCTTGGTATTTGGAGCGTCCATTGACCGCCGAGCAATTGGCGAGATCGATCCAGCTCGTCGCACGCGGAAGTTTCCAGAACGATGAGAACTTGGTCAAACAATTTCGCCAACAACTCAAAGACGTGTTACCCGACGAGACTGTTGTAGGTATTGATGACGCATTATTCCTTTCCAACGGTCGTGAGTTGGATGAGTTCTTGAACGCAAGTGCTGGAGAGGGTCACCTATTCGAAGCGTTGAGCAAGTTGGACTCGAACGTCGATCGAGTTCAACTCATGTTTCAGAGCGCGTTCGCGAGAGACCCGAGTAAGGAAGAAACCACAGCCGTTGTGGCCTTCATGGATCAACGTGAAGGTTCCGTTGACGCGGCGATGCGTCAAGTATTGTGGAGTCTTGTGACGAGTGCCGAATTCCAATTCAATCATTGAGCCGATGCAGACACCAGATTCCATTCGATCGTCGAAAACGGCCAGCTGTGGTAGCCCAGAACACACGCTGCATCGGCGGTTGTTCTTGCAAGGCACGATGGCTGCGGGGGCGGCGTCCGTCGCCAGCTTTAACGGGCTGTTCTCGGTTCCCGCGTTGGCGGATGAGGCGCGCAAACATGGCAAGAAGTGCATTTTGTTGTGGTTGTGTGGTGCACCAAGCCAGTTCGAGACGTGGGATCCAAAGCCAGGCACATTCACGAGCGGTCCGTTTGGTGCGATCTCGACGAACTTGCCCGGTGTTCAGATCAGTTCGTTGATGCCGCGATGTGCGACGATCATGGACAAACTTGCGGTGATCCGCAGCATGAAAACGGAGCCAAGCGAACACTTCCAAGGAATCGATGTGTTGACGCGAGGCGATAAGCCGCGGCAACCGTTCGTTCGCCCGCTGCTTGGATCGGTCGTTGCTCAACAACTCGGTCAATTGGACAGCCCGGTTCCCCAGTTCATTCTGTTGGATCCCTGTCCCGAGGGTAACGAATTCAAACAATTCAAAGCTGGGAATTGGGCGGGTTGGTTGGGTGCGGAATACGGGCCCGTTCGTGCGGGCGGCGAGTACTCCATTCCAAATCTGAAACAACTGGATTCGATCTCGGACGTCGATCATGCCGATCGCGAAGCGTTGAGAAGTTTCTTGAGTCGCAAGTATGAGAACGATCGACGCAGCCAGGCCGCTGGATCCCATAATGCAGCATTTAATCGTGTGAAGGGTTTGATGAGTTGTGCGCCGCTGTTCGATTTGAACTCGCTTCCCGAGGCGGATCGTGTGCGGTATGGAGGCGGGGCGTTTGCTCAACATGCTCTACAAGCACGCCATTTAATCGAGAACGGATCGACGTTTGTGATGGTGGCCAATGGCATGCCTTGGGACAATCACGTGTTCCAACACGAGATGCACCAGATGCTGGTTCCTGAGTTGGACAATGTGATTTTCCAGTTGGTGAGTGACTTGGAAGATCGTGGCATGCTGGAAGATACGCTCGTGATCGCGATGGGCGAGTTCGGGCGCACACCTTGGTTGAACGAGGCTCGTGGACGCGATCACTATCCCGACGCATGGAGCATGGCGATGGCGGGAGCCGGGATCAAAGGTGGTGTGGTTTATGGTTCGACGGATGAACTCGGTTATGAAGTGACTGAGAACGCTGTCGATAATCGTCAGCTGTTCGCCACGATATTTCGAGCTTTGGGAATCGATCCGCACGAAGAGTATGACTTGCCCGGTTTGCCGACATTCGCACGCGTCGAGGACGGTGTTGAGCCGATTCGCGAAGTATTGCTTTAGGCGATTTAATCATTCAAAGCGACCGCATGAACCGTTTGACATTAAAAGAACTACACAAACAGAAGTTGCCGATGGGCGTGTTGGCGGCTGCGCTGCTTCCTGACGGAAACGGCATCGTTGCTGGGTGCATGGATGGTGTGTACGTTGCGTCGCTGGACAAGTCCGTGGAGCCACGGCGACTGTACTCGCATGGCAGCTACGTCAGCAGCATTGGTTTGCTTGACGGTGAAAAGGTGGTCTCAGCAAGCTATGACGGGACGGCATGTTGGTTTGATTTGTCGACAGAGGATGAAATTCGCCGAGTCAAGCTGCACGATTTTTGGTCGTGGGATATGGCGGTTTCAGCTGACGGGAAGCACTTGGCGTCCGTGACCGGGCAATACTTGGCTGGCGGATACAAGTACGAACCGCAAGCTGAACGCGAGCCCTCGATACGAATTGTGGTCACGGAGACGGGTGAGATTCGGCACAGTTTGCCACACGTGCCTTCGGTGCAAGCGGTTTGTTTCAGTCCTGATGGTCAACACGTTGCGGCGGGGAACTTGCTGGGCGAGGTTCGAGTGTTTCGTGTTGAAGATGGAGAGATGGTTGCCAATTTCACGACACCGGATTTCACGAGTTGGGGCATCATCAAGAGTCATTGTTACCTTGGTGGGATCTTTGCCATGGAGTTCACGCCAGACGGCAACGCGTTGCTGTTGGCTGGGATGGGACCGATGAAAGACCCGATGGCGGGCAACGGTAAACAGTTATGGCAGACATGGTCGTGGCAAGATCCAGAACCCAAGCGATTGGATCAAACGCATGAAGGCGAGTCGGGCGAAGGGCTGATGGAAACACTGGCGATCCATCCGTCGGGTGAGTACTTCGCAATGGGCGGACGACTTCGGGGTGGCGAGTGGAACGTTGCGTTATTCGAAATGAAAACGGGATCCCAGCTAGCGACCTTGAAGACGGGATGCCGTGTGACTGAGGCGTTGTTTAGCGAAGATGGCAAGCGACTCATTTTGGTCGGCGCTCAAGGCCAGCCGAAAGACAAGAAAGACGGTCGTTTCCCAGACTTCGGGCGTTTGGATGTGTTCGAGATTGCGTAGGTGAATTAACTTGCACAGCTCGCAAAGTGGTCACGGTTTGTGGTTCTTCACCCATGCACAGCAGCAGGAGTTTGAACATGGAAGCGAGTAAGGGAATTGAGGCGATGCGACGTGTTGGTCTGGCTTTGAGTCTTCTCTTGAGCCTTTCGACGGTTGCCATGGCAGAGCCGTCGACGGAGCAAGCGTTGACCGACGGTACCACTCTGCGCTTCGTGACAGCGGAGCGAGGGAGAGATTTGATCGCCGAGGAAGATGACTTCATCCGGTACATGCAGCCACTGGAGCGACAAATCCGTTTGGCGTCTCCGAAACCAGTGAGCAAGGATGAGTACCTTGAATCACTCAAGGCCGGAGTCCGCCCATGGACACCGGACGGGATGTTGGCTGTGTCGAAATCGATTCAAGAGCTGAGGGAAAAGTTCAAGCCGTACAAACTTCCGCTTCCCGCAAACATCAATCTCATTCGAGTGACTGCGGACGTGGAAGCAGACGCACCTCATTGTCGAGGAGCAAGCATCGTGCTTCCGGATCGCTTCTTTGGTGAACCCGAGAAGATGACTCAGACGCTCGCACATGAGTTGTTTCATGTCATGAGTAGCCACAACCCAGAATGGAGAGATCGCCTGTACGCGATCATCGGCTTCACGCGGTGCAATGAGATCGAGTGGCCTGAGCAGCTTCGTGGACGTCGGTTAACCAATCCGGATGCGCCGATTCACCATCACTACATCGAGTTGGCTGTTGCGGGCCGTGATCAGAAAGCTGTGTTCGCACCCATCACGATGTGCAAATCGGACAACTATGTCGGCGGCGGCCTTTTTCAAAATCTTGACTTCAAACTTCTCGAGCTTGAACGAAGGGAAGGAGAATTTGTGCCGAAGGTTTCAAGCGGCGAGCTGCAAATGTTGGTACCGCAGAAAGCGCCAGATTACCTGCGTCAAATCGGACGAAACACTGGATACATCATTCATCCGGAAGAGACGCTGGCCGACAATTTTACGTTTCTCATTCTCGAAGCCTCCAACGTCCGCGATCCGTGGATTCTCGAGAAGATGTCCGAGTTGCTCAAGAACGAATAGGTCACTGTTGCCGTGGCCCGCGCCTTCGAGAGTCTGGAATCGTACGGGTGTGCCGGCGGACTGGAGAGCGAACCAGCCTCGGTAGCTTGAATGGAAACCAACTGATCAGAGCCCCGAAAAATCAGAGCGCCGGTCGATCAGAGTTTGGTGTGGTCCAAGACTTCGTCGCCGTTTCGTGAGCCGAGTGATTGAAGGACGGTTAGATCGACTTGATCGTTGATAAACCTGACGCTGCCGTCACAAAGCAGGCCGTGGATACCGCCAACATGGTAGCTGCCTGGAGAGAGTTCTTGTTTCCATTGTGGCTCGAGGTCGAGGTTGATGCCATAGCGAGTTGAGATGAGTGCTTCCGAAAAGTCTCGGCCTTGCAAGTCATCAAACTCGGGGTGGTAGAGTGAATGACGATCACATGCTTCGCAGTCAAACGAGACGAAACGGCCTTCGGTCACCATCAGCGTGTGGGAGAGGCCATCGAGAATCGCTTCAAGGCCAATCGGCGGCTTTAGCTCTGGGACAGGAAGCGACGGTGCGGCGGGCGTAAAGCGTTGAACGAGTAACACACCGTTGCCGAAATCCATCGACAAGCCGCTTGTCGTATTGGTCGGGCCATTGTCCGTGGTGACGTCGCTTCCGGCGCTTCCGATATAGCTGGCGATACCGCGGCCAGCCACTTCGCTCGACAATTCATTGTGATGGAGCGGGCCAGGCTGGGATGGGCAGCGATATGTGGGGACTGCGGTCTTGGCGAGTTCTTGGAAGTGCAAGCTATTGATATCGCTGGCGGTGGGGCTGCCGGGTTCACCTTGAGGAGTGATTTCCCACAAGTCGGCCCGCTCGATGAACGGCAGAATGTCGGTCGTCCAAGCTTGTCCCCATCCACCTTTGGCTCCCCACGGCAGAGTGCGATAGGTGCTCTCGTAGTTCAGCAGCCCCAGCCCGATTTGCTTCAGGTGATTTTGGCACTGAGTTCGACGGGCGGCTTCGCGAGCGGATTGGACCGCAGGAAGCAGAAGCCCTACCAAGACACCGATGATCGCGATCACGACAAGCAACTCAACCAGCGTGAACCCACGACGGTGACACGAAGATGTGTTGACTCGTGACGTGTTGCGGATCGGTTGGCAATAACAGCAAAGTTGCATGAATTGGTGCCGGAGGCATACAAGGCAAGTTGAGCCCGTATCTTACTCAGGCCCAAGTGTCTGGAGTATCTCCACCGCGTAGTTTTGTTGGCTGTACATCGCGGCGAAGCTGGTCCGGACTAAATTCCGAGCAACCCGCTGAGCAGTCCGTTCATTGCTGGCGCACGAGCTTTTTGGATCGACAGTCGGTCCCCAGCTCGCAACGAGTAGTCGCTTTCGGGACGGACTTGTTCGTGGTCGTGGCTCATTTTTACAGCCATCTTGATACCGGCCGGCATGCCGGGAGCGTCTCGGTAAAGTGTCGCGTCGACGCGGCCAAGCTCTTTCACCACGCCAGTTTGGGTGAGCAAATCACTCACAAAGACACTTTGGCCTTCCGGAGGCAGCGGTAGCACGCGAATCGGCGGCTCGGCTCCAGCGATCTGGAGGACGATCGAGTTTTGGGCCTTCGCCTCGCGTACTTTCTTGTACATCATCTCGCCCTCCGACGCACGCAGCGGTGTCCCGTCGCCGGACATGTACTGGGGATCCGATTCCTGGCCGAACGGCAGCATCGCCGGAAGACGCAACGTGCTGCATCCCGTGCTGGCGATTGCGATCAAGCCAATCAGGCAAACGGCCCGCAGACTCAAGAGGCATTGAATGGGTGTGTTCGCCTGGCGGGGGGCAGCGTCACGGTGGGAGGCGGTTGAAGTCATGGTCGTTCGGTCTTGGACAAGAAGCGTTGATGCTGGGGGGAACGCGAAAACTTTGCCGATTAAGGGCTTCATTAGGGTCGATCGGGTGTTTTTTCTCCGTTCTTGACCAGAAACGCTCAATTTTCCTGGATCTTCATTCTTCACGCGGGAGGCGGTCGTCGCTATATTGCCGGGCTTCCCACAACACAACGACTGTTCCAGATAACCCTTTCAAGATAATTCCGGTGCGAGATTGCTCGCTTCCGAGAGCGGAGATTGACGATGTCACGCGAGTGTGAAACCTGCGGTAAGAAGGTCCAAAAGGGCAATCAGATCGAGACTCGAGGTAAGGCAAAGTACCTCGGTGGCGTCGGTACAAAGATCACTGGGATCTCCCGTCGTAAGTTTGTGCCGAACTTGCAAAAAGTTCACGTCACGATGCCAAATGGTGAAAACAAGTCGATGCGTGTTTGCACTCAGTGCATTCGTACCGGCGCGATTCGCAAGACCGTTCGTACCAAGCCGTTCGATGTCAGCGGTGGTAAGGCAGCGGCCGTGAAGTCAGCTGGCACTAAGAAATAATGCCGCTCAGCGACGATGAGATTCGAAAGCTAGCTTTGCTCGCTCGGTTGCAGTTAACCGACGAGGAGGTTCGTAAGCTCGGGCCACAGCTTGACAGTATTTTGAGTTTCGTCGAACAGCTTTCGGAAGTTGACACCGACGATGTGGAGCCGATGACGACGGCTCTCGATGTCGACAATCGATGGCGCGAAGATCGTCTCGTGCCAAGCCTCTCTCACGAAGACGCACTACGGAATGCGCCGCAGTGTGATGACGAGTATTTTTTGGTGCCTCCGGTGCTCGGTGCGGCAGCGTCCAAACACTCCTAAATCCGTCCAGTGATTTCATGGTCTACGATCCGAGAATTCGAGCCCTAGAAATCCGAGCGTCAGCCTTCGATGCAGCCTGATTGGACGAGCCTTCTGCCACCAATTGTTACCATTGCTTGGGCAATTGCATCGCGTCGTGTGCTGGTTCCGCTTGCAGCGGGCATTGCGGTTGGAGCCGTGCTTCTGGCGCACCGTGATCATCAACTTAGTTATGCGCCCGTCGTGTTCGTGATGGCGATCCTTAACTCCGTTTTTTCTTCGTCGCATCTTCAAGCGTTCGCTTTCAGTTTGCTGCTCGGTGCTATGGTGGCCGTGCTCGAGGCGGGGGGCAGTATGCGTGATCTCGTCCAGCGAGTTTCGCGTCGTGTTCGATCGCGGTGTGGCGCCCAAACCATGATCGCAACGAGCGGGCTGCTGATTTTCTTTGACGACTATGCCAACACCTTGCTGCTCGGTGGGACGATGCGTTCGACCGTGGATCGTTATGGCATTTCACGAGCGAAGTTGGCGTATCTTGTCGACTCCACCGCAGCACCCGTTGCTGGATTGGCTATCGTGAGTACTTGGGCTGCCACCGAGATCACTTATATGGCGGATGGTTTGCGCGACGGCGGAGTCACTCACGCATCGGCGGCCTTTGAGTTATTCCTGAATTCCATTCCGTATCGTTTTTATCCCTGCCTCGCGCTCGCGTTTGTGATGATGATCGCGATCAGTGGCCGCGACTTCGGTCTGATGCGACAGCTCGAAGCGGAAGCCGCGAGCAAACCGGTGCCGCCGCCGGACGAGGCCGAACCAGAGCATCGTTGGCTGTGGCTAGCGGCGGTGGGACCCGTTGTCGCGTGCATTTCGGCGGTTGCTGTGGTGCTTGTCGTAACCGGACTCGGTGCCGTGCCGGTCGACGAACGCAGCGACAGTGGGATTCGGCTCGCAGGCCAAATTTTCGGTAACGGCGATTCTTATCTTGCGCTCGTGATCGGCGGCGCGGTGGGCGTTGTCACGGCATTTGTTCTGCATCGGATTCTCGGCAAGATCGCCTGGTCGACGCTTGGTAGAGGTTCGCTCAAAGGTTTGGCGCAGATGATGCCAGCGATGTTCGTGCTGTGGCTGGCGTGGGCTTTGTCGGATCTGACACAAAAAGAGGCGCTCGACACAGGCGGCTATCTTGCTGGGATCTTGTCGGCTCGATTGGAACCGTGGTTGCTTCCGACGGTTGTGTTCGTGCTCGCGGGAGCCGTTGCGTTCTCGACGGGTACGAGTTGGGGCACGATGGCCATTTTGACTCCGATCTCAATTTCATTGGCTCTGCAACTGGATCCAACGGGTGGAGCTGACGGAGCGATTTGTCTCGCGACGAGTGGCTCGGTGCTTGCTGGCGCGATTTTTGGTGACCATTGTTCGCCGATCTCGGATACGACGGTGTTGTCAAGCCGATCCAGTGGCTGTGATCATTTACAGCACGTTCGTAGCCAGATGCCGTACGCACTTGTCGTCGCCTCGATTTGTGTTCTGTTTGGAACCTTGCCGGCAGCGGTTGGAGTTTCACCGTGGGTTTCACTGCTTGTGTCTAGTGTGGTTATGTGGCTCGTCGTTCGTTATGTCGGAAAGACGCCTGATGAATCGATTGCAAACTCGCTGTAAGGATTACAAGACGCGATGCCAGTCATGAAACTGGCATCGGCATGATCGGGCATTGTTTATTCGCTAAAGCTCGCGTCACCAGTTCTGTTCGCGAAACTTTGGCACCAGTGGCATCGATATTGCACTAGTGGAGTTGAAATCGTTACCCAGTGGGATGAACCAGACATTGAGCATGGAGCCGCGGACGAACATGAATCGAATCACTCAACCGACTTTAGTAGCAGCAGCTTTCACAGCGCTGGTGCTGGGTATCGCTGGCGACGCGTTCGCGCAATCTTACGGTCCTGCGTTCCCTAATCCGGCCTACGATACTCCGGAAACGCGGATGCAGCCGATCGGTGCGCCGAGCCGAGTGGATCGATACCGTTCGGATGAGAGTCGGCCGGATGTGAATCGCTCGGATGTGAACAGGCAATTCGAGACGGAGTATCGAAGCTCGGTCGCCTCACGAACTCAAGCGATCCCGACATCCTACAACCAACGCACCAGCTACAACCAAGGTGGCTTGGTCGATCCGAACGTTCGTCAAACTGTGCTCTTGCAACAAGGCGGCTTTTCTCTTCCACCGGGTCAGGTTCCTGCTGGGACGCCGTCCGCTGGATCTCCCGTTGCTGGATCGCCGCCTCCAACCGGATTCTCGGCTCCGCCTTCGGTTTCGAACCCAAGTTCAATGCCGTCGACCCTTCCGAGTCCAGCAACAGCCCCGAACACGTTTGCTCCGGCGCCGCGAAGTTCGCTTCCGACGAACTCACCGATCGCATCGACACTAGATTATCAGCCGATTCCGCAACCCCAGTTAGGAAACACCTACGCGACCGTCGACAACTGTTCGTGCATCTCGCCACCGTCGGGATATACCGCGGCGAGTGTCGGTTGTGGTTCACCGGTGAATTACGCTGCGCCCGGATATGCTCCTGCGACGGGATACGCTCCGACCACGGGATACATTGCGCCGCCGTCTCAGATCGCGGCTCCGTTTGCAGCGCCAGGCCAATTCACAGCGATTAGCGGTAATGCGGCTCCACTTCCGTCGCTGTTCACGCTTGGCCAGCAAAACAATCCCGTCCAGGTCGGCCAAGGCATTATCGGTCAACCAGTCGCCTATGTTCCTGGGCAAACGATCCGCAATTTCTTCCGTTACCTATTTCCGTAGCCAAGACGACGCGTCTCACTGCGTGCTTCAGGCCCGTTATTGATTCAGGCCAGAGTTATTTCGCGTGGCCAGCGCGGGGTGCGAAGATCCAGTTAGACTGATCGAATTGCTTTGATGTAGTAGCGTCATTCGATTTTGGCGATCTGTGATATGAGTTCTGGCCGCGATCCTAGTTCAACGACTGCATTTGACTCCGGCGACAGCGATCCAGGCTGCTTTGCTTCGGATTCAGAAACCGAGTGCTTGATCGAGCTGAACTTGCGCGGGGCCGATGGTCGACTCGGCGCGAGTGGAAAGAGTCACTTCGAACCGAGTCGAAGTCCCGGTGCCGACGGTCGACGTGGAGAAGATGCGAAGCCGGCTGAGCGGGGCCAAGATGCGGCGTCCGCGACGATCAAAGTGGCGTACGCACTGGGTAGCAAGACTTCGGGAACGTTACAACTCACCGGAACAGTGACGCGTCCTCGTCAACCTGCTCAGCCATTTCGTGGCGAACAGCCGATTGGCGAAGATGGCTATGTCTTTATCCGCGCGACCGGTGGGCGAGGCGGCGACGGCGGACGTGGTGGTGATGGCCAGCCCGGTGCACCTGGCTATCGAGGTATCGACGCGACGCGATTCTCTAGCGGCGGCAACGGTGGGCCTGGCGGCGACGGCGGTTACGCAGGCAACCCAACTGACGGTGAAAACGGAGGTGCTGGAGGCGAGATCACGATCGTCGTGGACGAGGAGGACCAAGGGCTGTTGATGCTGCTCAAAGGCGACTTGTCGGCGGGCGAAATCGGATTTGCGGGCGAGCCAGCGAAAGGCGGCAGCGGAGGCTCCGGCGGACCGGGCGGCAGCAGCTATCACTGGACTGAGACACAGCACTACACCGACAGCCAAGGTAAGTCACAAACTCGAACGATCTTTCGCTCCAACCCAGGCGGCTCGAGCGGACGCGATGGACGCGATGGAGCACCGTCGTCCTACCGCGCACGCGATGGGCGACCCGGTTCACAGGGCCGTTTGAAAATAGTTGTTGCACGTCCAGACGGGACTCAGCGTCACTATGCATCACCCTTTGACTTGGAACTCCAGTCCGTCGATGTCGCTGGAGAATGTTCGACGCTCGAACCGGACTCGCTCATTAGCGCCGACAATTTAACCGTGACCAATATCGGTGGCATGCCGACGCCATCGAATTACACCATCCGAGTCACGCTCGTGTCCGATGAGCATCTGGACTCCGACCAAGTCGATATGGAGTTGCCAAAGTCGCTCGATGCCGATGAGTCGTTCACTTTCACGGACGACGGCTTGGGTGCACGGCTTGCAGATGTCGTGATCGATGCACCGCGTCGTCAGCCGTTTCGACTCTCGCACCACATCAACCCACAAGCGTTTTTGGAAAGCGGCATCCATCGACCGTTTCGCAATTTCGAAAACGCGGAACCGATCGAAGTTCGTTTCCCAGTTGAATTGACCGAGATCATTGCGCTCAACAGTCTGGCTCCCGGAGAGTCCACGCGAGTTCGATTCGGGATCACCAACGTGGGTGACGAAACCTTCGATGACAAGCACCTGTTTCGCAGTGTTCGCTGCGGTGCGAGATTGCTCGGCGGTGACATCGACCTCAACCAACTCGTGTTCTTTGACGACGGCGACAACCCGCACGATCTGCTTCGCGAAGAATACCAAGCCGCCATTCGTCAGTTGGCGCCTGGAGAGACACGTTGGATCGAAACACGCATTGGAATTCGCAATCACTCCGAGATTGTTGCCTACCAGAGTTTCGTCCTGGGCGTTGATTTACATCTCCAGCGGCCTCGTTCGAGCACTCGGCACAGTGAGTATCGCTGTGTCGATTATCGTCACGAATTCATTCGCGTTTCCGAGCAATATCGTCGCGACGAAGGCTCGCGATTTCTGTTGATCGCTAACCAAAAAACGAAGGTTGAGGATATTGAGAAGTGGACCCAGCTAGCGGATTACTTCGGTAGCGGGCTCGACGTTTGGGATGTCTCGTATTACGGCTTTGTCGACATGATTCGAAGCCTTGACCCAAAGCAATCTGGCGGCATGACGGGAGAGACGCCAAGCAACACAGTGACAACTTCGAACACCCAGACGCTGCTCCAGCAATGGCGAGGGCTGACCGTTATCATCCCCAATAACTACTTTCAAACACCTGCGGGAAAGACGACGGCATTCAACCAACTTGCGAAGTCGCAATTCCTCAAAGCGGCTGCCGACTTTGATATTAATTTCTATGTTGTCGGCGATTCTCGCACTGGCGGAGAAGAGTTGCTCGCCAATTCGTTGATTCCAATCAGCGACGAAAAGAACCCGAGTCAGTTGAAGACGCAACGCGAGTTTTTGAAGCATGTCCGTCGCTGGTCCAAGTATGTTGCCAAGACCGGTGAAGTCGTTGGCGGTGCGACCAAGAAGGTGACTGCGATCGCGGACGCGTCACTTGGTGCTGTGCATCGATTTGAAATCGATAAGCGAACGTTTCTCTTCCAGCCCAAAGCGGATTGGTTGGAAAGCGAGGCTCGGGCATTGCAGCGTAAACTTCGCAAGACGGATCCGCTTCATCGTTGGGTGATCGTGCATCGATTCGATACCGGTGACACAGACACGTCGTGGGGGTTTTTCAAGAAACGTCAAGTCGGTTCGCTCGAAGTGCGACGCACGCTCGATTCGAGCAAAGGCTCAGCCGTTCTCTTTGAAGCTGAATCGATCGACATGATTGACGAGGACTTCATCAATAGCGAGCAGAACAAACACGGTATTTTCTTGGCGCTCAAGTTCGAAGATAAGGTGGACCGATTCATTCGCTTGGTGAGTGAGCGAACATTCCCGCGTTACAGCGAGAACTATGTCGATCGACCGCTGACCGATGACGAGGTTCGCAAGATCGGTAGCGAGCTGATTGATTCCATACTTGTGGATATCTACAACGAGCAACTCGAGGCGAGAACCTGTTGCACCTGGGGACGGTTTGGTGTGCGACCGCTGATGCCGAAACTCAATTACTTGGCGGAGCGTTCGTTGAACTACGGGCTCACGTATCGCCAAATGGAAGAGAACACGGTCACGATGCCGCTGCTTTATGAGCTGTTAGCGAACATTCGTTACATGGCCAAAGAGTCCAAAACGGTCTGGGACATGGCCATTATTCCGACAGCGTTCTTCAAGCGAAGTCGTGCCGTGTCATCGTACATGCTCGATCGAGTGGAGCGAATTACCATCAACATTTTTGGCCGCGAGTTGAGTTGGTGGGACAAAGCGAGCGGCCCCAATGATGATTACAACCCGTTTGGCGGTGCAAAGAACGCGATTCCGAAAGGATTGGCCCGCGACACGGCGAATAAGCAACTCGATCAGGCAGAAGCTGAACTGGTTCGCCGCAAAGTGAAGCTGGAGAAATACACGCGGCCGCAAACACATCCGGGGCTGACGTACGATCCTGAACTGCTGAGCGAGACCGCTCGAGTGATGCCGGGCCACGTGTACGATCAACTCGTGCAAAATGAACAGGCTGCGGAATTGGAGCGAGCTAAGACGGAATACGCCGTCGCAAAACAGCGGTCTGAGTTGCTCGTTCCGTTAGTGGTCGAGACAGCGACGACGACCGTGTCCACGGTCCAGTCGAGCTCTACGCCAACCACTACCTCAAAACCAGGGCGGTCGAACTAGTGTTTTTGGTGAAGTAGAGCTCTTACCAAGCGGATCGCTTCTGGCAAAAGCATCGTGACGCTATGCTGAAGGGGAGTTCCAATTCGAGGATCCGTTTTCGAGCAACCGGCTTTTGGTAATCGCCGGTCGAAGTTGCAAGCATTCATGACTACACCCGAAACAATCGTCCGAACGCCCGTTCGCACCGAAGCACCGCCCCGATTTGTGGCTGTGATCGATATTGGAGCGACAAGTATTCGGATGGAGGTGGCGGAGATCCATAGCAACGGTGAGATTCGAACGCTCGATACGCTCGTGCAAGCGGTGGATCTCGGTCGAGAGGCGTTTGAATTGCGTCGGTTGTCTCGCAAGAGCATCGAGAAAGCGTCCCAGATCCTCAAACGTTACCGACGAATTCTTCGCGAGTACGGCATCACGGCGACTTCCGATGTCCGAGTAGTGGCAACCAGCGCTGTTCGCGAGGCAATCAATCGTCTGGCCTTTATTGATCGCGTTTACGTCGCCACAGGTTTTGATATCGAGACGATTGACGAAGCCGAAGTCAATCGCATCACGTACATGGGGATCACGCCTCACCTGCAAGCTCACCCAGAACTCGAAAACGGCAAGACCGTTGTCGTCGAAGTTGGTGGTGGCAGTACTGAGTTGCTCGTTGTTCGAAGTGGCAACGTCTTGCACAGTGAGTCTTATCGGCTCGGCTCGCTCAGGTTGGTGCAAACGGTCGAGCCAGTTCGTGGAAGTGCGATTCGCAAACGCGCTTTGCTGGAAAGTCACATTCGCCGCACACTGGTACGGATCACAGAGCAAATTCGTACCGACATGACGATTCACCTGATTGCGATCGGAGGCGATATGCGGTTTGCGGCGCATCGCATCTTGGAGGACTGGGACGGTGTTTCGCTCGCGGAGCTGCCAACGGATCGCCTGTCAGAACTAACGGACGAGATTCTGTTATGCGACGAAGACACGATCGTTAAGAAGTTTGGAGCGAGTTTCATCGAAGCGAGAACACTTGGTCCGGCACTACTCGCGTACACCTTGCTTGCCCAGCATTTTTCGCTTCCACATGTTTATGTTTGTGACACGAACTTGCGAGACGGACTGCTTCGCGACATGGCGGTGGGTGGTACTTGGACAGCGGAGTTTCGCAACCAGATCATTCGAGCAGCGATATCATTGGGGCGGAAGTTCGATTTTGATGAAGCACACGCGAGAAACGTCGCAGAGCTTTGTCGCAAGTTATTTGAAGAGCTTCACGCGGAACACCAGCTTGATCATCGTTTCGAAGTCATTCTGTATGTCGCGGCGCTATTGCATGAAATCGGGATGTTTATCAACGTTCGTAGCAATCACAAGCATGCGTTGTACTTGATCCGAAATAGTGAATTGTTTGGTCTTTCCCGATCGGAATTGTTGTTGGTCGGATTGGTTGCCCGGTATCATCGCCGCGCGTTCCCTCAGCCCGCGCATGAAGGTTATGGCATGCTGGATCGCGACGGACGCGTTGCGGTGTCGAAGATGGCTGCGATTCTTCGGTTAGCGATTGCGTTGGACGATACCCGTAGTGGCCGAATTCGTGAAATCACCTGTGTTCGCAACAGTAAGCGATTGGAGATTTCTGTTCCCGGTATCGACGATGTCTCGCTCGAACAGTTGGCGATGCGCCAAAACGCGATGTTGTTTCAAGATGTGTTCGGGATGCCCGTGCTGCTGCGGGCGGGTAACTCTTAAGGTGCGAGCGCTCGATGACACTATTTGCTGCGGATGCTTTTCTCTTTGAAGGTCTTGTGATCTTGTCTTTATTCTTGTCATCAACACCAGCGTTCGCGGATGATCGTTATGCGGCCGTTCGCGAGCGAATGGTGCGCGAGCGAGTTGAGTCCGCGGGAGTGAAGGACTCGCGTGTGCTCGATGCGATCCGGAATACTCCGCGTCATGAGTTCGTTCCACTGAGCCAGCGTGATCGTGCTTACTTTGATATGGCGCTGCCGATTGGCGAATCGCAAACCATCAGCAGTCCATTTATCGTGGCGTCGATGACCGAGGCGCTTGAGACACGGCCGACTGACAAAGTACTCGAGATCGGAACTGGAAGCGGCTATCAGGCGGCTGTGCTGAGTCCACTCGTGGATAAGGTTTACTCGATCGAAATCGTGCGTGAGTTGGGCGAGCAAGCCGAAGTGACGCTCAAACAATTGGGTTACGACAATGTGTCCACTCGCGTGGGAGATGGATTTCTGGGTTGGCCGGACGCAGCTCCGTTTGACAAGATCATCGTCACGTGTAGCCCCGAGAGCGTGCCCCAGCCGCTGATCGATCAATTGGCTGAGGGTGGCATGATCGTGATTCCGGTAGGCGAACGCTACCAGCAGACGTTGTATCGGATGACCAAGAAAAACGGAGAGTTAGTTCGTGAGGCATTGAGGCCCACGTTGTTCGTACCAATGACTGGAGCGGCGGAGTCGACACGTAAGCTTCAGCCAGACCCGGCGCACCCGCGAGTCGTCAACGGTGACTTTGAAGTGCTACCGGGCAAGGACGAGAAAGACATATCGGACTATGTCCCCGGATGGTATTACGGTCGCCAAGTTCGCCAGATCCGCGGTGTGACCAGTGACGGACAAGCTTTCGGTGGTGCAACTTTCGTTAGGTTCGAGAACACAACGCCGGGTTTAAATTCGCATCTCTTGCAAGGGATCGCTATCGATGGTCGCAAAGTTTCTATGTTGAGGCTCAAGGGAGTTGCCCGTGCTGATGGTGTTCATAAAGGACCGGATCCAGAGTCGATGCCCATGGTCGCGATCAGCCTTTACGATGAGCAGCGCAGTGATTTGGGAACGTTTTGGATTGGTCCGTTTCGCGACTCCAAAACTTGGCGCAGTTCCAGTCGCCTGATTCGAGTTCCGCCAGCGACTCGTGAGGCAATTCTCCGCGTCGGGCTCTTTGGCGCTACAGGAAGGGCTGATTTTGATGAGATCTCCATCGAACCAATCGATTAGCACGCGCAGAAACCGGTAATCCTATCCACCAGTGTCGATAGATCCGCCAATAGCCATCGATACATGTCAAAGCGTCAACTCTTTTCTATGCTGCGTATCCCTCCCTGGCGTTAAAAATTGCCTGGGCTGCTTGAACCCACCGCATTGTTCGCTATTCTACCGTTGAGGACCGTTGTGATGATTGCGCAACGGCGAAACACAATTTCCCCTGCGAATTTCATTGAGGGATTGCGGCGATTATGAAACATTTCAAGCGTTGGACCCATTTGACCGTACTTGCAGTAGCAGTGGGTTTGGGTGGTGAAGCCCAAGCTCAAGGCTCGTCAGGTGGTTATGCTTCCAGTGGTGGCGGCTACGGGTCATCCGGTGGATATGCGGCTTCATATGGTAGCTATGGCTCGTCCGGTGGGGCTGGCTTGATGAGTCATCTGAAGGCGAAGTTGCATGCTCATCGTGCAAACGCATCGTCTGGCGGAAGTAGTGGTGGTTATGTGGCGGCCTACGGAGCAAGTAGCGGTGGTGCTAGCAGTGGCGGTGCGCCGCATGTTGGTCCATTGAAGCGACTCGCAGCGAAGATTCATTCGCATCACGCAGCACGTTACGCCGGTAGCAGTGGTGGTGCTAGCAGTGGTGGAGCCAGCAGTGGTGGAGTTGCTGTCTACGGTGGCGGTAGCAGTGGTGGATACGCAACATCAGTTGCCAGCTATAGCGGTGGCAGCAGCGGGGGTGTAGCCAGCTACTCAGTTCCGATGATGCCGATGGACTCCATGTCATCACCGATTTACGAATCACCGGTGATGGGGTCGTCTTATGAATCGTATCCAACCTATGATGCTGCACCGGTTTCCGATGGCATCATGATGCACGGAGCGAGCAACGATCTTGATAACGAAGCGACTTACGCATCCGCAAAGCCAACGCTTGACGATGACGCCGCCTTGTTGACGGTAGCGGTACCAAACGATGACGCCGAAGTCACAGTGAATGGTCACGCGACCACGAGCGAAGGCTCGATTCGTCAGTTCATGTCACGTGGTCTCAAGACCGGCTATCTCTACACCTATGTCGTGAATGTGAAGTACACACTCAATGGCAAGGAAGTTGTCGATAGCAAGTCCGTGAAGCTGCGACCTGGCGATACCGAGCAATTGGTGTTTGAGCCAAGTGAAGACGCTCAACCCGAGGCAACAGATCAAGTCTCAATCCAAAAGGCTGATGTGCTTGAAACGGTCGTGGAATTGCGTGTTCCCGCGAACTCCGATGTCGTTTTGGCTGGTAATCCAACCAAGGGCTATGGCGAAGTTCGAACGTTCCGCACAAAGCATCTCAAGGCTGGCGAAAGCTGGAAGAACTACACCGTTTCGGTCACAGCAATGGTGGATGGCCGCAGTGTCACCAAGCAGCGCAGCGTGGATGTCCACGCAGGTGACCAAGCAACGCTTGAGTTCGACTTCGAAAACGGCACGGTTGCGACACGCTAGTCGTCTCGTACACCGTTGAATCGATTTTAAGCTGTGGCTCGCGAGGGTCACAGCTTTTTTTGTCGCTGTACTTTGCCGACTTTGTGGTTAGTTTAGTGGTTTAGAAAACGTCCTCGGCACACGTGCCAGACGATCGGAACGGTGTAGGTAGCCAGGGACGCGGCCGATCGAGATATTTTCCGAGGCGGAAAGCATATGTCCCACGAAAAAGTGCCACTGCGAAAGGGCATTCGCGTTGCCATCAGTATCGCAGTCGTCCTGCACTTGTGGGCTGTGATTTTGCCCCCCTTGGGCTTCCAGACACGAGGTCCGCTGGGTAGTTCCCCATCGATTGCGACGCTTGCTAGCCCAGTTCGCGGTTATGGCGAGATGCTGTACCTCAATCGCGGTTATGCATTCTTTGCTCCCGATCCAGGTCCGAGCCATCTGGTTCAAGCGTCGTACATCGATGCAGGTGGCAATCGCGTCGAAGAAATGTTCCCCGACCGCGAACGCCATTGGCCGCGTTTGTTGTATCACCGCCATTTCATGTTGACGGAGTTTCTGCATGAGATTTACCAGCCACCAGGACCGCCTGGGGATCTCGCTGGGGTTGATCCGGAAGCAGCGAGTCTTTGGGCGGCCGCGCGACGTCGCTACGAGACTGTCCGCCAATCCTATACCGACCACCTCAACAACTCTCGAACTGGCAGCAAGGATCTTGCGATTCGTCGTCTGGAGCATCGCATACCCTCATTCATTGAAATCGTCGCTGAGCCAATTCAACTAGACGACCCGCGAATGTATGGCGTTTTGGTCGATCGGCCGGTTGATTTTGGCGGTCCAGGCGAAGCACAGGTCATCGATCCGGAAACGCTGCCAACGTTAGGCGCGCCAGAAGTTGATTTGGTCGACCTTGACGCGGGCGCAATGACGAACCAATCGAACGTGGAACAATCGCAAGTGATTGGTGTTGTGCAACCACTTCCAAGTGAAGCGTCTCAGGCGAATGAACCGGTTGCTGAGGATGGAAACGACGCGTCGTCGTTCGAAGCGGTGTCTGAATGAATGTGACCGCCCCACTGAGTGAGATCCGAGGCTGGACACGTCGCGCTTTTGACGCGTGGGACCAGTTCTGGTTTACGCCGCGTAGCTCGTTCGTTTTGTCGCTGCTTCGCATTGCGACGGGGATGTTTCTGTTGTATTCGCATTTAGTGCTAGCGACGGATCTCTCGTCGTTCCTCGGGGCGGATGCTTGGATCAATCCCGAAGTTGCCAAGTCACTGCATGACGGTACATTCGGAGAGTCCGACTGGGGTCGCAGCTATCTTTGGTCTATCGAAAGTGGTGCCCTCTTGTGGATCCATCACCTAGTCACGCTCGCGGTGACGACTGCGTTCATGATTGGACTTGGCACTCGGATTACCGCACCGGCAGCATGGTTGTTGCAATTGATGTACATCCATCGTTTGACCGGGGCACTTTTCGGTTTAGACCAAATCGTTACTTACATGGTGATGTATTTGTCATTGGCGCCGTGCGGGAGTTTCCTGTCAGTCGACGCGGTCATCCGCAAGCGACTCGATGGCAGGCTTGATTCGAATCGCAAGTTACAGTGGTTGTTCCCGGATCAGTCGCCAAGCGTCGCGGCGAACGTGGCAACTCGTTTGCTGCAACTGCATCTGTGTGTGATCTATCTGTTTGGCGGTCTTGCCAAAGCCCGTGGCGAGTCATGGTGGGATGGCACCGCGATGTGGTACGCGGTGGGGAGCTATGAGTACCAATCACTCGACATGACCTGGATCGCTGGGTATCCACGCGTGTTCTCGTTCTTGACGCACGTCACGTTGTTCTGGGAAGTCTCTTATTGCTTCCTGATTTGGCCGAAGCTGCTACGTCCAGTCATGTTGCTGGTCGCAATCGCAGTGCATGGTGGGATCGCGTTGTTTCTCGGCATGGCAACGTTTGGGCTGGCGATGATTTGTGCCAACGCGATCTTCATTGAGCCCACTTGGCTGCGTCGATTGTTTACTGGAAAGCCGCTTGAAACAATCGAAAGTGATTTTGACGACCCTGAGATCGACATGTCGGAACTAGCGGATGAGGACCTCAGCGATTCTGGGCTCGGTGATTCTAACCTTAGCGATTCTGACCTTAGCGATTCTGGTTTTGAACTAGGCTCCGCTTCGGGTGTCGGTGGTCTCTCCCCGGATATCAAAGAAAAGGTCCTCGAGCGTGCACGGAAAGTGCGAGCTGCTGGCGACAAGATACGCAAACGCTACTTGTTGCTCAAAGAGCGAGAGAAAGCTCTGAAACAAGCGACCAAGGAGCTCGAACGGCGTAAACGCCGTTTCGCTCGCAGGGTCGCCAAAGAAGGCGATAAGCCCTCGGATTCCTAGTGTTTCAACGCCTCATGTTTCAAAGCAGTGCGTCATTGCGGCAGGGGGTTTTGGCTACGCGCCGAACTTGCCCATGCGGCCCGCGTTGCTGAGCGCCAACAGCATTAGGTACTTTGCTTCAAAGTGACCGAGTCCACCGGTGATGCACGTCGACTCATTGAACGCCGTATGTGGATCTGGGCGACAGCAATCACTCACCAATAGTGTTGGAACCGGATGCCACGAGTGGCCTTGCAGGAAGCTTGGTGTGCTGTGATCACCGGTGACGATGAGCACCTCTGGCTTGAGAGCTTCGATCATCGGCAAGCATGCGTCGACTTGCTCGGTTCGCTTGACCTTCTCGTCGAAGTTACCGTCTTCGCCCGTGCTGTCGGTGTACTTGAAGTGAATGAAGAAAAAGTCGTACTTGGACCAATTCTCCTTGAGTACCGCCATTTGTTCGTCGAGCGTTTGGGCGTCACCCACGATGTCCATGCCGACGAGGCGAGCGAGCCCCTTGTACATCGGGTAAACAGCGATCGCAGCCGCTCGAAGCCCGTAGACTTCTTGGTAGCTTGGCATGTTTGGCTTGCTCGCGAAGCCACGCATCGTGTGGAAGTTCGCTTTGGGTTGATCCTTGAGGATCTCTTTCGCTTGACGAAGGAATTCCTTCGCGACATCAGCCGTCTTTTGGCTTTCGGGATTGCGTGCGACAGGATCCAGCGGCGGTACACCGGTTGCTTGGGGATCGGTGTCGTCGACGTCACCGGCGAGTCCTTCACCACGAAAGACGACAACAAAACGATGTTCCTTCACAGGCTCAACAAAAATCTCGATGCCTGGGATCTTGATCTGCCTGAGGCTGATGGCGACTGGGGCCGATTCATCGCTCGCGATACGCCCAGCCCGGCGATCAGAAATGTTTCCCGCAGCGTCGATTGTGCAGAAGTTACAACGTATGGCGACGTCACCGGGCTTAAGTTCGAAACCGATTCCGGTGGCTTCGAGCGCTCCGCGGCCGATTTGGTACTCGAGGGGGTCGTAGCCAAAAAGCCCCAAGTGGCCGGGACCACTGCCCGGAGCGATGCCCGGTTTGACGGGGATACTGGCTCCCTGGACGCCGATTTTGGCCAACCGATCCATGTTGGGCGTGGCGGCTGTTTCGAGTTCGGTTTTGCCGCCAGGAGTCATTGGCAAACCGCCCAGGCCGTCAGCCACAAGCATGACAATTTTGGCGTCGTTCTTGGCCATCAAACTGCGGGTCAGTTGATGCATGTCCATAGTATTGGGTCGTCTAAATTGGGACTAAAGAAACTTGAGTCGAAACAGTTCTAGTTTGTCTATCAGATCCACCAGCAAGGGCAAGTAGGCGATCCACGAACTCTCGACCGCCGGTGGCAATCTCCTCGATCGAGAGTCACTGCCTGGAGTCACTGCCGAGAGTCACCGCTACGAGGGATACAGGGATTGAGTTAATCTACGGCCCTTCAATGACGGCCCCGTTATTTGGAGCCCGAGATTGAGCGGCCTATTCATTTATCCGGTGTCTGCCGGCCCTCAAGACTGATTGGTCAATCGCGACCGTATTTGGAGTTTGTTTTGCATTCGCTTCGTTTCGACCTGTCCGATGCAATGGTCCCAGAGCACGGGCTCACGCCGGAGCAACTCGCATCCATTCGGCCTGCACTCGAATCGATCCGAGACGAGATGACGCTTGACGAAACCCAATCGCCTGCGTTTTTTCGAGTGCCTCAGGAACAACTCACTGCGTACGCGACCATCCGCGAAGCCAGCGAGCTGGGGCGTGTGTTTCGAGCTGCCAATGGGCTTCACGACCGAATTGATGCAGTCGTTGTGATTGCTCGGGGCAGTTCGTTTTTTGGAACCCATGCATTTTTCCGTGCCTGTTGCGATCCGTACCACAACGAATTGACACGTGCTTCTCGTGGCAGCAAGCCGCGCATGTACTTCATCGGCAATAACTTTGATAACGATGACACCGCGGCGCTTCTCAGCCGACTTGCTGAGGGTGGCTATAACGACACCCAAGTCGAGAAACGCTGGGCGATCATCGTGATCGATCCTGCCGGTGATACCCCCGAGACGACAGCTGCGTTTCAGCACGTGGTTGCTGCGCTGGAGAGTCGTCTGGGCGACCAAGCGTCGAGCCTTTTGAAGGACCTCGTCCTGCCGATCGTTTCGAACACTAGCTCGCTCGACGGCGAGATCGCCCGGATCAATTGCACCGAGACCTTTCGTATCGCGGCGAACGATGACGAGCGTTTCAATGTATTGTCACCCGTGGGGCTGCTCACCGTAGCGATGTTGGGGCTCGATTGCATGAAGCTGCTCGCGGGAGCCGTCTCGATCAACGAGCACTTCAAGACCTCGCGTTTCGCTGACAACGTTGTACTCAGGTATGTCGCGGCCAATCACGTGCTCGGTCAACATCACGGAAAACACATTCGGGTGACCTGTGTTTCGAATCCATCGCTCGAAGCCTTGTCGCAATGGCACGGCCAGCTCTTCACCAGCGTTTTGGTTCACTCAGATGTCACACCAGTCACGATCGTCAATACGCGAGATTTGGCTGGTCGACACCAGCAGCACTTGTTGGGTGCGAATGACAAGGTGTTCAACAATCTTTTCGTTTCGACGTGTCGCCAGGACACTCTGACAGCGAAATTGCCGCCAAATCAACCCGATGCCTCCTCGGCGACATTTTTGGATATCATGACATCCGCCCTGCAACGCACCAGTGCTGATTTGTCCGCCAACGGCCGACCCTCGACGACCCTCGTGATGCCAAAAATCGACATGTTCGAGCTCGGCGAGTTGTTTCAAATGCTGATGCTCGCCACTTACGTGGAAAGTCGTTTGGGCTAGCGAAATTTATTGCACGACTTTCTGATACTTCCACTTCCAAGAACTCAAACTTCTCCCATGTCCGCTATCGACGATCTGTTTGTTTCGCTTCGAGCTTCAAATCGCAAAGCCTTGATGCCATTCATCACTGCTGGCGATCCGGATGCCCCGACGACCGCCGCAATATTGGAAGCGTCCATCGCTGCTGGCGCCGACATGTGCGAAGTCGGTGTTCCTTATAGTGACCCGATCGCCGACGGTCCTGTCATCCAAGCGTCCTACCAACGCGCACTCGATCGCAAGTTCAAGCTCTCGCAAGTGTTCGATATTGGCAAGCAAGTTACTGCCACGGCAACCGCGCCGCTCGTGACGATGGTCAGCTATGCGATCATCTACCGCGTCGGGCTTGAGCGTTATGTCGAGCAAGCCAAGGCGGCGGGTTACGCCGGCGCGATCGTTCCCGACTTGCTCGTTGAAGAAGCTGAGACGTTGTCGACCATTTGCAAGAAAGCTGACTTCAGTCTCGTCCAGCTCGTCACACCAACGACTCCTCGCGAGCGTCAAGTTCGTATCGCAAGTCTCACAACAGGCTTCATTTACTACGTCTCGGTCACCGGGATCACAGGCGAACGCACAGCGCTTCCCGCTGACCTAGCCGACAACGTTGCTTGGTTGCGAGAACAAACCGAGCTACCTGTTTGCATCGGCTTCGGTATCAGCAGCGCCGAGACGGCCAAGCAACTCGCACCGCACGCCGACGGTCTAATTGTCGGTTCAGCCGTCGTCCGGCGGATCGCCGATGCCTCATCAAACGCCGAGGCCGTGAAGGCTGTTGGCAGTTTCGTTAGCGAATTACGCCAAGCAATCGATAATTCTTAGTTGGCAATCGTTACAGCCGTTACAACTGTTCCGAAACCTTGGCCGCACAGCTTCTCCAGTCGCAATCTTGGGTGCGATCAGTCAGGTTTGCGCAAAACGCGTGCTAGGTTCTTATTAGCCAAACCTTCCACTCAGGGTCGCCGCCAAGGTTTGTCTGAACTGTCAACTCGGTCGAGTTGTCGTTCAGTCGAATTGTGGCGGCGACTCTCCTACCTTTCTCCCGAGGACCTTCGCGTGACTGTTGCCGCTGCCGCTGCTGACCTGACTCTCGAGAACAACATCATCACTCTCGATCGTCGTGGTAACGAACGTCGAAAAGAGAAAGGACCCGTCGCGGACGGGGCTGAGATCAAGGCACCGCGTCGCAAGAAGCAACGTCGCCGTCACATCGATCCGACGACTTGCGAACGAGATTACAACGACGAAGAAATCACGTTTATGCGAGCGATGGACGATTACAAGCGAACCAGCGGCCGCATGTTCCCAACGTGCAGCGAAGTACTCGAAGTGATTCGTGGACTCGGTTACGTCAAGTTGACCGAAGAGTAACTTGCCGAGCTGAATGGCGATGATTGTGAATCGGATTGCGAGTGCGAAGCGGTCTGATTGCGTTCGTAAAACCAAACCCAGACAATGAACCACCGTGATGGCTTTCGATGTTGCGACTGAGTCGCCCGAATCGCCATCACGGTGTTTTCGTTTGTGGAGATTCGATTGTCGTCACGCCTGCTGAGTTGGTATCGCTATCTTTGGCCAAGTCCTTACACGATGCTCGGTATTGTCATCGGGTTGCTCGTCGGTGCACGGTTCCAGCTCGTTGACGGGGTCGTTGAAATCTATGGTCCGCGCGTTCGTCGCATTTTGCGTCTGATCCCCATCGATCCGCTGGCGCTGACATTGGGCCATGTGGTGTTTGGGCAAGATCGGGCTGCCCTTGAAATGACGCGACTGCACGAGCGAGTCCACGTGGGTCAGTACGAACGATGGGGTGTCGCGTTCCTTCCAGCGTACTTGTTGGAGTCTCTTTGGCTCTATAGCCGTGGACGCGATGGTTACCGCGAGAATCACTTCGAAGTGGAAGCCTATGCGGTGGAAGCTACCAGCGATCCAGTTGCGTGAAACAGCGGCAGTTTACTTTTCTTAATCCGCACACTCTGCCCAGCCGATACATTTGAGTAACGTGTGTGTTTACGTCTGCGCACCTTTTGTCGGATGAGTGAACCATTGGCCGAAACCGCCCAACCTGTGCCAAGAGGCTCGCGCGGCCTCCAAGAAGGGGCTGCGGAACCAGGCGTCTTCGTGCTCTGGATCACAAGCTGGGGCTCGGCTGTCGTCGATGGCGTTTCCACGGTAGGTGATATCGCAATCTTTGCGCATCGCATGTGCGTCTGGATGTTCACGCGTCTGCCACGACGTGGAACCATCTTGATCAATTTTTATCAGGTTGGCGTCCTCAGTCTTCCTGTCGTCGCACTCACAGGTACGTTCATTGGTATGGTTTTGGCTGTTCAGAGCTTTTACCAGTTTCACGAGATCGGGCTAGAGAACCGGCTCGGTGCGGTGATCAACATGTCACTGGTTCGAGAACTCGGCCCGGTACTTGCGGCGACGATGCTCGCCGGACGAGTGGGCAGTGCGATGGCTGCTGTATTGGGAACGATGCGCGTGACGGAACAGATCGACGCTCTAACGACAATGGGCGCTGATCCGATCCACTATCTCGTCGTGCCACGATTCCTCGCATGCATCTTGCTTATTCCCGCGCTGACGATCATGGCCGACTTTATGGGCATCGTGGGTGGATACTTTTACAGTGTCATCATCCTCGGCATCGACCACGCGGCATACTTGCACAACTCGCGCGAGTTCGTCGGCGGATTTGACTTATTCAGCGGAATATTTAAGAGCATCTTCTTTGGCGGCATTATCGCCATCGTGAGTTGTTACCAGGGCTTCAATTGCGAAGCGGGAGCTGAGGGCGTAGGAAAAGCGGCGACCTCGGCTTTTGTGTATTCATTTGTCATGATTTTGGCGATCGATTTGTTTCTCAACATCGGTTTGGATGCCGTGTACTACGCATTCTATCCGCAGGGAAGCTCCATCCTATGAACGGGTTGCTAGATCGCGAGATGGAAAAGGCACACGAAACGAATGACACCGATGCGCTGCTGCGCATCGAACATCTCTCAGTGATCTTCAACAAACAAGAAGTGCTGAGGGACCTCAACTTAACGATCCAGCGTGGTCAGACGATCGCGATCATTGGCGAAAGCGGTTGCGGAAAGACGGTCTTCATGAAAACGCTTGTCGGCCTCATCCGTCCCACCGAAGGACGTGTGCTTTTCGACAACCGTTCGCTGAGTGAGACATCGCCCACGGATTTAGCGAAAATAAGGCGTCGCTTCGGATTTGTTTTCCAGAACGCAGCACTTTTCGACAGCATGACGATCTTTGACAACATCGCGTTTCCACTTCATCAGCACGAAGTTGCTTCGGCGTCAGACGTTCGAGAGCGTGTGATGAAACGACTCAGTGAAGTGGGATTGTCGAAAGATGTTGCAAAGAAGTATCCGGCGGAACTGTCCGGCGGAATGCGCAAGCGAGTCGGTTTGGCTCGGGCCTTGATTCTCAAGCCAGAGCTAGTGGTCTATGACGAACCGACGACGGGACTGGATCCGATCATGAGTGACGTGATCAATGAGTTGATTCTTGATACACGTCGTCGGTACCCAGTGACGAGCGTCGTGGTGACGCATGATATGCATACGGCGCGTAAAGTGGCCGATCGAGTATTGATGCTCTACCCCCGGCGACGACTCCGCGACGGTGAGTCGCAGGTGCTTTTCGACGGGCCGCCGAGTGATTTGGAACATGCTGCGGATCGTCGAGTACGACAGTTCGTTCGGGGTGAGGCTGGTGAGCGACTTAGCGAAATGGCCGAGGGTGATTGATCATGGACGAGAATAAATTACGTTTCGGAGTCGGGGTGCTGGTTGTTGCCGCTATCGGTATCGGCATCATCTTGGTGTTTCTGTTCGGTGCATTCCCGACGGTCCTCAATCGCGAGTACACACTTAATGTAAAGTTCCCTTCGGCTGAAGGTGTTAGCACGAACACTCCTGTTCTTCGCGATGGTGTGCGCGTGGGTCGAGTCGCTTCCATCCAATTGATCGAAGACAACGGAGCGCAATCTGAAGACAAGAACGGCGTTTTGTTGTCGTTGTCGATGGACAGCAACGTCAAGTTGACGCATCGCTACTACCCCCGAATTGGAACAGGTTCGCTGATTACTGGTGATGCGGTGGTTGAATTTGTTCGAGGAGATGAGCAGGTTTTGGCTCGCAAACTTAAAACCAATCTGGACTTAATTACGGAGCCGTACTTCGATGACGAGACCATTGACTACGGTGAAAAAGCTGGCGATCCATTTCAGATGTTTGTCGATATGGAAGACGACGTGATCTCGACGTTGCAAAAGATTCGAGCCGCCGGAGATGCAATCGAACGCGTAGGCTCAAGTGTTGAGAAGCTTGGTCCGAAAGTGTCTGAGGTCATTGAGCGAACCGATGTGACGATCAACGACTTGTCCAGGGAAGCGATTGAGACCCTTGATGAGTTCCAGGGTGCGATTCGTGGTGTGCGGTCGATTGTGGAAAATCCAGAAATTCGCCAAAGTTTGGAGTCATCGATCGCGAAACTGCCAGAGATTCTAGACGAAGCGCAAACGACGCTGCAGTCAACTCAGGAAACGTTTCGTAGCTTTGAGCGTGCTGGCGATCAGTTCGAGAAGGTTGGCGAAGAGGCACAGAAGACGGTCGCTAGTGTTCAAAAGACAATCGACAACGTCGAGCGGTTTACTCAACCTCTTGGAGATCGTAGCGAGGAGTTAGTTGCACAAGTGCTCACAACCCTAGCGAATCTTGACAGTGCACTCGTGCAGATCGACACGTTTGGCAAAGCGCTCAATAATGGTGACGGAACGATTCGTAGGTTAATGGAAGATGATGAGCTTTACTGGCAAATCCAGCGGACCGTCGAAAACATAGAGCTTGCAACCACTCGTATTCGACCAATCCTGGATGACGTGCGAGTCTTCACGGACAAGGTTGCCCGTGATCCTCGCGAACTTGGTGTGCGCGGAGCCCTGACTAAACGTCCGTCTGGCGCAGGTCTCAAGTAGCCACGCGGTTGCAATTAATAGCTAGCGCGACGAACACCAATGACTTGGTACCCCGGACTACGCTGGAGAGCGGTTTGTTCAGCAATTTCGCTGTTGGTGGCAGGCACAAATACACTGGTTTGGCGACCGTAGTTTCCTTGTATTGGTTCGAGCATCACTTCCCAGATTGAAATCAATCCCGTTGCAGTTGCCAGTAAATTAAGCTTCACGGATTCGATCTGGCGTTGTTGCTGGCGGTCACGTTGATATTCCATGGCTTGCGCTTGAACCATCAAGCTCTCTCGTTTTTGTGCCTCCACATTCTCTTCGTCTTTGAGCCACATGTTCCAGCCTGGTTCTAGCAACTGTTGCTCTTCTTTGCTTAGAAGAAAAAACGGCACACCAATCTCATCACCGCTTTCAAGTTGCATCAGCACGCCTTCAAGCGGGTAGGTCTTGGATGTGGCACCCAGTGCTTTCGCCCAAGTCTCTAAGCTGTGTTCGTCTTCAAACGACTGACCTTCTAGCTGCGAAAGAATCCGAAGAATGAGTTTTTGGTGTAAGGGATCGTATTTTGAAAACCGAAGCCCATTAATGTGCACCTTGCCGAGTTGGCGATTGACGACAATGTCTTTTCGTCCGTACGCAAGGACCTTGGCACGAACTTTCAAGCCGTCTGCTGCGGTCCAAGTTTGCATCTGGTCGACGGCTTTCGCATACGCATCTTTTGCTTCCTTGCTCTTCACGTATTCCTGATCTGCGTCGCACAGTTCACTCAATTCGACTGCGACGAGCTGGCCGGTCGTCTTCTTCAGCACAACGGTTTTGTCGTTGAACGCGACCGCCTCGGCATCAACTTTGTAATGTCCACCGGGTGTGGACCACTCTCTCGCCTGGGCTGTGCCGAGGACACAGCAAAATCCGACAAAGCAAAGGGTGCGGTACGTAGCAGTCAACATCAACCAAGACTCCAAAACAGACCCGTAATTTGAGACACCTTTAGATTACCACGACAGTCATCCAAATCCCAGATTCCAAGTCACAGAACATGCCGAATTGCTGCGGGTAAAAAACAGGATACGACCCGGATCAACGAACGCTTGTGGCGGGATTCACAAAGCTAGGGAGTGCAATTTCCCGTCGCTTACTTGTTTTCGACCTGCTGCTGGACGAAGATTGGACGTTCGTGAACCCCTCCTCCGTCCGTCATTCAAGCTGCTTTCGGTATCGACCGCGGTGCCATTGCGTTTGTAATCCCCACCTGTCCGGATCTTATGAAGCCTTCTCCCCAAGTCCTGATTCTGAGTTTCTGCGCGCTCGCCGCTTTTCAATCCAACACATGGGTTCGAGGAGCTGACTCTCCCGACCGGCAAGTGCATGATGGCGTTCCGCATGGCAAGGTCACTAGCGGAGTGTTTTCAGACAGTCGCATTTTTCCCGGCACGAAACGGGAATACAGCGTCTATGTCCCGGCTCAGTATTCCGCGGATCAACCCGCTAGTTTGATGGTCTTCATGGATGGGATGAACTACGCGAAGCCGGAAGGTGCGTTTCGCGTTCCCGTGGTGTTTGACAACTTGATCCACCAGAAAGCCATGCCGGTCACCATCGCGGTGTTTGTTAATCCGGGTACCGTTGCTGCAAGCACGCCCAACGCAATAGATCGCAGCAACCGTTCGTTTGAATATGATTCTTTGGGTGATCGATACGCTCAATTCCTGATCGACGAGTTTTTGCCTGTTGCATTGGATGGGCTCAACGTGTCGGCCGATCCGAAACAGCGAGCTGTTGGTGGCATATCCTCTGGCGGCATTTGTGCTTTTACGGTGGCTTGGGAAAAGCCAATGCAGTTTGGAAAGGTGCTCAGCCACATCGGCAGTTTTACGAACATTCGCGGCGGTTGGGCGTACCCAGGCCTCGTGCGGAAAACGAAAGATAACCCAAAGCCGATCCGGGTCTATCTCCAAGAAGGAAAAGATGATCTCAACAACTTGTTCGGCAATTGGCCGTTGTCTAACCAGGACTTGGCTGCGGCGTTACAGTTCGCTGGATACGAACATAAACTTGTGATGACTGAGGGCGGACACAGTGGAGTTTTTGGCGGGGAAGAACTTCCCAATGCACTTCGATGGTTGTGGTCCGACGAAGTAGAAGTCACCGCGAGTGTAAGCCCTCAGACGTCGCCCGCATGGGAGCCTCACGCAGATGCCGTAGAACGCAACGACGTGCCACATGGCGTGGTTGAGCAAATGTCGCCGTGGGAGTCGACGGTTCTCGAGAACACGGTTCGTGATTGGTCGATCTATGTGCCAGCCCAATACGATAAAGACCAACCAGCGGCACTGATGATTTTCCAAGACGGCCAGTCGTTCGCTAAGACTACGGGACGCTGGCGAGTTCCTGTTGTGTTTGACAATCTCATCGCTCGTGGCGACATGCCGCCCACCATCGCGGTGTTCATTAATCCGGGGAACGATAAATTCAAGCCGCTCAAGAAAGGTGGTAAACCATCTAACCGCAGCTACGAATACGACAGTCTCGGCGATCGCTATGCTCGCTTTCTGCTCGAGGAAATCATTCCGGAGGTGGAAAAGCGATACAACGTGTTGGCCGATCCCGAGATGCGTGCCATTGGCGGTTCTAGCTCCGGTGCGATTTGTGCTTTCACGGCCGCGTGGGAGCATCCGGAGGCGTTTCGAAAAGTGTATTCAAGTGTCGGCAGCTTCACGAATCTGCGCGGCGGGAACATCTACCCGTCTTTGGTGCGCAAGACCGACCCGAAACCGATACGTATTTACATGGCCGACACGAGCGGCGATATCGACAATGCCTTTGGTAGCTGGCCTTGGTCAAACCAATTGATGGCGTCGTCGCTTCAGTACATGGGCTATGACGTGCGATTCGATTGGGCCGAAGGCTATGGGCACAACGCAGACTTTGGTGGTGGTCGATTCCCCGAAGCAATGAAGTGGCTCTGGCGCAAGGATCAGCACGAACCCAAGCTCGATACCAAGGGAGATCTCAAGGGCGACTTAACGTTGTTGCGTTTGCTTGTGCCGGGAGAGTCTTGGGAGGTGGTTGCCGACAATCTAGGATTCGCCGACGCGCCATGCTCGGACGCGGAAGGTAACTTTTACTTCTCGGACATGAAGGCCCCAGCGGTGTATCGCGTCAGTGCGGTGGACAGCACACGCGTTGAAATCGCGAAGGAGGCCGTGAGCGGTTTGAAGTTCGGACCCAATGGGTTGTTGTATGGATGCCAGGGTGCGAAGAAACGCGTGGTCTCGCTTGATGCAACGACAGGTGAAGTTCGAGAAATCGCTACCAACGTGACGCCAAATGATTTGGCTGTCACTTCAGACGGATGGATCTTCATCACGGAAACGAAAGATCAACGGGTGACGCGTATCAACACGAGCACCGGCGTCGCAACCGTCGCGGACACGGGAATCACGCGTCCCAACGGAATCTCGCTATCGAACGACGGTGGCACGTTAGCGGTGTCGGATTCCGGTGGTGAATTCGTTTGGACCTTTCGAGTGAATGTCGATGGCGAGCTCGATGCAAAAATGCCGACCATGACGATGCGACTTCCCGTCGATCCGAAAGGTGAATTCAAGTTCAATGAACCGCCGCCCTATTTGACGGCGTCGAAAGGTGACGGGATGGCTGTGGATAAGGTCGGTCGTTTCTATGTGACGTCTGACGTGGGAGTCCAAATCTTTGATCCGACTGGACGTCAGTGTGGTGTGCTGCCGAAGCCTGACGCTGCGATGCCGCTGACGAGTTGCACGCTCGCTGGCCCCGACCATGAGTATCTTTATGTCACGAACGGTGCCACTGTCTTTCGCAGAAAACTCACAGTGAAATAGTCGACCTTCATCTCTTCAACACTCGAATCGAGTCAAACTTATTATGCGTTACTTCTTTTATTGTCTTGCTGTTGCTGCCCTGCTGACAAGCTCTTTCTCCGCACACGCCGAAGACAAACAGGCTCCGGTCCGAATGGGCTGTGGTGTCATGACGTTTGATACGGTGCCCGGGTGGGGACTTCGTCCTGACGGAAGCTCCGCGATCGGATCGACCCACGGATCGGTGGTGATCGACAAATCAGGCAACATCTACACCAGTGCCAACGCAGGCGTGTTTGTGTTCTCACCAGAAGGTGCCGTGATTCATTCGTACCTCGGTAAAGAGTACTCCAATATTCACGACATGGAGATTCGCGAAGAAAACGGAAGCGAGTTTATCTACGGAGCTCGTAACAATGATGCGGAAGGCATCAAGTTCAATGCCGCTTCGGGTGAAATTGTCTTGAAGTTGACACTGCCCGAAGAAGCTGGTCTCGGAGCGATTAAGTTCAACCCGACTGCGATCACCGTTGCTCCTAATGGCGACATCTATTTGTCAAACGGCTACGCGAGTAACCACATTTTCAAGTACGACCCCAGCGGCAAGTACGTGATGCACTTTGGCACGAAAGGTAACGGACTCAAAGAGTTCAACACGGCTCACGGAATGACGCTCGACACGCGATACGAGCCTGTTCGATTGCTGATTTGTGATCGCAATCACCAACCCAAAGGCCGACTGTTGCACTATGACCTGGACGGCAATTTCATCGAGGAAGTCGTCACAGGTTTAGGAATGCCAACATCGGTCGCAATCCAAGGCGATTATGTGTCGGTGCCTGATTTGCAAGGACGCCTGGTCATTCTCAACAAGAGCAATACGATCATCGCCGTGCTTGGTCACAATCCGGATCCAATGAAGGGCGGGAGCTTCAAGGTTCCGCAAGCTGAGTGGATCGAAGGTGTCTTCAGCGGAACTCACGGTTCGTACTGGGACAAAGACGGCAATCTCTACGTTCAGGATTGGAACGTGGATGGCCGAATCATGAAGCTCGTTCGGGCCAAGTGATTATTTGACCCGAACGCTCTTTCATGAGCAGAACGCTTAGTCGAGTTTCTTGACTCGCAAGTTGCGGAAGTAGCACTTGCTGTCGGGGTCGTGGGCTTGGATCGCGAATGTGCCTTCACCCAGTTTGCGTTCGAAGTCTTTGCTGAATGCTTCTTGGCCTTCGGGTTCGGTGAAGTCAACCATCGTGTTGCCGTTGACCTTCAGTACGATGTGGCGACCCTCGACGATGATTTCTTGGGTGTACCATTCGTTGTCCTTGACGCCTGGGTCGTCAACGTTGTCGACACCGTAGAGGCTGCTTGTTTTCTTGGGGTCTTTGTGAGACACGTTGACTTGGCATTCATAGCCAAACTTTGGCCAGCCTTCCGCTTGGTACTTGGTGTGGAAGTAGAGTCCGGCGTTGCTGCCGGGTGTCGTCATCACTTCGGCTTTGAAGTGAAAGTTCTTAAGCGGAGCAAGTTCACCGGTGTAGAACAGGTGTGAACGCTCGCCTTGGGAAACGATGTTGCCATCTTCAACTTTCCAGTTTTCGGCGTTCTCTTCGGATGGCTTCCAGCCTTCGAGTGTCTTGCCATCAAATAAGGAAACGAATCCTGTTTCTACTGTCGCTGGTGTCTCGGCGATTGCCGAACAGGCCGCGAGAAACGCGATGCTAAGTGAAAGGGCATGGGCTAAACAGCGATGCATGAGGGATGTCTCAATTTCTAGAGTTGCGTGAAGTGAATGAAAAACGCCTGGCGACCATGTTGGTCGACAGGCGAGTTAGTCTTGTTGGTGTTGCAACGAACTTACAGTGAATTAAAGTCCGCTGTCCGTTGCTGGAAGTTCACCGGCTTTGATCTTGTCGCCGAACTTCTTGCCGTCTTTGCTCATCAAGTCAGCCGCCTTCTCGAAGCCTTCGAAGATCTTCTTCTGAGCTTCTTCAGGATTCGCCTTGAGGTACTCTTTTGGGAAGTCTTCGGCCTTGAGGAATTTGTGAAGTGCTTGGCCGTATTCGTTGCGGACCTTCTTCTTATCTTCGTCCTTCACGTGACAGGTGAAGCAGCCTGCCTTGCGGCCAGCGGACTTGAACTCGTCGCTAACGTCTTCACCGCTGAGGTACTTTTCTTTCCACTGTTTTCCAAACTCAGCGATCGCCATTGCGGGCGAAACCATCAGCAACATGCAACCGAACATCAAAGCCAAGCGTTTCATGCAATTCCTCCAAAACGGACTTAACAGGATTTCAAGTCGCGTCACATTCTCAATGAAATGGAGCGACGTGGAACGAGCGTATTTAAAACGAATGTCGACACAACGGCGACGTCTACGCCATTATTTAAGTCACGAGGGGTACTAGAAGTCAATCGAACGGACTGCGAAAAACGCGATTTTCGTCCTCATTCGTCATTCTCAGCCTGCGGATTAAACAAACTCTGCGTATCCTCCGCCGGAACAGAGGTCGTTGGCATACTTCTTGGGGTGTTCTCTGCGTAATGAATCGAGACCGGAAGCCTTGGTAGTTTCTGTTCGTCGAAGCCGCTAAGAACGGTCCCATCTTGGTGAAAATCTGCGGGCGTGAATTGGCTGGGCGGGACACCTGGCAATTCATATCGGGACCAACGAACCGCCCATCGAGGTGAACGCTCGTCTTCCCAAGCAAATGACTGGGAAAGCAAATCACCGATTTTGATGGATCGTTTGTTTCCCGCCCGATCGGAGATTGCCAGGACGGGATCGCTCAATGTCGTTTCCGCATCGTAAGCATTTGCCTCTCCTCGAAGTCGCACGAGTAACGACTCATCAGCAATACTTGTCAGCCCCGTGATTTCGAAATGAGGAAGTCCGGGATCTAGCTCGAAGACGCTATTGCGAGCCTCGCGGTCGATCATGACAGGGTATGCACCGCTGACCCCCAATCGCATTCGCACCAATCCGCGTGGCACGTATGCTGTTAGATGATTGATGGAAAGCTGGATCGGTCCTGCGGTGGGCGAAGGCTGGGTGAGCGCACCGGCAGTGTCGATCATGCGTCGCGAGACAGCGAGTAGCCCGTTGTCCCATTGCAGTTGCAACTCAGCGGCAACATCCATATGAATCATCGTCATTTCGCCGCGAACGATGACGTTTTCGAGCTCGATAGCGACTAGCGGCAGCGCACCAGAGGGCAAGGCGACATCATCGCGTCGTCGTCGGTCGAGCATCTCAGGATCCGTCACTACCTCAAACGCATAGACCTCTTCGCGGCGAGATGGATTTTCGACGGTGATGCTGCAATTGCTGAGTCGCACCATTTTGTTGTCGTTCATCGCGATTAGCGCGCCGCCATCGACTTCGCCGCTGGAGACAATCCAGTGCAAATGCAATTCTTGCAGATCGATTCTGTTTGCACCGATCGACATCATCCGTGTGCGTTGCATCGAAATCTCGTCACTTGATTCGAATCTCACGACGGTTCCACCCACAATGGACTTGATGACCAGGCCGTCTTGAGTGATCTGTACGGGTTCGCTGCGAACGACTGGCGTCGCGAGTTCAATCGTCTTGATGCCGTATTGTCGCGACCAGTAAATAGCCTCCGAAAGCGAACGCGTGACTGCAATCCCGCTGGCCGAGAGCATGCTGGAGTCCGCATCATCGACGCCCACAACGCGAATCACTTGAGCGTTCGCCGCAGGTGTTCGAGACACTGCGCCCTCGGCTGCGGCTAACAAGTTGACTGGATTTGAGGCGAGCGGTGACGCAACCGCTATGTTCTCAAGTGACGTTGGATCGGAGAGAGCCGAAGTCGCCGTTCCTTCTTCCATGAACTCCAGTGGAATTGGAACGATCAGCTTGGGCGGATCGGAAGCATCGGGGAATTCGGTCGAGACGCTTCCTGATGATGTGTTTCGGGAGCCATCAATGCCGCGTGAAGTTGCACTCACGCCTGGAGCCAATTCAATCACGGGGTTGATTTCATTTGGAACGGACGGAGATGCTTCAGCGGGCAGTTTCAATGGCGGGCGATTCAGGCTTTCAGCGGTGCTAGGCGGTGTAAACGCTAAATCATCTCGCGATGCTACTGATACCAGTTGTAACCACAGCGTACTCGCAAGCAGAATCGTTGCAGCGACCATCCAAGGCAAATGCTGCTCAACCCATTTCAAGGACGTGCTTGGTGCCGGCGCGGGCACGACGCCAAGAGTTTCGGCACGCGTGAGATTTTCGCGGGTTGCCAATTCTTTCAAGTCCGCGATTAAGTCTCTCGCGGTTTGGTAACGCTGCTCTGGTGACTTGGCAAGCATCTTGTGAATGATCGCCGTCAAGTCTTCGCTCACCTCGGACCGCAATACACGCGGATCTGGCGATGGTGAATTGCCGTGGCTGAGCAGCTTCTGCAGCATCGTACCGCCAGGGTAAGGCGGTCGACCGGTGAGCATGAAGTAGAGAGTGCAGCCGAGCGAATAGATATCGCTTCGTACGTCGGCGTCACGTGGATCGCGAGCTTGTTCTGGCGAAATGTAGTCGAATGTGCCGAGTGTGACGCCACTCGCCGTCATGTCTTCGCTCAGCTCAAAGTTATCGCTTCGAGCCAATCCCATATCAACCAATTTCACTTGGTCATCGTCGCTGATCAAGACGTTGGATGGCTTGATGTCACGGTGCACGATGCCACGCTGGGACGCGTGGTGGATGGCATCAGCAAGTTGGCACGTGTAATAAATCGCATCGTCGATCGAGTGCGGTCCATCACGCGAGACTTGATCGCGAATGTTTGTGCCACTGATGTATTCGAAAACGATGTAGTGCCAATCGTCTTGGCTGCCAACATCAAATACTCTCGCGATATTCGGATGGTCCAAGCGTGCGGCGCTTTGGGCTTCATTGCGGAACCGTCGCTGTAAGTCGGGGTCTTCGCCGACAAACGGAATGACCTTAATCGCGACGATTCGATCGAGCTGTTCGTCGCGAGCACGAAATACGGCGCCCATACCGCCGCCACCGATCATCTCCTCCAGCAAAAAATGATTGAGTCGTTGACCCAAGAGCACTTTGGCAACTGCGGCTGGCGTACGATCGACGGATTCAAAGCCGTTGGGACTTGTTGGGAACCGCGACGAACCTCGAATCACCGTCTTGGCCTCTTCGAGCGATGATGACGACGCGGAACTAGCCGACACAGAACCAGCCGACACGGAGGACGGGGTGGATTGCGAATCGGATGTCACCAATCGATGAATCGTCGAGGCGTCAGTACGGATTGAGTCGTGTGCGTCCATTATCAGTTTCAACCCCGCTGGCCCGAAAACGATTCGAGCCAGCGCAAAAGATGCAGCACATTATGGAGATAAGAAAAGGAGCTCAGAAAACTCGCTGAGAACGCCGTTGGCCATCGTAAACGCTTCCTGCAAAACAACTTAGGTATCTGAGTAGACGGCCGTCCCATATTAGTTCGAGACCCCAATTGAGTCAACGAAACACGCGAAAAACGGCGTGAGTTCACACGCTTCAACAATGGTCAAACGCGAAAATAGTGACCCTTGAACCCAATGAATTGTCGCAATCCTCACAACAGTCGCATTCAAGCCAGCGGCAAATCTTTATCGTCGCAACACAGACGGTCGTGGATTTCGATGGGAGCCACATGGTTCGGGTGGATGGATCCGTGCCCAAATGTCTCGATATGCGTACAGACTTTGTACTTCTTTGCATTCTCAACGTATCCCGCGTACCAGTCGTCAAATCTTGCTTTGTCGTCTGGCGAGTCGAACGGGAACATCACCGGAGGCTTGGGCATGCCGATTCGCCACGGTTTGGGGGTCAGCCGGGCTCGAAAGCAGTTCTGAGAACGACAAAGTTGAATGTATAGCGAATCACTTCCCAGTGACTCCATGATGCTAACGGCACGGTTATCCACGACGTCAAACGAGATGTTGATAGCAATTAACCGAATTCCTGCGGCAGTGCGGTAAGCTCGCAAGGTCGTTTCGGGGTGTGTGGATTGCCACTCGCGGACGCGCTCAAGGATTTGTTGCTCAGGCGTAGCTTGAACGGGCTTGGGTTTGGGTTTGGAAAACAAGCTGAATAGGCATCCGCCCAAAAGCACAGTCGGTGGCGGGAAATCGATGTCAACAAACATCATGTTGGCTGCATTCATTATCAGTGAGCCGTAGGCGTTCCGTGAGATGACGGTGACCTCTACGTCATCGTGAATGATGCGGTCCACCACCTCTTCGCAAATGACATTGTCGACGACGTAGTCATAGCGATCCAAGTCAATATCGGCGGGAGAGCTTAAGGCAGCGAGAACACGTGCCAGTCGAGATTCGGCGTTTTGAGTCGGTTCTGCGAGGCTCGATTCAGACCACCCACGAGCCGAAACCGTCTTTTTCGCGTTGTAAGCCCGTGTCCAAAACCGAGGAAATCTCATCTTTGTTTCTCGACGTCGCGTGTTGGGTGCATGACCGGGTTTGTTAGGATTCGATGAGTTTGGTCTTGCGGCGGCGATGGCGGAAGCCGTCGTTTCTGACGCCTCGTCGATTCCAGAAGTCGTCTCGGTGGTGGGTCTCACTCAGGTCATCCGCTTTGAGTTGA
>JBGTAI010000045.1:0-14143 GCA_041749955.1 Pirellulaceae bacterium | reverse complement strand
GCAATGCTTACAGTCGTTGGCAGATGTCTCATCCATGATGACACCATTTTAACGGCTCCAGGTGAAACCCCCGATAGCAATTTCGCACTTGAAATCACGAGCAGTCCACCGTTCAAGGTCGAAGGCCGTGAACGGTTACCACTTCGCAATGTCGAGATCGTCGATTTGCGAACGTCTGCCGCCAGCGACCGTTTGTTGGCCGATGCCAATGCGATATATACGAACAACATTCAGGTTCGATCGCTCATCGTCGATCGCGTCGACATTGATGAGATCACGCTGATCGATAACGGCTGGCGAAAACGCAGCTCCACCGAGATCGTCCTCGGATTCAATTCATTTTTCGACGCATGGGAACACAACGATGGTATCAACCCACACTTGGCCGGCGTGCAACTATTTGTCAACAACAACGTGCGTATCCCAACGGGTTGATGCATCGTCGGAAATAAGAAAAGAGCTTAGTGCAACTTGAGTACACTTTCCCAATTGACACGGATTCTCGGTAACAAGATCAAACGGAAAACGAAGTTTTCACGTCGACCGTTTCATTATCAAACGCTTGAGGATCGTCGCATGCTGGCGGCGCAGGTTGTCGTCGGCAATCCGTCCTCGTCATCGATTCCGCTTGACGGTTCGCTCTCGCTTGAGCTGCAATACAGCGTCCTTGATCCATTACCCACTTCACCGCTATTGTTTGGAATTCAAGTCCATTACGACTCAACGCGGCTTCAATTTGTAACGCAATCGGGAGTGCTCGCCGATGGATTGGTCGCGGTTGAAGATCGCCTAGAATCGGTGAGTGACAATGACCCGTCGACCGATCGCGTTTGGACGGCTTCGTTTATTGATGTCGTCAACGGGTGGCCGTTACCGTCTACCACACTCCCAACGTCGTTGGCCATCTTGCAATTCAAAGCCTTGAAAAAGGCTGGCGCGACCAACTTCAACTTCACGGCGGACACCTCACTTGGATTTGATTTCCAATCGACCCCCGTGACTGTGACCGTGACGCAACCAACGTTCGTCGTGACAAGCAGCGACGACACACCCACGGCAGGTGAATTAACCCTTCGTGAAGCGATATCGCTTGCCAATGCTCAGGTTGATCCAGCCATCATCACCCTTGCTCCCAATATCGGCGCGGTCACTCTTGAGGGCAGCAGCTTAACGATTGACAACGATATCACCTTACGGGGCCCAAGAGCGGACCAGTTTAGGCTCACATCCGCAAACGCCGATCGATTGTTTGTCGTAAACAGCGGCAAGCGACTCGCACTCAGCGGAATCACGTTGACTGGCGGCAATGTAACCGGCGATGGCGGTGCGATTCTCAACAACGGGACGCTGGCTCTTGATAGCGTGCGATTGATTGCGAACACCGCAACGGGTTCAGGAGGGGCAATTGGCAATTTTGGCTCACTGACCATCCGCAACAGCGAATTTGCCGCGAATCAGGCAGGGGCTGGCGGCGGTGCAATTTCGAATGCGTCGCAAGCAACGATCGTCAACTCGACGATTTCTGACAATTTTGCTGCTGCAAGCGGAGGCGGTATCGCATCGTCAGGAACGACGATCTTGCGTAACAACACGATTGCCCTAAACACCACCATCACCAGCGGTGCAGGTGTATTTCGTTCGGCTGGTGCGACAACCGTTCGCAACAACATCATCGTAGGCAACACGATCGCAAGTGTCGTCCAAGATATTTCGGGAACCGTCGATGTAACGAATTCCATCGTTGGGCAATCTGCTGCTCAAGTGATCGATACTTCTTTGACATTTGCCGGCAACCAAACTCGCACTCACGCGCTTATCGCTGGTAGCACGGCGATTGATCAAGGCTCCAACCAAGAAGCCTTGGATATCGATGGACGACCCTTATTGAGCGACCAACGCGGCCGCGCGAGGGTTTTCGGCAACGACGTCGATGTTGGTGCATTCGAACTGGCTCCGGACCCAGGGTTTACCGTTACCGTACTGGATGCAACCACCATCAACGAAGTCGGCGGAAGTTCGAGGTTAAGCGTTGTACTCAAGTCACCGCCTGCGGGCGTTGTCGTCGTCAGTATTCAGTCCGATGATCCAACCGAATCAATGCCAAATTTTCCGACCTTGGTATTCGGTCCTAACAATTGGAATATACCGCAGCTCTTAACGGTTTTTGCGGTCGACGACGTGATCGTCGATGGCGACAAACAGTCGATTGTCACGCTGGCAATCGTGCCAGCCAGCAGCGACGATGCGTTTGACAATATTCTTAGTCAATCGTTTACCATCACGACGGTTGATAACGACGCGGCAAACGGATTCCAAGTGGATTATGGTGACGCACCATCGCCTTATCCAGTCACACTTGAGGACGACGGTGCCCGCCATACCATCGGCAACCTGCTTCTAGGTGCGACAGTGGACGGCGAAGCCAACGGCGTCAACAGCGTTGCCGCCAACAGCGACGGCGCGGATGAGGATGGCGTCGTTCCGGCGGCAAGCCCGTTCACAAGCAGTGGCGTGACGATACGGTCAAGTTACCAGATCACCGCCTCAGCGGCTGGAAAACTTGATGCTTGGATTGACTTCAATCAGGACGGCGATTGGACTGACGCGGGCGAACAAATATTGACGAATGCAAGCGTTGTCGCGGGTAGCAACCTGCTCGCGTATAACATTCCCGCTGGTGCTTTAGCAGGTGACACGTTCGCGCGATTTCGATTGAGTTCTGCTGGAGCGCTCGCGCCCACTGGTGCGGCTGGCGACGGCGAGGTGGAAGATTATTTGCAAACGATTGTTGATGGCGACAGTACTGACGGTGTCACGATTAAAGTTGTCCATGGTTCCATCGTCCTTTCTCGGGAATCCGTCGACAACGTTGTTCGCAGTCGCGGCACCGAGATGTTCCGTGCGTTAGCAAGCCTAGTCGACTCACTCCTAATCCAGGGCACCTCGATTGATGACACAATCACGATCGACTTTGCCACCGGCTTTGCATTCCCCACAGGAGGAATCAATATCGCTGGTGCTGGCGGCGTTAACAAACTCGTCTTGAGTGGTGAGGGAAATATTGATCTGACTGATCCGAAGATTGTTGTTACCGACATTAGCAATGTTGAGCTTTCTAGTAGCGCGTCCAATAAGATTACTGTCGACGCGGCGTCCATCAACCGACTCTCACCAGTGGCCAGGACAATCAAGTTCACCACAGGAGCGAGTGCCCAAATCGATGTGGTTAATCAAATCGAATGGCGAATGACCGAACCCATCATCGTCGGCGGTCGATTCATACTCACCGCCCAAAACCAAAACGCGAGCGGTGAGAGGATTCAAGTCGACGCCGCACGACCATACCGTAACGTCCTGCAAGTCGGTGATGTCAACAACAGTGGCGTGGTGACGGCAAGCGACGCATTGGCCGTTATTCTCGAATTGAATCAGCGTTTGTTCACGGATTCTTCCGGCAATCTTGTTGATCCCACGCAAGTAACAACGCCATTCGGAGACTACCTCGATGTCAACGGCGATGGTAAAGCCACTGCTGCCGATGCACTCAACGTCATCAACATCCTGTTTCAACAATCTCTCGGTAGTGGAAGTGGATCTGGGGAAGAGTTCGTCGCGCAGGTTCAGAGTGACTTCATCGAAATACAACGAAACGAAGTTCCAGCGTTAACGGAAGTGCGCATTCAGATGAATACGTGTCCCCCTTCACGTGTAGCCACATCGTCCGTCGTTGCTCACGGTCATCAACAGATCGTCACACCGATCGAGTCCCCAGAAAGTGGGGACGAAAATTTCGACACGATCTTTGCGGACGATGAATTCTTTGAGAGTTTAATGCTATTACGATAATGCCTGTATCGCCTCTAGCTAGGTTGGTGAAAGCATCGCCCTTGCCAGATTCGAGTACAAAACGCAAGAGAGCGTCACCGTTTAGGTGTTGCACTGTTCGACTTACTCCGAATTGGTCAATGCAGACCACGAGCTTTTTGCGGGGTCATTGGAATTACCCGATGGTGCTCTCGCCGATGTAACTCGATGCCATGCGGCGAGTCGTCTACTTGACATCGACTATTCCAACGATGTGGAACATTCAATGCTTTCGAAACTGAAGTTTCGTTTCCTCCGAAGCGGGCGGCGCGGCTTGGAAGCGGGGGAGATGCGGTGATCGCGAAACCTTTTCAGGGTTTGGGGAATCAAAGTAATCTTCGCATTGGATCGGAATGCTCGTGTTGTCTGTGGATACCCTGACCCGCGAGAAACGGTAGAATTGCTCACGAAATTTAAGATGTGCAGTTGCTCGTCTTTTCAGGAACGTCTTGGGCCTATTTCCAACGTGCATCGAGAAAATCGCAGCCGCCGATATCAGCGTTCAACCTGTCGCTGTCGACTAGCGTTTGAATCGCTCGAGAACCGATATTTGCTGGCCACTTTCGAAGTCACTACGCTTCTTGACGCTTACGACCCTGCCGACGGCGTCACGAGTCTTCGCGAAGCCATCGAGCTCGCTAATGCCACGCGAAACGCCGACGAGATCACCTTTGCCGATGCACTTACCAACGCGGGACCAGGAAAAATCCTCCTGACGCGCGGTGAGCTGCTTGTCACTGAGTCGCTGAGGATTACGGGGCCAGGACAAAATCGACTCACGATCGATGCCAATCAACAATCTCGTGTCGTAAATATCGAGGGCGGTGCGATTAACGTGACCTTATCAGGGTTGACGATCACAGGCGGCCAAACAACAGACAGCGACGAGATCATCAACGGCGTGCGGGAAACGACGAACAGCGGCGGGGGTGTTCGCTTTGAGTCCGGCGGCTCACTCACTTTTTCGAATGTCACGTTGACTGGCAACAGCACGAATGGCGATCGCGCACGCGGCGGTGCAATCTTTACACGCACCGGAAACCTATTTCTGACTAATAGTACTTTGTCGAACAACGAGACTTCCGGCTTTGGCGCATTTGGCGGCGCGATCGCGAGCTCTTCTGGAAGCATCGCGGTTACGAATAGCACCGTCTCGACCAATCGCACGAACGGAAGCTTCGGGTTTGGCGGCGGGATCTTTACGGACTCCGGCAACGTGACGCTCGTCGGCAGCACAGTATCAGGCAATAGCACAGCCGACGATGCTCCTGGCGGTGGGATTTATTCACAATCAGGCAACGTGACGCTATTAACAAGCACGTTGTCAGGCAATGTCACCGGAGACGCGATTCCTGGCGGGATTGGCGGCGACGGTGGCGGAATCTATTCGGTCTACGGCAACGTGATGTTGACGAACAGCACGTTGTCGAACAACAGCACGATCGGTGATAACGCAGACGGGGGTGGAATCTTTACACGTGCCGGCCATGTGACTTTGACCGGCAGCACCTTGTCGGGCAACAGCACGATGGGAGCTGCATCACATGGAGGAGGAATCTTCACGTCAACGGGCAACGTGACGCTAACGAACAGTACTCTGTCGGGCAATCAAACGCTGGGGATCAATTCCGACGGCGGCGCGTTGTGGCTGAATAACTCGTTGGTAACGATCCGCAACAGCACCATTACTGGAAACAGAGCAACCGGTGCCGGCGGTGGTTTGTGGATCCTCTCGGACTATTTCGACAAGAGCCTAACGATTCACAATTCGATCATCGCCGGAAACACAGACAACCGTACCGCTCCCGATTTCACCGCACCGATGACGCCGGTGACCAACCTCGAGGTCAAGTCCAGTTTGATTGGCAACAACCTCGGAACAAGCCTTGTCGCATCTGCGACGGCGGACGCCAGTGGTAATCTGGTTGGATCGCCCACCACCATCATCAACCCACAGCTTGGTCCGCTCCAACACAACGGTGGCTCGACACTGACGCATGGCCTGCTTGCGACCAGCCCAGCGATTGATGCTGGTGACGGGTCGCTTGTGCCCGGAGGCATCGTTGCTGACCAGCGTGGCTTTTCCCGCACCAGCGATCTACCCGGTATCGCAAATGCGACCAGCGGCGACGGCACGGACATCGGTGCTTTTGAGATGGTCGGCGTCTCAATCGCTGCCGCAGCCGCTCCAGAGAATACCGGACCACTTGGATTCATCGTGTCAGTCTCTCACGCGATTCCCGTAGGAAGTTCAGTCTCCGTGCAATTCAACACGTCCGACGTCACCAATCAAGCGATCGCCGGCATTGACTACACCGCCATCAGCAACCAAACGGTTGTTTTCACGGGCGGTGGCGCACTGACCAAAACCGTCATTGTTCCCCTCATCGACGACACTCTGTTCGAAGCCAACGAGACTTTCACCGCAACGATTTCGAACCCCTTCGCCGCTTTCATTCTATTGCCTTCAGCGACCGGGACGATCGCCAACGACGACGCTCCGCCATCAGTCACCCTTGCGGTGGATAACGCCTCGATCGCGGAAGCATCGGGAGTCGCCACGATCACCGCGACACTCTCGGAAGTCTCCAGCGTTCCAGTCACGCTTGACCTGGGATTCAGCGGAACGGCGACGTTTGGGGAGGACTATGTTCGCACCACAGCACAGCTCGTCATCCCGCCAGGCCAAATGACAGACACCGTCATGATAACTGCAGTGCAAGACGCGCTCGTCGAAGCCAACGAGACAATCATCGTCAACATCGCCAATCTTATCGGTGCAACCGAAGCAACACCCCAGACCGTCGTCCTTGCGATCACGAATAGCGAACCGCTGGATTTTGGCGATGCGCCTTCGCCATACCCGGTTACCTTGGCCAGCAGCGGTGCTCGGCATGTCATCGGCGACTTGTTTCTCGGCAACATGGTTGACTTTGAATTGGAAGGACAACCTAGTGCGCTTGCAAATGGTGACGGAATCGACGATGACGGCATCGCTCGAACGGCAAGCCAGTTCACGAGCGAGGACAGTGACACCCGATCGAGTTTTGCAGTGACTGCATCCGCGCCCGGACAGCTCGATGCGTGGATTGACTTCAACCAAGACGGTGATTGGACGGACAATGGCGAACAGATCTTTACCAGCGTGAGTGTTGTTGGTGGAATCAATGTTCTGTCCTACACGATTCCCGCTGGCGCAATTGCCGGTGACACGTTCGCGCGGTTCCGACTCAGTACCTCTGGGGATTTATCGCCGACCGGGCCCGCGGCCGACGGTGAGGTCGAGGACTACTTGTTCTCGCTCGTCGATAGTGCCGGCGCGCCGGGTGTTATCGTTGATGTCGTCGGAGGGTCTATCCTCCTGACATTGGACTCCGAAGATCTTGTGATCCGCAGCGGTGATACCGAGCTTTTCCGAGCCTCGGCAATTTCCGTCGGCTCGATTCAAGTCAACGGAACTGGGGCCGACGACACGATCACAATTGACTATGCCAGCGGCTTGGTTCTACCAAGCGGCGGCATCAATATCGATGGAGCGGGAGGCACGAATACAATCGTAATCCAAGGCGATGGCGCACTTGATCTGACGGATCCCATGATTGTGCTTAGGGACATTGATGCGATTGAGCTATTCAGTGACGCGGCCAACAAGGTTACAATCGATGCAGTCGCGATTACACAGAACTCACCAACGCGAAGAGCCATCAGCTTCACTGCCGGACCAAGGGAGCAGATCGAGGTGGTCGATGCAATCGATTGGCGAATGATCGATCCAGTGATTGTCGATGGCCGGTATTTGATCACGGCACAGCGGCTGAATCCAGGCACCGAAACGATCCGAGTCGATTCCGCGCGACCTTACCGAAACTTTCTGCAAGTCGGCGACGTCAACAATAGCGGCAACGTCTCCGCCAGCGATGCGTTGGAAATTGTGTTCGAGTTGAACTCGCCACGATTCAGCAACGCTGCCGGTGACCTGTTTGATCCGACGGGACTCAGCTCGCTGGTAACGACCTACTTGGACGTTAACGGTGACGGCAAAGTGAGCGCCTCGGACGCTTTGGACGTCATCAATATTCTGTTTCAACAATCACTCCGAGGAAGTGGTGAGGGAGAACAGTTTTTTGAGTCCCCAGTCCAAGAAGTACCTGTCCCAAGTGACTTCGTTGCGATTGACCGGATACCCAAATCAATGCCGATCGTGACGGATACTCCTCAGCCAAGCATTCATCCGACGCGAATTGTCGAGGCAGCTTCGAGCAATCCCACCAGCTCAAAAGTCACTGCCCCGCAAGAACCTCAAGACAGATCCAGCGAGTCCATTGACGAAGCATTCACAGATGCCGAGTTCCTCAAGAGCTTAATCGCCATGAGTTTGTAGGGCAGGCTACCAGCCTGCACTTGGTGAAATGACAGGCTGGCAGCCTGCCCTACGTGCAAATTCGTCAGTTATTTTTCACGCGATCCTAATTCACTTTTCGGCAATCGTTCGGCGCGGAGGATGACGGTCGAGCGGGGTTGTGCCAGGTATGTCGTGATATCATCGAGCGCAACGCCGGGACCGATGTCATTTGGAGATGGTAGGTCCGTGTCGACAACCCGCTTCCATGGACTGAACGTTGCCGGCACTTTTGGTAACTCAAACTGGAGCGGCTCCCAATACGCGTTGAAAATCAAATGGAACCAGCGTTCTTGAGTCGGGATACTGAATGCGATGCTGTGAGAATTATCGCTCCAATCTGGTTGGTTTAGATCCTTGCCGTGCCAGTGGACTCGCGACAAAGTGATCACGTCCGCAAGGCTGAGTTGCAAATCTGCTCGCTCAGGCAGGCGACGTCGGTAGTCCAGTAATTCCTTGACGAAGCGATGCACGCCAGCATGCTTTTCTAGCAGCGTCCAATCGAGCCAGCTCGTCTCGTTGTCTTGGCAGTAAGCATTGTTATTGCCAAGCTGTGTGCGCCGCATTTCGTCGCCCATGAGCAACATCGGAACACCGAACGCCAAGATGTTGATTGTAAACAGATTCTTGATCTGTTTCACCCGAAGCCGATCGATTTCCGGATCGTCACTGGGGCCTTCCACGCCGCAATTCCAGCTCACGTTCTCGTTGTGGCCGTCGCGGTTATCCTCGAGGTTCGCCTTGTTGTACTTGCCTTCATAGCTCACCAAGTCATTCATCGTGTACCCGTCGTGCGAGGTTACGAAGTTGATGCTCTGTTCCGGTTCACGATTGCGGTGTCCGTAGATGTCGGGACTAGCAAGAAAACGTTTTGAGAACGTGGCAACGGTGGCCGGATCGCCTTTCACGAATGCCCGCACGTCGTCGCGGAATCGGCCGTTCCACTCTTTCCAGTGGTCACCGAAGAAGTTGCCGACTTGATACAACCCAGCTGCGTCCCAGGCTTCGGCGATTAATTTTGTACCGCTGAGTACTGGGTCCGTTTCGATGTCCCACAATATCGGAGGATTGGCTTCTGGATTCCCGTTGATGTCACGAGAGAGCACGGACGCGAGATCGAAGCGAAACCCGTCAACATGCATTTCTTCGACCCAGTAACGCAGACTGCTTAAGATCATTCGACGCACGACCGCATGATTGCCGTTGAGCGTGTTTCCGCAGCCGCTGAAGTTCGCGTACTTTGATCGCCGGTCGCCGTGATTGCCGAGTTCGCGATCAAGAATGTAATACGCCGGGTTCTCAAGTCCCTTCAAACTATACGTTGGCCCGATTTCATTCCCTTCGCATGTGTGGTTGTAAACTACATCGAGAATGACTTCGATATCGGCGCGATGCAGAGCCTTGACCATATCGCGAAACTCGTCGAGCACCCCGAGCGGCGAATTTGTGCTCGCGTAAGCTGCGTGCGGAACGAAGAAAGCCATTGGGTTGTAGCCCCAATAGTTGCACAGCCCTAGAGGTGCTTCTTGCGGATCGAACTGGAATACGGGCAACAATTCGACCGCCGTGATTCCAAGCTCTTTAAGATACGGAATCTTCTCGATCAGTCCCGCGTAGGTGCCACGTTTTTCTTGCGACACACCGGAACTCGGGTGAATCGTGAACCCACGGACGTGCATCTCATAGATCATCGTTTTGTTGAACGAACGGTAGAGCGGTAGGTCTCCTTCCCAGTCATACTTCGACAAGTCTGCGACGACGCTCTTCATCGCATACGGCCCACTGTCTCCAGGACGACTGCACGCGTCACGATTAAAAGCCTTGGGAACAGCGATCGCACGACCGTACGGGTCAAGCAGCAATTTCTCGCCGTCAAAACGCAGTCCATTGTCTGGATCGAACGGACCGTAGGCGCGGAAACCGTAGATCTGGCCTGCTTTCAATCCATCGACATGGACGTGCCAGTAGTGAAACGTGCGGTGAGCTTTCGGATCCAACGGGATCACGCGAGAGGGAGTCGCGTCGTCCACATCATCAAACAGCACCAACTCCATCCGTGAGCAACTCTTGGAGTGGATACTGAAGTTGACACCGTCTTCAGTGATCGTTGCACCAAGCGGATAGGTAATTCCGGGAGTAATCGCAGACATGGTCGACTCGTTGACGTGATGGCAAAAACGCGAGGCTCTACGGTGAAACGAGCTTTCGCAACGCAATGATAATCCACGATTTGGATTTAGGCCTGCGAATCCGCCTTGCGATCCAATGGAATGTTGATGTGGGAGGCGGATTGGGAGCGTGAAGACGAGGAATACGCCGTGAGATGATTGGTAGGAAAATGGAGGTAGGAAAATCAAGAGTGTTGGCGTTCTGGAAAACTCGGCTCTCGAGATTGTGAACGGGAATCGAACGGGCATTCTAAATGCCATTTTTGATGTCGACCAATGCTAGAGCCGAGGGGCGCCACCTTCAATTTTCCAACCTCCATTTTCCTACCAACGTTCTACCCTCGATCTCCGCACTACTTGACCGGTTGAGCACGTTTCTTAGGCTGCGACTTCCTCGCTGGCTGAGTCTCATCCTTCCACCAATCCGGTCCTTCCTCGAGTACCGACGCATCGTATGCAACAAGCTTCTCTCGCAGCTCGCGGAACTTCTCGGGATACTTGTTTGACAAATCCTCCGACTCTTGCCAGTCCTCGTGGATGTTGTAAAGCTCAAACGTGGACAGGTCGTCGGAGGCAATGATCTTCCAGTCGCCGTCTCGCATCGCAACGCGGTATTCTTCCGCAGCCAAGTGATTGCGCCAGTACAACGGTTGCTCGCGAGTGATCGGCTTGCCCTCAAGCACCGGCAAGAAACTGGCACCGTCAATTGTACGATCGTTCGGCAACGCCACGCCCACGATGTCACAGATCGTCGTGAATATGTCGCTTCCAATCACTGGCGTGTCACTTTCGGTGCCGGGGCTAACGTGGCCTGGCCAGCGAATGATTCCTGGAACACGAATGCCACCTTCATGCGAATGGCGTTTGCGACCGCGAAGCCCAGCGGTGCTTCCACGAGGGCGGCCTTTCACACCATCGCCCTCAGGCCCATTGTCCGACGTGAAGATCACAAGCGTGTTGTCGCGGTAACCGAGTTCATCGAGGCTCGCCATGAGTCGGCCAAACGCCGCATCCATCTGCGTCACGTTACCATGGTGTTGCCGCAAATCGGGATCGTCCAAGTCAGCATACGGCTTCATGTACTCCTCCGCAGACTCAATTGGCATATGCGGCTCATGCGTCCAGAGTGTCAAGAAAAATGGATTGCCGGAGTCTTTGCGTGCCGCAATCCAGGCTGCGGCTTCATCGGCACAAATCATGGAGCTGGTGCCTTCGACACGACCAATCGCGACACCGTTTCGAACGAAGTTGTTAGGATTCAGATGGTTTGGAGCTGCGTTATTCTGGGTCGCCATCCAGTGATCGTAGCCATGATCGTCTGGTTGCGGTTGGGCATCGTTATTGAACAATCCATTGAGATGCCACTTGCCGGCGTGGCAAGTGTCATAGCCTTGCTCCTTGAGAATCTCCGCGATCGTGATTTCGCTGGTGCGCAAATGGTATTGGCTGCCTTCGGGGATCCATCGCCAGACACCGTTTCGATACGGCGTGCGCCCCGTCAGAATCGCTGATCGCGACGGAGAGCAAACGCTGCAAGCCGAATAGCACTGAGTCAGCCGCAAGCCATCGGTAGCAAACTGATCCAGATTCGGTGTCTGAATCCGCGGATGACCGTAACATGCTAGGTCACCCCAGCCCAAATCGTCCGTCAAGAAAACAACAATGTTAGGCCGCTCGGCCGCCTGAGCTAGACCCACGAACGAAAGGAACACCATCAAGCAAACAACGAATCTCATCATGAACTCACGAATAGAATGGTTCCACAGGTTCGCTTCATCCAACGATCTGAATGCGATTTGCGTGCCCAGCGAACCTCAGGGTTTACGCCTGCGCATTGTAAAGCAACCGTGCCAAGAAAGCTTGGTGCGCCAGCACTGCACCCCAAGAAAAGACAAAGACCCCAAGTTAGAAAAGTGAGCTGCCCTGCGTGCTTCACTTGTATTGGCAACTAAGGAAGCGTGCTGAATCCGCGTGATGCTGATTTACCACGAAAAAAGGTGCCGAGTATTCTCGGCACCTTGATCGCTATTTGGGTTGACGGTGACTTCGATTTCTACTCCTCGAACTCGACGTCATCACCGGCCAACTTGTCTGCCTCCGCGATTGCGGCTTCATACTCAGCGATCGCCGCCGCGTCTGCGTCGCCAACGACGTTCGTCGTTCCCGCTTCACCACAGCCGATAAGAAACAGGCTGCATACCAACCACCAATACTTCATCGAACTTATCCTTTTCAATTGCGTTTTTATCTGGTTACGAAAGCCGCCTGGAATGATGTCCAGGCGACAGGTTCAACATTCTCAGCACGTTGCCTAGAAGCTGCCGCTGATGACTTCGGAAGCGGCACGTGATCCGAGAGATCCCCAGAGACCATAGGGGCTCTGGCTTCCTGGTACTGACTGTGGAGTGCCCGGACGGTGGGAAACTTGAGTCGCTCGACTATTGCCGGCTTCGATCGAATCCGTGATGAACTTCACGGCACCATCACCCATGAGGACGTGCACGCCTCCTTGGTGCCGACTCGACGGCGGCGATACAACATCGCGGTGATCTCGGCCGTCCGAGCACAGCTCCCGGTTCGGAGCCAGAACCGTTGTCATTTGGGTGTACGGTGGCATGTAATCGTGCCATCGGTAACCACGTCCCCACGCCACGTTCTTTGTCAGCCCCACTGGATTCCAAAACCGCGGACGCAACGGATCAACCTGGGGTTCAGCCCAAGATGGATTCAAGCGGCATTGGTTCTTTTCGTTCGGGGCGGCGTGTCCGCCAATATCCGTTGGAACGGTCGTTCGCTTGTCGTTGTCGCCCAAGTCTGTAGCAATCTCGCCACACATGATCGTGTTGGCCAAACCGTCCAATGTATCTCGGAAATTCATCTCGCGGTTGTTGACGAACATCCCGCGCTGCGAACCGTTGGATTGTGTGGCGTGTCCACTATCCACCTTGTATGGCGTCACTCCACCTTCCGCGACCTCATCAACATCTAGGTACGGGTCACGCGAATGAACGGCCGAATCACCTTCACACGCTGCATAATTTGTTCGACCAAGCGATGGCAAACCTACCCCTGGGTCACTCGGGCATCGGAACGTTGGAATTTCCGTACCCCAAGGCGGATACTGAACACGATCAGGGTGCGGTCCCATCGCTTGCCATGGTGGACTCTTTGCCGACCCATTTGCATTGACGCTGAGCGGGTTAGCGATTTGCTCCCACAATGCCTGCTGCTCAACAAACGGTAGCACTCCAACCAAGAAGGAGAGCCGCTTGTTCGATGAAACTTCTCGACCGGGATTTGTGTCCCAAGGATCACGTCCCCCAACCACGTACGTGCCACCCGCCTGAACCGGCAGGTTGTCAAACGCTGAGTGATAGTTGTGAATTCCAAGTCCGATTTGCTTGAAATTGTTACTACAGCTCATGCGTCTAGCTGCCTCGCGAGCAGCCTGAACAGCAGGCAACAGAAGCCCGACAAGAACACCGATGATCGCGATCACCACCAGCAATTCGACCAACGTAAACCCACGTCGATCACCGCATCTGTGACAAGAATGCATAACAAACCTCTTTTGTCTAGCGACAATTAAATTTCCCTTTCCGCGACAATTAGAAATCCGCTGTTGAGTCGCTGGGTCGGGTTTCACGCGATTGCGTTCCCCGGCTCAGCGACAATTAGAATTCCCCTCCTCGGGGAGATCATCGCACCATCG
>JBGTAI010000044.1:0-12589 GCA_041749955.1 Pirellulaceae bacterium | reverse complement strand
GCTGGGACTTAACACGCTTTCAACTTTTCATATTGAAGGTCGGTGCGGAGATCGTGAAGCATTCTCGCAGGTTGATTCTGCGTATTGCCGAATCAGCCGAGCCGCTCTGGTCGCGTCTTACGAAGCGAATGGATAGTTGGCATCAGTCGGACGAGGCCCCGGCGAAGCCGCCGACCGGCTTCAGGCCGCCACCGAGCCATGCATTCTTGAAGGAAGTGTTGCGTTGGTAGCAGTAACCATCTGAACGAAAATCGAATTTGGGGAGGGGGCCGTTCTGCGCTGACGGCCGCAATGACGCATCAAAACTAAATTCAAGCCACTATTTACGCGGCTAACTCGAAAAACTCCACCCGTTACGTTCGTGGTGAATAACTCGGGGTAAATAAACCGGACGTCGATTGCGCCCACCCATCAAAGTCTGCAAACGCGACTTGTCAAAGACACCACTGCTATCGATGAGCAAAGCCGAATTGGGATCGTAACGTTCGGTGAGAGCGCTTTCGTACTCGCGGCCAAAAACGCCCGCTCGTTCTCGGGGCGTGTCAAGAAAGTCGTATTGGAGCGGCGGTGCATTGGGCAACGACTTGTAGGCACGTTCGGATATTAATCGAATGGCGTCGTACTCATCTTCCATGCCTAAAAGCAGATACAGCCGCATCCAATCCGTCCCAGAAGCCTCTCGAGCCGGTGGCCACTGGAACGCGTTCACTTGCAAAGCGCGTTGCCCCGCGTCACCGCTGAGGAAATGCAAAATCGACGCTGCCGTCGTTTGTTCGTCAACAGTCAACCTGGGCTTATCGTGCCCATACCACTGGGCCAGAGAATCCGCGGTTTGCTCGAGCGTGTGATCCAAGTGACAAAGATTGCATGCGTTGGGTCGCCCCGTCTTGATGGTCGTGGCAACCGAAGGACTGGAAATCGTGTGAGACCGGCTAGACTTTAAAATCCCATAATCGGTATGCGGCATGTGACAATTCATGCAACGACTGCCCTCCGACTCGATCGCATGATGCGTGTGCTTCGAACCAAGCTCTTCGTATTCCGCATGACATTGCAAACACGCGGCGTCACTTCGCATGTTCGGCATCAATTGGTCGTCCTTCCACTGCGACTGCAGCGCGACATCGTGCTGATGCATCGTATGGCATGACATGCACGAAAGCTCTCCCTCTTGAAAGCACTTCGATTCGATCATGCCGGTGTAATCACGCCCGGTAACACGCATCTGGCCATCCGACCAAAAGTGCCCCATCGCCGCTCCCGCGTGAGCATCAAACTTACGAAAGTTATCGCTCTTGCGTTGCTCCTCACCCGCGCGAACCACACGCAAGAAATAAGCTTCGTCCAACCGATCTCCCGGCCTGAATTGTCGACCATGACTGAAGAATTGCTCTTGATCAGCGGTGTTGTCGATATCGACCATGATCACACCGTGACACTGTCCACACATGTCCGATCGGGTGCTCTTGGGTAAATCCAATGGATTCCACGATCGGATCAGTCCCTGCCTCGACAGCGTCCTGATCCAATTGGCGAAACGCAACATGCGATTCGCCTGGCCCGTGACACGCTTCGCAACTGATTCCAAAGTCGCTGACTCGTGTGTCCCAGGAAGACTGGTCCGCATTCGGCCGGGTGCGAGGATGGACCGAGTGGCAGTTACAACAGATTGCATTCCAGCGTCCCAGCTCGCTTTCTTTTTCCATGTTCGGCGGACGAAGAAAAAAGCTCTCGCGAGGAATCCACCGCTGTTGGTCGATTAAGTACATGATCTGGAGTTGCCCAGGCGTTTTGTCCAATCCAGACTCGTACCAGAAAACGTGCGCGTGGTGCGAACCTGTCATGAGCACCAAACGACGAGTGATGCGTTTGCCCGCAACATTCGGATCTTCAAACTCCACCCAAAATTCATCTTGGTGCCGACGAAACCGGTAGACCTCGCCTTTGAGCGAACCGTCGCTGTTGAAAATCGCTGGTGGCGCCGTCTCCGGAGTGATCGGCTGGGTCATCGTACGGTGATACGAAGCATGCCACGAATCGAAGTAATCCTCGTGACATTTCTTGCACGATTCCGATCCAAGATAACCGTCACTGCGATCAATCTCAGGGCGAGCCGAGACAAGAGTAGCTTCCTTCACCATAACCGGCCCAGTAGCTCGAGGCGCCGACTGTTCAGGTGCAATCGTGACTGGCACCGGCGTTGCCCGTGGTACAAAAAGACCCGGTACAAAAAGAAACCACCCCACCGCTGCCACGACAGCGACGACAAACGTAGTCAGCGCGAATTTCTTTCCCATCAGATCACAATCAACCGTTCGATCACACACTCACCGACACTGGTACAAAGCCAAGTGATGATCATATCGAATAACTGAAGCTGAGTCTAAGACCCAGCCTGGACGACCGGTTGTGCGTGTCGGTCGCTACACAGCACCACCAACAAGTTCGATACCAAAGTCGCTCGTTGCTGTGCATCCAGTTCGACAATGTTGTCGCGTTGCAGATGCTCGAGCGCCATTTCGACCATCCCGACCGCACCGTCAACGATCTTGGTTCGCGCAGCCACGACCGCACCGGCTTGTTGGCGCTGCAGCATCGCTGAGGCGATCTCTGCGGCGTACGCCAAGTGACTGATTCGAGCCTCGATCACATGCACTCCAGCTTTCTCCAAACGCTCTTGGATATCGTCGCGAAGCTTGCCGCAAATCTCATCCGTGCTTCCACGCAGCGACTGTTCGTGGTCCTCGCTGTCGTACGGATAACGTGTCGCTAAGCTTCGCAGTGCTGCCTCGCTTTGGACTTCAACAAAATGCTCATAGTCGTCGACTTCGAACAAAGCTTCTGCGGTGTCCGTGACTTTCCAAACCACGACCGCAGAAATCTCAATCGGGTTTCCATCGCGATCATTGACCTTCGACGGACGACTCGCCGATCGCGATCTTGCCTGAACAATGGTCCCCGCCGCGTCCTTCTTTTCTGGTGTCGAAGACGAGCCAGTTTCAAAGTTGCGAATTCGCAAACTTACTTTCTTTTTCGAGAAGAACGGGTTCACCCAAAAGAAGCCTGATTCCTTGACCGTCCCACGATAATCTCCAAAAAGCAAAAGCACTCGAGAGTCATTCGGCGAGATAGCCATCAACCCGAACAGGCCAACAAAGCCGACCGGAATCATCAACACACCCAAAAGCACGAAGAAACCACTCGATCCGGCGGCACCACCAATAAGCGTCAAGCCTCCGAGAAACATTAACCCCAGACTCACGCCAAGCGCCATCCAGCCCGCGTTCGGCCGAATCAGCTTTTCGGGATGCACATGTGCCGAAGTCGCCGGTTGTTGTTGATCAAGCTGTGTCGACATACAAAGGGTCCTTTTGAACTATCGAGGGAGGCTATCTGGAGAGAACTGTGATTGAGCATAACTACTGGGCATCAATCCGGTGCTTTCGGGGCGCGGGAAAATTCTTAATGACGCATTGAAGTACCTCAGCCGTTCCAGGCTGTGAATACGTTTCCCATGTCAATCCCGCGAAAGCTATTCAAACACGCATCAAACCAAGCAACGTGCTAACAATCGAAAGCATCGCGACGCTGAACACGATTCGAATCAAGAATGGCTGGATCATCTCAAGCTTCGCCAACATGCTCGCTCCGGTTTCATCAGAGACTCGATCGAATGCTTTCTCTAACGTTCCGGACAACTCGCCCGTATCGATGGTTGTCCTCTCGTCCCATGCAATAATCTTAATGCCATGAAACGCACCCGCGATGGTCGAACCTTGCTCGATCGCCGTCGCAGCCTTCAACAACTCCAACCGTGCCGCATGATTGCTGACGGTGCCAGCACCCATCCGAATCATCTCCTCGACTCGCTGGCCGCCGACTGAATAAAGCAGTGCAAGCACTCGAAAAAAACGATGCAGAGCCATCTCGCGTTCGAGCCCGCCAAGCCATGGAATCGACAATCGAAGTTGGTCGACAAAGTACCTCGCCGGTGTCATCGTCAACACGGCGACCATGACTCCAAGCTGGAGAAACCCCAGCGATTCAGCGACCAGTACTTTGACAGCCATCGCAATGGACACGAGATAACCCGTCAATAGGATTTTGATCACGGAGCCCACGAGCATGATTGCGACGGGGAACACCCAGAGATTCCGCAACGCGGCGGCTGGACCTGCCAACAACTTGCAGTGGCTCTCGAGAAACACCAACGCATCATCCAATCGGCCTGCTTGCTCACCCGCACGAATGACCTGCAGATAGAACGGTGGCAGAATTTCAGCACCGCCACTCAACGCGTCCGCCAATGACGATCCCGCACGAACCGATTGAAGGGCCCCCAGCCAGCAATCGCCAAGAGGCGTTTTACGAACACCCTTGAGGCACACCTCCAAGCCTCGATCAATATCCACACCCGAACGCACACACGTTCCCAAATCACGCGAGAACCTTGCGAGCGTCCCATACAAGGGCGGCCGTGCAGCAAGCGAGAACCGTCTCAAAACGCTGACGAGCTTTCTCAGCAACCACTTGGGCAACTCATTCTCAGGAAACGGATCCTTACCGTTCTTCGTAGCGGATTTGGCCGACGATTTCACCAAGGAATCGCTCATGGTTGTGATTGCTAAAGGTTACGACGACGGGGAATTGGCTTGTGTTGACTGATGACGGGTTTTGGGACGCTTTGCCAGCGTTTCAGCAATGCGCTGCACACAACACACGCTCACTGAGGTTTTCGACCCAAATTCTCGATTCGAAATCGTGAATGCGTCCATCTGCGACATCGGCTAAACTAACCGTGCCGCGAATGTCTCACTCGCCGGTAGTGCCGGGCAGTGCTCCTCCGAGAAACGTTCCAATGCGAAATTATACAGTTTGCCTTTTCACGGGCATCTTGCTGGCAACCGCTTTGTGGTTTGTCTCGAACGTGACCGCGCAACAGGTTAGCACAAAGCAACCGGCGGAGTCTGCGGTTGAGAAGATCGAGCTCGCGATCAGCGATCTTGGAAGTTCCAATTTCGGAACCCGAACCGCGGCGGCAATCCAGCTTCGCGCTATGGGTCTAGACGCCAAGGACGCACTCGGACGTGCTGCCACCGAGCATCCCGATGCAGATGCTCGAGCGCGGGCGGGAAAAATCTACGGCGATTTGCAACACGGGATATCGCCTGAAACTCCCGCCTCCATCGTCAACGCCATCCAAGCGATACGCTACGGCACGGCGGCGAAACAAATCGGTGCAGTACGATTTCTGATCGACAACGAGCGTTTCGACTTGCTGCTCGCCGCGGTACGACTAAAAAGGGACGTGAATCCCAGAACACAACTCGCAAGACTCTTGCTCCAGACCGCGAGTGGGCAAAAACACTTTCTGCAACAGGAGAATATGGCGGCACTGTTCGAATCGCTCGCTGGGGATGGGCAACCGCTTTCTTGGTCGGATCGAATCGATTTCTTTACTCCCGATCTTGTCACAAGCATCGTCGTTGGAAACCAACTTGATTCTTTGATTGACTTCTTCAAGTCAGTCCCCGATCCCCAACGACTCGAAGCGTTGGGACGCATCATGGAGAACGCGACGGCCGTGGAATCGTTGGCATGGAGCGATAACGCGAACGAGTTATTCAAGGTCATTGACCTTGGCTCGACACCTCAAGCAAAACAGGAACTTGTTTCCAAAGTCTTTGCGAATCCAGTCTTGATGTCGAAACTGCTTCGAACCGGAGCGATGACACGGCTGCTCGATTTGTATGACGACGACGATGCGCGGCTCGCATCACTATTCAGCACACCCAAGGCGATGCAGCTGATTGCCGACTCCGCAAACGCGAAGCAAATCATTGAGTTGTTGAATCGCTTCAGTTCCATCGAGAAGCAAAACTCCGCCGCGAGACTGATCTACTCCGCCATCGCGAAACGAGCGATCTCGGAACCAGCCAGCTATTTGGAGCTGAGAAAGTATTTCTTGGAGCTGGGCGATCCCTGGTTTCAACTCCGCATGACGGTCGACGAGTTGCGAGTCGCGCTAGCGAACACACCAACGAACAAGGACGAAATCCAGGCTGCGTTCAATGCTGTCGTCTCGACAAACGCCAAGCTCGAACCGTCTGAAGTGATTGAACTCTTGCGTCAATCAACAATCATCGATTTGGTCACAAGCCCAGAAGGGCTGCCGTGGCTTTGTCATGAACTCTCGCAACTCACGATCGAAGACCGCTTCTCCGCGCTGCAGCGACTCTATCGCCATACCTCGTTCATCAACGCTCTAGCCATCGACGATGGTTCGCGATTTTTCGTTTTCCTCGATACGATTTTGAATGTTGAAGACACCCGCTTTCAAACGATTGCCATTTCACTCGTGTCACAGGTCCGGATCGACCCGAAAAATACCCGCGAATGGCTCTACGCAGGACTACTCGAGCGATTGAAGTCATCCCAGGTCCCGCTTGTACGTCATCGCATCATGATGTGCATCGCGAATCACCAGTCGATGCTCTATCAAGTCACAGTCGAAGGGAAGCTGGATACGCTCATCGAGCAATTGGACTCACTCGAGCAAACGGAGGAACAGGCGATTGTATGGCGAATGCTGCTTCGCAACTCAGTCGTCACCAAGAGACTGGTTGAGCTAGGCCGCCTCGATGTGCTGCTGACGTACGTCGACCCGAAAGCGACGGTGCAAACTCGATATGCAATGCTTGCCGAGATCATTCGTTCCCGAGACGCAGTCGCTAGCCTGCTTAAACGAAACAAGTTCGATGTGCTCGACAAGGCTGTGCAAGAACTCGCGGCGGCCGACCCGACGTTCGACGCTACTGGTCTACTCTACTCAAATGAACTCTTAATCACTCATTATCTCGAACTCGGTCGTGGAAAAGAGATCCTCGACTACATCAAGAACATTCCGGCAAATCGATTGCCAGTGAAGTTGTCGCCGTTCGCGAGTCGGAATCTGCCAGCGTCGGTTTTTGACGAGACTGGCGAAACGATTTGGATGCGTTGCAAAGAGATCCCCAAGGGGCTGAACTCCGATCGTGGTGCGTTTCATTCCAAATTGCTTTCCAACGACGCGTTCATTGGATGGATGATCAAACAAGACCGTGCTTTGGATGTGCTTGATCGAATGGGTACCGAGTTCGACCTTGAAGAACGTCGACAGGTCATGCGAACGTTCTTGAGCAACCCAAGCTCTACTCTCTGGCTCGAATCCATCACGCTGGACAAGTACTTCGACTTCGTGGAGAGCGAATTCCAAAATAGAGACGTCGGATATTTGACGCTCATGCTGCAGGGCCCAAGACTGCATGAGCACATCGTCGCAACCAACCAAGGCGAAAAACTGTTCGAACTCGCCGTGCGTCTTGAGGGTTTTGGCGATGCGAATAACACTTCGGTCGCAAATGTGCTGCTAACTGGTCCCGTGTTTCGAACACTCATCGCGACAGGTTTCGGACTCCAGCTCTACGAGCGTTACCAAAACGCCGCTTCGGAAAACGGAATGCCGATTGCCCTACGGCTTGTGAGAGAATCAGGCTTCTCGGAAGTCTTTTTGCAAACTTATTCTGCGAAACATTTGCTCGACTCGGTGTGGAAACACAGCAACAGAGAGCACGCTCACCAATTGGCGATTTTCCTGCTGACCTACCCGACTTGGCGTCGTGATTTAGAACAGCGTGGTGACCTACGAGTGGTTGCCAACATGCTGCTCAAGGAATCATGCACCAAGTCACGCGACGAAGCGATCGCGAGATTGATTGGATCAACGACAAATCCGAACGAGCTTTCGGACGACGAAGCGGAGACTTACTACCAAGCAATTTACAACAGTGACGAGAAATCCAAGACAGGGATAATTTGGTTACTGAGATCCGAAGCCGCCGTCATACGGCTGATTCGACTTGGCCATTTCGATGAGCTTAAGCAGCTCGCTGGGCAAGACTTCGGACAGGGCAAGGTGACTTCGTTTTTCCGACAGCCGCAAGTGTTTGAGCGATTGAATGAGGAGGAACGCACGGCAACGATTGAACAGTATTGGACGGAACTCCATGACGAAAAACGTCGCATGCCGTTTCCTCGCGATAACGAGCTGTTCGCAACGATCGTTCGTCAACGCGGAATTGCATCAATCATGGAGGTGGCCAAGTCCAAGGCACCCGACGCAGCCTTCGCGCTTTGGCTCGACGACGCTGTCCTGACCGCGGTCATCGCTCGCGGAGAACTCGTTGAATTCTGGAACGCAACTCCCGAGCAGTATCGCGGACGCGCGGTGACACACTTTTGGCAACGCTTGCGTCTGCGCCAAAACATCAACGCCTTGGCATCGAAGCATTCCGTGAGACAATTTGCGGATTGGTTGGACACGCTGTCGAATCGCGACATCCTTGGATTCCCAATTCCCCAAGAAGGCGTTGCCACGAGCTTTTATCGAGCTGGCTTGGGGGCTCGCTATGCAAAGTTTACTGACCGCTTTGTTGAATCGCGGAAAGAACGGAGAGATCCTCGGTTGCCAGCGATCGCATTGGAAAGTTACCGGGCGCCGAAGGATCGCATTTCGTTACAAATCGAACGCGGCGAGATCGCGAACGTCGCTGAGCAACTTCGTCAATCGATTCGCGTTCCGCGAGGTGCGCTGAACTACGTCTCGTTTCTCTTGGCGAATGGACTGGCCGAGGAACAATGGGAATTGCTCGAGAGCAAGTTGGCAACTCAACTCGACGCCCACGAACCCTTAGTCATGGTTTTGCTGGCACGCGCACTTGGAAAAAACGACAAGGCGATCGAGTTGGCAAAGACCTTCAAGCTTGACTACTTGCCAGGCCTGCTAGCTGTTGAACAGCATGACTGGAAAACGGCGGCGTCAAGTCCGCTGCCACGATCAAGCTTCTTGATGTCGCCAAGCATGGTGACGGGATTCGAGTTGACCAAAAGTCTCCACGAGCCGGCTGATCCTGAACTCGATGAGATCGAGCGTCTGGTTATGAACGGCATCGTTGCGAATTTTGCTGGCGACACCAAAACACATGCTGAGGCTGCGTCGTCCATCCAACGAATCACCGCCTCCAAACGAGGCAACTTGAAGCTCGAGCAATATGCCGTCGAGGGGCTGATCCTGCTGGGATTTGGCGGGGAAGCGTGCGACAACTTTGGATTCCATCCTTGGCAGCGGTTTGCTCTGTATCGAGCGCGAGGTTTCTACGACCCTGCATTCGCGGCCTGTGGTTGGGACGGGCGACCAGCCACAACCTATTTTGATGCTGCGACACGTTCAACCGACATCGGTCACGAACTTCGTTTGCGAGGCGTTGCGTTTATGCTCGAACTCGCGACGACCGAGCGGACGCTTGGACGATACGATCGAGCTCGAGAGATTGACGATGCGCTGTTTGAATACGCTCAAAAGCAAACGCCGAAAGTCGCCACACATGCTAGCGATGCCGCGTCCACAAAGTCCAACCGCGATTCTCGCGAGAGGCAAGTTCGAGCGTACCAAGGCAAATTGTTTGCGGAGTGGATACAGCGAAACAACCACGAGGCTTGCAAGCGGTGGTGGGTCGATCGAACGAGCGAGGACGAACACTCGACTCGCTACGAGTTGTTCGGGCGTGGCATTCGAACTAACGACGCGTTTATTTTCGACGACCTATTGAAACGCTCCGAAACACAGACGCCGTTTGTCCAACGGATGCGGCATATCTGTGATATTCTCGATTCTCTGATTGATGACGAATCCAGTCAGTCATTTGCGAACACTGCGATCGAGTTGCTCAATGAGATGGCGTCGACTGGCAATACACAGTCGACCCAGATTTTTGATACTGTGACCCGGTATTGGGGAAGCCGTGGCGAAGTCTTCCCGTTAGACGACTCCGTGTCGAGATTTTGGATTGACCGCACCAGCGATGTTGAATCGATGCGATGGTATGCGGTCGCTCGAATGAAACATGGGCGATTCGATGAAGCCGCTCGTGTGCTTGGCGATGCATGCCAATACAACTCGGCGCGACCCGACTTACTTTACCTGCAAGGCGAAGCGATCATTCGAAGTGCTGTGGATGAGTCACAACGCAAGCTCGGTGAAGACCTGCGCCAACTCGCAACCCGGCAACTTTATAATGCGAGCGATGTTTCTCGATTGGCGGAGAGTTTACAAGTTGCTGGCTACATCGATGCGGCGATCTCCAAGTGGCGTCTGGTGCGAAAAATTTCTTTTCCAGCCAGCACGTCTTACACTGAAGCCACCAAAACGCTCAGCCAACTGACTGCGGATGCCACCGAGGCTAGAGATCTGGAACGTGAATCTCTCGTATGGCTTGGAACTCAGCGAGCGGACCGGGGCGAGCCGGTGGAATTGCTCGGGCGGGTCGAGGCGATGCATTACGCGGCGATGGCGGTCGACCTTAAGAAAGCAGACTTCAGCGAGTTGGCTCGCCATTGGCAGCAACTACGCGTTGCGAACTCGAATCAAGCCGCTGGGATGAAGCGGTTCATTCCACGGATCGACAAAGCGGGACACAAGCAGATTGCTGACGAAATGTTCCAGGTCACGCTGAAATTCATAACGTCGCGGATTGAAAAATTCAGCCAAAGTGTCGAGCTTCGACTCGCACGGGCTGAACTTTGCATTGCCTGTGGACGTGAGCTGGACATGGCCCGAAAGGATCTGGACGATGCCGAAAAGATTGCTGGAAAAATCGCTGAAAATGAACTGGATTCGATACGCGACCTGCGCAAGCGATTGGATACTTAATGCCGACTTCACACGCGACTCCGCCAGTCAACTATGATGGGTGGAACATCGCGAGTTGCATTGCCCCGCATTGACACCCCAGCCGATTCATTCCTGCCCTGTCATTCCTGCCCCTTTCTCCGCCCGGAGTTACTCACATGTCGACAAAGCGTTCGAAGTCCACCACGGTTGCATCCACGTCCTTGCCGCGGCGTCGTTTTCTTCAAGCCATCGGAGCGACCGCGATCACGTCGGGCGTGTGGAGCGAAGTCGCTGCCCAGCAGTCCACATCGGCGAACCAGAAACTCAAGATTCTGTGCATTGGAACTGCGAACCGCGCCGGAAACGATATCGACGGTGTCCAAGGCGAAGACATTGTGGGTCTGTGCGATATCGACTCGCGCTACCTGGAGGCTGCGTCAAAGAGATTTCCTAGTGCAAAGACCTACGTTGACTATCGCGAGATGATCGCGGCTGAGGCGGATCGCGTCGACGCGGTCGTCATCGGCACGACGGACCACCAACATGCTCCCGCCGCCATCCGCGCGATCAACGTGGGGCTGCACTGCTATTGCGAAAAGCCGCTCACGCATACGGTCCACGAAGCACGTTTGATTGCTGAAGCGGCAAAAGCGAAAGGCCTCGCAACGCAAATGGGAACCCAGATTCACGCTGGCGACAATTATCGTCGGGTTGTCGAAATCATCCAAGCCGGTGTGATCGGCGATGTGACTGACGTTCACGTTTGGGTTGGAAAGGGCTGGGGCGGTGGCGATCGGCCCGAGAAGGCTGACCCCGTGCCGGCGTATCTCGATTGGGATTTGTGGCTCGGCCCAGCTCCCGAGCGTCCGTTCGCAGAAGGCCGCTATCACCCGGCCCAGTGGCGACGTTGGTGGGACTTCGGTCAAGGCACGCTCGGCGATATGGGATGCCACTACATGGATTTGCCGTTCTGGGCGTTGGGGCTGCGTCATCCAACTGAGTGCGAAGCGGAAGGCCCCGATGTCCATCCCGAAACGTGCCCACTCGGTCTTGTCGTTCGCTACAAGTTCCCAGCCATCGGCGATCGACCGGCCGTCAACTTGACCTGGTACGACGGAGACAAGACACCCAAAGAATTGCCCGGTGTCGATGCCTCGGAAATCGACACCGATGGTGAGAAAGCGTCTGCAAAGAAGACGCCTGGCAGCGGCGTGATGTTCATCGGCACGGAAGGAAAGATGTTTGCTGACTATGGGCGATATCAGCTTTACCCACGAGATAAGTTCGCCGACTTCACACCACCGCCGCAAACGATCCCGAACTCCATCGGTCATCACGCCGAGTGGATTCAAGCTTGTAAAGACGGCACACCGACGACCTGTAATTTCGACTATTCCGGTGCACTCACCGAGTCAGTGCTCCTGGGCAACGTCGCTTATCGCGTCGGCAAGAAACTCGATTGGAACGCTGCCGAACTCAAGGCAGGGAACTGTCCAGAAGCCGACCAGTACATCAGCAAGTCGTATCGCAAGGGATGGGAAGTTGGCTAAGCAAATCTCTTCGATCGGCAAGGCGATGAGAATGAATCGCCTCGATTGCTCGGTGGTCATTTTGCTCTTCGTCGCTTTCCTGAATGGCACTTCGCTTCATGGCGAGGACGTCGTGCCGTGTCGGCAAGCGCATGCGCATAACGATTATCTGCATCCTCGGCCGCTCTTGGATGCGCTCGCCAAAGGATTCTGGTAACCGTTCACGGCCTTCGACCTTGAACGGTGGACTGCTCGTGATTTCAAGTGCGAAATTGCTATCGGGGGTTTCACCTGGAGCCGTTAAAATGGTGTCATCATGGATGAGACATCTGCCAACGACTGTAAGCATTGC
>JBGTAI010000043.1:0-2347 GCA_041749955.1 Pirellulaceae bacterium | reverse complement strand
TCCCATCAGAGCGAGGAATGAATTGATCCAGCGGGGAAACAGAAACCGTTGCATAGGGTCTGGCCTTCGCCGTGAGCGCGGCCCGGATTTGGTGGCCCGGATTAAGCACAGAGTGAATCAAGAGTGAAGTGGCGACCATGCGCACCTCGTAAGGTGGACAGTATCGTGCGATGTAGCAGCAATTGGCAAGACCACACACACGAAAGCGACATTGTGTCGCAGATGGTGACGGGACATCCCCGCCGAAGCGTGGTTCATGTGCGCGACTGCATAGAATAGGCGGTTTGCATTGACCGCATGTCGGTGTCAACTGGCCCAAACATCGCGTTAATCCAGCTCACGAAAATAGACGTGCACCTCGCGAATCGCACCTCGCGACCTATCGCCACCAATTGCCGTCCGCTGTCACAGGCCGAACCTCGCAACGCATCGACTCCAAGGCGGAAACGATTTCGCCAACGGCCCAATTCAAATCGTCAATTTCGAGTCGATATTCAGGCCACTGCCAACTGGTTGGCCACATTTGGTGTGGTGCTGGCCAGCGTGTAGAATCCGTCGCACGCTGCATCCTCGTGACGAGCCGCGGGATGTTCACCGATGTGGTTTCGTTGCTTCCCAGCTTCGGCAAAGGCGGCACAAACGCAGAAACCCACGGAGTTTTCGCGTCAACATCGATCACTTCTGGAACAGACACAGATGCATCATGCCCCGTCGGCGAAGTGGACATAACCTCGCTGGCGTGATGCGAATATCCCGGTGCATTGCCGACGACCGGCACAGACTCTGGAATGTCTCGATCGGCGAATACACGAATGCCATGCTCGCCCGAAAGTCGCTCGCAAATCTCAGTTCGAGTCGCCACGTCCCCGCCAAGCAAAGCAAGCGACGGCGCGCCAGCCGAAATGTGATCCGCCAACTGACGCAGCGTCCATCCAAATCGTGGATCACGATACTCCGACGCCACATCACAGGCCGGCTGCAAGACGAATTGCCTCGCGGTGTAACGAGGATGCGGAACGATCAGCCCGCTGCCGCCGCCGACGAGGTCACCGTGCAAAACAACGTCGAGATCGATGCTGCGTGCAGCCCAGCGGCTGTGACGTCGACGACCGAGTTGCTCCTCGGCGTCCTGCAAAAGCAGAAGAATATCGCGAGCTGAGGCTGCTGTATCGAACACAGCCACCGCGTTCAGAAACGGCTCCTGGCCACCCGGTCCGCCGATCGGCGGTGTCTCAAACAGGCGACTGGCTCGCATCGACTCGACCATCGGCTGGCTGTCGATGAGCCTCGCCGCTTCAGCGATCACTTCCTCGCGGCTGCCGAGATTGCTTCCGAAGCTAATCAAGCATTGTGCAAACATGGGCGATTCATTGATTTCCCTCGTGCCCGCAGGCTGGTGCCTTCACAGTCTCGCACTAGTTAACCATTCGCGAGGCTGAGAAAGGCAGCACAATCCCGTGCACGTGTGCTATTGGGCGAAGGCCGAAACGAATCGGCTCTCTAGGGCCCGAACATAAGCATCACACACATCGCGGCGACAGGAAAGGATGGCTCGCTGGCCTTGCTTTCGCGATTCAATCAACTGGGCGGCCGCCAATTCCTTCAAGTGATGTGAAATCGTCGCCTGCTTGATGCTGAACGTCGCCACCAACGTTTTGCACGGAAGCTCGTCCGACTTCGCAATGCATGTCAAAATTGCAAATCGCTGTGGGTCGGCAATCGCCTTGGAGATCCGTTGGATCTGATCGTCACTCAGCGTATCGATGGCAGATTCGTTCACACAATCATCGAAAGAGTCGGTGAATTCGCTTCGCATTGAATTTTCCGACTCTTGGCTTTCGACGGCAAGACTTCCGGCTCGCGCGTCGAGGCCGGGTCGCTGCTGATTAGGAAATTGGATCACGGTAATGCTTAAATATTCAGGAAAAATGAGGTGCCTAGACACTCTATTTGCCCAGCCTCTTTCATTCCACCTATTTGTCTTAGTTTGTTGAATCTGATTTTTCCGGTTCTCACACCCTGCAATTTCAAAGGCTGGGCTGTCACAATGCCTTCGCGACCTTCCCCACCCCCCCCTTCGAAGTGATTTTTCTCTAAGACTGATGGACGAACCAGAAGATTCCGTCGAGTACACTGCAGACGATGTCTTTCGCACGGCCGTTGGTTTTGAGGTCGCACTCGGTGTTTTGGCGATCGTACTTGGCTTGCTAGTGCGTCATCCAGTCTTAATTTGGGGGTAGAGACGCTTTAGCTTTGTGCGAGCGTCGTCGATCTTGAATTGCCAGTCGACGCCGCGTTGCTTTTCGTTGGTGCGTTTGGCCCACGCAGCGATTTCACTTTGCAATTC
>JBGTAI010000042.1:0-2099 GCA_041749955.1 Pirellulaceae bacterium | reverse complement strand
GTTCGCCAACACGCATCGAGCGATCGTGTTCAGTATCCGTGAGCGCAACGGCTATCGGATTTTGTTAGCGGATCCAACGAGTTTGGATCCACGTCAAATCACGTTGGTGGAAGAGGGTGCCTCGAATAGACCCTGGTTGATCCCGCCTGATTCTGAGACCGATCAGGAGCGGGGAGTTCCTGGTCCCACAACGCTTGCGTTCTCGCCCGATGACAGCTTGTTAGTTGTCCATACCCAATTGAGCGAAGACAAGTATGCGTACAGCCTTTACAAGATTGAATGGCCTGGCAAAGGGCTGCCATCCAAGGCAGCAATGAGCCGGTTTGTGGGGCCGGTTGAGCATGAAGGTCCGTTTTTTGATGAGAACTCCAATCGGCCACTGTTCTTTGTGACGCGGCGACTCTCACCCAAGGAGAGTGCGGAGAGGGGCACAAGTTTCGCCAATTCGAACATTATCGCATTCCGAAATGGAAACAACTTGCAAGTGGTGAATAGCTTCGTTGGGTCAACGGTACGCACGATGCCGTTGCTTACTTCGAGTGGACAACCACGTTATGCGGTGACGGATGATGGTCAATGGATGATCACGGCCGATGATCGTGGCAGTGTACGCATTGGGAATTTGGGAACGGGAAAGACATTCGACCTAACGCCCGATGGTCGACCGGCTCACAGTGGGCCAGTGGTCGGTGTGGCGATTTCCGATACCGACTCAGCGCTTCAAATCCCTGAGTATGCGGTGACGGTTGGCGAAGAAAACCGCCTGAAGGTGTGGGATCTTCTCAGCCGGCTTCGGCCGTAATTTGATGAATGTTCATCGATTTTGGCGACGCTCCAATCGCACGCTATACCGTGTCGCGTGTCAAACTCCAGGCGAAACTCGATCGCAAGGACCAACACCGTTCCAGGTGCGGCTGGAAGCAGAAAAAGATGTTGATGTACTTTTCGTTAATGACTTGCTAATCGAAGAGTTGATCGACAATCGTCCCCACGCCGACGATTTTCTCGTTCGCGAATTACCAACTGGGCGAATGCTTCGCATGCGGGTGTTTGCGGCCGAGCTTCGTTTGAATGCTGAAGCGTATCGTTCGATTGCTTTGCGGGCATTGGCGATCAACGATCCAGGCGTGATCCAACCGCTTCGGATATTCGACCACGAAGGGCACGTTCACGTCGTCCGTGAGAATGTCGAAGGTGAAAGTTTTGGTGAAGTTGTTGAGCGACTTGGTTCACTTGAGCCTGATGTTGCCGTGCCATGCATCATTGATCTTTTGGCCTTACTCGACTCTCTGAAAACGCCGAACATCGCGGGCATCCGTCCTCAGCAGATTGTTTGGACCGCGGCAAATGAGATTCGGCTTGTCGATCTCGACGAAACAGAACTGTTTATCTTTTTACGCAAGCGTCGATTAACATCGTCTGATTCGCCAGTTGTCGTCGGCTTCGATCGGGCATTCATGGCTCCCGAGGTAATGAGCGGATCAAAACACCATGGATCCGGGCCGCTCATATATTCTGCAGGCCGGATACTTTCGTTTTTAGCAACTGGCGACTGGCGATCCAATGCAGCGGCAAAACTTTCCAGCGATCCATCGTGGCAAGGCCTTCATCTCGTACTCCGCCAATTTCTGGAAGCCGCTCCCTCTTCGCGATTAGCCGATTATGGAGAAGCCATTCGACTCTTGCAGCTTGCCGTTCAAGAATCCGTACGACGAGGGTTGGAACCTCAACCAAGGATTTCGGCAAGTACGCTAGCCACTCGGCCTGCGATTGCTCTGGTCAGCTATCTGCGCTTGATGGCGACGGTTTCGTCCTTGATCCTCGTCACATTAATTGTGACGGCCGTTTTTTTCGCTGGCAACAACAATCGAGCGAGATCAATTGACAGTGTTGAATCCGATATTGGACGCAAGACGATCGTCTCCGACGATGAGTTCCAGATCCCGTAGTTGCTTTAATGGTAACCGTTCACGGCCTTCGACCTTGAACGGTGGACTGCTCGTGATTTCAAGTGCGAAATTGCTATCGGGGGTTTCACCTGGAGCCGTTAAAATGGTGTCATCATGGATGAGACATCTGCCAACGACTGTAAGCATTGC
>JBGTAI010000041.1:0-53234 GCA_041749955.1 Pirellulaceae bacterium | reverse complement strand
GCAATGCTTACAGTCGTTGGCAGATGTCTCATCCATGATGACACCATTTTAACGGCTCCAGGTGAAACCCCCGATAGCAATTTCGCACTTGAAATCACGAGCAGTCCACCGTTCAAGGTCGAAGGCCGTGAACGGTTACCGCGACTGTAACCAAAGAGCAATCCGCCAAACTCTTCCAATGCAAATCGGGCGAGTAAATCACTCTCGCAATAGCGACTCGGATTCAAATAGGTCAGCACGTCCGGAGGCATTTGCCCGATCATGGTTTCACGCACATCCGTCGCCGACAACGCTTCCGGTGTCATCGCCATGTTGGCTTGATAACGGACCGTGAATTCGCACGGCTCGACGATGACTCGAACAACGCTGTTGTCCTCCGCTCCCGAAACAAATCGTTCATGGTGGAGTTGTGGGTGAAAGCTCAACTCTTCTGAAAGGATTCGCTGGTGCGGCGTCACCGCGCTCGTGATCTTGAAAAGAAACACAGTTTGCTGGCGTACTTCATAAGTCAAACTGCAGCCAACATTGATGCGTAACAAAATGAAGTCCTAGTGTGTGGCGGCCTAAAGCCTTGAAAGCAGATCCGCTTTCTTCGTCGCAAATTCGTCTGCGGTAATGTAGCCCTTTTGAAGCAGTCCACCTAATCGCTCAAGCGTGTCGATCACACTTTCCCCGTTTTGCGAGTTGGATGACGGAGCGTAGTTCATCGGCTGTGGCTGAGACTGCGTTACACCGTTGCGAGTCACGACAGGCAGCGATGATAGCGAGATTGTTCCGAACTGGCTGGTAAACGTGATCGATGAACCACCGCCTTGCTGCTGCGAGAATCCACCAATTTGATGATTGAGCGTGTCGTATACCCACACGTCGCTACCGGTCTTCACCGCCAACCGACTGATGTTCGCGAAGTACGCATAGCGAACGTTGTTCTGTGAACCCAACGCATTGGGCGAACCGAGATGTGACGGCCACCAGTTCGATTCCGGGTCCGGCACAAACAGACTGTTCGCCGATCCGATCGCGCCGGCCGCCTGAGTTTGTGAGCTCACACCATTTTGGCTTTGCGACTGGAACGAACCGCTGAACGGCACCAATTGGTGATTCGCCAATTGGTTGGCGATGTCGCTGCAAATATTGTTCACGCGAGACTTCAATTGGTAATTGAAAAGGTCGCTAACCATCGTCATTCCGCCCTGCATCCACTGGCCCGAGCCACCGAATTCTGGATGCGAGAACTGAGCCATCGTCCCATTCCCGTTGCTCACCGCGATCAACATATGCGTAACTGCATCCGTTGAAACGCCGTGACGTTGCGAGAGATCTTGGACGAGTTGCTGGCCAGCTTGAGAGAGTTGCGGCATTTCAAATCAATAGGAAGAGACGGTCTGAGTAACGAGATGAACGCCCCATTGTCCTCGACTTACGGAAAACTAGCCACAAGTAGTCACTCAATAAGTCCCATTTCCCGCCACGGTGCACAATCTCGCCCTAGACCCCGTCCACAGGCCACGAACGAAACTTCATCTGTTGGTCGATTCGACGGGGCTTCCACAAACAGTTCGTCTGATGGTTGGGAACGTAGTCTATGTTGGCCCATGGTTGGCGGAAGCGTAATTCGTCGAGGTTTTCGGCCAGAGCAATTCTGGGGACATCATCATATCGCAATTGCCAGTCCGCGATCTCGTTTTTGAGGTCGTGGGTTCTTATCGCAGTAAGAAAGTAGTCGAGGAACCGTGGCAGAAACTTTCGGGAAGTCAGTTAGGATCAAGCGGAAGATGATTGTCGCATTTCGAAAGTACTCATCACGCTCCGTCGCGATGTTTAGCAGCAAAACAGGACAGTTATTTTCCGCTGGATCGTTATTCTTGCCTACTGGCTTACAGCCCCTGGAGGTTGAACTCAAGCGTTTCCCAACTCCATTCGTCGGTAGGGATCCACTCGTCCACGTTAGACAAGAAATTTTGTATTAGCTCGTGCAGTACGACTACGGCTTCGGGTCTGCCGTCGGCGGAACGGGAGCGGTCCCTGTTGGATAGTTTTGCACGAGGTTGCGTTGTTCAGCCAGCGTGTGCTGGCACGTGACGCCTTCTGCAGATGTGATCACGACTTCGTCTTGCTCTCTGCATACGGCGAAGCCGTTCACGTCGATGCGTTCTCCAGTCGTTAATCATCTGACGCCCTAACCGTCTAATCGATGTGTCAGACGTGCAGTCGTAGTTCCGAATATGTTGCCGCCCGTCGTGGACCGACGCTATCGTTCATTCGAGGTGTCGTTCAGCGATTATTCGATTTTACTCGACTGCGTCGCTCGACTGGCGAACGGTGACCAATACCATTTTGCTATTGCTTGTCCGAGTTCTTTCATGTCCGCACCAGCCAGGATGGCACAGGGAACCATGTACAGTGTAATCGTGGTTGCGAAGAGAACCCCGAAGGCCAGCGATACGGCCATCGGGATCAAGAATTGGGCTTGGATGGAATCGTCCATCATGAGTGGACACAGGCCCACAAAGGTCGTAATCGAAGTCAGGAAAATTGGACGGAATCGCTTGCTGCCTGCTTCGTGTGCTGCGATCAACAATGACTCGCCGGCGGCTCGACGGCGATTGATGAAGTCGACCATCACGAGCGTATCATTAACGGCAATGCCCGCCAAAGCCAGCATCCCAAAAATTGAGAGGTAAGATGGCGTCAGATCGAGCACGATGTGGCCAATCAGCGCACCGATGATCGCAAACGGAACTGCCAACAAGACATAAATCGGTTGGACAAGCGATTTCAGCGCGATCGCAAGCAAACCATAAAGCGTCAAGAGCAGCAGCGTCGAACCGATGATCGTTTGTCGTTTCGTCTTTTCAGCTTCTGCAACATAACCGAGATACTGGTAGGACAATCCGTTCTCAATACACAACGCATCGAGTTTTGGAGCCATTTCTTTGGAGATTCCGACGACGTCCACAGCTTCGTCGACTGGTTGTGCCCCTAATCGAATGATCTCCGCACGATCGTTGCGTTCAACTTGCGAGGGTGCTTTAACGAGGTTGATGGTGGCGACAGTATCCAGTGGTACCTCGGCGCCGCGAGGTGTGCGAATCTTCAATCGGTCAAGTGTGTGCAACGACTGGCGTGCTTCTATCGGCAATCGCACCATCACGCGGATATCATCGATACCCCGTTGTAGTCTCTGGGCCTCTTCGCCAAAGAACGCCTGTCGAATCTGGCTGGCGAGCAACGATTGTGTCAGCCCCAACTCAGCAGCTCGTGGTTTCAAGCTTATTTCCAGTTCGTCTTGCCCTTGAGTGATATTCGCCCATTGATCCTTGAGTTCGCTGTAGCCGTCCAACATCGCTTTGATCTCACGAGCGACTTCTGTTTTCTCGGGAGACGATGGTCCGCGAAGTTCAATATTGAGGTCTTCGTCGTCGTATTCACTATCGCGAACAAGCGGCGATTCGGATCGCGTCTCAAACCGCCTTGCCTCGGGGATCTCGCCGACCAACTCGCTCCATCGCTTGACCAATTCGCTGTTTTTGGGACCTGGTACTGTTCGCTGCTCTGGAGGTAACACTTCAAATGCCATGTAGCCGCGAGACTTGTCGAACTCAGCACCCGGCCGGCGGGCACCAGTCAACCGGACAATGTTTTGCACCATTGATTCACCTGTCCCAGGGTCGAGGAACTCGGTCTTGAGCTGATCCAGTGCATCGGAGATACGGTCGACATATCGTTCCGTGACGTCCAGCGGGGTGTCATCGGGCAAGTCCAATTGTGCGCTGATCTTCGTATTGTCCACGCTGGGAAACGCGACGAAGCCCATTCTTCCGCCAGCACAGTAGCCCGCCATTAATATCGCAAACGCGACAAACCCAGCGATCACGGAATATCGATTTTTTACCGCCAAACGGAGCGAAGGTTGGTAGATGGCAACGATGAATCGCTCGAGCCCCAACGCGATGGCGGCTTGGAATCTCGCAAACAAGCTGGCGCCCGTGTTACGCCGCATGTGTTTGAGGTGGGCCGGCAAAATCAACTTCGATTCAATCAGCGAAAACAGCAATACCGGTGCTACCACGGGAGGCACTTGTCTCGCGTAATCACCCCATTGTCCGTCAAAGAACATTAACGGCAAAAACGCGACGACCGTCGTCAAGGCGCCGAATGTCACTGGCGTCGCCACTTCACGTGTGCCCTCCACCGCTGCTTCGAGCGGATCAACACCTTCCATAATTTTGGAGTACACATTTTCGCCCGTTACGATCGCATCGTCGACGACAATGCCAGTCACGATGATAAAGCCGAACAGGCTCATCACATTGGCGGTCAAGTCGAACCACGGCATGAACATCGCTGCTCCAGCAAAGCTGAAGGGAATGCCGATCACGATCCAAAACGCCAACATGGGTCGAATGAATAGCCCAAGGATCACGAGCACAAAAAAACCACCCTGCAAGAGCGACCAGGCCAATGTGCTCAAACGGTGGCGAATCGCGAGCGACTCATCGTCCCAAATTTCTAATTCAATGCCCTCGGGGAATCGCGTGCGAGCGGTGCGGACATACTCGCGAACCTCGTTTGAGATTCCCAGGGCGCTTTCACTTCCGACTCGCATCACAGGAACAAAGAGTGCTGGCTTGCCGTTGAAGAATAGCTTTTGGTCGCCTTCGACAAAGCCGTCGCGAATCGTTGCGACTTCGCCAAGCCGGACTTCCGCGCCGGCCGACGAGCGGATTGGAATGTTATCGAACTCGGCTTCGGAATAAGCTTGCCCACGGGTACGCACAATGAACGTGCCGCTTGCACTATCGATCGCGCCCGCGGGAAGGTCGAGCGAGAAACCGCGAATCGCATCGGCAAGATCCTGGAACGTCAAGTTGTAGGCAAGCAGCTTATCAACGTTGGCTTCAATGGAGACTTCGGATTCCCTGTCCCCGGAGATATCAACACGGCTGATGCCCGGCATCTCCAATAGGTCTTGTTGCACTCGTCGGGCGACCTGACGCATGTCGTGCGGCGACAAATCGCCCATCACTGCGATCTGTAAAATGTCAAAGAAATTGGCTGATTCAGGAATCAGCACTCGGGGCGGTTCGGTCTCTGCGGGGAAGGTGGTGATCGTGTCAATCCGCGCCTTGACGTCGTCCATCAAGTTTCGCAAATCCTTGCCTCGCGTTGCGCGCAAGAAAAATTTGGCACCACCGCGAAAGCTATCCGCATTGAGGGACTCGATACCATCCACGCCCTCTAGTGCAGCTTCGACCGGGATCAGGATCGCTCGCTCGACGTCCTTTGCCGTCGCACCTCGGTATTCCATCTCGATCATCACCGTGTTCCAGCTCAAGGCTGGTGTGACTTCCAGCGGTACGTGATTCACTGCCACGTAGCCACCCGCAACGATGATCGCCACCAAAAGGAAATTGGCTGCAATGCCGTTATTCGCGAACCAGCGAATCACGGCGTCGCTTCCATCTCAGGCGGCTCGCCGGCGAGTGACGAGCTTGAATCCTCATCCGGAATGATCTGTACCAAGCTACCCTCCGGTGCATAAACCAACATCGTGGTCGCAAGCCACTCGCCTTCGCGAATGGACGGATCGCGTACGATCACATGCTCGGCATCCGACCAAAGTGGATCAATGGTCAACGACCGCAGTGTGCTCTTTTGTTGGTCGATAAAGTACACCTGATCGAGTCGTCGTACTGCACCACGCGGGATAACGACGACGTCGTGAAGCGTTTCGCCCTGGATGGTCGCAACGACGGGTTGGCCAATCCGCAGGATGGCGTGGTCCGAATGAAGTGAGAATGGATCCTCGATTCTCGCTATCGCAAATAATTCCAATGAGTCAGCGTCGAGTGTGCCCTCGGTGCGAACGATTTTGGCTCGCCAGACGGATCCTGACGACGAGTCAATCGCATCATGAAGTTCAACATCGACCGGAGTGTCACCTTCCATCTCAGGCAGCTTTAAATGTCGCAGGTCACGACTTGCGATTGGCAACCGGACTTCGGCGAAATCAACCGCAAACACTTCCCCGAGCACTGTCCCTGGACTGACCAATTGTCCGACGCCGATCATCTTCATCGCCACTCGGCCATCGAAGGGGGCGTATATTTTTGTGCGTTCTAAGTTGCGTTCAGCTTGGTCGATGGCCGAGGCCGTGATCTGTACTTGTGCCTGAGCCTGGACAAGCGACGCATAGTTCGCATCGACTTCGGACGTCGAAGCGCTACTCTGGAGGGCGAGTTGCTCCATTCGATCGTGCGCGGTTTGGGCCAGCTTTAAGGTTGCTTGAGCGAGCTTGTGTTGTTCTCGGGCGATCTTCAGCGCGGTTTGATAGTCACGATCGTCTAGATGCAACAACAAATCGCCGGCATTGAAGAATGAACCGACTTCGAAAGCAACTTCAGTCGATTGAATCGTTCCAGTGACCTCGGCACTCAGCATCACACGGTTGTGTGGACCCACGATCCCATTCGTTTCAATCTTAACGGCGTAATCGCTGGCATGCAGCGATCGGATTCGGCTGCGAAGGACTTGTTCCTCCGCCAGTTCATTCTTTTCGTCGGTGGGCTCGACGGACAAAACAGCAAATCCGTACCCACCGGCGGCCAGGATGCCGATGGGCACTAGAAGACGAACAAAAGCGTTGAACAAGAATTTCATCTCGAAATGTCGCCGAGAGGTGGCGGGGCGGGAATCACAGTATGACTATTGTGATCGGACAAGTCAAAAGGTCGAGAGAGTCGGGTAGGATGAGTTTCCAATCGCAGCAAATTGTCGGTTCAGGCCACCATGATGCACGCGGAAATCCTTGCAATCGGTGCCGCGCATTGGCGGCTAGCCCCTCAGAAAAAACGCTGTTAATCATGACGAATCGACTGTGACAACCAATGTCGATGGTCGAGCTAGCGTGCGATTCGGGAACCATTCGGTAAAGAACACCAATCACATGCTAAGACAGGTATGCCAAGGCAGGTAATCGTGACGTTGGGTAAGTTGGCTCATTCGGGGCTACTATCACGACGGATAATGCGATTAATTTGACGGGTCCGTTGCAGGTGGCGTCGAAGCGATGCCTTTCGGAAATCGGTGTACTAGGTTCCGTTGCTCATTCATCATGTGCTGGAATGTGACGCCTTCCGCCTGTGTGATCACGAGTTCGTCTTTCTCTCTGCGTACGGCCAAGCCTTTCACGTCGATACGTTCTCCGCTGGACAACACGATCGTCCCTTGCACTGTTTGGCCGACGTGAAGTCCCGATTCAGTATCGCATAAGATCCTCAAGCCGCCCTCGGATAGTTCGCAAACGGACAACTGGCCATGGCTTGTTTCGAAGGGCAACGCGGCAGCGATTGGGAATCTCAGGCGAAAGAAGGTCCGATCTGTCATGGGAGTTTTGAATGCTGGTGTGCGAAGTCGCGGCGACGGTTTAGTTGCTCGTACCATCATTGCGGTATCGGGAGCGGTAACGTGAGTTTTCTTACGTGCTACGTCCACAAATCGCGATCGAGACTTCGGTAGCCGATGGCTTCCGCTAGATGCATTTCGTCGATCGTTTCGTCACCGGCGACGTCGGCGATTGTGCGTGAGACTCGCAGGATCTTGTCGTGAGCTCGTGCGGACAATCCCATCTCCTCGACACTGTGACGCAGCATGTCTTGGCATGTCTTGTTGAGTTGGCAATGCTCACGCACTTGGCGACTTGTCATTTGAGCGTTGTAACGCACAGACGCGTTGGCTGAATTGGCGAATCGTTTTGCCTGGTATTCTCTCGCTCGCGTGACGTCCTCTCGCATCTTCTCGCTTGATGTGCCACCGCCTTTGCCAGAGAGTTCTTCGAAGGGTACGGATGGAACTTCAATTTGAATGTCGATGCGATCCATCAGCGGACCCGAGACTTTGCCGAAATACTTTTCGACTTGCGGCGGTGTGCAATTGCAAGCTCGTCGCGGGTCGGATCGATAACCACAAGGGCACGGATTGGCCGCCGCGATGAGCATGAAATCGGCAGGGAATGTCGTGCTGCGAAGTGCTCGTGAGATCGTCACCACGCCGTCTTCGAGAGGTTGACGCATCACTTCAAGTGTTTTGCGATTGAACTCCGGCAGTTCATCAAGAAATAGAATGCCGTTGTGTGATTTACTGATCTCTCCTGGCGAAGGAGGGCTGCCGCCACCGACGAGACCGGCGTCGCTGATCGTATGGTGAGGACTTCGAAACGGTCGCTTGGCAAGTAGCGGTTGCCCTGCAGGAAGTTGTCCCAGCGCGCTATAGATTCGAGTGGTCTCAATCGATTCCGCGCTGCTGAGTTGAGGCAAGATCGTTGGCATTCGTTTTGCCAACATAGTTTTGCCGCTGCCGGGTGGACCAATCATGATGAGGTTATGCATTCCTGCGGCGGCGAGGATGATGGCTCGCTTGGCGGACTCTTGGCCTCGCACGTCGCCGAAGTCGACGTCGTAGACGCTGTATTGCTCGAACCACTGGTCCAGACGGCTGGGGGCTGGGGGAATGTCGATCTCGCCAGAGAAGAACGCGACGGCTTGTGCGAGGCTTTCAACGGCGATCACGTCGAGCCCTTCTACGACAGCGGCTTCGTTTGCATTGGCCGCTGGAACAACAAGTCCGCGGAGCTCCTTGTTCTTGGCGGCTTCGATCGCAACCGACAAGACGCCTTTCACCGGCCGTGTGAAGCCTTCGAGAGCGAGCTCCCCAATCACGGCATACTGTTCAAGAATTTCCGATTGCAATTGCCCGCTTCCGGCGAGGACGCCTAGTGCGACAGGTAAGTCGAACGAGGCCGCTTGTTTGGGCAGGTCACCAGGGGCGAGATTGATCACCACACGATCGTACGGTCGAGTGAAGCCGCTGTTGACGATCGCCCGCTCGACTCGATGTGTCGACTCTTTCACCGCCGCGTCGGGCAATCCGACGAGCACGGTTTTAGGCATCGCTGCCGGTGAAATGTCCACCTCGACATCCACGGGCATCGCTTCGATCCCAAGCAGCGTGAATGTTTTCAGTCGAGCAAGCATAATAACCCGTCACCGTTTACGTAGCGTATGTCCATGCAAATCGTGACAGGCTCGGCACCAACAATCAACCGGTGAACGCTCTGCAAAGAGCACCGCCCAGCCCATTTGCTCCACTGTGCTTGCGTGTCGCACGGATCAAGCACGCTAAAATCAAAACTCGCCGCAGCTTCGTTGATGCAACTTGCGGCAGTCGCGTGAATCCACTTGGCCGGCAAAAACAGTCCACTGGAAAGGAAAAGCAAATCCATGAAATCCGACGTAACCCCATCCAACGCACTTCCCCCGCGAGATACGCACAAGCGCGGTCTGCACCGGACTATGACCCTCGGCGGGTCGTACGCGACTCGTAACTATACAATCAGGCACCTGCAGAAGTTGAAAGGAAAAGCTGTTCTCACCGAGACCATGCCCTTTACGACGAGCGAGGCTGCGGCGGCTGAAGAGGCGGGGATCGATACACTCAAAGTCAAGTTTGATCCCCGCGATCCGGCCGGCGCAATTGCGATCCGAAAAGCAGCGCCCCACACGTTCATGACGTTCTGTATCGGGTTGACCAAGATTGCTACCACGGCTGAAGCTGTTTGTGCCGGCTTCGACGCCATGGAAGCCGGCGCGGATGCAATCATGTGCCAATGGGGCCCCGATTTCATTCGGGCTGTTTCGAATGTTGGAATTCCAGTTCAAGCGCACGCTGGCCTCGTGCCCCGCTTGAGCACCTGGACAGGAGGTCTGAGGGCGGTCGGAAAAACAATCGACGAAGCACTCTGGGTATTCAAGCAGATTCAGTCGTTTGAAGAAGCTTGAGCCTGGGCGGTTGAAGTTGAAGTCGTACCGGCGGAGCTACTTGCACAAATTTCTCGACGTACTCGACTGGTAACCTCGTCGATTGGCGCAGGTAGTGGCGGTGACATTCAATTCATGTTTGCGGAAGACATCTTGGGCAATCACGCTCCTCCCTATCCACGACACACCAAACAATATCGGAACCTCTTCAAGATGGAGCAGGCCATTCAAGTGGAGCGAGTCGAAGGTTTTCGCGACTATATCAACGATGTCAAAAGCGGAGCGTTTCCAGGCCCAGAACATATCGTCAATGCTCCCGAAGGATTGATCGATCAGTTTCTTGCCGCGGTTGACGCCAACCAGGACAAGTAACTTCCACAAGCAACGATGCGTGTGCATGAACGAAACGAGCGACAAGGCTTCAGTCAACCGCACCTTCGCACTCGAATTCCGCGAAAATTTGACTCTCCGGTTTTATTGACCGCGAGAGCCGCTAGTTTGCCGGCGTCGGCCGCCGGAGCGCGGGCGGTATTTGGGGCCACCCTGTTTCTGGGCATTGGTGTCTACATATTTTCCTTCACACTCCTTGGGGAGGATCGAAGCCGAGGCATTAGGCTTCGCGGAGGGATTTGCTTGGCGAATGATCATTGGCCGTGCTGCTAGCTACCCTCCCCGCGTCGTCGCGCGCTCCTCCGCGACCCTCCCGAGGGAGTGAGAAGCTTTTGCTGCTGATGTGTGTTGGCACCAATGACCCATGGGGATTGCAAATTGCAAAATGAACATTGCAAATTTTGAAATGATGGATGTGCTGCTGCTCCGGAGCCTCCGCTTTGAACTCTGCCGCTTTCGAGGGTTGCGACGTCCTGAAGTCAGGCGACTTCAGCTACCAGGAAATTGAAGTTGGACAGGCTACTCGTTCTATCGACCGTGACCACAGATTGTTTTCGCGGCGGGCGACTTTGCCGCGATGAGCTTTACTCTCTGGTTCAGGCATTGGTGTCGACGCATCTTCCTTCATTAACCTTGGGGAGGGGTGAAGTTCTTGCTGCTGGCTTGTGTTGACACGAGGGCAGAACTTGGGGGGCAGAATTTGGGGGCACCCAAGTTCTGTTTTAATAGTCGTACCAGACGCCGAGTCCGAGTTGTTGCTCGTGCTCGTTGAAGAACGAGTATTGAAGGCTCTTGCCGTTGAAGTAGTGCAGGCCGACTCGAAGCTGTCCGGGGGTGGTTGGGCCACGCCATGCCCATCCGGCCTGGGCGGTGAAGTTGCCACCGTAGTCGACTTCTTCGCGGAGGTGTCCGTGGAGAGCCCAGAACGGTTCGCCGCGTGGGCCCGTGACGCCGGCGGGAGCTCGCTCGATGCCGAATTTGAAATCTAGTGGCCCACTGATCTCTCGTGCAACGCCGATAGACGACTCACCATAAATCCGATGGTTCGGTGTTAGTGAATAGGCGAGTCCAAGAAACAACGCATCGCGGCTGTAGTTGAGTCGTTGAAAGGTTGGATTTTCTAATAGGAACTCGTCGCCCAGGTGGCTGCTCAAATGGTAATAGCCAAACCGTGTGTTCCATGCTCCGAAGCGATACGCCAGCGGAAGTCCAAGGCGAAAGTCGACGGCTTGAACGTCGCCTTGATTCTCTAGGTCGATTCGCAATTGGGCGGAGCCTTCGACGGCAACTTCGAAGGCTTGGTTTCCACTGTAAGGCTCCAGCGGCCCGCGACGAAAAAGTGCGAACTTACTTCCCAGTGTTCCATCGAGAAAGGTTCGGCCTCCGGTGCTGCCGAGCAAATGACCGGACATCCGCGACGCTTTCTCGTCAGCTAAGTACTCGCGAAAGATCGTCCCCACGGGCAGCCAACCTTCAGAGCCGCCGATGGGTGAAGCGATTGAGGGATAGGATTGATAGGGCGGATTCAGCTCGAGCGGTGTCGGCTGGCTAAAGGTGCCCAATGAAGTCGCGTAGGGATCAAAGTTGGTTTGGCCGATGGCGTTGCTCGACGTGAGTGCGAGCACCCACAGCAACACTGGCGTCCAAGCGACGTGTTTCACGAGGGTTCGAGAGCGATGGGTGAACCAATGATTCATAGATTTCGGTGGCGTCGGCCGAAAGCGTCGCTTGCGTAACAATATCTATGCGTCTTTACTAGGTTCACCGTCCTCGAACCAGCCCGAAACTCCTTCGCTATCAAACAAGCTCCCATCCCTATGGCCCCCGCAAACGTCCAGCAGCAAGATTTCGATTCGGCCGAGAGGACGGTGGATGTGCTCATTATTGGGGCTGGGATTGTCGGTTTGGCGACGGCTTGGCGGTTGCAGCAGCAATACTCGGATCTAAGAATCGCAGTCGTGGACGCTGCCAGCCACGTTGCTGCGCATCAAAGTGGTCACAATTCAGGAGTGTTGCATTCGGGCATCTATTACAAGCCTGGTTCGCTCAAGGCCCGCACATGTCGTGATGGGAAACTCGCGATGGAGGCTTTCTGTACCGAGCACAGCGTCACGTGGGAGAAGTGCGGCAAGGTGGTTGTCGCGACAACGGCAGACGAAGTTGACCGTCTAGCCAGTATTGAAGAACGTGCGCGTCTGAACGGAGTTACGGCACATCGCATCGACACGGATCAGCTGCGGGAGATCGAGCCCAACGCGGCAGGGCTTGCTGCACTACACGTTCCAGAGACTGGGATTGTAAATTACGCCAAGGTTTGTGAAACGCTCCGCAGTCTTGTTTCTCGTGCTGGCTCGGTCACTTTGGATTTTGCGGTGACCAAGATCCAGTCACGTGGTAACGGGCTGGCGGTGCAAAGTCGTGATGGGCGGACGATCTCGGCGGGGCGCTTGATCAATTGCGCTGGGCTTCAATGTGATCGCGTTTGCCGGATGGCTGGAGGTGAAACGGAGACTCGTATTGTTCCGTTTCGTGGCGAGTACTACGAGCTTGCCGAATCGAGCGAACATCTTTGTCGGCATTTGATTTATCCAGTTCCTGATCCGTCGTTCCCGTTTTTGGGTGTGCACTTCACTCGCATGAGTGATGGCGGCGTCGAGTGTGGTCCGAACGCGGTCTTGGCGCTTGCGCGAGAAGGCTACTCGTGGTTGAACGTGAACCCGCGAGATCTCGTTGATACGCTTTCTTTTGCCGGGTTTCGACAGATGGCGATGAAGCACTGGCGAATGGGGCTAGGTGAAATGCATCGTTCGCTGAGTAAGGCAGCATTCGTTGAAGCACTTCGAAAGCTGATACCCAAGCTCCAGTCCGCGGATTTGAAGCCGGGCCGGGCAGGTGTTCGAGCACAGGCGATTGCTCCGGACGGTTCGCTGGTGGATGACTTTTTGTTTGCCCACAGCGCTCACGCGATTCATGTGCTCAACGCACCATCGCCGGCAGCGACGGCCTCGCTCGCAATTGCGGAACATATTGTTGGCGAGTTTTCACGAAGCGGTTGACGCATTCGCGACCGCAATGCGACGAACCAGATGATCGGGGCGTCCGACTCTAGCCTTCGAGTTCTTCCCAGCGGCGGAAGCTGTTGGCTAGTTTCTGTTGCAGATCACTCAGCTTGGTGCTCGACTTTGAAATCTCAGTCGGTGACTGCTTGTAGAAGTTCGGGTCCGCCATTTCGAGGTGCAGCTCGGCGATCTCAGCTTCGAGGCTCTCGATTCGGCCCGGCAATTCCTTCAATTCGTGCTGTTCTTTGAAAGACAGTTTCTTTGCTTTTGCGGCAGAGGCCGTGTTGGGCTTTGTCTGTGATTGCGATGAGGGTGTCGTCTTATTCGCCATCGCAGCGGAAACGGCATCGGCACCGCGCCGGGCAATGGTGCGTTGCCAATCGTCGTATCCGCCGTCGTACTCACGGACTTGGTCCTCTTCGAACACGATCAAGCTGCTCACAACATTATTCAAAAACGTCCGGTCGTGGCTGACCATCAATAGCGTTCCCGTGAATTGGACCAGTTGCTCTTCGAGTAGTTCGAGCGTTTCGCTGTCGAGGTCATTGGTGGGTTCGTCGAGCACGATGATGTTCGCAGGGCGAGTCATGAGCTTGGCTAGCAGTGCTCGGTTTCGTTCACCGCCGGAAAGGAAACGGACTTCGGTGCGTGATCGTTCGGGCGTGAACAAGAAGTCTTGCAGATAGCCAACGATGTGCTTGGTTTGTCCGCCGATCGTCAATCGATCGTTGCCTTCGCCCACGTTGTCAGCAACGGTTTTGTTCGGGTCGAGCGTATCACGAAGTTGGTCGAAGTAGGCGACTTGCAGGTTCGTTCCCAATCGCACTTTTCCGGACTCCGGTTGAAGTTGTCCGAGGAGCAGTTTCAGTAGTGTCGTTTTGCCGGCGCCGTTGGGGCCAACGATTCCGATCTTGTAGACACGCATAATCGTGGTGCTGAAGTCTTTCACAATGTGTCGATCTTCGTACCGGAACGTGATTTCCTTGATGTCGGCGACCAGTGCACCGCTGCGAGCGGCATCTTGAAGATTGAGTTTGGCTTTGCCTTCCGCCGTTTGGCGTTGTGCACGTCGTTCACGCATCGCTTCCAAGGCTCGCACGCGGCCTTCGTTGCGAGTTCGACGCGCCTTGATGCCTTGGCGAATCCAGACTTCTTCTTGGGCGAGTTTCTTGTCGAATAGGGCGTTCTGTTTTTCTTCCGCGGCCAGCGCACCTTCTTTGCGGCTCAGGAATGTTTCGTAATCGCATGTCCAGTCGAACAAACGGCCGCGATCAATTTCCCAAATCCGCGTCGCGAGTCGCCGCAAGAACGAACGATCGTGCGTGATGAAAATCAGTGTTGATGACCATCGGCTCAGGAAATCTTCGAGCCACAAAATTGCTGGAATATCCAGGTGGTTGGTCGGCTCGTCGAGTAACAGCACATCGGGTTCGGACGCGATCGCTTGAGCGAGCAAAACGCGGCGTTTCATACCGCTGGAGAGACTTTCGAAGCGCACCTCTGGATCTAGTTGCATTTTCGACAGCGTCGAATCAACGGCGTGGTCGATTTGCCAAAGCTCGTCGATATCGCGAGTGTCATAGTCGCTTGGTAGGACGACTTCGCGGATTGTGCCAGTGAGATCGCGAGGGACATCTTGAGTCAGTCTTGCCACGCGAGTGCGCGGAGCGAATTGGATGCTGCCGTGATCCGGTTGCATCTCACCGCACAGCATTCGTAGGAGTGTCGTTTTACCGGCACCGTTTCGACCCAGCAGCCCGACACGTTGTCCGACTTCGATTTGTGCCGAGACGCCATCGAGCAATAGAGGACCGCGAAAACCGATACTGAGTTCATCGAGCGAAATTTGGGACATAAAGAGCGAAGGGGTCAGGAATCAGGTAGCAGGTTTCAGGGGGCGGATAAACTTAGGGGCCGGTTCGATGCGACAGCAGCTAGATTGATGCGGCGGCTTGGGCGGCGATCGCGGCGTCGTTCTTGGCGCTCGATTCGCGAAACAAGTCGGCGATCACATCTTCGAGTGGCGGATCTTCGACGGCCACGTCTTCGATCGGATTGTCGCGGAGCACTTCGGCTAGCATTCGCGGCACATCGGCTCGCGTGATGCGAATGCGCACTTTGGGCCAATTCTGTTCCAGGACTTCGCCGTGTTTGGAGAGCATCGTCGGTTGATGCCCTTCAGCGAATTGAAGTGTGACGATCTTGGAACCGGAAAACTTATCGATGATTCCGGAAAGCGATCCATCGTATTCGATCTGGCCGCGAGCGATGATGACGACGCGTTTGCAGAGTGCGGCAACGTCCTTCATGTAGTGGCTTGTCAAGAGAATTGTGATCTTGCGTTTCTCTTGATAGAAGCGAAGGAATTGTTGGATGTTGTGCTGGGCGATGACGTCGAGTCCGATCGTGGGCTCGTCCAAGAACAGGACTTCGGGACGATGCAGCAGTGCCGCGATGAGTTCCATCTTCATGCGTTCGCCGAGCGATAACTCGCGAACAGGTTGGCTCAGCAGTCGACCGACGTCGAGAAGATCAGTGAGCTCGTTGAGTGTTTCGTTGAATACGTCTTGAGGGACACCGTAGATTTGTTGATGCAGCCGATAAGATTCTTGAGCGGGTAAGTCCCACCACAGCTGGTTCTTTTGGCCCATCACGAGTGCGAAGCGTCGGCGGTATTCGTTCTTTCGCTGCCACGGGACAAACCCCATCACTTCGGCGGTGCCGCTCGTGGGGTTGATCACGCCGCTGAGGAGTTTTAGCGTGGTTGTCTTGCCAGCGCCATTGGGTCCGAGAAATGCGACGAATTCACCCTGCTCGACGTCCAAGTCGATACCGCGGACGGCCTGGACATCGGCGTACTCTCGGCGAAACAGTCCACGGATACTGCCACCGAGCCCCTCGCGTTTTTTGTAAACGCGGTAGGATTTCGTCAGCTCGCGGACTTGGATGATCGACATGGGCGGCGGGTGTCAACGCACGGAAAACGGATGTTAAGCGGGACATTGTAGGTCGCATGGCCAGAATCCAAAGCGGGGGGCGGCAAAGGAATTCACCCAGGGAAAATCAGTGTTTCAAACTGCGAAACGTAGGGTGCCGTGCTTGCACGCACCAGATTCAGCAAAAGGTGCGTGCAAGCACAGCACCCTACGAAACGACAAAAGCCCCAATTTGAAAAGTGAGTTGCCCTGGGAATTCAGCACACTCGCTGGACAGCGTCTACCACGGATGCGAAGGTGAAGTTTCTGTGTTGATTCAGTTCTCGTCACAAAACAGGTGTCTGGCGTTTTTGTCAGCAATTCCATGCAAACGAACGTTCCTCCCATCCGCGTCGGCCTCGGTTATGACTCTCACCGGCTAGGTAACGGAGGCCCGATACGAATCGGCGGCGTCGAGATTCCTGCGGAGATTCATGCGATCGGGCACAGCGACGCGGATGTGCTATTGCATGCAATTACCGACGCACTATTGGGTGCGGTTGCGGAGACAGACATCGGTCGGCTCTTTCCAGACAATGATCCTGAGAACCGAGGTCGCGACAGTGCTGACTTTGTTGCTGAGGCGCTGCGTCGAGTCCATCACCATGGAATGGACATCGTCAATTTGGACTGCGTCGTGCTGGTTGAGCGTCCGAAGCTTGCGCCGCACATCGACGCCATTCGACAACGCATTTCGGAATTGGTCGACGTGCCGACGGATCGGATTAGTGTCAAAGCGAAGACTGGTGAAGGGATTGGTGAGATTGGCACCGGAGCATCCATCGCATCCCGCGTGGTGGTGCTGCTCTACAAGGTTGCTGACGCGAGCAACGGCGATTGAGCGTGATTGTCTAGCTCGCTAGCTCAACCACGATTGAAAAGTTGTCGACAACTCGCCAGCAACCAATTTCGCAACGAGGGAGTTGATGGCGATGGTGCATCGGCTCGGTAGACCATCGCCTCGCCTGAATCGACACCAAGAAGCGACATCGGTTTGCTTGGCACGGCCTCCTCAACCCAGGCTGGATCGAACGCACGATCAAGTTCGCGAATGGCATCCTCCATCGACTCGCAGCCCTGATCGGTGTGAGTCGCCATCATCCGATCAATGATTCGCTTCCACGCCTCAGGCAACGCATCCTTGTCGAACGCAAGATTACCGGCGAGCAAGAATCCGGCGACACGTCCCACGTTCTTGAGATCGCAGCGTGTGTCGCAAGCCGTTTTAGAATCGGTGTCGCGATGGAGGATAGCTGGTCCAAGTCCACGCAGTTGGACATCACCGCTGGCTTGCAAGAAGATGGTCTTCGGTTCAACGGCAAGATGCACGTGTCCGTGATCATGAATGCACTTTAGCGCCAAAGCGACTTGGCGGATGATTGTGTAGACGAGTTCAGACGGCACTTCACCATCGGAGTCGACTATTTCGGCAAGCGTGTTTCCGTCAATGCATTGTGTGGCGACACCGACACGATCGCCGCCGTGAATCACTTGGATCGTTCTTGCTAAGAAAGGGTGAACGATGTCCTGGCATCCTCGCAGTCGTTCAACAACCTGATCGGCTTCGTTTGTTTTGTCAGGGCCAAAGTTGCGAATGTGAAGTACAGCATCTTCACCGCCACTTTGGTGAGTCGCGTGAAACGCTTGGCCAAAAAAATCGCCATCGATCTGCTTGACCAATTGGTAATCACCAACGGTCGAGCCGACGTCGAATTTGACTTGCTCGCTTGGGGCGTACGTCACGACAGTTCCCATGGGATTCCACCGGGAGGCAACGATTCGGGAATCGGAATAACCGCCCGAGTATGACACGGCGGATACGTTGGGTCCAGCAAAACACGGCGTTCTTGCTCACGGTGGTCCGAAAAACGAAGGCGACGAAAGCTCGGATCGACGGTCAACTTGGAAGGCGTCCTCCGAAATGCGGTGAACTTCTAGACGTCATTTTGAGGGCAGGCACGGAAGGCCTGAACCGGCCGTCTTTGAGCCAGTCGGACGCCGTTCCGCGATGAAATTGTCTCGATTCGCGTGTTTTTCCTCAAAAGAATCGCCCTCTGCCCGTCGGACAATTCTCCCTATAATCCGCAACTTGCCCTCACTTGATACCCTCTAAAAGATCACGATTGTTCGATGAGCACCGCCACGGCCACGCATCAGAAATCCGCTTCTATGACGCAAACACCCGATATTCGCGTGTACAACACGCTTTCGAAAGTTAAGGAAAAGTTCGAGCCCCTTCATGCTCCGAAGGTCGGAATCTACCTGTGCGGACCGACGGTTTACGCGGAAAGTCACATCGGCCACATGGTCGGGCCCGTCATCTTTGACACCATCAAACGTTATTTGCGGTACAGCGGCTATGACGTGACCTGGGTCGTCAATATCACAGACGTCGACGACAAGTTGATCAACAAGAGTCGCGAACGCGGGATCCCGATGAGCCAAATCGCAGTCGAGATGACCGCGGATTACTTGTCGAACTTGAAGGAACTCGGCGTCAACCAGATCGACCATCTGCCGCGAGCCACCGATCACATCCCAGGCATCATCCAGTTCATTGTGGATCTGGAGAAGAAAGGTTTCGCGTATGCGGTCGATGGCGACGTGTTCTTTGATGTGGTCAAGGATCCCAACTACGGACAACTCTCCAATCGAAGCATCGAGGACCAACAGGGCGAAGGCGGGGGTGCGGCAGCCAAGAAGCGTTCCTCAGGTGACTTTGCACTTTGGAAAAACGTCAAAGGCGACGAGCCAGCATGGGACAGTCCCTGGGGCCGTGGGCGTCCAGGCTGGCACATTGAATGCTCCGCGATGAGTCATGCCATTCTTGGCGAGACGTTCGACATTCACGGTGGCGGACTCGACTTGATGTTCCCGCATCACGAGAACGAGCGAGCACAAAGTGGATGCTGTCACGACGCGCCGATGGTGAAGTACTGGTTGCACAACGGACTGATGCGAGCGGGCGAGAAAGGCAAAGTCGGCGGCAAGAGCGATCGCGAGGATGCCGCCGCCGAAGCACCAGCGGATGACGCATCGGGAAAAATCAGTCGTAGCAAAGGCGCTGGCGGATTGGCGGAGTTGATTCGCCGTCACACTGGTGAGCGGATTCGATTCTTCTTGCTTCGGACTCATTACCGATCGACGATCGTTTACGGCGAAGACGGCTTGCAAGAAGCGGGCACTTCGCTCGAAGCTTTCTATCGCATGTTTGATCGCTATGCCGAGATCACAGGCACTTCGTTCTATGCGTTGCCGATTCCCAAGACGCGATTTGAATACTCGCTGGACGCGAATGCTGGTGAGCTGGTTCGTGAGATCGGTGCCCAGCGAGAAAAGTTCCTCGCCAACATGGACGATGACTTCAACAGTGGCGCCGCGATCAGTGTGCTGTTCGATTCGCTGAGATTGCTCAATCGCCACATCGACCAACATGATTTACGAGTTGGTGCGAAAGCCGATGACGCCAATGTCCAGGCACTCGTGGAAGCGATGACGGTCATTCGCGAGTTGACTGGTGTGCTCGGATTGTTCGTGAAGCCACCGATTGCTAACAGTGGCGGTGAAGGCGACGCCGAGCTGCTCGATAACCTCGTGCAATTGTTCATTAAGATGCGTAAAGAAGCTCGGGAAGCGAAAGATTACGCACTTGGCGACAAGATTCGTGACTCGCTCACAGAGGCTGGAATCGCGTTGTTGGACAAGAAGGAAGGCACGAGCTGGGAACGCAAGTCGTGAGTGTGACTCGAATTCTTGGCGTCGATCCCGGTTTGAATACAACGGGTTATGGCGTCATCGAATTTGAAGGTCGCTGTGTGCGATTGATCGAAGCGGGGATTGTTCGAAGCCGTGCGAAGGCAACGTTGCAATCTCGGCTCAAAGAGATTCACGAAGGCATCACCGAGGTCATCGAGTCGTGTTCTCCGACATTCATGGCGCTCGAGCAGTTGTTCTCGCACTATGATCGCCCGCGAACAGCGATCCTGATGGGGCACGCTCGCGGCGTGTTGTGTTTGGCCGCGGGGTTGGCTGAGATCGACGTCGTTCACTTCGAGCCGACGCGAGTGAAGAAGGTGCTGACGGGAAATGGCCGAGCACCAAAGACGCAGATGCAGCTGGCGGTCCAGCGCGAGTTGGGATTGCCAACTTTGCCAGAGCCCGCTGACGTTGCTGACGCGTTGGCGATCGCGTTGTGCGGATTCTATCTTGAGAAGATGATCGGCGACGGACGGCTGGCGAGCTAAGAAAACGTGTTCCGAAAAGAGGTGTGCCCCCTTCACTGAGGCACGGCGTGCTCTTATCCATCACTGCTGATTTGAAAGCGAATTGAATTGATTATCAATATCACTGGGAAGTTACTGCGTGTTGGCGAGACAGCGATTGCTGTGGCGGTTCCCCCGTTCGAATACGAGGTGCTGATTGCCGACTCGTCGCGTCGCAAGTTACAGGATCGCGTGGGCGAAGACATTCGGCTGTTCACGATTGATTACATTGACGGCAATGCAGCCCAGGGAGGAAGACTCACACCGCGGCTGATCGGTTTTCTCACTGAGCCCGAACGGCAATTCTTTGAACTGTTTTGCAGCGTCGATGGCGTTGGTGTGAAGAAGGCGTTGCGAGCGATGGTGCGACCGGTGAAGGAACTCGCGGTGCTGATCGAACAGCAAGACGCGAAGAACTTGTCGGCGCTTCCAGGGATCGGACCTGCGACGAGCGAGCGAATCATTGCCAAGCTGCGTCGCAAGATGCCGCGGTTCGCGTTGATGGTCGAGCGATCGCCGGGAGCTGAGGTCGCTGAGGTTGGCCCCGCTGTTTTGGCAGAGACCTTTGATGCGCTCGTCATTCTTGGCCATTCGGAAGCTGAGGCTCGGCGTTTGATCGACGAAGCCACTTCGGGAAAAAAGGCGTTCAAGGATACCGAGTCGCTTCTGACAGCGATCTACCAGAAGGTGAGTTGAAAGCACCCAAAGGAGCGGCTTGTGCGCCCGAAGCGACCTATATAGCCTCTCTTGCGTGCTTTGCTGCACCGTTGGGTAATGATTCGCCCACCGACCTTCTCGATCTATTCGAAATCGCACGCAGGGAATTTGCTGTGACGCATGCTATTTATCGTGCGGCCTTGATTGCCGCATTGGCTTGGTTCGCGGTCTCGGGTCACCGGGATGTTTGTGGCGAGATGCCAGACATGCGGCAACCGAATCAGCTCGGCTCACCGGCATCGTCTGTTTGGCACGACAATTTCGATGAAGGTTGGCGTGAGTCGAAACGTCGTGGGTTACCGATGGTGGTGTTCATCACCAGCGACAATTGCGTCTATTGCGATGCGATGAAGAAGGATACTTGGTGCAATGGCGAGATTCTCGGCCAGCTTCGCCAGAACTTCGTTGCGATTCAATTGAAACGCGATCGCGATTCGGAGTTATTGAGTCGCATCAAAGTTCCGTCGTACCCGATGACCCTGGTTGCAAGTCCTGAAGGCAAAGTGACGGACCAGCGCATCGTATACCAACCGCCAGATCAAGTTCGCAAGCTTTTTTCGGATGTTGCGCAGCGTCATCGCCGCTAGATCAACAACCCCCGCGTTTGGTGGTGTGTTAAGATCACGAGAGTGCCGTTCGACATCGTTCGTTGATTTGTCGTGACGGCGTTCAGAGAGATGATTAGTTATCTTCGACGTGCATCTTTGATAGGAATTCAGCCATGGTCGCGTTGGTTGTTTGGAGTTTCGCTGTCTTGTCGTCCGTGGCTGCGCTTGTCTGGGCGTATCGCTTTTATAAGCAGATGATGCTTGCCGACGAAGGCACTCCTTTGATGCAAGAGATTGCTGAGAGTGTACGGCTCGGTGCCAACGCTTATCTTTGGCAACAATACAAATGGGTCACGATCGTCTTTGTTTTGATCGCTGGTTTGCTTGCGGTGGCATCGTTCGGGCTGCACATGCTCAGCGTGTACACGCCGGTCGCATTCTTGACAGGCGGTTTCTTCAGCGGGTTGTGTGGCTGGTTCGGGATGAAGACGGCGACGCGCGCCAGTAATCGGACTGCTGCGGCGGCGAGTCGTTCGCTCAACGAGGGGTTGACGATCGCGTTTCGAAGCGGTGCTGTGATGGGGTTAACCGTTGTTGGCTTGGGGTTGCTCTACATCTGTTTTTGGTTCGCGGGGCTGTATTGGATCGTGCCACTTGCCGGCGATGAATCGTCGGAGCCGAGTCTTTCGCAGATTTCTGTCACGATGCTTTCGTTTGGAATGGGTGCGAGTGCTCAAGCGTTATTCGCTCGCGTCGGTGGTGGGATTTTCACCAAGGCGGCTGACGTCGGAGCCGACTTAGTTGGCAAGGTGGAACAGAGCCTCAAGGAAGACTCGCCGCGAAATCCAGCGACGATCGCGGACAACGTCGGCGACAATGTCGGTGACGTCGCGGGCATGGGGGCGGACCTGTACGAATCGTATTGCGGTTCGATTCTCGCAGCGTCGGCGCTCGGTGTCGCGGCATTCAGTTCGCCGGTGATCGCGTCGCAATTGGAAAATCCCGTTGATGCACAATTGCGATCACTGTTGCTTCCGATCGCAATTGCCGCGATTGGGATTTTGTCGTCCATCGCTGGCGTTTATTTGGTCAAGACGAGCGAGGATCTGTCACAGCGACATCTGCTGAAAGCGTTGTCGCGAGGCATTCATCTCTCTTCGGTGCTTGTGATTGTCGCTTCCGTGGTGTTGGTCTATCTGCTGATGCCACGTCCGGAGCAATCGATGCTGTTTGGGTTCTTTCCAGGCATCGTGTTGAGCATCTTGGTCGGGCTCTTGTCTGGATTGGCGATTGGCAAGTGGACTGAGTATGCAACGAGCGACGAGTACCCGCCGACCAAGCAGTTGGCACAGCAAGCGGAGACGGGCGCAGCGACCATCATCATCAACGGTGTAGCGGACGGGATGCTTAGCACTTGGTTTCCCGTGGTTGTGGTGTGCGCCACGATGCTGGCGGCGTTTGGTTTCGCCAATGGTGGCAATTTTGATGATCCACAATTGTTTGCACTGGGGTTGTACGGTGTGGGGATCGCGGCGGTGGGGATGCTCAGCACGCTTGGCATCACATTGGCCACGGACGCGTACGGCCCGATCGCGGATAACGCTGGTGGTAATGCGGAGATGGCGGGTCTTGAGCCGATCGTTCGCGAGCGGACGGATGCACTGGACAGTCTCGGGAACACGACCGCAGCAACCGGCAAAGGGTTTGCGATTGGTTCAGCAGCGTTGACCGCGCTCGCATTGCTCGCGGCTTATGTGGAAGGCGTTCGTGATGGGATGCAGCGTTGGGGCGATGACTTTGTTCAAACATCGTCGTCACCGGACGGCATCCATCGACTGACCAGTGACTTGATCGTGAATAAGGACGGTGCAACGGCCGACGTCTACATGCTGATTCGGGAATCAAGCGAAGAGCAAGAAGAGTTCCAACGCTGGGTCGAGACAAAGGACAGTGCCATCGATGGAGGTCTCGTGCGATTGCCCAGCGGGACACAGCGAGGCCAAGTGGAGTCCATCGGTGCGGCGGTCGTTTCAGTCAAACACGCGACACTGAGGGATTTCTTGCACTACTACGACGTGACGTTGCTGAATCCTCGCGTGATGATCGGCGTCTTTCTCGGAAGCATGAGCTCGTTTGTGTTTTGTGCGATGACGATGAAGTCGGTTGGCCGAGCGGCACAAGCGATGGTGATCGAAGTTCGACGCCAGTTCCGGGAATCGCCCGGGATTCTTGACGGCACTGTGAAGCCGGACTTCCAGCGGCCTGTGGAGATCAGCACCAAGGCGGCACAGCGAGAGATGGTGCTGCCGAGTCTTCTGGGGCTGTGTTTACCAATCGTCGTCGGGCTGATGCTCGGCGTCGCGGGCGTGCTCGGCTTGCTAACGGGATGCCTGACCAGCGGATTCTGTCTGGCCGTTTTCATGGCGAATAGCGGTGGTGCCTGGGACAACGCCAAAAAGCACATTGAGGCTGGGAATTTTGGCGGAAAAGGCAGCGAAGCCCATAAAGCGGCGGTCGTGGGCGATACCGTCGGCGATCCGTTCAAGGATACGAGTGGGCCTAGCCTGAATATTCTGATCAAACTGATGAGTATTGTCAGCGTTGTGATCGCGGGGCTGGTTGTCCGATACTCATTTGTCGCAATCGGATTATTCTAGTGCCAAAATCCCTTCCCCCAGCAATCTCTTGCCGCACGCACTATGTCCAATCGCATCACGGGTATTTTGACGCCGAATATCACTCCTGTTGACGCTCAAGGCCGCGTAGATGAAGACCGGCTTCGTGGTTACGTGGATTGGTTGATCGAGCGAGGCGTCGACGGGCTTTATCCCAACGGCAGCACGGGCGAATTCGTTCGATTCAACGCCGAAGAACGCCGCGACATTGTTCGCATCGTGGTCGACCAAACAGCCGGTCGCGTCCCCGTGCTTGCTGGTGCCGCCGAAGCGAACGTCAAAGAGACGATCGCAGCCTGTGACGCGTACGGAGCCATGGGTGTGCGGGCCGTGGCGATCGTGGCACCATTTTATTATAGGCTCAGCAGTGAAGGTGTGTACGCGTACTTCCGTGAGATCGCGGAATCGGTTTCAGTCGATGTGACGCTTTACAATATTCCGCTGTTTGCGTCGCCGATTGATGTGCCAACGGTGGTGCGTTTGGCGACTGAGTGTCCTCGCGTTGTCGGGATCAAAGACAGCAGCGGTGACTTGCCAAACATGATGCGGATGATCGCAGCGATTCGCCCGATGCGAGATGACTTTACGTTTCTAACAGGCTGGGATGCTTCACTCGCACCGATGCTAATGATCGGTGCCGATGGCGGAACGAACGCGACCAGCGGTGTCGTGCCTGAATTGACTCGAGCCATCCATCGTGCGGTGGTGGCTGGTGAGATTGAAACGGCAATGAAGTTGCAGTACCAGCTGATTCCGCTATTCGATGCGATGATCGGTTTAGGCGAGTTCCCCGAAGGCTTTCGCGCTGGAGCAAGATCCCGCGGTTGGAATCTCGGGACTGGTCGCGTGCCGCTGAGCGAATCGCAAAAGGCTGCGATCGCTCGCAATCAACGTGAGATCGATGCACTCGTCGGTGAAGTCGCTGGGATGAGTGAGTCAGCCGAGTTACCCGCCGATACGATCGAGAAAATCGTCCAGCGGGTATTGCAACAACTTGGCTCGTAGGATCGCTTGATCACTCGTCGGTAACGCAACCTTCGCTGGCGCTCTTGACGCTCTTGATGTACTTGTAGAGCGTGCCTCGCGTTGCTTTGAAGGGTGGCTGTTTCCATGCCGCACGTCGTGACGCCATTTCAGCTTCGGTGATCTCGACGTCGAGGCGATTGGTTTCTGCGTCGATCGTGATGATGTCGCCTTCTTGGATGAGTGCCAGCGGTCCGCCGACTTGTGCTTCTGGGGTGATGTGACCAACGATGTAGCCGTGGCTTCCGCCGCTGAATCGACCGTCCGTCAGCAGCGCCACATCGCTTCCCAACCCAGCACCCATGATCGCACTTGTGGGTGTCAACATTTCTGGCATGCCCGGTCCACCTTGCGGGCCTTCGTAGCGGATGACGACGACGTCGCCCTTAACGATCTTCTTCGCTTCGAGAGCGGCGACCATTTCCTCTTCGCTGTCATAGATTTTGGCTGGTCCAGAGAACTGCAATCCTTCCTTGCCAGTGATCTTTGCGACGGCGCCTTCGGGGGCGAGCGAGCCGCGCAAGATTCGGATATGCCCCGAGCTCTTGATCGGCTTTTCGACTGTGGCAACGATCTTTTGGCCTTCCTTGAGTCCTGGAAGCGGTGCCACGTTCTCAGCCAGCGTCTTGCCAGTGACCGTCATGCACGAGCCATCCAAGAGGCCTTTCTCGAGCAAGTATTTCATCACCGCAGGCGTCCCGCCGATCGAGTGCAAATCCTCTTGCACGAACTTGCCGCTTGGTTTGAGGTCGGCGAGGTAGGGCACGCGATCGCTGACGGATTGGAAGTCGTCAATCGTGAGCGGCACATCGACACTGCGGGCCATCGCGATCAAGTGGAGGACTGCGTTGGTGCTTCCGCCCAAGGCCATCACGGTCACCATCGCATTTTCGAACGCGGCGCGAGTCATGATGTCACGCGGCTTGAGATCGGCTTTGAGCAACTCGAGAACCGCTGCGCCGGCGGCACGGCATTCTTCGTGTTTCTGTGGATCCGTCGCAGGCGTACTTGCGGAATACGGCAGCGACATGCCGAGTGCTTCGATCGCGGTCGCCATGGTGTTGGCGGTGTACATGCCGCCGCATGCCCCGGCGCCTGGACAGCTTTTGCGAACGATCTCTTGGCGTTCTTCTTCAGTAATCTGGCCCGAGATGTATTGGCCGAAGCATTGGAAAGCACTCACGATGTCGAGCTTTTCGCCGTTGCGGAACCCAGGCTTGATCGTGCCCCCATAGACCATGATCGCAGGCCGATTCAGTCGCCCCATCGCGATCAAGCATCCCGGCATGTTTTTGTCACAGCCCGGCAGCGCGATCAACGCGTCATACCACTGAGCCGCCATGATCGTTTCGATTGAGTCGGCAATCAGGTCGCGGCTTTGGAGCGAGTAGCTCATACCGTCGGTACCCATCGAGATGCCGTCGCTGACACCGATCGTGTTGAACCGCATGCCGACCATCCCAGCTTCGGTGACGCCTTGTTTGACGTGACCGGCCAGATCGAGCAGGTGCATGTTGCACGTATTGCCGTCGTACCACATGCTGCCGATGCCGACTTGAGGCTTGCTCATGTCGTCGGTGGTCATGCCCGTGCCATAGAGCATCGCTTGGGATGCGCATTGGACCTTGGGCTGGGTCACGTGTTGGCTGTAGCGGTTGAGCGGTTGGTTCATGAGTCGTTGCGGAGTGTCGAGGTAGTGGGAATTTCTAGTGCGTCCACGGTTAGCGATGACGCCAAGCTATCTGTTGAGTTGGCTTCACTGTGACGGCGGAGGAGAGATTATGCTTGTGAAAGTCCAATTGACCAAGGGACACAACCCTCCACCCAGTCATCCAGGTTCAAAAATGACGTGTTTCGCCTTATCTCAGCAATTACTCCTGTCCTCCAGGCGGCTCGTTGCCGGGCTGGCGTTGATTTTCAGCGGTCTGTTCGCCAGTCACGCATCGGTGGCCGATGACTTTGCCGACCGATCGCGATCGCTCTTTGACGGGGAGACGCTCGCCGGGTGGGAGGGGCACGCGTATTGGTTCCGGATCGAAGATGATTCTATCGTCGCCGGTCGACTCGAAGAAAAAATCCCGCATAACCAGTTCCTGTGTACGACTGAAGTCTACGACGATTTCGAATTGCGTTTGGAGGTGAAGCTGCAAGGCGAAGGCAACAACGCTGGGGTCCAATTTCGTTCCAAACGCGTTCCCAACAGCACCGAAGTTTCGGGTTTCCAGATGGACATTGGTCGAGCCTGGGACCGGAGCGTTTGGGGTGCGATCTACGACGAATCGCGGCGTAAGAAGATGCTCGCCGAACCGACACCCGAGGTCAACGAAAAGATCGTCACCGAGGGATGGACGAAAATGCGATTGCTGTGCCAGGGTCCGCGGATCCAGATTTTCGTCAATGATGTGCAAACCGTTGACTACACCGAGGCGGATGACTCGATCCCGCGAGTTGGCGTGATCGGCTTGCAAATCCACAGCGGCCCGCCGACTGAGGCGTGGTACCGCAATATCCGCATCCTCAGCTTGCCTCCATCAGACGCTGCCTCATCAGCTTCTGTCCCATCAAGCGCGTCCGCACCCGCACCAAGCCAGCCAGCACCGCCTAAGTCAGGAGAGTAGTCACTTGTCGGAGAAAACTTCACGGATCGAGTTCGTCTACTTTGATCTCGGTAACATCCTGGTGTCGTTTGACCCGGGAATCAGCTGCGGAAATGTGGCTGAGCGGTTCGGTGTATCAGTCGAGTCGGTCAAGGATGTGATCTACTCCAGTGGACTGCAGGACCAGCTCGAGCACGGCGCGATCAGCGGTGACGAGTTTGCTGTGAAGGTCCGTGCGTCGCTCGGTCAATCTGAAGAAAAACTGCCGACGGCCGAATTGCTCGAAGCGATCAGCAACATGTTCACGCTGATCGATGGGATGGCTGAATTGATGAATCAAGTCCGCTTGAAGCAGCGGCAAGTGGGGTTACTGTCCAACACCTGCCACGCCCACTGGGATTGGATTTGCCGCCAGAATTACCCGCTGTTTACTCATCCCTTGGATGCGACCGTTCTGAGCTACGAAGTCGGTGCGATGAAACCCAGCGAAAAGATCTACCAGGTCGCTGAGCAACTTGCAGGTGTGAACCCGCGTCAGATTTTGTTTATCGACGATCGGCTCGAGAACGTCGAAGGGGCACGCAAACAAGGCTGGCACGCGGAGCAATGCTTCGGTGGACCCGCGGCGATCGAGATCGTGAATCGCTACCTCGCCATCCAGTAGTCGTGGCGACTCGGAAAAAATTCGGCTTTGCGTTATTCAATTGGCAACGAGGCCAATTTTCCTCTTCGCATTTCAAGTGATCGCAGCTAGCATCCAGTTTCCACCAAATGCGATGTATGCTGCTTGTGAAAAAATCTTCAACTCCGATCCCTAAGCCTGAGTCTGTACTGCGAGTCGGTTCGCGACTTGGCAAGTATCGTTTGCTCAAACGCATTGGCTCCGGCGGATATGCTGATGTGTTTTCTGCTGTCGATACGCTGCTCGGTATCAAGGTCGCGATCAAGGTTCCGCTGCAGAGCGTGATGTCGCCTCAGCTCTTGGATGAGTTTCGACGCGAAGCTCGGCTGACGATGAAGCTCGACCATCCGAACATTCTGCCCATTCGCGATGCGACTTTCATCGATGGCCACTTTGTCATCATCAGCCCCTTGGGTGACCAGACGCTCGACGATCGCATTTCAAAACGAATGGCGTTTGAGACATCGTTCGACATCATCGCTCAGTTGCTTGCCGCAGTGGCTCACGCACACGAGGAAGGTGTGATTCACTGTGACATCAAGCCTGAGAACATTCTGCTGTTTGATGGGACTCGGCTTCGATTGACGGACTTTGGGATCGCCAAGGCGGCTCAAAAAACGATCACCAGTTCTGGGACGGGCACCGTGGGGTATATGGCGCCGGAACAGGCGATGGGAAAACCTTCGTCGCGATCCGACGTCTTTTCAATCGGTTTGATCGCTTACCGCATGTTTTCGGGCCAGTGGCCGGAATATCCGTTTCTATGGCCAATGGCGGGGGCTGCACAGCTCAGAAGACGTGCTCACCCGGAATTAATCGCTGTAATCCGCAAAGCCCTCTCCATTAACCCCCGTCACAGGTATCGCGACGCGTCCCAGATGCTCCAAGATTGGGAAAAAACGCAGTTGAAAGCAATCCGATTCGCAAGACGCCGGCGCGTGGAAAGCTAGAATGTCCCAGAGGGTGAGTCTGTTGGCTCGCCCCTCACACCCGGGTGTTCTGTACAAATGTCAATTATTGCAATCGAGCCGCAACAAAAGCTGTATGTCGAATCGGACATGCTGGCTCCCCAGGTGGTCGATTTTGCCCAAGGCAGTGCCGCGGTGCTATGTCGCCGATGTCCAGGGAAGTTTGAGCCCAACGACGATAGCGCTGCCATTGTGCAAACGGCTTCGGGTGGCGTTGTACTGATTGTGGCGGACGGCGTGGGTGGTGGCCCGTTGGGTTACAAAGCCTCCTCGATCGCTGTTCAGTGCGTTGCTGAAAGTGTCCAGCGTGCGGAGCCGATGTCCGATTTGCGTCCGGCGATTTTGGACGGGATCGAGCGAGCGAACCGCGAGATTCTCGATCTAGGGATCGGTGCGGCGACGACACTTTCGGTCGTGGAGATTCAAGACAAGGTTGCCCGCGCCTACCAAGTTGGTGACAGCATGACGTTGATCCTCGGCGGCCGAGGCATGTTGAAGTGGAAATCGACTTCCCACTCGCCTGTTGGCTATGCGATTGAGTCTGGGCTTTTGAACGAAGTCGAAGCGATGCGACACAACGATCGACATCTTGTTTCGAACTTGGTCGGATGTCCGGACATGCACATCGAAATTGGTCCGACTCGGTTACTTTCGCCACGCGACACGATTGTTGTCGGTAGTGATGGTCTGTTTGACAACTTGCATCTCGCGGAAGTCATCGAGCGAGCGAGGTGCGGTAAGCTGGTTCATCGAGTCAAGTTGCTCGCAAGTCTGGCGACGGAGCGGATGGGGAAGTCCTCGCGCGACGTGCCTGGAAAGCCGGACGACCTGACGATTGTGCTCTACAAGCCATAATCGATTTCCGAAAGCGTTAAAGATCTACCTCCGATTCAAAACAAAAAAGGCGTCCAGCTGGATTCAGTTGGACGCCTTTTTTTAATTCAGTTTGAATCGGATGCTGAGCTAGAACTTTTCGTCCATTTCGACAGCTTCCATCACCTTTGTGTTGCGTTCGACGGCGACAACCGTGGTTCGTTGTCGCAAGCCATCACGGCTTTCGCAGGTGACCGGTAGTACTTGTCGCTTATCGGGAAGTTCCATTCGAACGGTAAACGAGCCGTCTGCTTGCAGCTTCACGGGGCGACCGGCGATGCTTACGGTCGCGTTGGGGCTCGTCGAACCGAAGATGATCAGTTCCGCTTCAACCTCAAACGGAAGCTTTGCTTCTCTCAATAGGGTCGGCTCGGTGATGGTTTGGCCTTGTTCGCCGCGGACGGGCATCGTGCGATGCAAACGTTCCTCGAACATCTCCTTCAAGTCGCCGTTGTCAGTCTCGTAGCCGCCGCTGAGCGAATAGATTCGTTCGTAATCTTCGGCGATGTCTCGCCAATGCTCATCGAGGCGGTCACACTCGCCGGGGCGAGGGGTTTCAACGAGATTGCTGCGGCAAAGCGTGTGGAATTGGTCTTGGTCATCGAGGTAACCGACGGCAACCCGAAAGCGAGCTGGAGGCTCGTCGACGTCGATGTACCAGCTGTTCACGCCACCGTGGATAGGAATGTCGCGTAGAACGCTTTCAGCACGGTTTCCGTTCACGTCGCCGACGCTGTACAGTCGCAAAATGGGCGACGCCGAGTACCAACGTTCTGCCAGTGCCGATTGGGCGCGTTGCACGGTTGCTCGAGTGATTTCCCAGTTTGCTTGCAACCAGTATGAATCACGGACAAGCAACACAACTCGATCGCGATGCAATTCGTCAGCGCGACTTCGCTGGGCTCCGTTCTTGACGGCTGATCCTGCAACAAGGGTTGCTGTGGACAGGTCCTTGTTTCGCTGGATGAGCTCGCGACGTTGACGCATTTGCTCTCGAATGCGAGCCGTTTTCGCCGAGATGCGTTGAGGAGCGAGCGGCGGAGTCGCGGTCGTGCGAACCGTTTTTGCGACCTTGGCGGATGAACCGTTCGACGTCGTGCTGCGGCTCGAACCCGCTAAAGAAGCAGAAGACGATGCCTTACTTACTGGCTTCGTCTTGGGTTGGGCCGCCTTTGCTTCGGTTGCAAGGATACGTTTTGGCTTCGATTTACTAATCGATTCCGCGGCAGCGCTCGACTTTGCTGAGGGACGCTTTTGAACCTTACTGATTTCACGAATCAGCTCGTCCTTCCGCATTCCGTGCCATCCATTGACGCCGTAGTTTCTCGCCAGATCAGCGAGCTCGCGACGTGTTTGCGCCTTCAAATCTGCGGTTGTAATCAAGGTTATCTCCCAGCTGAAGATCTGACGGTTGGGCCAAATCGATTCTAGTTGCAATGTTTCCCTGGCGGCGTCGATTCACTCGACGTTTGCCCTGTTTCCCTGCTGTTCCTCGTGCTGGTCCGATCGTTGGCCTGCTATTTCAGGTGAAAATGGTGGAATCCCAGCGCATTTGGGGATAGCGCGTTCCGCTCATTCGCATTTAATGGCACAATCGTCACCGGTGTTATTATGCCAAGGGGGATGCGGAAGTTCTAGTGATTGGTTCCCCAAAATGAATTGAAACTGCGACAAAAAGTCTTGAGTGCTAGCGTTAACGGAAAAATCGAATCCCTTTCGCATCCAAATGCTCGCTTGCGGACAGACAATCGCGCATGAGGTGTGGACATTAGATCACGTTGGTGCGGCGATCCGTCGCGGGAGGTAGAACTATGGGGACTGCCAATCAAACTATCCATTTGACTCACTCGCCATGAACTTATTCGCTGTGAACAAGTTCAGTTTATCCAGTAAGCATCATGTCCATGAGTGAGCACAAGCCGCAGGACCCCGCGATATCGGGACAGTTAGCGGACGATTCGGGCACGCCGGAACCGCCAACCAAATCATCAAATTCGCGAGACTTTCCGTACCGGCTGTTAGGAAGCGGAATGGAGCTGGCCTCGTATACCCTGATTTTGGGGGCTGGTGGCTACTGGATCGATAGTCACTGGGAGCATTCACAACCGTTTTTTGCTATCACAGGGGCCCTCGTGGGCTTCACGCTCGGAATGTACCGACTAATCGTTTTGGCGACGCGTCAACGATAGAACGACTTAAAACCGCACGGACGCGTAGACCCGGGTCACCGCCTTTTTCGCACCTAGCGAATCAATCATGTTGGACTCAAGCCAATTTCGCCACATTCTACGACGCATCGCATTGGCTTGGGGTGTGGGATGCATCATCGCGTTGGCATTTGGAATTCTTGGCATTTCCGACATGGCCGTGCACCGGATCTTCCGGATTTCGATTGCGAGCGGTTTCCTGGGGTTTATGGCAATCTTGCCGTTTTCCAGCACGGCGGCGCGGCGACTTGGCGGTAAACCAGTTGTCGAAGTTCTAAGCGGTGAACTGGGACTGTTTGTCGCATTCAGTATCGGAATGGGAATTCGTATCGTTGGGACCGTTGCACTGTTTCTCGCATGCCGTTATCAAATGGTCGCACCGGACGGCGAAATCGCTGCATTCGTGCTTGCTTGGTACCTTTATTTGACGCTGGTTGAAATCGCGTTGGTCCTATGCCAGTCGAAGCGAGAATCGAACTCACTGGATTGTGACGCTTCGAGGCGAGGCGATGTTGGTGTCATCGAGCAAGCCAATAAAGTTGAAAACAAGACATTTGAGTTGTACTCATCTAGAAGATCAGACACAGATTGCCGTGGTACCGAATCTGTGGTCGGATCTTGTGAAGCCTAGTTCCTTAACATCCATGCGTTTGACGAAGCACGTTAACGAATGAACCTTTTAATCGCCGCCGCCAACCCGATCGAACATGCCGTCGCACACCGGTTGCATGAGCATTGGTTGATCCGCATGCCGTTCTCGCTGTTCGGTAAGGATGTGCCAACGCTTAATGTGAAGGACGGGAACTACGATTTCTACATCACGAATCATTTGATGATGACCGCGGTTGTCGCAGTGCTTTTGGTGATGGTTGCGATGTACGCTTCAAGTCGCATTAGTGCACATCGTGGCCAGGGTTTGGATCGGTACCAAACCAAGGGGCGTGTCGCCCAGCTCTTCGAGACAATTTGTGCATTCGTTCGCGATGAAGTTGCCGCACCAAACCTGCATGAACTCACGGATAAGTACATTTATTACATTTGGACCGTGTTCTTTTTCATATTGTTTGCCAATGTCCTTGGAGTGGTTCCGATTGGATATGTCTTGCAGTTGATCACGGGTGATTCGCATTACTCTCACTGGGGCGGCAGCGCAACAGGTAACTTGTCGTTGACACTGGGTTTGGCTCTGCTGTCTTTGGTTGCAATTATCTACATTGGGATTCGCGAAACGAGTCCGAAAGATTTTTTCAATCACTTCAATCCGATTGGTTGGGAAGACAAGAAGATGCTTCCCATCTCTCTGATGCTGTACGTGTTGGAGTGGTTTAGTTTGCTCGTCAAGTGCTTCGTGCTTGCCATGCGGCTTTTCGGAACCATGATGGCTGGGCACTTGGTGCTCGCCGCGTTTGTAGGTCTGATCTTCGCGGCGCGTTCAGCGGTTGGAGACGGGGCGGCATTCGCCGTTAGTATTCCTGTTGTTTTCGTTGGCACGGCGCTTACATTGCTCGAATTGTTCATCTGCTTTTTGCAGGCGTTCATTTTTACATTCCTAACCGTTCTGTTTATCTCAGCGACTGCTGTTCATGAGCACGACGAGCATTTGGATAACGATCCAGATGCACTTAAAGACTCGCACCAAATGGATCCGGATAAGATCTTTGATCCGGGACGTTTGGGGCCTGCTGTTTGATTTGAAGCTTTCTGCGCTCCACGAAACTGTTTCGTAGGGCAATAAAATTACGTTTTTAGAGAATCCCCACTCAGGAGTTGGTTTTCGATGTTTGAACTCGCGTGTTTGCTCGCTCAAGTCGCTGCGGACTATTCAGTGTTGGGCAAGGGGCTCGGTATCGGTCTAGCGATCATTGGTCTAGGTCTCGGTATCGGTCGAATCGGTGGCAGCACTGTTGAAGCAATGGCTCGTCAGCCAGAAGCTGGTGGTCGTCTGCAAACTGCGATGATTATCGCGGCTGCTCTTATTGAAGGTGCAACCGTTATCGCTCTCGTGTTTATTTTGATTGCCTAGCTTGCGATTCTGTTTCGCTTGCTTGACCCCGTTTGTGGTCCAGTGGCATGTTTCGGCTCGTGATGTTTCGGCTCGTGTTGTTTCGGAGTTGATTGACGTGTTAAGTGTGCAGTTTTCTAAGCGATCGGGTCTGCGGACCTGCGTCATTTTGCTGATGTCGTTGACGGCATCCGTTAGCTTTGCGCTGCAAAGATCGGCGGCGGACGACAAGGTTGATGCGGCGGCGGTTGATACTGCAGGTGCCGATGAGGCGGCTGAGCTCGTTTTGACTTCCCCCGAGACGGCCTCAGCTGCGGAAACTCATGCTGCTGTTGCCGGTCCTGCGCATGAGAGTGGAGGCCATGGTTCTGGAGAGCATGCTGAGAGTCCAGGGATTTTGTCCTTCGACCTTGGTTCGGCGATTTGGAACTTAATTATTTTCTTGCTCGTGCTGGGGATTTTGTCCAAGTTTGTTTGGCCAGGCATCCTCGGAGGGCTGCAAGCTCGTGAGGACAAGATTCGTGGTGATCTCGAGTCTGCTGAAACGGCGAATGCGAAAGCTCAGTCACTGCTTGGTGAATACCAAAAGAAGCTCGACGAGGCGGCTGTGCAGGTGCAATCGATGTTGGCTGAAGCACGGCGTGATGCCGAGGCGAGCGGTCAACGAATTGTTGCAGATGCGAAAGCCGAGGCTGATCGTCAGCGAGAACGTGCTGTTGCCGACATCGAAACTGCCAAGAAAGTTGCGATGGCGGATTTGGCTGGCACAACAGCTGACTTGGCAATGAATGTGGCTCGAAGTGTCGTCGGACGCGAGTTACGTGCCGAAGATCACGCAGACCTCGTTCGCCAGTCGCTCGATCGGTTGCCAAGCCAGAACTGATCGTTGCACTAGTTAATCGTCGCAACAACCAACGCGTTGTTGTTCAGTAATTTCATTGTTTCAGCGCCTCAGTTACCGGCGCCTCAATTACTAGCCAAGAAGCCAGTCGTGGCAGAAACCGCTCAACACGAAAACGTTCTCGACATCGGAGCTGAACAGCTAGGCAAAATCTACGCTCGCGCGTTGCTTGGTGCATCGCTTCGAGAAAATGCTGCTGAGCAAGTTCTCGACCAGTTGCGAGAGATTGTGACTGAGGGCCTCTCAGTCAATCCGAAGCTTGCGGCGGCGTTTGAGTCGCCGCGTATTTCATCGGACGAAAAGTCTCGCGTCATTGATCGGCTGTTTGGTAATTCGGTCAGTCCGATCTTGCTGCGGTTGATGAAGGTGATGGCGGATCGCGGTCGGCTTGGATATTTGGGTGCCGTCAGTCGTGCTGCGGATCTTCTTCACGACGAAGTCGTTGGACGCGTTGTTGCGGAAGTGCGAACGGCAACACCGCTCACGGATGATTTGCGAAACGAGGTCACTCAGCGGCTTTCGCAGTCCCTCGGCAAGCAAGTTCGCTTGACGGAATCTGTCGACGCGAGTTTAGTCGGTGGAATGGTCATTCGTGTCGGAGACACGGTTTATGATTCGAGCGTTGCTTCTCGAATCGAGAAGATCGGACGCGCGGCTCGCGATGGATTCGCTCGACAATTGTTGCAGCAGTCCGATCGGTTCACCTCAGGCGTTTAACGCTGAGTCGAACAGGTAAGAGAAATAAGCCAAATAAAGTTTATAACGAAACATTCAATCGGAAGTCGGTCCAGTGAAGTTCAATAGCGATGAGATCGCGTCGGTCCTGCAAGCAGAGATCGAGCAATTCGACAGTAAAATTGACGTCCGCGAAGTCGGTACCGTTCTCGAAGTGGGTGACGGTATCGCACGGGTCTATGGACTCTCGGGTGTGATGGCCGGTGAAATGGTCCAATTCCCCAATGGCGCGACCGGGTTGGCGTTTAACCTCGAAGAGAACAGCGTCGGGGTCATTATCCTGGGTGACTTCTTGACGATTCAAGAAGGCGATGAAGTCAAAGCACTCGGTACATTGTTGAGCGTGCCTGTGGGTGATGCCGTCATCGGACGCGTCCTCGATCCATTGGGCAACCCGCTGGATGGAAAAGGCCCCGTTCAAACAAGCCAAACTCGTCCGGTGGAAATCATTGCCACGGGTGTTGCCGAGCGGCAGCCGGTTCATGAGCCGATGCAGACCGGTATCAAGGCGATTGACGCGATGACTCCGGTCGGACGTGGTCAACGTGAATTGATCATCGGCGACCGAAAGACTGGCAAGACCGCGATCGCAATCGACGCGATCTTGAACCAGAAGCACACGGGCGTGAAGTGCTTCTATATCGCTATCGGCCAAAAAGACTCTGCCGTAGCCTCGATCATTGAAGTGCTCACTCGCCACGGCGCGATGGAGTATACCACGGTGATCGCCGCCGGTGCGAGTGCTCCGGCACCGCTGCAGTACATCGCACCCTACGCTGGAACGGCGATGGCTGAGCACTTTATGTACGAAGGCGGTCATGCTCTCGTCGTCTATGACGATTTGAGCAAGCAAGCGACGGCTTATCGCCAAATGAGCTTGCTCATGCGTCGTCCTCCAGGCCGCGAAGCATATCCCGGTGACGTGTTCTACTGTCACAGTCGCTTGCTCGAGCGTTCGGCAAAGCTGTCGAAAGAACTCGGTGGCGGATCGATCACGAGTCTGCCGATTATCGAGACGCTCGAAGGCGAAGTTTCGGCGTATATCCCGACCAACGTGATTTCGATCACGGACGGCCAGATTTATCTGCAACCTGACTTGTTCTTTGCCGGTATTCGACCAGCCATGAACGCTGGTATTTCGGTGTCACGCGTCGGTGGTGCTGCCCAAATCAAGGCAATGAAGAAAGTTGCGGGTGGTTTGCGCCTCGACTTGGCTGCGTTCCGTGCCTTGGAAGCATTCGCCCAACTCGGTACGGACTTGGATCCCGCCACCCAATCCCAGTTGGACCGCGGCTACCGCATGGTGGAACTGCTCAAACAACCGCAGTATCAACCGCTATCGGCCGCTGAGCAGGTTGTGAGTTTGTTCGCTGGCACACGAGGTCACCTCGACGATGTGCCAATCAAGGCTGTATCGCAGTGGGAGAAAGACTTCCTGCAGTTCATCCGCGACAAACACTCAACGTTGTTCACGGATATCACCGAAAAAGGCGACTTGACGAACGACATCACCAAGAGAATTCTCGACGTGATCAAGGAATTCAAGTCTGGTTACAAGCCGGTCGTTCCGGCGTAGCCAAAACGATAACACGCGTGGCGGTTCAACGGAGCTTGGTAAGATGACCAACGGAAATCCTTATGATCTGCCACCGACACCCCAACACCCTGATGATCTTGGTTTTACGCCTAGCGACGATGAACGAAATTTAGCCGTGATTGCCCACTTGTCCGGTATGGCCGGGATCTTGGTGGGCGGGCTGGTTGGGTTCCTCGGTCCCTTGATCATCTACCTGATGAAAAAAGACAGTTCGGTTTACATCGAATCGCAAGCGAAAGAGGCCTTGAACTTCCAAATCACGTTATTGCTCATCAGTGTCGGCTGTGTCGCTCTGGTGGTCGTTTCATGTGGTTTTTTGTTTCCGTTGGTTTTCGTTCCGATGATTTTGCAATTCGTGTTTGCCATCATCGCTGCACTCGCGGTGAGAAACGGCGAGCATTACCGATACCCGTTCAACATACGTTTTTTGAAATAGCCAGTTAACGATCCATGGCCAACGCAAGAGCACTCGACAAACGACGCAAGTCGATTCGAAATATTCGCAAAATCACTCGCACGATGGAGTTAATTGCGACGGCTCGTTACAAGAAGGCGATGGATCGCGCTTCAGCGGCGACAGCGTATACGAACGAGATCACGAAGATTGTAAAACGGCTTGCGGCCGCTGGGTTGGATGTCAAGCATCCGCTCTTGGATGCGCGAGACACGACCAAAACAGCCAATATGCTGATTTTGAGCAGCAATCGTGGTTTGTGCGGTGGTTACAACAGTTCTGTGTTGCGAACGGCTCTCGCGCGTTTCAAAGAACTCGAAGCTTCGACGCCAAGTGTCATTGTTGACGTCAGCGGCAAACGTGGCATCAATGGCATGAAGTTTCGTGGCGTTAAGGTCGACCAGAAGTTTTTGAACTTTGAGGACCAACCTGGCTATGACGAAGTCGAAAAGATCGCCAGCGATTACCTGACGAAGTACATTACCGGGCAAATTGATCGTCTTGATGTGGTCTACACCAAGTTCATCAGTACGAGTCGCCAAGTAGCGACGATCGAGACGCTGTTGCCGCTCGGCTCGATTGACTCGGGCGACACAACCGACGAGCCAGCCAGCGGAACGAATACCGAGTATGAGTTCTTGCCGAGTGCCGAAAGCATTCTCGAAGAAGTCGTGCCGACAAGCTTCAAGGTGAAGCTGTTCAAGTGCTTCTTGGACTCTGCTGTGAGCGAGCAAGTTTCGCGAATGATCGCTATGAAGGGCGCTACTGAGAACGCCGGCGATATGATCAAGCAGCTTTCGATGACGTACAACCGAGCCCGCCAAAGCCAGATTACTGGTGAAATCATGGAAATCATCGGCGGCGTCGAAGCGCTCAACAAATAGCCACTTAATAAGTAATCCCTGTTTACCGCACTTCGGTGCGGCGCACCATTCAATCATCCCTCTCTAACTCAACACACAACGCACTATGTCCACTGCAACCGCTGAGCGAGTGATCGGCAAGGTCACGCAAGTGATTGGTTCGACCTTCGACGCCGAGTTCCCCGAAGGCCAATTGCCCGCAATTTACAACGCACTCGAAGTCAAGAGCGAGCACAAGGGTGTCTCGATGAACTTGGTGGGTGAAGTCCAGCAACACCTCGGCGGTAACCGCGTGCGAGTCATCGCGCTGGGTAGCACCGAGGGCATGATGCGGGGTATGGATGCGGTTGACACCGGCAAGCCAGTGACCGTGCCGGTCGGAGCCAAGACTCTCGGTCGCGTTTTTAATGTTCTCGGCCAACCGATTGATAAACGCGGTGATGTCGAAGCCGATGATTATTGGCCGATTCACCGTCAAGCTCCAGCGATCAACGAGTTGTCGACGAATACCGAAGTCTTCGAGACCGGTATCAAGGTCGTTGACTTGCTCACCCCGTTCGTCCGCGGTGGTAAAGCTGGTTTGTTCGGCGGTGCGGGGCTAGGCAAGACAGTTATTCTGACTGAGTTGATCGCTCGAATCGCATCCAGCCACGGTGGTTACTCCGTGTTCGCTGGCGTGGGAGAGCGAACTCGCGAAGGCACCGACTTGTGGCTCGAAATGCAAGAAACCGAAATCGGCAAGACCGGCCGTAAGGTGATCGAGCAAACGTGCATGGTATTCGGCCAAATGAACGAGCCGCCAGGTTCACGTCTTCGCGTCGCACTTTCGGCGCTGACGATGGCCGAATACTTCCGCGATTCAACCGGTGCTGACACGCTGCTCTTCGTTGACAACATCTTCCGATTTTCACAAGCGGGTTCGGAAGTGTCTGCGCTTCTCGGTCGGATGCCATCCGCTGTGGGTTACCAACCAACGTTGGCGACGGAAATGGGTGCTCTGCAAGAGCGGATCTCGAGTACCAAGAAGGGCGCGATCACTTCGGTGCAAGCGGTTTACGTTCCTGCGGACGATCCGACTGACCCTGCTCCAGCGACTGCGTTCGGCCAGCTCGACGCGTTCATTTACCTCGAGCGATCGATTTCGGAAAAGGGTATTTACCCAGCGATCGACCCGTTGGCTTCGAACTCGCGTATTTTGGATCCACAGTATGTGGGTGAGCGCCACTACACGATTGCTCGTCGAGTACAGACGATTCTTCAACGTTACCGCGAACTTCAAGACATCATCGCGATTCTTGGTGTCGACGAATTGAGCGAGTCGGACAAGATGATTGTGCACCGTGCACGTCGTATTGAACGCTTCCTCTCCCAGCCGTTCTTGGTGGCGGAAGTCTTCACGGGCAAAGCCGGTGAAATCACCTCGCTCGCCGAGACGATCCGCAGTTTTGAAGAAATCTGTGACGGCAAGTGGGATCACCTGCCTGAGCAAGCCTTCATGTATGTCGGCGTTGTCGAGCAAGCTGAAGCTCAAGCCAAGAAGATGGAGTTGAAGTAGTACCCATGGCCATTCGATGCATAGTTGTCACGCCTGAAAGAACTGAGTTGGATCGCGAAGCCGACTTCGTCGCGCTTCCGATGTTCGACGGAGAACTCGGGGTCCAGCGTGGTCGTGCGGCAATGATCGGTCGATTGGGTTACGGAGTCCTTCGATTGCAAACTGCCGCCGGTCCCGAGCGATACTACGTCGATGGTGGTTTCGCCCAAGTCGAGAACGACGTTGTCAGTATCCTGACCGGGCGAGCGATCCCAGTCGATTTGCTCAAAGGCGATGAGGCCGAGACGTCATTGAAGGATGCACTCGAGATGTCTTCTAAGACTCCCGAAGAAGCATCACTTCGAACAACCGCAGTTCTTCGCGCTCGCGGTATGCTTCGAGCCTCGCGATAGAAACGAAAAACCATCGAGTATTACTCGATGGTTTTTTTGTTCTTCCGCAGCGACTATGTCGCTTTTTGGAATCGAGTCGCGTTCGAATTTAGAACGTGAAGATCGTATCGACTCCGATCGTCGTTTGGGCACCGAAGTCGTTTTCGAGAATGCCGGTCTTGTCGCCGAATACGCGATCATGACGGATCTCTGGGCGAACCATGAGGTTGGCGGTTGGCTTGAAGTTTAATCCAGTGGTGACGGCGTAGACGTCGCTACCGTTTCCGTTGAGTACGCCTGTTTTCGCATCGTACCACTCGAAGCGAGTACCGACAGCCAAGCAATCGCTGAGGCTGTAGATCAAGTACTGGTTGATGTCGAACGTTCTTCGGACGTCGGCACCCGTTTCATCTTCGGTATCAAGCAAGTCAGTTTGGAAGATGTACTGCAAGCTGTCGGTAACAGCGATGTCAGCGACGATTGAGTGCATGTAGCCATTCTCGATGCCAGCGTCTCCATCATCAAAGCGACCGAAGGTGGTCGCATAGATCAGGGTCACATCGTCAGTCACACTGGCCGAGAACCCACCGAGGAATGCGTCACCGTTGTCTTCGAATCCGCTATCCCATCCGAGGGTATAACCGCCCCAGATCGTGACGTCTTCGGATGCGTTGTAGGTTGCCAATGCACCGGTGTGGGTGAACGGCTCGCTGTTGTACATCGTGTAAGCGTGGCTGTAGAAGAAGTTGCCGGTCGCTTGGACGACTTCCCAACCGATGATCGTATAGAAATGCCCAACCTTGACGGACAAGTCGCCATAGCCAGCTTCCAAGTACAACTGAGGAATGGCTTGGCCATAGTCAGTGCCGTTGTCCCATCCGTTGTCCCAGTGGTCGTTGCCGATACCGAATGCCTGGGTGTCTTGAGAGTCGGTGCCGTAGAGGTAGTCGATGCGACCGCCGACACTAAATCCGTTGGATGTGTCGATCGCCTTTTCGGCATACAGCCATGCTTGGTGAAGTTGGAATTCGTCAGGTCGGCTATTGAACAATGGAAGTGCTTTGCTGTGAGCACCCATTTGAAGCCAACCACCGGCTGACCAGCCGCATGCTTCGCCGAACAAGACCCACGGGTCTTCCATTTCGCCGCAATCCAGGTTGTCCAGGATGCCGCCCATGCCGAGTCCACCACATGAATTGGATGAACAGCTCATGTCCATGCCACAGCCGGGTTCGCCCATGTCGCAACCTGGGTTGCTCATGAGTTCCATGCCGCAACCGGGCTCGGACATCATCATTTCGGCACCACATGCCGGATCGCTTGGAGCCATCTCGCAACCGCACACTGCCTCACCGCAATCACAGTGGCTCGAGTGGGACAAGAAGCCAACGGGCGCTACCGCATTGCTTTCATACTCATTCGACTCATAGTAGGCTTGGCGGCCTTCACTAGCCAATGCTGGAGTTCCACAGACAACGGCGGTCAAAATTGCAAGTTTATTCAGTTTGATCATCTCTGGATTCTCTCTCGAAATCGTTGTGCTGGCTGCTTGTTCGGAGAAGCAACCTACGCGTTTGGATTACCAGTACGACTCCGCCATTGTGTGTCGTGGTTGGGTGTTCAGAGAGATCTATCGGCCGCGATATTCGTCAATGTTGACGCAGGCCGACCAATTCGGACGATCGATTTAGAGATCACTACCTGATTTTGTTAACCTTTGTCGGTTAGGGTGAGTTTTTGTGTGGAACGCGAAAAAACCCAGTTACTGTTTCCAGCAACTGGGCTTTCGTTTTTCGCTCGGAACGATCGATCGTCATGCTCCGCGTGTGGGGATGTCAAACGGACCCCCGACCGACCGCGATGAGCTGATGATCAAACCTTAGAACGTGAAGATCGTGTCGATACCGAAAGTGGTTTGCGAACCGAAGTTGTTTTCAAGGATGCCGGTCTTGTCACCGAATACCCAGTCTTGACGAACTTCAGGACGAATCGTGACGTTGGCACCTGGACGATAGTTGATACCAGTCGTCAACGCGTAGACGTCGCTGCCGTTTCCGTTAAGAACACCCTTCTTCGCATCGTACCATTCGAAACGAGTTCCGAGACCCAAGCAATCGCTGACCGAGTAGATCAGATATTGATTGATATCAAACGTCTTGCGAACGTCGTCACCAGCGGAATCTTGCGAATCGAGCAAGTCGGTTTGGAAGATGTAGTTAAGCTTGTCCGAAACTGCATAGTTCGCAACGATCGATTGCATGTAGCCTTGCTCTTGAGTTCCAAGAGTTGACTCGCCGAATCGTCCGAAAATGGTTGCGTACGTAACGTTCAGATCGTCGCTCACTTGAGCCGACAAACCGCCCAAGAACGCGTCACCGTTGTCGTCGAAACCGCTGTCCCAACCCAAGACGTAACCACCGTAGGCGGTCAAATCGTCGCTAACTTTGTATGTAGCCAATGCACCGGTGTGAGTGAACGGCTCGCTGTTGTACATCGTGTAAGCGTGGCTGTAGAAGAAGTTGCCAGTCGCTTGGACGACTTCGTAACCAATGATGGTGTAGAAGTGACCAACCTTGACGGACAAGTCGCCGTATCCAGCTTCAAAGTACGCTTGAGGAATCGCATGACCGTAGTCAGCGCCGTTGTCCCAAGAGTTATCCCAGCCGCGTTGTCCAGTACCGAAAGCTTGGGTGTCTTGTGAGTCGGTACCGTAGAGGTAGTCAATGCGACCACCCATATCGAAACCGTTCGACGTGTCGATTGACTTTTGCGCATAAAGCCAAGCTTGTTGAAGTTGAACGTTATCGGCTCGGCTATTGAACAAGGCATTAGCCTTGGTGAAGTAACCGATCTGAGCCCAACCGCCAGCGGACCATCCGCATTTTTCGCCGAAAAGTGTCCAGGGTTCGCCAAGTTCGCAGCAAGCGAATTTGTCGTGTAGGTGTCCGAGCAGGTTGATGTCGCAGCCCGTTCCACAGCCACAGGCTGAGTCACATCCGCCGTCACAACCGGCATCGCAGCCTGGGTCACATGAAGGTCCGGTTACTTCGCATCCGCAAGCGGGTTCGCCGCAATCACAGGCCGAAGCGCACGAGACGAGTTGAATTTCACTGTTTTGAGCTGCGTGGGCGTTTCCGTATTGAAGTCCACATGCAACTGCGGCGACGAGCGCCAATTTACTAAGCTTCATTGCTTTTATTAACTCCCCAAAGTCCGTAATGGTTGGTTCTGCAAGGTTTGATAGCGTGGATCCGTATTGCCAATTGAGCACTTGCGTGCTCAGTGAGCGTGTCCGCCAATTGATCTCTCCCGGCTCGTCACCGGCGATTCAGCTGTGTCCGTTACTGGATCGAGCTAGCTGCCGATGGCGACTTGGCTCCATGCCTAAGTCATCAACGAACTTATCGGAGCGTGTTTCGGTAAATGATCGAAATTGTCGTTGTCGAATTCGAAATCAGCTCCTAGGCGGTTCCTGTCAATCTACTTGCGACGGTCTTGCGTCCTATGCCTTAGAGTCCGAAAAAGTGAACCCTGGCTGTCGTAACTGATGTTCCGCCTCTACCGAATGCTCCGCCTGGATAAGATGATCTAGCACCAGCCTTCGCTCGAATCTCCTTAAGGCAGTTTTAGTGGGTTAATTACGCTCTTAAGTCGTGCTTGAAGTCACATCTGCCTAAGATCCCCCCGAGCGAATTTGGGTCGCGACTGTTAAACTTGCCGAGACACAATTACTTCTGTTCACCCCCCAAAGAAATTCAATGGCGTTTTGGAGATCCAAGAAACCAGTCACTGAAACGGCGTCTGAAGCGTCCGAATCGGTGTCGCAAGTGCCCGCTGCGCGTGTGCAGCAATCTGGCAATGAATCCGGAGGCATCTGGGCGAAGTTCAAACGCACACTGAAGACGGACATTCGTGACCTCTTTAAGAACGAAGGTCGCCTCGTTGATGAGGAGTTGCTGGGTGAGCTATTTGCCCGCTTGATCCGAACGGATATGGGGATTGGGCCTGCCGAAGAAATCCGCGACGACATTGGGCGGCGTTTTCGTGGTCGGGTTGTCCACTTCCAAGAGGTCATCGATTCCATCGCCGCCCAGATCACAACGATGCTCGCCCAAGAAGGAACCGGGATCCGTTTCGCCGCGGGGCCACCGACAGTCATCCTTGTGGTCGGCGTCAACGGCAGCGGCAAAACGACATCGATCGGTAAACTTGCGAATCATTTACATAAGCAAGGTAACAAGGTCGTCCTCGGGGCTGGCGATACGTTCCGCGCCGCCGCCGTGGAACAGCTGACGATTTGGTCACAACGCATCGGTTGCGACATCGTGACGGGCAAGCCTGAGGCCGACCCGGCCAGCGTCGCTTTTCAAACAGTGGAAACCGCGATTGCGACCCAAGCAGACATTGCCATCATTGATACTGCTGGGCGACTGCAAACTCAGTCCAACCTGATGCAACAGTTGCAGAAAATTCGCAAAGTCGTCGAGAAGAAAATCGAAGGAGCTCCGCACGAGGTGTTGCTGGTGCTCGATGCGACAGCTGGACAAAACGCGATCAGCCAAGCGAGAGGTTTCAGCGAGGCTGCCGGTTGTACCGGGATTGTGCTGGCGAAACTCGACGGTAGCGCGAAAGGTGGCGTCATCCTTCCCATTCGTGAGCAGTTCAAGTTGCCCGTCAAATTCGTTGGAGTCGGTGAAGGGATCGAAGATCTCGCTGCCTTTGACCCAGCTTCCTTTGCCACAGCCCTGTTTAGCTAAGTATGTTGCACCTGCAATCTGAATCGACGACGCGTTGGCTTTCCCAAGTGGACAGTGCTTTGCCGGAGTTGCTGATCGATCACGCTCACTGTGAACGCAAAGCGGCCTCGACGGCGATGAACTTGATGAATGCCTACACCGAGAATCGCGAGCTGTGCTTGGAGATGACTCGGATTATCGAGGAAGAACTCGAGCATTTCCACAGCGTCCTCGAACTCTTGGATCGACGTGGTATCCCCTTCAAGCGGCTGCAACCAGGGCCGTATGGCAGCCGATTGAATGTGTTGATTTCCAAAAATGAACCACAGCGTGCCGTCGACCGATTGCTCGTAGCCAGTTTGATTGAAGCACGCAGCTGTGAACGGTTCCGATTGCTCGCGACGCACATCCGAGAACGCGACAACGAACTTGCTGATTTTTACGCTAGCTTGTTTGAAAGCGAAGCTCGGCATCACACTACCTATGTCGCCTTGGCCGAATTTTATGCACCGCGAGCCAAGGTGCGAGAACGGCTCGACCAACTGTCTCGCGAAGAAAGTCAAATCATTGCCGAGGGATGTGAATTGCCTCGAATGCATAGTTGAGCCATCGTTTCACGGTCGCCCGCGTCATTGAAAACGGTAACTCAAGGGTTTCACGCTTTCAGGGTTGGTCTCATCCAGCTCGTTCTGGATTTCGAATGGGTGACGCATCCATTTGTTTTGGCTGAGTCGGCGTTCTAGATTTCACTGCTCGCGAGAATTTCGCTGAGCCCTTCCTGGGATGGAAGCTGTGAATCGAACTCAATGAGTTCGGTGTTCCGGATGATCTGGAATCCTCACCACTGCTTAGCATTCATTGCGGTTTGGTCGGTTGTCTGTGACAGAGACTTCCGTGCCGGACATCGCAATGTGACCCTCGGAAGGAATCAAAATGTACGGTCTTCGTGTTGGCACCCTGTGGTTGATTGGACTCGTTGGGGCTCCCCTGTTTGCTGCGCCACGAACTCAGGCCGGTCAACCTCGCATCCAATTTGATATGCCAGCGGTCGCCGTTGCCTACTATCAAGAAGAGGTTGCTGACGACAGTCCCTCGACGGTGCCGACGCCGGTTGGATGGAAAAAGGTCCAGCTGGAGTTGCGGCTATCGTGCATCAATGGCTCGCTTGCGGATTCACCGATGCGGCAATGCATTGTTCGCATCCAGCCTCGCGATTCATCGCTCCAGATCGTTGACTACGCACCACGAACAGAGATCGCGAGTGAGCTGACGACTCCGATACAAGTCAAGCGTATTGACGAAAAGTCGCGATCGATGGGGCTTTCGTTGAACGGAAGCTACGCGAATGTGGCACACGGGAACATCGGATCGGATAACGGCAGCAAGAATACCGAGAGCGTCCAGTATGACCGTGCGGCGCCGGTTCAAGCCGTCATCGCTTCGGGCACCTTCGAGCGAGGCCGCGGTGTGTACTTCAAATTGCGTTGGACGGACACTCAAGTGCTCGAGGGTGAACGTCGTTTTCAAATGACCCTCTGTGTTCCTCCGCAGTGGCGAGGTGAACTTGTCGATGTAAGCGTTGTCGCGGAGGCTGAGCATCGGTCACTGACGAGTTGGGAGAGTGAGCTGAAGCCCATTGCCTCGGCCAACTTCATCGTTGCAACCTATCTTCATGACGACGCCGAAGCCGCATCGCTTGCGTATCGGCTTGCCGATATTGAGTATCGACTTCGCGAATCCGCCAAGAAGTTGCCCGCTCGTCAATCACCAACGACGTTACCACAGATGCTTCGTCATGTGGCCATGAAGATTGATGTCGACACGCCTTCGATCGATACCACGTGGCTCGCTCGGCTTTTGCTTGACCAGGCTGACCCGCATGTCGACAAAACGATCCGTCGTTTACCAGCCGACTTGCGCGTCATCGCACTGGACTATGTCGATGCTCGCGATGACTTCAGGTCGCTTCGCAACACAAGCATCGACACGGTTGAGATGGGCGAGAGCCTCGCTCGGATCACCGACTCTGAATCGAATGGACCCAGTGTCGGGAAGTGAGTTTCGAAATTTGGTTGGACGAAATGTACTTGGACCTGGAGAGAGAAGGTTGACTATCGAGGGTCAACTGGCCAATTCAATTGTTGCTGAATCCTATCGCCAACAGCGCATCACGACCCAAAGGATTCTTTACAAAGTGTTGTCGACATTCGGGGCATAGGTCGTATCGACCGCGGTGACTCGAATTCTCTGGCGACTCGACTCCATCCTCGCAAATGTCCTCCAAGATTTGGTGCAGCTCCGACAAGTGGTCGATGTCATCATCGAACTCATTGGGGCAATCATCCATCGCAGCAGAAATTTCGATCTGCACCACGTAGCGAGTTTGGTGCATCACATCAATTTCACGTTTGCAACGATCACAGGTGTAATGAATCATCTACAACAATTCCGTGATAAGGATCTTCTTCGCGGTACATGAAGTGATAAGGCGAAGATCAAGAACAACGACTCGAACTGTTCAACGGCCCTTGCCGCCTACACTCCATATTAATGAGCTAGACGACTCGATGGCAAGGCAAATGCCACCCCGGATGCAACTATGAGCAGACAAAAAATGTTCTAGCAAAATGCATCTTGACACAGCCTTTTAGGCGTGAGTGGTTTCTGCAGTACGCGGAGGATTGACTCCCTACCCGCATTGATTCCGGTTTGGAATCGAAGTCAATTGAATCGCACGACTCAGTCGTTCGGAGCGGTTGAGGCTGTTCCCGTTGGAGACGCTGTTACCGCAGCTGGGCACCTTATTTCCACCAACATTCCCGGCAAAAAAAAATTGGTTGGCAACTCATTGAGTGAACGATCATCGAGAATTTTGGCGACGTAGTTTCGATCCGATGCGCCTTGAAGCAACCGCTCAATGGCGGGACGATGTCCATAGGCCAAAAGGCAACGGCCGTCGATGCGCAAGTGTGCTGGCAATCCATCCAGGAGAGAATCCATCAACGCAAAGTTCGGGTCATAGTAGGCATGATCGGCTGGTTTGCTAATACTTCCGTTTTCCCAAGGTGGGTTGGAGATGATCAAGTCGAATTGCTCGTTGTCCTTGATGACGGCAAACGCACCTGGCGATGCGGGGTCGACTTGCCGCACTTCGAGATTTTGGTCCACCCCAATCATCGCGGCGTTGTAGCGAGCGTTCGCGACTGCGGCTCGGTTGATGTCCGTTGCAACCACTTTTGTCGCGTCGTGTCGCAGACACAGGATCGACAGCAATCCGGTTCCCGTTCCGATTTCTAGGCAGTCTCGTTGAGCAGCCACGTTGTCTTTCGTGATCAGCTTCCTGAGCGAGACGGTGTCATCGGGCTCCCAAAACACGGACTCAAACTGGACGATCTCGTGCGATGAGATGTCGTCGATTTCCCACGTCTGGACGACGTCAAAGTCGTAGTCGAGGTCGTTTCGGTAGGAACGAGAGCAGCCAAGAAGGCAAACACTCAAGCAAAGCAGAGATCTGAGCGACAGGAATCTCATTGGCGGCTATCGAGTCGAGCGGAATGGAAGGTCGGGCAGCCTAGTGCTTACCCAACCCAATTCTACACTGCTCATGCCATCGTCGCACGAAGTGGCGAACATCAACCAGCCAACGAAGTTGCTTTACCGGACACGTGCTTGGAAGCGAATCGTGACACTTTCGCCAACGCGAAGTTTGTCGGTGAGTTTCCAGGTCAAGCGAGACGACTGGCCGTCGTTCGGCTCAGTCGAAAACTCGGCTCCACCGCTCGCGGTTTGGCTGTCTTCGATGTATTCCAAACGCGTCGTCAAGTTGTCGGTTACGAGTACATCGGTGACGGGTGAGTCACCCACGTTGTCGACGCGGAGCATGAACGTCACGATCTCGCCGGGTAACGCGTTGTCGCGGTCAGCAAGTTTGCACAGCCGCAACCTTCCTGCGTCGGGAAAATCGTAAACCGTGAATGCTTCGACGCTTTGGTTTCGTGTAAGCGTTGGTGGAGCGATACCTTGGATTTCGACTTCGACGCATTCATCGAGCGACCAGGTGACGGCGGCTAAGGCGGCTTCACGAAGTAACGCGAGTTCGTTGTCGCGAAGTTGATTGAGTTCGATGATCTTCAAGCCAGCGATCGCAGCAAGGACGTCGGTGTTCTGTTGCAGATGCAACACATTTTCGACGGGCACGCTGCGATTGCGATCACGCATGGCATCGAGACTGCGGCTGACCTCGGCGCGGCCAAGTTCGCGCGAGTCGGCCAGTACAAGTCCAGGCTCGTTGTAGTCGAAGCCGACGGTGCCAACTCGTTTGTCAATTCCAGCAAGCCCGATGACTCGATCACCCGCTAGAGCGCCCGTGATCTTTCGGACGGACGCAAAGCGAGGCGCGTAGACACAAACCCGATTGCTAGGTTGGATTTCGATGTCGCCCGCTTCGGTGGTGTAATGGACAACGGTGTCTTCGAGTCCCAGTCCGGCGAGTGAGTCATCGCGACGAACGATGGTCTTGGGCGCTTGATCGCCACCATCACAAAGAAACTCTTGTGGATCAGTTCCATAAGTGTTGTATGCCTGTGGCGGCAAGTCATAGCCCCACGGGTTTTGCGGCGGGCAGTCAACTTGGCAACCTTGAAGCCCACTCAGGCAGCTGCCAGGCGGTGGACTGGCCCATGAGCCTTGGGGTTGATAGCTGCGTGATTCACATCCCGAACAACCACAGGCACTCGCGCCAGCGTCTTGTTGATACGCGACTTGTGCAACACCGTTGTAGGCTGCGGGAGTGATTGCTGCGGGAGCTATAGGGGTTGGCGTCATCATCTCACGCTGAGTCAGCGTTTGTTGTGACGATTGACCAACGCTTGATCGCGGCGAACCGACGGACGCGCATCCCGTCATCGTCGATAACGCTGAAACGGCCGCGAGGCTCAGCGACAGTGTCGCGAGCTTTCGTCGTGTGGTCGGTTTGCAGAATGTTGGCTGGGCGTTGCGACTCATGGCTGGGGCATTTGTCCAGAAGCGTAGGCGGGCTCAGGCTGATAAATCGGTGCCCAAGCGGGGTAGCCGAAGTAGAATTGTGGCATCAGCTCGGGCGTTGCGGGTGGCAACAGCGAACCAATGCGAACAATCGCGACTGGACGGCCGAACCGATCGGCGACTTCCAGCGGATCTTGAAACTGTGAGATCTCGATTGCTCGTGAGGTCGTTGGCGTCTCGGGAAGCGGTAACGCTGTTTGTGGATCTTCGAGATAGATCACTCGCGTCACCATTTGGCCTTCGAGCGCCGCTTCGAGGTCTTCCTCGTCCAAGTTGATCGGAATTGGAAAGCGTGTTGCCAATCCGGCTGGTGGATACGTGCGGTCAAGCAGCTCAACGGTCGGATACAGCTCAGCCCCTTCAGCCCCCGGGATACCGATGATTTGGAAACGGTACACGGCCCCAATCAATAGACCCGACATGAGTCGCGTTTCGGCTGCGGCAAAGACACCGTTTTGCGGCAAGGCAAACTTGGTGCCTTGCGGACCTGAGAATGCAACAGGTTGAAAGTAGCCTTGAACGGGACCGCGTCCCATCGCTCGAGCGGTACCGAGGACTCCCGGAGGTGCATCGCCTGTGAAGAGTGGATGATGCCCTTGGTTTCCGAGATAATCGTCCGGTCCAGCGGCGATGACGGATGTGCAATGAACCAAGAGCATGCCCAATGCGATTGCTCGAGTGGCGCTCACATGAAGTGTTTGTTTAGGCATGCTGATCTCACGGATCGTCTTGATCAATCGCAACATTTTTTGTCTCTTCAATGCGAAAGAAACGCGGTGCGGTTCAATTGAGCCACACCGCGTTTAATGCCCCGCCCCAAAGTCAACACGAGCCGTGGCCGACTCGGTTGACACTTACTCGGTGAACGGTCGCTTTACGGCAGACAGTTCGGATCGACGTCTTGGCTTCCGTGTTGGTACAGCGGGCGGCCGTTTGGAACACCAGGGTTGATGTTCTGTTCGGTGATGTGAATGCGGCTGACAGGATTCGGATAGCTGTATCCAGGCTGCATGCGAACACCGACTTTAACTGCTTTGACTGGTTCAGGAATGTGCATCGGCGTGTGATTGCGGATGACATGCTTTTGCAGTGAAGCTGGGTGACCCAATGGAATGTGTGGCGGTCCAGGCAATCCGATTGGCGTACCACTCATCGGCATGCCGTATTGCGGAGCGGTAACACCAGCAACCATTCCTGGCAAGCTCGGTGGCATCGTTGAGCAGCCTGCACCAGGTCCGCCCATGCTTCCAGGTCCGCCGCAACCTTCGGTCATTGCTGAGGCGAATGGAGCTGGCAAACCAGCGATTGGTGGAGCGTACATGCCGCCTTCCATTCCAACACCCGACATCTCAATATCTTTATCGCCTAGGCGAATGATCGCGAGGATCGAACCACGACGGTCCGCTTCAACGATCGGGTCGATACCTGGATCGAGTCGTGTGCTAACAAGCGTGTCGATACCAGCCAATGCAGGACCTTGGAAGTCTGGATCTGGAAGGTAAATGACCTTGGTGACAAAGTTGCCCGTCAACACTTGGTCGAAGTCCTCTTCCGTGAACTGAATCGGGACCGAGTTGTGAGCTAGGTAGGCACCCGTGCGTGGATTAGCGTAAGCGAGTTCGACCGTCGGGTACAACTCGACGCCTTCACGACCGGAGATGTTGGTTAACTTGATTCGATACAAACCACCTTGTGGGAAGTTCTGGCGAGCTGGGACAACCAGTGGCTCGCTATCAAACAGGCCGTTTCCGGTGGCGTCGTATTTAATGTACATGCCATCGGGACGTCCAAAGGTGACTTGGACAGTTGGCGGTGGGCCGGATAACATGCCTGCGTCCGCTCCCATCAACACGCCACCGCCTGGTGGAATGTTCGAGGCGTTGGACATGCATCCGCCTGAGCCGCCACAACTTGGACAACCTGGACCACAGCTAGCAAAGCCAGCTGGCATGACATTGCCGCCATCCATTGACGACATATCAGGTCCGCCCATCATGCCTCCCATCATTCCGGGAGCCATGGGTGGTGGTCCGAGAACGCCGGGGCCAGGGCCTCCGACGCCGGGACCAGGTTCCATCAGCCGCTGCTCGGGCGGCAGATTGTGGCGAACCGGCACACATCCGGTGGCGAGTATCGCCGTGGCCGCTAGGAGCGACAAACCAGTGACGATTCGTTTCATCTTT
>JBGTAI010000040.1:0-3333 GCA_041749955.1 Pirellulaceae bacterium | reverse complement strand
ATTGCAAAGTGAAATCGCTGCGTGGGCCAAACGCACCAACGAAAAGCAACGCGGCGTCGACTGGCAATTCAAGATCGACGACGCTCGCACAAAGCTAAAGCGTCTCTACCCCCAAATTAAGACTGGATGACGCACTAGCCCGCACTTGGATCCAAATCAATTAAGCTGTTCTTCGACTGAAAGTGGTAACGCGTACTGCCACCATCAATCCCGCAGGACCGACTTTTGCTTGTCTCGCCATCCCCCCCGGCTCGCGATCCCTCACTCCAACTCTTGCCAGGTTTCTCCATGTATCGGCCAGGTTTCTCAATGTATCGATTGTATGCCCACTCAATGCTCGTTCTGGCGATTGCCTGGATCGCGGCGTTAAATCCGACGAATTCTGTAGTTGCCTCGCAATCTGAAGACTTTGACATTGTGATCTATGGTGGCACATCCGCGGCGATGACCAGTGCGATTGCTGCCAAGCGGATGGGTAAATCGGTCATCGTCGTTTCGCCAGATAAGCATCTCGGTGGTCTCACCAGCGGCGGACTTGGCTGGACGGATTCCGGTGACAAGGCCGTGATCGGTGGTCTGTCGCGAGAATTTTACCATCGTGTCTGGCAGCAATATCAAGACAAAGACGCTTGGCGATGGCAGTCCCCTAGTGACTACGGCAACAAAGGCCAGGGCACGGTGGCCATCGACGGTGAACAGCGAACGATGTGGATCTTTGAGCCGCATGTGGCGGAGAAAGTCTACGAAACTTGGCTCCAAGAAGAAGGTATTCGTGTTGATCGCGATCGATGGCTTGATCGTGAAAACGGTGTTCAAGTCGTCGATAACAAAATCAAAAGTATCACCACGCTCGATGGTTCGACCTATGTCGGAAAAGTCTTCATCGACGCAACGTACGAAGGCGATCTCATGGCGGCTGCTGGCGTCAGCTATCACGTCGGTCGCGAGTCCAACGCTACCTACGGCGAGACATTCAACGGCGTTCAAGTCGGTGTGCTTCATCACTCACACCACTTTGACGTACTCAAACGACGTGTCGATCCGTATGTCGTTCCCGGGGATTCATCCAGCGGTGTGATTGCTCGCGTCAGCCCCGATCCGCCGGGCGAGTTCGGTACCGCAGACAGGAAGATTCAAGCGTACTGTTTCCGCATGTGCTTGACGGATCACCCCGAAAACCGCATTCCGTTCGCAAAGCCAGATGGTTATGACCCGAAACAGTATGAACTGATGGCACGAGTCTTTGCCGCCGGTTGGATGAACGTGTTCGAAAAGTTTGACCCGATCCCGAATCGAAAGACGGACACGAACAATCACGGACCGATGAGCACCGATAACATCGGCTACAACTACGACTACCCCGAAGCTGATTATGCACGTCGACGTGAAATCATTGCTGAGCACGAAGCGTATCAACGCGGTTGGCTGTACTTTCTCGTGAGCGACCCGCGTGTGCCACCAGAAATTGCTGACACGATTCGCAAATGGGGTTTGCCCAAGGACGAGTTCGTTGATAACAACAATTGGCCGCACCAGCTCTACATCCGCGAAGCGCGACGCATGGTCAGCGATTTTGTGATGACGGAGAACCATCTGGTTAAGAAAATCCCAACGCCCAATAGTGTTGGCATGGGCTCCTACACGATGGACTCACACAACGTCCAACGTTACATCACGCCCGAGGGCTACGTCCAAAACGAAGGCGACATCGCTCACTCGACGCGAGGTCCCTACGCGATCGCCTATGATTCGCTCGTGCCGAAAGAGGCCGAGTGTCAAAACTTGTTGGTGCCGGTGTGTCCGAGCAGCTCTCACATCGCATTCGGCTCGATCCGAATGGAACCCGTGTTCATGATCTTGGGCCACTCCGCTGCGACGGCTGCTGCGATGTCGATTGATCTAGGATGCTCCGTTCAAAAAGTGCCCTATGACAAGCTCGAAGAGAAACTCCTCGCCGATGGCCAAGTTCTCACGACACCCGCCGCTGCGTACAAGGAGCACGGTCGCGGCGTCGATCCGAAACAGATGGCTGGAGTCGTGGTCGATAACATCCAAGCAGAGCTGGTGGGCAGTTGGACCTTGAGCACATCGTCCGGGAAATGGGTGGGACACGATTATGCTCATGACAGCGACATTCGAAACGGCAATAACACAGCGACGTTTTCTGCTGCGTTGCCGAGCGATGGACGCTACGAAGTTCGCTTCGCGTTTCCACAAAACAATAATCGAGCTTCGAATGTTCCCGTAGCAATTCATCACGCCGACGGCGTCACCCACGTGTCGGTGAACCAGCGAAAAACGCCTCCGATCGACGATTTGAGTGTCTCGTTAGGCGTGTTTCGTTTTGCCAAAGACGTTCCGGCCCAGGTCGTCGTCACCAACAAGGACACCGATGGATACGTTGTCATCGATGCCGTCCAGTGGCTGCCGAGTGAATGATTTATCGGCCAGCTCATGGGCTGCCGAAGAAATTCTGCTTTTTTGACCGTAACAGCCGAACCGTGTTGGGCTCTGTCGTAGGGTAGGCCAGCTTGTCGAGCGATCGACGCGACCGCTGGCCACCCCGACGCACCGCTGGTCACCCGGACGCAGCGCCGGGGTGACACTCAACCCCGGCACGGTACACGGTCATGTCTCTCGCACAATCCGAATCGAATTCCACCGATTCCCTCTCTCCTCGCCAGCTGGATCAGCACGCTCCGGCGGAACCTTCGTTCCTCGAATCATTCTTGAGTAGCTTCTTTCAAGAAAAAAACATCAAGTGGATCCTGGTCGTTGGTGCGTCGATCGTTTTCGGCTCATCATTGATGCTCGTCACGAAAGCATGGCCAAACTGGTCGCCGGAGCTGAAGTACCTCACCATCCTCGGGTACACGACAGCCATATTCGCGGCCGCAGAATTAAGCCGCAGACGGTTGCGACTCAACGCGACGTATCGTGTACTCCAGACGCTGACGTTGTTGCTTTTGCCGATTTGTTTCCTTTCGCTGACTTGGCTGTCGTCCGGTACCGCGATCGCGAGTGGTTTAGCGGCAGCTTGGCACATCGGCTTGATGATTCCCGCGATTGCTTTGCTCTGGTACGCATCCTCAACCATTCTCGACCATTGGCTGCACAGTCGCCAAACAACTTTCTTAGTCAGTTTCAATTTGCTGTGCATCGCCGGTGCACTTCCAGAACTCACAGCCCCCGTCGGGTGCAGTCGGCTTGGTAACGTCGCATTTCATGTGATTTGAGCGGTTTTTTTATCAATTGCTTGAGTTATTGGCGGCAAGCACATCTTTGACGCTAGTAAGCGATTCCAGAGCCGTTGCCAAATTCCGCTACGGTTCG
>JBGTAI010000039.1:0-4004 GCA_041749955.1 Pirellulaceae bacterium | reverse complement strand
TCGAACTGAACGTGCCGAGTTACCGCGTCGAGAAGGCGAAAGCCAATGGCAAATCCACTTCCGCCGAGGCAACTGCGAAGAACTCTTAGCAGGGAATTCTAATTGTCGCTAAAGGGGAGAACTAATTGTCGCCGAACAACAACGTGCCTTCATGTGCGACACGGTCAAAATTCGGAGTCTTGATGATGTCATTCGGACTTGGATGCGTTGGATCTGCATACACACTCGCGTAGCGTCCCCAGTCGTCTGCGAACGCAAACAAAATATTCGGCTTTCGCACCGTCTTTGTCTGCTCTGAATCGCCAGCGCCCAAAAGCGGCTCGGCGTCTAGCAATGAAAACGAAAGTAGCAGGAAGCAGAAAAAACTCGAGCGACACATGAACTTCTCTCCGAAAAAACGCAAGTCGACAAATGCTGGCCGACGTTATCTTAGCCAATGTCATCGGAGCGGATGCGAATAGGAGCGACCGCTCGATCGAAATCATCAGGTTGCTTTGTATTTCAAACCGAGCCAACGTTGGAACGACGGGAATTGTGGGATGACCAAGCGTTCGAGCGTGAGCACGGCCACCAACGAGACACCGAACAAAGGCAAGAACACTGAGATACATCCGAGAGTCCCCAGGAGCAGAACGCGACGCTGCAGACTGACGGATTCTGAAACGTCTTTCGCTGTGGGGGCTCCAAGTGTTCCCACCGTGCGCCGACGCCACCAGAGCACGAGCCCAGAGAAACTGAGTAGCACCAAGCCTCCAGTTGCAACCAAGGCAAGCAGTTGATTCGCGAGTCCGAAACGCTGTCCCTCATGGAGGGCAATGCCTTGACCGACCGCTTGATCGATCCAATGCCGATCATTGTATCCCGACTCACTCAAAATCTCGCCCGACACCGCATCAACCTGGACGGTTTTGCGAAGCGGGCGATTTCCTGTGACGGACTCGATGTTCCAGATTGAACTGCCGTCGTCGGGCGGACGGATCAAACATGGCGGCGCGAGGCTGAGCGTCATTGCAATCGGCGCGACGCGCTCAAGCTCAGCGATCTTGTAGGTACTGGGATCAACGGCAGTTCGACGAAATGGAGATGTCGCAGCCTTCGGACGTTTTTCCGTACTTGTCATCGTCGCGTCATGATGTTCATGGCCACTTTCCCAATCTTGTTTAACAACAGCCGTTCCCGTCAACTTACGAACGGACTTGAAGTAATCGCCCCAGAACGTTGCCCATGGCAGACCAGTGACAATCAGAAACACGACAAGCAACGAAACCCAAATTCCACCAACACTATGTAGATCTCGCCAGAAAACCCGGCCGGATCTTGTTAACCGAGGATAGAGCACGCCAGCCATTCGATTAAGGTCCTTTGGCCACCACAGCACGATCCCTGTGAGCACCATCACGAGGGTCCAGCTTGCGGCGAGCTCAACAAGGTACGATCCGCGTTTCCCAAGCAACAACTCACCATGAATGTGCTTGGCGATACTAGTCAACCGCTCATCGTCAACCATCGAACCAAGTACCGAACAACTCACGGGGTCAACAAACACACGAACTGTATTCTTTCCCTTGCGAACGAGAACACGACTTGCAGATTGAACCCCAGCTTCACTTTGCTTGGGAACCTCAAGAGCGTCAAAAACGCCGCCGTCGACAACAGCGACGGCGGCATTCACTTGATCGACTAGCGGAACGCTCGTTCCCGCTGCACTCAAGTCGTCGAACGACTGTTCTTCCCACGCTTCGATTTGCGGCTTGAACAAGTAGATCGTTCCCGTGACACTGAGAATGAGCACAAACGGAATCGTGAACACTCCAGCATAGAAATGCCATCGCCAGATCGTGCGATAGTCCGGCCACTGGCGGCGTGAGCGTGTGCTAGTCGAATCGTTCATCTCAAAAGGCTCCCAAGACTTCGCGGCCGTTGCAACTATGCAGATCACGATGCAGTTGGAGATCGGTGCTATCACTCAAAAAGTGAATCGAGCCGTCCGCGAAAAGTAGCATCGCGCCACCGGTGTGATAGCTGCGTGGTGCAAAGTAGCCGGTCCAGTGAGTCACGATGTCTGGGACGGGGCTGTTCGGCGACAGGTAACCATTGGTCATGGAGTTGATCGCGCCTGTGAACGCCCAAGACATACCGCGGCCACGAATTGCGGGACTCGAACCGCCACGCCATCCCGTGAACGTGTTCCAGAAGGACGTCACGTCAGCGTTTGCGATCTTTCCGCTAGCGTCGACGTACGCGGCCCAGGGGGCTCCGGTTGCCGTCATCCCTTGTGTTGTTCCAGCTGCCGAACTGACTCCGGACGATCCGTTAAGCGTCATGCGATAAGGACGCGCCGGTAGTGTGCCTGCCGGGAGCGTCTGGTCAGGACCTTCGCTGCGAACGGTTTCACTCATCAGAACGGTATTGGAAAGTCCGTCGAGAATATGGTTGAAGCTTAGCCCGCGTACGGCACAAAACGGTCCGTCTGTCACCCATTGAAAGTCATAGTGGTGGTCGCGAGCACTTCCATAACTTGCGAGGTAGTTCAGACCACCGAAAGAGAAAGATTGTGTACCAACCGTTGTGAACGTAACACTCGCACCAGGATCGCTTGGACAAAGAAATGTCGGGACAGGTTTGGCGAAGGACGACGCGAGTTTCGGATGTGGTATCTTGCCGCTGAAGTTACCCGAGAATGCGGGCAAATCGAAATTCAGCTCGTCGTAGAGTCCAGACTGTTCGATGTACGGAAGAATTCTGGCTTGAACGGAGAAGTCCGCGTCAAGTTGACCGGCACGCGGAAGCACCTTGTAGGACGACTCGTAATTGTGCATTGCGAGCCCCAACTGGCGAAAGTTGTTGCTGCAACTCATTCGTCTCGCGGCCTCGCGGGCGGCTTGGACAGCCGGCAAGAGTAATCCGACCAGCACGCCGATGATCGCGATCACGACGAGCAATTCGACGAGCGTAAATCCGCGACGCAGTGGACTGGGTGGCGTGTGTGCGCACCGATAGCGCAGCAAAACATGGTTTTGTTTCAACATGGTAAAGATTGATGTGTGTGAATGTGCAATGGAAAGCGAGCGCGCAGCAATGAACGGAATCACTGCTGCGTTTAAGAAAGCTCGCTGCGGTAAATCGACTTCAACAGAACGTTGAGAGACTTACCGAGAACCAGGGCACTGGCGGATCGATCGCCGACACAAAAGAAGATGCACGATCGCTCGTGATACGTAACCAGCCGATCAGCGGCGGTTCAGGTCGCAGATTTCTGGGCTGAGCCAGCCCGATCACCATGGACGAGAGCAACGTCCACACAAGTTGCATTCCCCGACATTGGGCGGCGTCTTCGAGCCGCACTATGGTCATCCCAGCCACTGTGTCGGCGTCTTGAGTCTCGCTCGTCGCGACCGCGGTCTGCTTGGCCGAACAGCTCGCCTTGTGACTGGCACAGCAACTTTTCGTCACGCCAGCAATAGCCACCGACGCGGCTTGCTGCTTTGCAACGCGTTCGACCAAAAACACGGGGGGAATGACGTTGTGTTCACTGGCCCAAGCAAGCTTTTCCACGTCGCTGTGACAGCAACAACGATCCCAGCAATGGGCCGCTGAAGAGCATCCGCAAGCACAGCCCTGGCACGGATAGGGCTCCTCGCCCAGTTGCCTGGTTCTCGCGGGCATCGGCACACCGACGATTGCAACAAGCACGACCGCAAGCAATACCCAAGCTGCGCAGCGACACAACACGCCGGAGGCGAATTGGTGCATTCGGAGTTGGGGGAGCGGTTTTAACGCCATAAATGGCATGCGTTTTTTCAGGCCGGCATGATCGAACTGCAATGGACGCCATCTGCGTCGCTCGGTTTCAACACGCTGGATTCTAGGCTCTGTCCCTAAACGGTTGGAGCGAGGATTTTCAGGTAGCGTTGGATGCACGCCATCTTGACCATCCCAGCGTAGTTGATGGCTGTCTTCTCGAAACGCGAGAAGACAGCGCGACATTCCTTGAGCCAGCCAAT
>JBGTAI010000038.1:0-30749 GCA_041749955.1 Pirellulaceae bacterium | reverse complement strand
CCACGGCACCCTACGTTTCGCAGACTGAAAAACTGATTTGCTCTGGTGGCAAACCTTTTACGTCAAATCGCGGAGAGGAAGCCAAGGTTGACCGCAAACGAGCGAATGACGTATTCAGTCCAGAATCCACCGTTCCTCAATAAGGCAAACACATGTCGCAAGTTGATTTCGATGCCCAGCCGTACAATGCACAAGTATCGGAACAGCCTGCGAAGAGTGGTTGTGGTTGCTGGGCTTGGGGCTGTTTGGCAGTGTTTGTCATCGGTGCGATGGGAAGCATCGGTATTGGTGTCGGCGGATACATGTGGGCCTCAAGTCAGGTGCAAACGTACACAGCCGAAGCACCCAAGCAATTACCGGTCGTCGAATACGAGCCAGAGGAACTTGCTGCACTCGAAGAGCGACTCGAAACGTTCAAAACAGTTGCAGAGGATGGCAAGGAGGCGGAGGAATTGGTACTCACAGCGACTGACATCAACGCGCTCATCCAGTCCAACGAAAAGCTGAAAGGAAAAGTATTTGCCAAGATCGAAGATGGCCAAGTCGGCGGTGACGTAAGTTTTCCGACGGACATCTTTCCAGGCGGCAAGGGCCGATTCTTCAACGCGTATGCCACGTTCGACGTCTCGATGCACAAGGGAGTCTTGATCGTCACACTCACTGGTGCCGAAGTGAACGGCGAGCCAGTCCCGCAGCACGTCATTGATTCCATGTCGCGCCAAAACTTGGCCAAAGACGCCTACAAGGACCCCGAAACCGCCAAGATGATGCGCCGAGTCGAGTCCCTCACCATCGAAGACGACAAGATCATCCTGAAACTCAAAGCAGAGTCGGAGACCGAAGCGGAGCCTAGTGTCGAAGCAACCCCGGAGGCCGATACCACGCTGCAATCTGAAGTCAAGCCTGGGTCCGAAGTTGAGATCAAGTCCGAGAATGCGCCGGCTTCGAAAAATGAGCCAGCGGCGGCGGAGAGCGAGCCAGCCGTTGATGACGCTTTGGAAACCGAGCCTGTTCAAGACACTGTGCTGGAGTAGTTCCCATGGCGTCAAATCGGCATTGAGCTGTAAACGCAATTCAATGAATGGCTTTTGCATTTCTTAAATGAACGACATCCTCGTTTCTCCACCACAGCCGATTTAGCAGCGTCAGTTGACCTGGGTTTCGGGCGCCCCTTCAGTCCGTCCGGTTTCAGGAAGTGGTGGGAGGATCATTTTCTAGCCGTGCCGCTAGACTTTCTGGGAAGTGGATTGCGTTGACATGCTTCACTCCTAGGCTGACAATGTGGGTCGAGCTGTCGAAGCATGGAGAGCATTCGTTTAACTGTTCCGCAAGATCGACCGGCGTTACTAGACTGCGTTATGCGAAACACCTCCCTTCTCATTTGTCTGAGTCACATTGCGATATTGACGCTTGGTAGTGGCTGCGATCGATTTTCGTCTCAGCAAAAAGATGCCACGACAGCGAAACCGTTAGCGGCATTCAACGAGGCCGTGGGAATTGGGCAATGGGGAGATGCGTGGCTGTTGACCGATGCGGTACGAGAGGAACACGGAGACGATCCCGATGTCCTCGCCCAGCTCGCGTGGGTTGCGTTCCAGAGCGAGCATCCCAATGAGTCTGCCGATTTGCTGATGGCCGCGTGTCGACTCGAATCCTATAGCCGCGAAGAGCGTGTCCAGCAGGCATTTGTTGCGATGCTCCACGTTGGTCGGCTTTTTGATGGATTAGACTTTCTAACCGACGCGCTGAACGCCAATCCCGAGCAGCTTGGAACCCGTCGGTTGGCGTATGATTTACTGATGGGTCTAGAAAACCGATCCGAGGCGCTACCGCACGGGATTTATCTGGTACGGAAACGCAAATTCGATAGCGAGCTTTTAGCTTCGCTCTGCAACGTCAGTCGCAATGCATCAAACGATGACTCATGGGCCGCACTTGTTGGCCTCAATCCAAACGATAAGCGACCGTTGATTCCCCAGGCCATGATTGCACTAGGCAAAGGACTCCATGGGGACGCCATCACTGTGCTCGAGGAAATACTCCGAGCCCATCCCGAAAATGTCCAAGCGTTGATTCTATTGGGCGAAGCATACGTTGACGCTGGCCAATTTGAAGCACTCGAGACCTGGGCTGATCGACTGCGAGGAGACTACGAATCCGAAGCCGGCTATTGGTTAACGATCGGTAAATGGGCGTATCATCGCGATGACCACGCCGCTGCGTCGCGAGCATACTGGGAAGCAACGAAACGGGATCCGCTGAAACTTGAGGGATGGCAAGGTCTGCGTCAAGAACTCGACGAGCTATCTCTCGCTGAATTTCAGATTTCTGAATCCACCATCAAGGCGATTGACGATCGACTTGAGGACCTTCGCAATTTGAAGCGAACCAAAGATCGATTCGTAAAGTCGCGCAGCATCTCACGTGCACTAGCGAAAGAGATTTCGTCGATACTTGTTAGCCTTGGCCGACTTTGGGAAGCGGAAGCATGGCTGGCGATTGCAACAAATCTACCCGAGGATCCAAGTGCCGATGTCGTCGCCGCTCGACAAGACCTCCAATCTCAGTTGACTGCGAATACTCCCTGGCAATTACAGGATGGCCATGAGGAAATCCAACTCGACCTTTCTGCTTTGCCCAAATTCTCGGTAAATTGGCGCTAACGAATTTGCTACCGCGTACCTAGGTTGCTCCAGATCGTGACGTCTTGGCGGGTTGGCAACTGGGGCTGGTAATGCAAGAAGTTTCCTACCGCGATATCGATGCGGCCGTCGCCATCAAAGTCACCTACTTCGATCGAACCATTTTGGTAAGCCGAAGTCTCTATCTGCGTTCGCGCAAAGTCACGTGGTGATGTCTGTTCAAGAAGAATCAATGACTCAACACCAGCCGCCTCAAGTTCCGCTTCAACAGCCTTGGGCATCAATGCACCAGCAACGATGTCGAGATCACCGTCACCATCGAAATCAGCCGCCTTGATCGCCAACACACCAGGCATGTACGTGATGTGGTGATGCTCGAAAGGGAACGATCCTTGGTTCTCCAGCCACTGCACCGAATGATAGGGCTTGGAGCCACTGTCAAACGAATCACCATTTGCGTAAACGACATCCACGTCGCCGTCGCCATCCATGTCGGCCATTTCGATGCGGGATGAGCCGTAGATGGGATCATTCGCACGGTAAAGTGTTTCAATCGAAAAGTGACCCGTGCCATCGTTTATGAACGCTTCGACGATTTCGTGCTCTTGGCTTATCAGTGCAACAAAATCGAGATACCCATCTCCATTCAAATCAACAAGCGAAACTTCGATTGTCCCATGGCGAGGGTCGAGCACTCGCATGTCGAACTTGGGCGAGCCATTGTCTTCCACACTCGTTTGCTCAAGAAGCAGGATTCGCCCAGACGTGCGCCAACCAAATTCAGCCACAAGGATGTCGATATCGCCGTCGCCATCAAAGTCCGCCGATTTGACGTCAGCGACTCGCCCCAGTCCGTCCTTCAACGTGACTTCGTCGTAGCCCTCGCGATCGGATCGCTTTCGCAACCAGACCACTCGTCCAAGCTCACTATCGGCCGCCAAAAACTCACCGAGGTCGGCCACAACTAAATCGAGATTTCCATCCTTGTCCAAGTCGATGGGATCCAATGAAGTTGGCTGATAAAGGACCGCCAGCAATCGCGGCGCGTCGTCGACCGAAGGCTGGAATTGATAGAGGCTTCCCGTTCCAAGATCACAGTAGACCAACGATTTTGTTCCGTTGCCGCTTAGGTCAATCCACTTAATTTGGCTGACGCATGGAGGTTGCGCCATCGCCGAATTAGACGCTGGCTTACGGATCCGTTTGCCTTGGAAATTTACACGAGCAACAGGATTCCCGACGATCGAGCGTGGCATCTCCAGAGTCTCGGGGGCTTGGTACACAAAGAAATTAGTGGTGTCCTCAACGGACGGCACATTGGGGCGTTGGACACCTGACACACGATGGAATTCAAATCCTTGTAGCACTTCTCGTGGCCAACGTTGTTTGTCAACGCTTTCCGGCCGAGGTGTCATGTGGCAATTACCACAGAAGTCTTCGACCTGTGTACGCAACCGCGCAACGAATGCCAACTTCTCGGCCGTACTTGGTTCCGGCTGAATTTTCTCCGGATGTTGCGTTAAAGAAGCGTTTGGCGAATGTTCGTTTGAGGGTGTTTCGTGTAACGCGTTGGTTGGCACTGTCCCGGTTTGCGAATTACCCGAACAGCCCAACGTCAGGACAACGAAGCAGACGACCCATACACCGCAAACGCTTGTGACGGGTAAATGGAAAGGCCTATGTAAGAAAAGAAACATGATCTTTGAACTTCAAATCATTCTGGGAGCGAAAAAATGCATCGTACCATTATTCGAGACTACCCCGTTGAAATACCGCCGCTATACCAACATTCTTCTGGAGAATTATATTGAGATTCTCAGTTTTCACCCAAGAGTAAATGTAATGAAAGTCTTGTTTAACATCCTGTGGATGTCGCTAGTGATGTTTGTCGCTGGTTGTGGTGGTTCGGGTAGCAACGTTGATGTCGCTGGCGATGCGGATGCTCAAGCCGTTGCCGATTACGAAGCGCAGATTAAGGCTCAAGAAGAGGCTGAAACGGAAGCCATGAAGGCGGTTAAGTAATTAGTATTTTGTGCGAACCAATCTAGGGAGGAGCTAGCAAAGTTCTTGCTTAAAAAACGAGCCTGGGATCCCTTGCGGTGAAAAACCGGTTTTTAAGAACCCAGCCAGGATGAAACAACAGCACAGTTTCGACTGGGCGCGACAAAAAAACCTCAGGCCAACACTTTGACCTGAGGTTTTTTTATGAGAAACATTTATAGCAAGAGCTTAGAATCCCTGGACAACTTCAGCCGAAGCTCGAGTGCCAAGTGCTCCCCAAAGTCCATAAGGACTTTGCGAACCGGGGAGATTATTCAACGCGGCTGTACCGCCGATATACACCTGGGCAGCATGAGAATTACCAGCCTCGATCGAGTTTGTAACAAATTTAACTGCACCATCGGCCATTAGCACGTGAACACCACCTTGGTGTTGACTCGACATTGGCGTGACATTTGGGCGTGTGTCACTTCCGTGACCGCAATACTCCCGGTTAGGCGGCAAGATCGTGGTACAAACACCGAAGGAAGGTGAGACTTCCGCCCAGCGAAATCCGCGACCGACACCCGCTAGGGTAGTGGTTGGATGCCAGAACCTCGGGCGAGCTGGGTCGATGAAAGCTTTCGGTCCGGCCGTTTGGTCTTGGCACCAGCTCGGATTATGGTGAATGTCCGTCACAGGTGCTTGGTTGGTGCCAATCGTCGAGATCGTTCGAATATCTCGATCGCCAAGATACGTGGCGATTTCACCCATGGCGATCGTGTTCGCCGTGCCATCGAGGATGTCACGGAATCCCAACTGTTGGCCACGCGCAAATACACCACGAGCAGCCGCACGAGCATTGTTCGAATTGCCAGTCGTGATGACGTAGGGAAAAGTAGCTGCTGAGCCTACGTTATACACATCGACTGAAGTTACAACGGCAGAATCTCCAAAGCAACCAACGTAGTTCGAACGTCCCAAAGCAGGAAGGCCAGTACCTGGATCACTGGGGCAGCGGAACCCAGGGATCTCAGTAGTCCAAGGTTTGTAATTGATGTTTTCCGGAGTTGGTCCCATCGCAGGGAAGGTTGTTGCACCTGCCACTAGCGGATTGCTAATTTGCTCCCAAAGCGATTGCTGCTCAATAAAGGGGAGTGTACCGACAAGCATACTCAAACGGAGATTGTTTCCGGTCGCCGTGGCAACCCACGCATCTGTCGCAACCGTGGGCTGAGTTCCAGCACCGGCCAGCGGCAACTTGTTATAGGCCGCGTGGTAGTTGTGGAGGCCTAGTCCAATCTGCTTAAAATTGTTGCTGCAGCTCATACGGCGAGCAGCTTCGCGTGCCGCCTGGACGGCAGGCAACAGAAGTCCAACAAGGACTCCGATAATGGCGATAACGACGAGGAGTTCCACCAGCGTGAATCCTCTGCGTGATGAATGAGCTCGGATCATTGGCGTAGACTTCTTCCTAGAACTTAGGGGAATAGAATAATCGTTGTGCCGCAAACAGATGCTGCACTCACGAGACAACTTTCGGCTTATCGAGACTTATAACTAAAGCCAGACTTCATTCACTAGTCAACTCGGCGGGTTGGGCGAAGTCTCGATTAATTGAGCTCTGCCGTGGTTACGAACATCGATGGTCGATGCTTTGACGCTAATTGCAATGCGCCGTTGAATCGCGTAACCACGTCAAATGCTTTTTGCCTTAGCGAACGACACACACGACACAAAAACTACTTTTCAATGAGCTACTTCACTCCATCTGGTTCGAGCCGCTGCATTTTTCTATCATGCGATTGGTCCGCAACTCTGCGTGCTAACAAATGCCGCACAACTATTCAATCGCTTTGCGAGAAAATGAATTCTTGAAAAAATTGGCTGCTCGCCTTAGGGATGACTTTGGGTTCCTGATAGTTTGATGGACATGCATCCCACGCCCTCTTGCGTGATTTTGGGTGAAGGCAACCATAAAAGCCGAAATTTCGCGCTGACGCAGACACAGCCATAAAGCTACTCATAGCAAAGAAAAAAAGCCGTCGTTTTTGGAAAAGACGCTTACTGAATGAGAAGCGACCGATGCGACAGAGGCATTGATTACTTGCTTTCAGAGCACAAAGAAAATTTCTTGAAATTTTCTTCGATTTTGCCGCCGGGAGCAGGACAGGCGTAGCAGCACCCCCCCATCCAACGCAGGTGAAGCGAGTCGTACTTCTTGCTGACCACGGCAACGATCCCAGAAAGCGCTCCGGTGCGAAGAAGGATCCAACGAAAACAACTGTCCTGTTTTGCTACTAAACATCACGACGGAGCGTGATGAGTACTTTCGAAAGGAGACGCCTGTTTTCCGTTGGATCCTAACGCTACTTAACGATGGGCAATGGCTCTGAATTCGGATACGGATCGCGGTGGGGTTGGAGGTCGTCACCTTGGGCCGTTGTCCAATCGCTCAATTGTCGTTTGAGGTCAGCGAGCTCGTTGGCATACGCGGGATCGGACGCGAGGTTGTGAGACTCGTGCGGGTCCGATTCGATGTCGAAGAGTTCTTCGGCAGGTCGCGTGTAATAAGCGTGCAGCTTGGCAGCGGCCTCGGTGTCGGTCTTGGCGGCTTGGTCCCACGAGTCCCAGTAAGCACCGGCGCCGTCTTTGCGGTCACGATCCGAGTGGTTCGTGTGGTACGCGTCAGGCCGCAAGTTGACGATGTACTTGAAGTTACCGCGTCGGATGCTGCGGATCGGAAATACGTTCATTTTTCCGTCGCCCGTGTGGGTCGTGAAAATCTCATCGCGGTGCGTTTCAGTCTTTCCGAGCAGCACTGGCGCGAAGGATTTGCCATCAATGTCGCTGGGCACTTCTCCGCCAGCGATATCAATGAGCGTCGGTACGATATCAACCCAACTGACCATCGCATCCGTGCGAACACCGGAAGCAATCTTGCCTGGCCAAGCGACGATCAATGGCACGCGGGTGCCGTAGTCGTACAAGTTCCATTTACCGAGCGGCCACTGTCCACCGTGGTCACTGGTGAAGAGAAACAACGTGTTGGGGCCGAGTTGCTCTTGCACGAACTCGCGAACTTGGCCCATCTCCGCGTCCATGCCAGTGATGTCGGTGAAATAGCGTGACCAGTGCTCGCGAGTTTCGAGTGTATCGATGAAGTGCTTGGGTAAGGTCAACGAATTCGGGTCGTAGTGCATTTCCGGCGTCCACGAGACATGCGGACGTCGATCGCCAACGAGCAAGCAAATCGGGCCAGTCGGATTCTCTTTTGCGAAGTACTCCGTGACGTTTCGGTACAGGTTGGTTGGCATCGGCGAGTTGAAGTCAGTGCCCGGCATTTTGCCGCGACCGTGAGCAACTTTGCCGAACGACAAAACGGTATAGCCGAGCGATTGCAATTGCGGCAGCAAGAACTTGGTGCCAGGTTTCGGCTGGCTGTGGTTCGGGTGAGCGCCATGGCGCGCGGGCATCAAACCAGTCTGGAGAGAGAATCGATTGGGACAGCACGATGGCGATGCGACATACGCGTTGTTGAACGTCATGCCGGAAGCGGCCAGCGAGTCCATCGTCGGTGTCTTGACTTCGTCGTTTCCATAGACCGACGTCTCCAACCGTCCCAGGTCATCGGAGATATAGACGACCAGGTTCGGAAGTTTGCTTGGCTGTTCGGCTGAAGCATGCAACGCGGTCGCAACGACAACCAACAGCATTGCGAAAGATCGGGTTGTGATGCTGCGATACATTGTGGGTACTCAGATATAAAGGGTGATTAGGGCGAGAGTCGTTGACGATGCCATGACAGGCTGTTTTTGTCGACCGGTTCACTGGGCAGATACTCGATCCGATCGTGCAATCGGTTACCGCCGCCTTGCCAAAACTCGAAGCGTCGGGGTGTGATGCGATAGCCGCCCCAGAAATCTGGTAGCGGGATCTCGCCGTCACCGAATTTTTGTTTCAGTTGATCAAGCTTCGCTAGCAGGAGCGAGCGACTGGAGATGACTTCGCTTTGCTGTGAGATCCACGCTCCGAGTTGGCTGCCGCGCGGCCGGACCATGAAGTACTTGAGCGATTCGGCGGTGGAGACTTTCTCGGCGGTCCCGTCGATCGAAACTTGACGTTGCAGCGGCAGCCACTGGAACAGCAACGTCACATTCGGGTTCGCGCCGATGTGCTTGGCTTTACGGCTGTTGTAATTCGTGAAGAACACAAACCCCTTCGCATCGAACATTTTCAACAGGACGGTGCGTGCGGCGGGTCGATGTTGGTCGTCGACCGTGGCCAGCGTCATCGCGTTCGGTTCGAGCAAGTCCGCCTTCATGGCTTGTTCGAACCAGTGCTCAAATTGCTTGTACGGGTCTTCGAGGGTCGAGTCGATATCGAGGATTTCCTCGGAGTACTCTTTCCGTAGCGAGCTGAGATCCATCAAAAACATCGTCGGGTTGTTGGGTGGAGTTGAACGGCGATAATGTACAGGACACCGCGAGGTCCAGCCAATGATTAACTCAAACTAGCGACTCCATGTTGATCGATCCAGCACAGCTTGCCAACGAAAACATCTCGCCACTCGACTTTCTTGTGGTGGCTCCGCACCCTGATGACGCGGAACTCGGCATGGGCGGCACGATCGCTCGCATGATCCAAGCGGGAATGCGAGTCGGTGTGTTGGATTTGACCAGCGGCGAACCGACACCGCATGGAAGCGACTCGATCCGAGCGGCTGAGACGGCCAAGGCGACCGCTGCTCTCGGGCTGACTTGGCGAGGCAATGCGGGCCTTCCCAATCGTAAACTGGAACACACACTCGAAGCACGTGGCACGATCGCGTCGTTCTTCCGGGTCCTGAGGCCTCGATGGATCTTTGCGCCGTACTGGCAAGACGCTCATCCGGATCATGTGGCCGCGACCGAGATGATCGAAGCGGCACGGTTTTGGTCCAAGCTGAGTAAGACCGACATGCCCGGCGAGCCGTATCATCCTGAGCGAGTCTACTATTACTATTGCATTCACTTGCGGCTCGCGATCCAGCCATCATGGATTGTCGACATCAGCGACCAGTGGCAAACGAAGCTCGCGTCGGTCGCGGCGTACGAAAGCCAATTCATCACAGGCCGTCCAACGGAGGCACCAACGTTCTTGGATCGAGTCCGCGACGAAGCTGCGTACTGGGGCAAGATGATCAATCGCCCCTACGGCGAACCCTTCGCCACCAAAGAGCCGCTGGCGATGTCGTCGCTAAGAGATTTGATTTAGGATTCGTAGTTACTTGGCAACCCCATTCACTTGAAAGAATTTGATGTCCGTGCGACTTGTGTTGTTGAGTGTGTTCGTGATCGCGTTCGTTGGTGGCTGTGGAAAGAAAGTCGCTCCGACTCAGGGAGCGGTGGTGCCGGCGATGACTGGCACGGTCACGATCGAAGTAGTGAACGGCGACGAAACGAAAGAGTTCCTTGTGAACGATGTTGCCGATGGGACGTCGCTCGAAGACGTGATGCGCGGCGTCAAGGACTTGCCAATCGAGATGAAAGGCAGCGGAATCACGGCGTTCGTGCAGAGTATCGATGGCGTCGCGACGAACCAGACGGAAGGTTGGACGTACCGAGTCGACGGCAAGCACGCCAGTGTCGGGATCGGATCGCTTGAGTTGCACCCGCCAACGACGATTACCTGGAGATTCGTGTCCTGGGATGACGTGCCCGTTTCGGAATAGATGAGGGACTCGCAAGGTCGCCGGATTCGGTACACTATGGATCCATGGCCAACGCAACAGGATCATCGTCGCTGCTCTCCCCAGAACTCCTCGCTCAATTGGAGCGAATGGAACTGGTGTCGCGCAAAGTTTTCCGAGGGCGGATGAAGGGTGAACGTCGCAGTCAGCGCAAGGGCCAAAGCGTCGAATTCGCGGACTTTCGCAGCTACGTACCCGGCGACGATCTGCGACTGATCGATTGGAATTTGTACGCTCGGTTGGACCAGCTTTTCTTGAAGCTGTTTCAAGAAGAAGAGGACTTGCATATCTATTCGCTGTTCGATGCCAGCGACTCGATGAACTTCGGTGATCCGACAAAGCTGCACGTCGCCAAGCAACTCGCCGCGGCGATCGGCTACGTGGGGCTGTGTCACAGCGACCGAGTCTCCGTCGCCGCACTCGGCAAGGCAGGACGTTCGGCGCCGACGCTTCGAGGGCGCGCGGGGTTGTGGAAGATGCTGCAGTACCTCGAGTCAGTCGAAAGCGGCGGGAACGAATCGTTGTTCGAAGCGGTGAAAGACTTTTCGATTCGGAACGCTGGCACTGGCGTCGTGGTGCTGATCACAGACCTGCTTGATAAGCAAGGTTATGAAGCGGCACTTCGGATGTTGATCGGACGACGCATGGATGTCTTTCTCGTTCACATTTTGTCGCCGGAGGAAATCGATCCGCCGCTTCGCGGTGATCGCAAGTTGATTGACGTCGAGGACGGTGATGCTGCGGAAGTAACGCTCAACGGTTACGTCTTGGATCGCTATCGGCAAACCGTGCGTGCGTTCATGGAGTCGGCACGAGCGTTCTGTAGCCGTCGCAGCATCGTGTATATCCCAGTCCAAACGGACACGCCGATCGAGACCATCGTCACGCGTTACTTGCGTCAACGGGGAGTCGTCCGGTGAGTTGGATTTCGACTCTGAATGCTTGGCAATGGGCTGTGCTGGGTGCCGTACCCGCACTGATTCTGTTGATGTACTTCTTGAAGCTTCGTCGCGAAGTCGTCGAGGTGCCGAGCACGTATCTTTGGTCGCGAACGATCGAAGATTTGCACGTGAACAGTTTGCTGCAACGGCTTCGGCGCAGTGTTCTGTTGTTGCTGCAGCTACTTGCGGTTTTACTCGCGGTGCTCGCGCTGCTTCGTCCAGGCGTTCGTGGTGAGTCGACGAGCCAATCACGGTTGGTTTTCATGATCGATCGCTCCGCGAGTATGCAGGCGACCGATGTGAAAGACGACGCGAGTCGATTCGAGATGGCACGACGATTGATCGCGGAGCGGATCGAAGCGATGCAGGACTCTGAATCGGCGATGTTGATTGCGTTCGATTCGCGATCCGAAGTCATGCAAACCTTCACCACCGATCGACGACGTCTCCGCGAGTCCCTGGATCGTATCGAGGTAACTGATCGGACCACCGATTTATTGTCCGCGTTGCGAGCGGCGGATGGTCTTTCGGGTACTGCCTCAGCGTCGGACGTGGAATCCGAAGAGATGACGGATACGGTGGACGATGAGCCAGCGGAACCCAAGCGAATCGAGCCAGCGCTACTGATGCTTTACAGCGATGGTGGGTTTCCGAGTGTTGCGGAAGTGGAACTCAACAATCTGGTACCACAATTCGTCGCGATTGGCTCAACGACACCGAACAATTTGGCGGTGACAGCATTCTCAGCGGAGCGGAATCCAGATCGGCCGAGCGAGTTACAAACCTTTGCGACGATCTCGAACTTCGGCAGCTCACGGGCTGGTGCGACGGCGACACTTTCGATCGGCGGCCAGTTCGCGGATGCGGCCGCGGTGGATCTTGAGCCCGGCGAACAAACCGGCGTCTCGTTCAAGCTCGAGAATGAAGCGGCAGTCACCATGACAATGAAGCTCGACATTGACGATGATCTCGAGCTCGATAACGAAGCCTTCGCAGGTCTCGCGCCGGCACACACGGTAACGATCTTGCTCGCGACGAGTGGGAACAAGCCGCTTGAGTTGGCGTTGGGGACGTTCAAGGCTGGCAAGATTTGTGAAGTCGAAATCGTGCCACCGAGTTATCTGGAGAGTGATGCGTACAAGTCGCGAGCCACATCCGCTGGAGTCGACTTGATGATCTTTGATCGATGTTCGCCGCCGGTGATGCCAGCGACGAATACGTTTTCGATCGGGTCGCTGCCGACGGTCGGTTGGGAGTGGGCGAGTGAGGCTCAGCCGATCGTGTTGATTGATGCCGACCGCACACACCCGCTGATGCGATACGTCGAGATGCTCCAGTTGTTGGTGTATCGCGGACGTGCCTTGACGGGGCCAGCCGGCACATCGGAACTGTTGGGAGCGGACGTTGGCACCGTGCTCGCGATCGCGCCTCGTGACGGTTACCAAGATTTAGTGCTGGGTTTTGAAGTGGTGTCGCAAGCGGATGATGGCACGCTGCAAATCAATACGAATTGGTACGCCGAAAGGTCGTGGCCTGTGTTTGTGCTCAACGTGCTGAAGTTTCTTGCTGGTGCCGCCGAAGGCAGCGCGGCTCAGTCGTATCAACCAGGCGAGACCGTTCGGTTGCGATTGGAGACCGCCGCAACTTCGCTGGAGGTCATGCGTGAGGGCGACGCGAAGTCGACGGCGGTAACGATGGACAGTGGTTCGTCAGCCGAGTTCATGGCGACGGAGCGGCTTGGGAATTACCGCGTGGAAGCGGGTGACAAGTTGGCCGATTTGTTCACGGTGAATTTATTTGATCGACGTGAAAGCACGCTGGCGGCGAGTGATGAAGTCTCGATTGGCTATCAAACGATCGCCGCCACAACCGCCGTGGCTCAACAGCGTTACGAGTATTGGCGATGGTTGCTCGTCGTGATGCTCGGGATCTTGGTGACGGAGTGGTGGATCTACGCCAAGCGTTTAGGCTGATGCCGCGATCAATTTCCGACTGGCGTCAAATGCTCGACTAATCGCGTCAGCAGTGGGCGTGTATCGCCGATCGACATCGAACCGATTTGGCCGCTGTAAACTTCGTCACACGCAACAGGATCCAAGTGTGTCACGCATTCCAAACGCGGCTGAATCAATTGCATTTGCCCTTGCTGGTCGGGTGACGCTTCAACGGCCAATGGGCCTCCGGCCGTGCTCGCTAGCGCGGGATGCGGCAGTGTCGTTTGTGCTCTTGGAAAGAGAAATTCAGGCTGGGCATGGATCCACACACCGCCTCGGAGCCGAACGGAAACTTTTTCGTGTTGCTCGCACGTGCTTTCAAACGCCGCCGCATCACTTTCGGCGACAGAAATCAAAAGCTCCATGCTCTTAGGGTCCGCCACACGCAAAACCTCATCACCTTGGCGCACAAAGCAGCCCAACATCGCATCGATCTTTGGACAAAGCGCCACGCCGCTTCGAGACGCGACAATCATCAATCCTTTCACCTGCTCGTTCAACTCGTCCAATTGACGCTTCAATCCCTCGGCGCGTTGTGACTCCAAAAGTGCACTCGCGATATCCCCTTGGCGTCGAAATTGGACCGCTCGCAATTCCGCCGTTTCAAGCTCATCTGCCTTGGAATCTCGCTGTTCTCTCAGCTCCGGTTCGTCCAGCTCCACCAACACCATCCCGGCCTCGACTTGTTGCCCGTGGACAACGTGTACCGCAACAACAAAGGCGTCGGAACTAGCTCGCGCGATCTGTTCACCGCTGTATCGAACCACCACGGGCACGCGACGACCAAGCGGCGAGGGCGCCGAAGCGATGTATTGCCCGAGCGAGGCAAAAAGCAGCACGTACGAAACCAGCCGGCGACGTTGCCCGATGGAGGGAGTGATCGACCAAATCTTCCACAACCAACGTCCAAGGGGCAAGACGACCCACAACGTCACCGCGAACACCGCCAACACCAAGCCAACTCCCTTGGCCCACGTCGCAACGCCAAGAACAAGTCCACCCATCCAAACAACTTGGAACAGCACACTTGCAAGCGCATGGAGCGTTGCAACGGCACAACGCCAACCGGTGAGCATACTTTGCGTTCGTGGTATTCCGAACAAAATCCGCTCGATCCACTGGACCAATTGTCGACGGCCGTGCGTTCGCAAATTTGCGATGTTCGCCAGGTCCGACAACACGTAGTAACCATCCAATCGCAACAACGGATTCGCGTTCACCAAAATGCTCGCTGGCCCAGCCACCGCGAACGTTTGGGCACAGAGATGTCGCAGCAGCCCGTCGGAGAGCGTCCAATATCCCCACATCGCAAGCGAGGCAATCGCAAGCTCGACATAGATCCCGCCAAGAGCGATCCGTGCGCGAGCCCAACGTCCTTGTAATCGCCAAGCGTCCGTCACGTCCACGTACGCAAGCGGAGCAAACATAAAGAACATGACGCCCATGTTGCCGATCCGAACGCCCTGTCGTTTGGCGGAAACAGCATGCCCGAACTCATGGAATACTTTGCAAATGCACCACAAAACAGCCAGCAAAAACCACATCCCAGGGTCAAACAATCGCCCGAGTTCCACCATCAATTCCGACCGGCACGACACCGAGATCGCAACGCCACTGACCACCAACATGCACCACAGCAACACTCCATAGCCGCCAAAGCACCAACCACACCAACCCTCGACCCGCGTCGTGATCGCGTCACCGTGCAAGATCACGAACCGCTGGCTGATCGAAGCTGACATCAAGGACAACGCATGCTTCAACCCCAGCGGTGATGTCGGCTTGCTAGGCGGTGTGTTTGCGGGCGGGGTGGGCGAGTCGGGCGGCGTCGCAGAAGGTTGTGACTGTGGCGGAGTCGCGGGGCCCTCCACAACAAAAGCCAGTCGCTCTTTGACGAGCACCGCGATGAATCCAGCGATATCTTGGGGCGTCCAATGAACACCAAGCTCAACGAGTTGGACCTCCATTTGCGCCACATCACAACCGTCGCTTAGCAACCGCATCAATGCATGTTCTTCGGGCCCCAGTTCAAAGAACTTGCCGGTTTGCGGATGTTTCGCAACGCAGAACGTCGCGCCTCCCACTTCGCGTGAGATGAACTCAACACACGGATCGAGAATAACTCTCGCCGCAGGTTTAGCATCGTTCATCTCGGCCCCCATCGACATCGCTCGTAAACTCTTTCTGACTGCTGACTGCTGACTGCTGACTACTGACTACTGACTACTGACTACTTCGTTCAATATCCGATCCACCACAACACTCGTTCCCATGCCGTGCGACCGACTCGCCATACGAACGGACGCAGAGGTCCATACAGGGTTGCGTCACCGCGCATGCCGGGACGCAGATTTTCGTCCGGGTGCTCCAGATCCATTCGCCCCACAAATACGTTGTTGTCATCACGCACTTCGGCCGCCGGCGAGACACTCGCCAAATTCGCAAGAATTGAACGTCCGCCCGCCGCCGCAAACCGAACTCGCATCGGCGCGTCCTTGCTGACATAACGAATCTCCATCTCGGGGATCTCCACTTCGATGGAAAGACGATCCAGCGGTGCGATCTCCATCAGCGTTTGGCCCGTCGTCAGTGGCGAGCCCACGAATCGCTCCAAGTCGCCACTGACAATGATCCCGTCGATGGGGCTGCGCACTTGCAATCGAGCAAGCCGATCGTCAAGCAACTGAATCCGCCGCTGGAGTTGTTTCTGTTTCAGCTCCGCTTGTTGTGCATCTGCGATTCGACGCGACGCGAGCGACATCTCTCGCTCTTTTTTGGCTTGGTCCGATTCCGCCTGGAGTGATTCGCGTTCGAGCCGCAATGGACGCCCATCCAACTCAACCAGCACTTCGTTCAATCGCACTTGGTCACCGAGACGAACATGACAATCCGAGAGAACCGCGTCGAACGGCGCCGAGACAATTCGTTCACCGACAGGTTCCAAGATCGCGGTACAGTCCACTGGATACCGCACGGGATAACAGACCCCACCAAGGAAGAACACCGACATCACGCCGATCGTCCACTTCGGATGCTTGCCAAACATCACCGTCCACGCCGAAAGACGGCGCGAGGACAAACGCGACACCATTCTCGCCATCACCTCGAGTGCCTGGCGAATCGAATCCAGTAATGTGGGACTGATCTCCGGCGCCGCAACCCAAACGAGAATCCTCCGCGAAGATTGTGTTTCATCCGCGAATCCGATCGTGCTTTCGGTCTTCGGCGTCGTCTGCCACTGGGCATCGAACGTTGAGGCATTCCATAGCGCCGCAGTATCTCGCCACAGATCACTGTCGCGTGACAACCATCCCAAACGATGATCGAGAATCCGTTTCGGTCGCCTCCCACCGATAGCGATTCGTATCGGGCGGGACCCGAAATGTGAGGCGAGAGCCGCACCAATCGCTTCGACACCCGCGACGCGGTCTCTCGCCGTCGAAAGCCGATCGAACCACTGCGTGAGTTTCAACCCATGCGCTACCGCCGCGAGTAACTGGTTCCAGATTTTCGAATCGTCCGCATCACTTGGACTTGACGGTTCATCATTCCGCGACGATTCAACCGTGGAATGCGCAACCGGCACGGGCCCGCCCATATTAAAGAACGCATTGGGGTCGAACGGCGTCGTTGACGATGCAATGCCGAATGGATCAGCGGTGCCGAATGGATCACCAGGCGAGCTCATCGGTTCACGCGTCCTTTCAGCGGGCTTGTGGCGGCCCTTTGGGATGACGCCAGAACTCGCATCGTGCATTGGTCGCCGACGCGAATCTTGCCCTCAGGATTCGGAAGAGTCACTCGCACACGAACGGTTCCACTCTCGCCATCAATCTCGGGAGCTAACGAGTCGACCTTTGCCAAAACCGTTTCCCCGTTGCTTCGCAAGAACACCGCCGTCGACGAACCCACTTGGATCGTATCCACCTCTTCGACTGGGACACTAAACGTTCCATAGACCGTATCCAGCACGATCAACCGCACCACGGCGGAATCCCCGGGAGTGATGGACTCGCCCTTTTGATGCAACACCTCCGCGATCACGCCACTCATCGGAGCAAGAATCTTCCGTCGCTCCACTTGCAACTCATAGCGTTCCACTTCGAGCTGGCGAAATTGATCTTGCTCCTGGGCCGCCATGAATCGAGCCTCCGAGATTCGAAGCTCGGTTTCCGCTCGCGACAATTCGTCCGGACGCGTCATCAATTCGCTGCTCAGCGTCCGCAAGTTCGTCACTTTCGCCAATTGCAGATCTCGTTCGGCGCGTGCGGCCTCGAGCTCTCCTCGCATCGTTGCTTGGAATTTCGCGATCTTGAGCGACGAGACTTGGGACGCGTCCTCCAGCCGTGCAATCACATCCCCTTCGTTGACCTTATCGCCCACCTTGACCGCGACCTCTTCCAGACGGCCAATCTCAATCGCCGCCACAAACACGGTATAGCAAGGCTCCGTGAACCCGTCGTACGACGCGGCTGGCCCCTGCGCGACGCTTGTCGTTGTCCAGAGAATCAACAGAATTCCGCTGGCGATTGATGGATACATCATTTTGCCCCTCCCAAGTTCGGTGGTTCCACAGGGCCTTGGATGACCCCAGATTCAATCAGACCGGATTCGAAGACGCCAGACTCAAAGTCGCCGAGCTCTTCGATCCCCGACACATCAACATCCAATGTCGATTCCAAAAACATCGGCGTTCCCTCCAAATTCAGTATTTCCGAAGATGGGAGAGCACTAGCCGGCGCCCCAGCATTATCTGATGACCCAGCACCCGCCGGTGGCACAGCAGAATTAATCCAATCGAGTTTCGTTGTCGTGTCGACAAAGTGAATCTCGGTGTCAAACGCATCCCGCTCAGGCTGGATCCCTTCTTGGATCAGCAGTGTTCCCATCGCACGCTCGAGTTGCACCAGCGCAATGCGATACTCCGTATGCGACGTCACCCATTCGCGTTCCGCATCAGCCCGCCGCTGTTGCGAATCCAAGAGCGTTTCCACCACCAGCCCCGCTCCACTGGACTCGCCCGCCATCAATTGCCAACGTCGCGCAAGGATCGACTCTTCCGTGATTGCCGTCTCAAGCAACCGTTGTTTGCTGAGACGTTGCGCGCTGGCACGATTGACTTGAATCAACGCAGCCTCGATCGCTTGACGCGTTTGAATAATCACCTCACGAAGCTCCTCCGATTTCTCGCGATATCGATACTGGGCTTCGCGATACTTCGAACGCACGTAACGTCGACCGGCTGGCAATTCGTATTGCAGCCCCGCAGCGAAACCGGGCCCGCTATCGGAAAACTGGCCGATGTACGATTGGCCGATACGGTTATCACCACGCAGTCCCGCCAAGTACGCTTCGACCACGGCGTCAATTTGCGGTAGCAACTGATTGCGAGACACTGAAATGCCAACAGCCGCGGCTTCCAGTTCAGAAGCAGCGGCTCGGATTTCAGGGCGGTTTTCGATTCCGCTGAGCACGGCATCGCGCAGCGGAATCTCGATATCCGGTGGATGCGGCATATAGATCGGGATCATCTCCAATCCGTGCGCCATTCCACCCAATCCACTTCCGTCCGAACCAACTTGCGATTGCAGCGACGTGGATCCCGTCAGCGCAGCGATCCGACTTTGGCCCGTCAGCACTTCTGCCAGAAGCTCGATCTCACGGTCTTCACGACGCGCCACACGTTGCCGAACTTTTGCCAATTCGATCGGCCCCGAGTCATAACTTTGTCGCCCCAAGACCACTCGCTCAATGTGCTTGCCGCGTTCGATGAGCGATTTCTGTTGTGCGAGATGGCACCGAGCTTCGTACAGCCGCCAATACGCCGTCATCACACCGGCGACACGCTCCTCAACCGCTTGACGCATCTCTTGCCAAGAGATCTTGCCGTCGATACGTGCTTGAGTCAGCAGTCGCTCGTTGTAGAGTTGCCCGCGCCCCGCATAAAGCGGCTGGGTCAGACTCAAACTCAACCGCGAGTTCGCTTGGTTTTGTGGCGTAAAGAACTGGCTATTGCTATTCGTCAAGCCAAGGCTCTGGGACAAATCCAACGTACGCCCCGTGCGTCCATTTTGTGTCAGCCCCGCACTTCCGTTCAGCGTGGTTTCATTGAGTCGAGGTGGTCCACCTGTGGTGAGCGTATTTCCCACCGGGTCATTCGTGCGACCAGCCCGAGTCTTGAACAGCAAAGCCGGATCGAACGCCGCATCCTGCTGGATCGACCGCTCCATCGCAATGCTCGTGGTCGCCGAAACACTCTGAATCAACGGACTGTGCTCGAGCGTGTCCAACAGCACCGTCGGCAAGTCAAATGCGACCCATTGCGACTGCGTCAAAATTGACTGTGAAACTTCATCACGCCACCACTCCAGCGGCGCCAACTCTGGCGCAACTTGCGTTGCAACAACCGGAGCTTCCACATTTTGCACGGGTGCAACTGACTCATCACCGCGCCCTACAACCGGCACACTCAGCGCAATCGCTAAACAGGCCAACATCGCAATCGCGATCGGCACTCGTTGAAGCGGGTGATGAGTGAACGGGGCAAGCAAGTTTATGACCGGGCAGCTACTGGGATGATCGATCCGATTCGCATAGCTAGAAAATCAGTTAGTCATTTTGAGGGTGACACACGTCTCTTCATCGGCGCGCCTAGCGGTTCAGGTTGGCGCGGTTGTTACGAAAGTGCGTCGCTCGAATCAAATCGACTCGCGGAATCAGAAATCGCGGCAAGGTCTTCCAGTTTTACCGAATCGAAAACGCCGACCTATACTTCCGATGGCGCCCATTTTGTGATGAAGATGCGCACCCAGCACAACGCGATCCACCAGCAGCTGAGTTCATTGTGTCAAGCAATCCCAAACCCCGAACCTTCAAGTTCTATCAACTCGAAGACCGTGTTTTGCTGAGCGGCGAAGGCATGGAGGGTCTCGACGTTGACCAAGCCGTCGACACCGATCTCATCGACGCGCTGCTCGTCCAGCTCGATGATGCGCAAGGCCAAGCGCTCGATAACGCCGCACAATCGGAACAACCATCACCGCTTGCCTCATCAAATCTTTTGCCTGGCGGTGAAGCGTCCAATGATGACTTTGCCGTCGGCGAAACTGCGGCGCGGCTCGAAGTCCTCTTCGTCGACGAACGAGTTGACGATGCGGACCAGTTGCTCATCGACCTGCGAGGTGACGATGATGGCTCGACACGATGGATCATCGTGAAACTTGCCGCCAACCGTGACGGCATCGAGCAAATCAGTGAAACGCTAGCGACGCTGAGTGGTGTCGACGCCATTCACTTGGCCAGCCACGGTAACGGGAACGGAATCCAGCTCGGTAACACCGATTTGACGCTCCAGTCCAGTGCTGGTTACGCATCGGACATAGCCAACTGGGGTTTGTCGCTCGACGTCGATTCAGACATTCTGATTTACGGTTGCGATCTTGCTAGCACCGCCGAAGGTCGCGCTCTCGTCGACGCCATCGCGATGCTCAGTGGTGCAGACGTCGCGGCCAGCGATGACGCGACAGGCTATGAAGCACTCGGCGGTGACTGGGTTCTAGAATACACCATCGGAGATGTGACGACGGATGTCGCTTTTGGATACTTGACCCAGGCGACGTGGGATAACGTTCTCGACTTGACCGCAGCAGGCGGTGAAACGCTGGTTAATGGTTCGACGACTGGCAATCAGCTAACGACGCCCTACGGCGGGGGAAATCTGTCGATGAACGCCAGCGGACAGTATGTGGTCGCGTGGGAGGACGCTCGCGGCGGCAATGCCGACAGTTATGTGAAAGTGTTCAACGCCGACGGAACCGTTCGTACGGCGGAATTTCTGGCTCACGCGGCCAACGCCAGCCAGCAAGACTGGACGAATGTGGCGATGGCCGACAATGGCAATATCGTCGTAACGTGGAGCGACAATCGCTCAGGCACCTACGAATCCTACATGCGATTGTTCGATATCAATGGCACCGCGCTAACTGGTGAGACGCTTATCAGCAGTCAAGCGGGCGTTGACGATTACCATGCTGTTGATTTTGCTTCAGACGGCTCGTATGTCATCGTCTGGCAGAATGCTGCGAATAGTGGTGACATCTACTTCCAACGCTACAACGCCAGCGGTGTGGCTCAGGGGGCCAACACACGAGTTAATTCGACCACCGCAGACATTCAAAATAACCCTGATGTTGCCGTTAACGACGATGGTTCCTATGTCGTTACCTGGATGAGCAACAATCAGGACGCGGCGGGCACCTATGGCATCTACGCTCAGCGTTACAATGCATCAGGAGTTGCTCAAGGCGCAAACTTCCTGGTGAATCAGACAACCGCCGGCAACCAGCAATTCAGTACCGTTGATTCGGATTCAGCGGGTAACTTTGTGGTCACCTGGGCGAGCTCCGATGGTAACGGTGACGGCGTGTGGGCGCGACGATTCAATTCGTCTGGCACGGCACTGGGTAGCGAATTCCGGGTCAATACCTATACACAAGGCAATCAAGCTTCGGCACATGTGGATATGAATGCGGCAGGCGATTTCATCGTCGCCTGGAGCAGTGCCTCCCAGGATGGAAGTGGCAACGGCATCTACTCGCAGCAATTCGATAGTGCAGGGACTCGTATCGGCGGAGAAGTGCTCGTCAACACGACTACAACCAACGAACAGATAGACGCGACGGTCGCCTTCAGCGGCAGTTCGGCGGTCATCGCATGGAGCGGAAATGGGGCGCAATCGGGCCAGGTTGATTCGTATGGCGTCTACACAAAGCGCTTTACGACCACCAACTACAGCACGTTGACCGTCAATACGACCAGCAACACTGCCGACGGTACGACGACCAGCATTGCGGCGCTGCTCAATAACAAGGGTGCTGATGGAGTGATCTCATTGCGAGAAGCGATTCTGGCGACGAACAACTCCGCCAATGGAACCGGTGGAGCCGATCGCATCTTCTTCAATATTGGTACCGGAGCGCAGACGATCACGGTGAGCGGCACGGATCTGCAGGAGTTTTTGAATCCAGTGATTCTGGATGCGACGACGCAATCAGGCTACTCCGGCGCGCCGCTGATTTCGATCGTTGATGGGGACACACGTACCTACGGTTTGAAGCTATGGACAGGCAGCGATGGCAGCACGATCCGTGGCTTCAACGTGCAGGGCTTCACCACAGGCATTGATATCACCAGTTCCGGCAACACGATTGCCGGCAATTATGTTGGCACCAACGCGGCAGGCACAGCGGCAGCAGGCAATGGAACCGGTATCAATATCTGGCAAGGCGACAACAACATCATTGGTGGTACGGGTGCGAATGATCGCAACGTAATCTCCGGTAACACGGGCGTAGGTCTGGCAATCAACACAACGGCCGACAGCACACAGGTGCTGGGCAACTACATCGGCTTGAATGCTGCCGGAACTGCCGCTGTGGCCAACACGTTTCAAGGCATCTACATTGCAGATTCGATCGGCACCCTGATCGGCGGCACCACGACGGCCAGTCGCAATGTGATCTCCGGAAACGGGACTCAGGGGATCTACATGACGAACGCTGACAACAGCGTTATTTATGGTAACTACATCGGCACCAACGCAGCGGGCACGGCCGACATCAACGGTACGACGGCGAATTCAACGCGATCCGGGATCGTGATGCTGAATGGTTCCAGCGGCAATCAGATTGGAAATACGATTGCCGGTGCACGCAACGTGATCTCGGGCAACAATCACTACGGCGTCGAGATCCAGGGCGCGACTTCGCAGAACAACACGGTTTCCGGCAACTACATCGGCACCGATTCCACGGGGCTTGTTGCTCTGGGTAACACCAACGGTGGGTTCTCGTTCTGGGGTTCGGGCACCGGCAACAGCCTTGTTGCCAACGTCGTGTCTGGTAATTTGGGCTATGGAGTTCTAGTCGGCAACGGATCGAGCTCAGCTGTCATCCAAGGCAACTACATCGGCCTGGGCGTCGACGGCTCGACCGTTGTTGGTAACACCAGCCATGGAATTCTGGTCGACGGCGCGACGAATACGCTGATCGGCACCAACGCAGATGGAAGCAACGATACCGCCGAAGCGAATACGATCTCCGGCAATGACAACGGCATTGTGCTGAATGTGAGTGGCGTCGGTACAACAGGCACGATGATCTACGGCAATTTTATTGGAACGGATGCGTCCGGCTTGCTCGATCGAGGCAACACGTTGGACGGAGTTCGCATCCAGAATGGAGCGACCGGCAACTTCATCGGCGGAGCAGGCACCGCGCGGCGCAATATCATTGCGGGCAACAATCAGGACGGTATCCAAATCGACGGCGAAACCACCGACGGCAACTTCATTCAGAACAACTGGATCGGACTGGCTGCCGATGGCGTCACCGTACTCGGCAATGGCGGCGATGGGATCTACATCAGCGGTGGTGCCGACAACACTGTCATTGGTGGAATAGGTCTCGGCAACGTCATCATGGGCGCTCGAGTCGCCGGTATTGAAATCGACGGAGCATCCACAGGGACGTCGATTCTTGGCAACTTGATTGGGATCAATGCGGCCGGAACGGTCATCCATGGTTCCGGGGAGCATGGCATTCTCCTCGAAAACGGTGCGGCGAGCACCACGATTGGTGGAACAACAGCCGGTCAGGGCAACACGATTGTTGACAGCGGTCGACTCAGCGCGACATGGCAAAGCGGAATAGCTTTGACGTCGACCGCCGGTTCCAGCAACAGCATCATCGGCAATTCGATTTATAACAACCGAGGACTTGGGATTGATCTCGGGGCGACCGGTGTTACGGCCAATGACAATCTGGACCCCGACTCTGGTGCAAACACTTTACAGAACACTCCCGTTCTGACCACGGCGACCACGAACGGCTCTACGGTCACAGTCAGCGGTACGCTCAACACGCTGGCCAGCACGGCCGGAGTTCTGATTCACTTTTACGCAACCCCTTCGACGGGAAGCATCACCACACGTCAGGGGCGGCGTTATCTGGGTTCAACAACAGTTGGTACGAATGCCAGCGGTGACGCAACGTTTACGAACGTTGCGCTGTCTGCCGCAGTGACTACGGGAGAACTGATCACCGCCACGACTACTCGTTCGTCGAACACGTCCGAGTTCTCGCAGGCTGTCGTCGCCACTGCTTCCACGGGTAATAGTGCTCCATCCGACATTGTCGCCACTTCGACAACGACCGGTGGCGTCACCATCAACAGCGGTTCGGGAAACAGCACGTATCTGGAAGCCGCCAACGGCAGTTCGATCCTTGGCGGACTAAGCCAGTTCTCGATGGAGTTTGACTTCCAGGCAGAAGCGATTGTCGACGGCCGACAGTACTCCTTCACATCGTACACGACCGCGACCGACGGCGACGCGATGTACTTTGGTGCGAGTAAGTCCGGTGCCTCGGAATCGATCGTTCTGCAGATCAACGGACAGGTCGCTGCCATCACGACAGCGGACGTCGATGCCATCTTTGACGGCAATCGACACTCAATCGCAGCGACATGGAGTCAGACCAGCGGCGCCTGGGCGATCTATTTTGACGGTGCTCTGCTGGGATCTGGCACGGGGCTAGCGACCGGGCAATCTTTGGCGTCAAGCGGCAACCTGGTCATCGGGCAGGATATGGATGCCGGAACTGATACGTGGCAGGTGACTCCGGGTGGCGTGTTCAAGGGCACTCTGTACGACGTTCGATTTTTCAACGACGTTCGAACCGCCAGCGAAGTCGCGGCCAACTATCGCAGCACCCTGCCGTTCAACGAAAGCGGCATGGTCGCCAACTGGCGCATGAATGATCTGTCAACGAGCGGCGTCATTACAGGCTCGGTGAGCGGCAATGATTTAACCGTTCGTCAGATGACAACACCGTCGTTCACCGCATCGACCCCGACGCTATCACTCGCGGTCAATGAGAACTCGTCAGCTGGCACGATCGTGGGATCTGTTTACGGAACGGACCTGGACCGTGAAGCACGAATTGCGACTCTGCTGGCTGCCGATTCATCGTTGCGATACAGCGCCGAGACGGGCAAGTTCTACAAGTTATCAAGTTCCACCGCTGACTGGTTAACGGCCAACTCGACCGCATCGTCCACCACGCTCAACGGCGCAAACGGGCAACTGGTCACAATTCGCTCGGCCGCGGAAAATGCAATCGTCTGGGACATGATCAAGACACCGAATGTCAATGCCTGGATCGGTGCATCGGATCAAACGGTCGAAGGCGAGTGGAGTTGGTACTCTTCTGGTTCACAGCAAGATCAGTTTTGGTCAGGAGCAATCGCGGGATCTGGGGTTGACGGCAAATACACCAATTGGCATGCGACCCAACCCAACGACCTCGGAGGGAACGAGGATGCTGCCCGCATTAATCCAACAGACGGACGATGGTACGACGCTCAGATCAGCGGCTTCAATCAGAACTATATCATCGAATGGAACGCAGACGATGTGCTGGACGCGACCAATGCGTTGACTTACTCGATCCAGTCGCAAACCGTCGCCGGTGCTTTCACGATCGACACCAGCACGGGCACGATCATCGTCGCCGATGGTTCGCTGCTGGATTACGAAACCAATGCGACTCATTCGTTGACCGTTCGAGTCAGCGACGGCACAAGCACCTACGACGAAGGCTTCACCGTTTCGCTGAGCGACCTGGCCGAATCCAACAACGCGCCGACGAATCTATCCAGCGGCATCGAGCTGAATCTTGACGGCGGGAACGATGCGTATTTGATCACGTCCAACGGTAACGCAGTGCTTGGCGGTCTAAGCGGGTTTACCACCGAATTCCGGTTTTCTCTCGCGGACGATGCAAATACTTCGGTCTTGATGTCCTACCGCTCTCCGAGTGACAGTGGAGCAAATGACGATGCGTTTCGTCTCGCGATTGGCTCCGGTGGAGATGTCGTTGCCATGGTCAATGGCGTTTCGTTTTCCACCACAGGCTATGATTATCACCAGTTGGCAGACGGATCAATCCACGCACTAGGATTCAGTTGGGATAGCACGACGGGTGCATGGGCCGTTTATGTCGACGGTGAACTCACCTCTTACGGCACCGCGGCAGCAACCTCGGGCATGACCATTCGGTCGGGAGGAACGCTCGTTTTCGCGCACGAGCAGGACTCGATTGATGGTGGTTACGATACAACTAATTTGTTCGAGGGAACACTCTACGACATTCGCATCTGGAACGAAGTCCGCAGCGAAGCTGAGATCTCGCTGAACTATCAAAACAAATTCGACAGCGGCAGTTTGCCCAGTGGCCTCGTCGCCAACTGGCAGATGGACGGTTTCAACGGTTCAAACCAAGTCGTCGATGTCGTCAGCGGCAACAACCTCAGCATCGGTCATGCCACTGGCGCGGGCTTCATCGCCAGCACGCCAGTCGAGGATCTGCACATCAGCGAAAACGCGGTCGGCGGCACCAGCGTCGGGTTCGTCGTGCCGAGCGATCCGGATGTTAGCAACGATATCGTGAGAGATTGACAATTTCTGGAAGGCACCAATCCGGGTGCGTACGCCGACTATTCGACGGGACAGTCCATCGGGGACTGGACAGTTCGGTTTGGAACCGTCAGCTATCACGGGACGGAAACCCAGAACTCCCCGCTGGGTGGCCGCACCATCGACCTAAATGGAAGCGGTGCTGGTGGAATCTATCAGACACTTAGCACGGTCGCGGGACGTCAATATCAAGTTGTCTTCGAACTCTCCGGTCACTGGGGTGGCGGCGATGCGGTCAAAGACCTGCGAGTCAGCGCCGATGGCAGCAGTCAAGACTTTTCGATCACTCAACCTGCTGGCTGGTCGACAAGCAACATGCAGTTTGCACCGCGTTCGTTCACTTTCACGGCTGCAGACAACTCGACCAATCTCGATTTTGCTTCGCTGGACACCAGCGGTTCTTACTGGGGACCGATTATCGGCGACATCCGCGTCATCGAAATCCCCGCCGCCGTCACGACGATCTTGAACAACGATCCAACGCTCTCCTATGACGCGGCGACGGGCAAGTTTTATCGAGCGGTGGGTAGCTATGTGACCTGGAGTGCCGCACAAACCGCTGCGCTGAGTTCATCAGTCAACGGAGTTGGCGGACAACTCGTAACCATTGGCTCGCAATACGAGAACAGTCTCGTTCAATCGTTGGCTCAGTCTTTAGGCGATAACGTTTGGCTGGGTGCATCCGACGCGACCAGCGAAGGCACCTGGAGATGGCAAGACGGCAGCCAGAATGGCTCCACGTTCTGGATCGGCGGTACCGCGGGAACTCAACAGGCCAATCAATGGTCGAACTGGTCCGCGGGCGAACCCAGTGCATCGACTGCCGCTGAAGACTTCGCGTTGCTGTACGCCAATACCGGCGCGTGGAACGATGCCGGGGCCATCGTTTCGTACTACGTCATCGAATGGGACGCCAGCGAAGTTCTTTCCAACTTCACGTTCGCGATCGCCAACCAGGACAGCAATGGGCCGCTGTTTGCCGTCGACCCGAATACCGGCGAAGTTCGACTGGCCGATCCGACCACGCCAGATGCTTATGCAAATCACCTGGCTTGGTATGACGCCTCTGACGCGGCCACGATTACCGCAAGCGGTGGAGTCATCTCCGGCGTCACCGACAAAACGGGTGGGAACAACTTGTTCCAGGCGACCGGTACCGCACAACCGACACTGGCAACGGGAGCCATCAACGGACTCGACGCGATCCAGTTTGATGGAAGTGATTTTCTGGAGGTCGCAACCTCCGGTCAGTTGACGACGCTCGCGACCGAACGGGCGATCACGATCGTCTTTGAAGGCTCTGCCGATGTCAGCACGCGACAAGTGCTCTACGAACAAGGGCGTACGCCGGACGGAATCAACATGTACATCGTCGGCGGCAAGCTTTACGCCGGAGCTTACAGCACGGAGGGAGCCAGTGATTGGGAAGGCGATTGGATCTCGTATGATATCTCGGGACAGACGACGTATGTCGCGACACTGGTCTTTGATGGCGACGCCCGTGACCTGCGACTGTACGTCAATGGGCAGTTGGCAGGATCGGTGGTGGCCGACGATGACTACATTGGCGGCCAGTCCGGAGCTGCATATATCGGTGCGTACTCGAATCACATTAAATTCCATGACACCCAGATTGGGGTTAACGGTGAAGGCGCTTTCTACACCGGCTTGATCGGCGAGTTCTCCTACAACAACACGGTGCTGGCAGCCGACCAAGTCGTCGACCTGCACGCGCACTTGATGCACAAGTGGATCGGCACGCCGACTTCGCTGGATTACGAAACGGCCACGTCGCACAACGTCACGGTCCAGGTCACCGATGCGGCTGGCAATTCGTACAGCGAAGCGATGTTGATCGCGGTCGACAACGGACTGGATGCTAACCAAACGGTTCCCGGTCCGCAGTCGGTCAATGAAGACGCGGTGTTGACCTTCAGTGTAGCAAACGGCAACGCGGTCTCCGTCAGCGATTCTCTGGCCGGAACCAACACGCCGATGCAAGTTTTCATCAGCGTCAATGATGGCGTGTTGAACCTGTCGCAAACCACCGGTCTGTCGATCCTGGGCGGCAGCAACGGTGGCTCGTTCATGACGTTTCACGGGACCGAGTCCGATATCAACGCGGCGCTGGAAGGCATGACGTTCACGCCGAATGCCAACTTCAACGGCAGCGTCACGCTGAACATGACCACCTCGCTGGGTGCGGACATGGAAGGACACTATACATTTGAAGGCGGCAACGCCGTCGACCAAAGCGTCGGTATTTCGCAGAACGGAACGTTTGTCGGCAATGCGACCACGGTCGTGGATGGAACTCGGGGCGAAGTGCTCAGCCTCGATGGAAGTGGCGACTACGTCGAAACCACAACAGCGTTTCCGCAAGTTCAGCAATATACATTGGGTGCCTGGGTGAACCCCAGCGTCTCAGGCTCGCAGCAGGTTGTCCTGACGCTGGGCAACAATGTCTATCTTCGATTGAATACCGATGGCAGCATCACCGGAGGCTATCGCAGTTCGGCCGGATCGACGTGGAACCTAACGACATCAGCACCGATCAGTCTCACCGGTGACTGGCACCATCTCGCCTTCGCCGTTGATGCCACCAATGACGCGCAGACACTCTATCTCGATGGTGTAGCGATCACACAGACTTCCTACACCGAAGCGATCTTTTTTACGAGTACCAACACTCGGATCGGCGCCAATGCCGGAACAGGCGACTTCTTCAATGGCCTGATCGACGACGCTCGTGTTTACTCACGAGCCCTGTCCGCCGACGAAATCGCGGCATTGGCGAGCAACAACGCCGAAGTCACCGGCAGCGTGGCGATCACGGTGAGCGCTGTCAACGACGCGCCAACAGACATCGTTGCGTCGGGTTCGATGGCCGTACAAGAAACAGTGACAAGCGGTGGAACGATTGGGACGGCGTATCTTCCTGGGACCGTACAGCCGGTTGTTGCGACTCTGAGTGGCACGGACGTTGACGGGGCCGAATCGTTCACGTACTCACTCGTTGGCGGTGCGACCAATTTGTTCGAGATCTTCGGTGGCAATCAGATTCGCGTCAAAGCGGGTGCAACGTTTGATTTCGAAGTGGCCACCTCGCACCAAGTCACTGCTCGTGTCACTGATAGTGCGGGTGCTACCTATGACAAAGCGATTACGATCAACGTTACTGATTATGAGGGCAGCTATACCGGCACCAGTGGAGACGACACGGCCACGGGGACAAGTGAAGAAGACACGATCAACGGAGGCAATGGGAATGATACGTTGCAAGGTGGTGCGGGCGCGGACACGTTAGATGGCGGAGCCGGGATCGACACAATTAGCTATGCATCGTCGTCTGCGGCAGTTTCCGTCAACCTAAATACGAACGCAGTGTCGGGAGGTGATGCCGCAGGTGATGTCATCTCAGGATTCGAGAACATTCTCGGATCAGCCTTCAACGACACGCTGACAGGTGATAGCAGTTCAAATACGATCACCGGTGGCGCGGGTAATGATTTGTTAACTGGTGGGGCTGGAAATGACACTATTGACGGCGGAACGGGTTCCGATACCGCAGTCTTCAGCGGGAATTGGTCGAACTATACGATCACCTTTAACTCCGGATCGTCAACCTACACGCTTGTCGATAACCGTGGCGCTTCGCCTGATGGAACGGACATGGTTACGGGGGTGGAGCAATTCCAATTCGCCGATGGAACGCGAACTCAGGCGGATTTAGTCAATGCCGCCCCCTCGGATCTGGTTTTGACCTCCGGTTCTCAGACAAACTCACAGTCGATCGCCCTGGCTGGATACACAACTACGGCAATTGTTATCGACGGGACAACCGATGCGGCCTGGGCCAGCGCACGTACATATGGCTTCAGTGGTGATGCGTATGGTGGAGCGAATATTAGTTCGCCAAGTGATACA
>JBGTAI010000037.1:0-6944 GCA_041749955.1 Pirellulaceae bacterium | reverse complement strand
TTAGCCGCTGGAACCGCTCGAAGAACTCGGAGAAGTTTTCGATTGCGGTATCACGGAAGACTTTGGGTTTGCCATCCTCGCCCCCAGACAAACGTTCGGCCAAGTGCTCAACCATCTTGTTGAGCTCGTCCATGAAGGCGGCTTCGGCCAACTGCACAGCTTCGTCAAACCGTGTTTTAACGCGATCACACTCTTGCTCGTACAGTTGCGGGTTGAGCCGTCTCAGGTACTCCGGTGGCTCGACACTGGGGAATTCCCATGCCAATTCAAACAAACCGCGGAGCGTGTCGGGGTAGTCACCATCGTTGTACAAGTCCCCTAATCGATCGCGGGCCTCATGTTTGAGCTCTCCAAAGCGTGTATCGAGGTTATCGACTGCTTCGGCCAGCTCATCGCGAAACGTTTGCATCCGTGCATCGATCTGGTCCAGTGATCCTTGCGGCACCAAACGGATCGCCGGTTCCGGGTACGGCAGGCTCATGCCTTTGAAGTAGGCGGTTGCCTGCGTTCGCACCGACGTGACGGCACGGAAGCTGGCATCGCCGGTATCGATCAATTTTTTACCGGCGCTGATGTATTTGCCCTCGGCGTGGAACGTATCCGCCGCCTGGGCTTTCTGCTCGGACGACAACGACTTCCGTGTCCCGAACCATGTGAAAGACAGCCGCATCGCGGCCATCGTCGTGCGAAGCTTACCGCCGTGGTCACTTTGTGATTTAGGCGGATCAGCAAGAGTCTGTTGCATGTTGAATTTCTCCTTGTCATAAAATGAAACAAGCCCGATGCACTAACTGCGACGGGCTGGTGGATGTTTGAATTGAGAGCTGAAATCTGGGCTAACGGTACAAATCACATTGCGGATCGCACTCTCGGTGTATCGCTCAGCCAACTCATGAAGGGCTTGTAGCGTCGCCGGGCTGGATGGCAGGCGGAATCACCGTCAATGGCTGATTGCTAGGTGAAGCAAGCGTGATATCCTGCTCGGCGAGCAATCGATTGGACAAAACCCTGTCCGTCCCCGTCGAAGTCAACACATACCGCAAATTCACCCGCTCCAATCGTTCGATCAAACCGGCGATCTCCGCAAGACCAAGTGGCACCACGCCAGGATCATCCATGTACGGACTCGCGACACTGGGGTTATGCACCGCGATCTCATCAGCCCAATACCTCAGTGCCGCCCGCAGTGTCGCTGCCTCGTGAATCGAAAGCATTGATGTACCTCTAATTCTCGGAAGGCTCGCCTCGGGCAACGCTCCGACGCGGCGCACGGCCTTTGGTGCGGTACTGGTAGACTCCGGCCTGATCAGCGTCGAGGCAACGACCTGAGGCCCACTTACGCAAGCCCTCGATCGACTCCGCAGCTGTCACAGCAACCGGTACGACATTGGTAGCGGCCTGCACGATGGGGACATCAAGCAAGGCTGCCAAGCGGCAACACGCCCGCACCTCGGCACCCGTCCAAGCCTCGTCGGCTGGCTTTCGCTGCGATGGGTCGAGCTCGAACAGGTTGAGGTACATCGACCAGATGGCGTCCTTTTGCTCTCGTCCAGGCAGATCCACAAAGAAAGTCCCGTCAAAGCGTTCGCTACGACTGAACTCCGGCGGCAATCTTGAGGCATCGTTGCTAGTGCAAACCACGAACACGTCCGACTCATGGTCATTGAGCCAGCTAAGCACGGTACCGAACATCCGTGACGATACGCCGCTATCGCCTGATCCAGAACCGCTCACACCAGCGAAGGCTTTCTCGACCTCGTCGATCATCAACACGCATGGCGCCATCGCATCAACGATCTGCAATGCCTGGCGAGTACGTTCTTCACTTTGCCCCACAAGTGAACCGAGTAGGCTGCCGACGTCGAGTTGTAACACCGGACGCCCCACTTCCTTGCCGAGTGCTTTGCAGAACTCGCTCTTGCCACATCCTGGCGGCGACAACAGCATCACACCACGCGGGCGTGTGAGCTTGTCGCCACGGTTCGATTGCAACAGGGCACGCCGTGTGAACGCCTTCAATGACGCCAAACCACCGAGAGCCCCGAAGTCCGCATCACCACGGTACAGTTGCAATGTTCCGGCCTTGGTAAGCATCTGCGACTTTTGTTGCCACAGTGTCTCGGCAGTGAGGCAGTTGTCACGCACCAAGGACAGTGCAAATGCGTTCTCAGCCTCGAAGCGGGTTAAACCCGTCGCAGCGTCGAGCACTCGATCGAATTGGTCGCCTTCAGGCAACTCGCCGGGTTCCGTGGCGACGGCGGCAGCAATCTCACGCAACTGATCCCGTGACGGCAACTCGTGATCGATTACGACGAACAACTTTTCCAGCTCAACCGGCAATTGCACCACCGGCGACAGCACGACCAAGATCGACCGCGACTGCTTGCCGGTGATGACCTGATGAGCCACCGCCTGAACGATTTCCGCGGATTGCAGGAACCGGTGGAAGTTCTCCAAAACGAGGATCGTGGTTTCGTTCCCATCGGATAGTGCCGCAGCGGCGCGGACCGCCGCCAGCGGATCGTTGACGTCCGTTTGGACGCCCTGGTCGCCGCATCGCAGACCCGACGCGATGTTCCAATTAGCCAGTCGCCAGCCCTCACGCTGGCACAGTTGGCCAATTTCCTGAATCGCGTCGACATGCTCATGCGACGTGATCCAAATTCCAGAGAAGCACGCGCGTACGTACTCCTCCAACCGCTTCGAAAGCGACATGGTTGTCTCCTTGGGTTTTTTTGGTGAAACGTGGCCGCAGAGTGCAGCCACAAAAAAGAAAAGGCCGAGCGACTACTCGCTGGCCCGCTGCTGTTGCTTGGTAGCAACCTGATGAAACTCGGGTTTCAGCTGCTCATGGGTCGATTGCCCCAGAGCCTTTTCAAGGAAGCGGCTCGCCTCGCGGCAATCGCTACCAGCGAAGCCGTTGGTTTCCACACGGCTCTGCCCATCGGGTGCGATGATGACTTCAATCGTCTTCACGTGGCACCTCCAACGTTAATAGTCAACTTGATCGAACCATCGGCAAGCGGTTGTTCGGTCACCGAGTGACCGTTACGACGTGCCTCGATCGTGGCTCGCTCGACCGCGTAGGCCTGCAAGAACTGATCGAGCCGAGCCCGATCGCCCCAGTGGCCTTCGTAGTTGTCAAACTCGACCTTCCCGGTATTCACATCGCAAACCACCGGGTACCGCCACTTTTCGAGCTGAACGACCCAGCCGGTCTTTGCCCCCGAAAAAAGCCGAGCCTCGCCAAAGTGTGGCTCAGCCAACTTCAACCGCGAACAGGCCGAACGGATCGAAACTGGATCGCGAACCTGCGTTTGAATCTCCACAACGTGTGACACGTCAAACTCCCTGATAAATAGCCAAAACTGGCAAAGGCAGTCGCTCCAAGGCGACCGCTGACAGCTATGCCAGTCCCATCAAGGAATATGCCGCAAAATACGGCTAGGTTTAGTTCAGTAGCGGGATCGCGATCAACGTCCGCGGTCAAGACCAAATCCCGCGAGCACGCAAAGCAGTCCACACGTCTTCGGATCTGACCGGCACTGGGCTGGGCGCCATTGCGACGGTGGCAATGCACGCGGCGAAGGGGTTGGAGTTCCGCAGCGTCGCGGTAATGGCCTGCGATGATGATATCATTCCACTATCGGATCGCATCGTCGCCATCTGCGACCAAGCTGATCCCGAAGACATCTAGAATACCGAACGGCACCTCCTATACCTCGCTTTCGCCCGTGGTGATGCAGCAACACGACGCTCCAAATCGAATGTCTATGCCGAAAGCCGCTCGGTGGGACTACACGCCATCATTAAGGCCGCTCGGAGCTATTCCCAGGGAGATCTGATGCTGTACCAAGGCATCGCCGCGTATCTGGATGCTCGCCACTTGCCCAAGCTCCATCGTTAGACCCGTTAAAAGGGCGCGGGGACCAAGTGCTGTCACGTTTTGTTGCGTCTCTGGGGCATTAACGACGCCGTCGATTCACCAGTTGAAATCAATTACTGCGCATCAACTCAACCCTTTTGTGAATTTTCAATAAATTCAGTCAGCAATGCTTGAAACGTACGTTACATCGCCGTACCATCCAGCCGCCAGCACCCAGTGCTAACGGCTCACGGCCTAACAGCCGCCTTTTCGCAAGTCTGGACGATTTCAGCCCAAAACCTTGCGCATACTTCAAATTGTGGACCTTGAGAGTCTCGTGAACTGCCTGCAATCGTAAAGCGGCGTTCCCGTCAAAAAAACCTCGTCTAGTCCACGGCGCCAGCAGGTGCCTTACACCCCTTCGATTGATTTTTTTGCCAAGTCGGGTTACCCACTCGACGTGATCCAGGCTCCGATGAACGAACCGTTCAGATAGTCAACGCACGCCAAAGAAATCAGTCGCACCGCAGCCTAAGACGCTGGCGCGGGTATTCCAAAACTGGCCAAGAGGGTCTCAGCCGGGCATCGGCGTTCGCCATGCCATCGAGCTTACTTTGTAAAGAACACTCTTTGGAAACAAGCAATGTCAGTTAAAACGGGAATTCAATGGTGCGACAGCACGATCAATCCCATCATGGGATGTGCCGGTTGCGAGCTCTTACCTTCGCCGGAGCAGGTGCTCAGAGGGATTGATCAAGATCTGCTAAGTGCAGGTACACGCGGCTGGCAGGAGGGAACCGCCTTTGAGCACATGACACGGGTCATTGCCGCTGCTTGGCAAAAGCTTCTCGAGTCCGGCGTGGAACCAGGCGTAGGTCATCGAAACGAGCTGACCACGACCAACGTCCGCCACCTGCGTCATGAGTTTTGGGCATCTGTTGCCCAGCAGTTCGGCAACAAGGCCGGAAAACTCGCAGTCGCGGCCATCGAGCGCCAGCTTTCATGCTATGCCGCACAACTACATGCTAATCGTGGGTTCAACATCGCCGAGCCGAATCGCAAGCCCAACAAAGGTTACGCTCCGACGTTTGAACAGCTCACTCAATTCCCCGGCCGCTTGGCCGCCGCATCGAGACTGAAAGATCTGAGCGGTACCGGTCGATTGAACAAGCCATGGCTCGATGGGTTGCCACGAATGGTATTTGTGTGTCGGACATGGGCGACGCTTTTTCAAGCAAGCAGGATTTCGGTTACTTGGGCAACGAAGTGATGGCGTTCCGAACGGCAGAGGGACAGCGGCACCTTTGGCTTTGGCTAACAAAACGCCCACACATAATGGGACAGTTCGCGGAGTTGATCGGTGGCTTTCCATCAAACGTTTGTGCCATGACGTCAGTGACCTCCAGCCGAAACCTGAGCCGTGTCGACGCTCTGAGAACAGTCGACGCTCAGGTTCGAGGCTTGTCTATCGAACCACTCTGGGAGCCGGTGGCTGACCGCATCGACTTGACCGGCATCGATTGGGTGATTGTCGGTGGCGAGAGCGGAGCCAAGGCGAACGTTAAGCCGTTCCACCTGGAATGGGCGAGTCAGCTGCGTGACCTGTGCGAGAAACAGGGGGTCGCGTTCTTCATGAAGCAAATGGGACGCCGTCCAGTTCACAAGGGCGTCGAGCTAGAGCTCAAAGACGCACACGGTGGTGATTGGAGCGAGTGGCCGCCAGAGCTTCGTGTTCGCGATATGCCGTCCTACTTTCATGACTATGCCGATGCGTCCAGTGCGAAATCAATGGCGTTGAAAGTATAGAAGAACGTCACGGTTCAAAGACTTGCTGCTCGGTCGTGCAGTTAAACGCAAGGCCGAGCGGTTGGGCGTCACCACAAGTTAACTATGTTCTCCTCCTGCCAGCCTGCTGATGTGACGGTGGATGGTTGAGCGGGAGAGCGGGACCTTTGCTTCAATTTCGCGGACCGATGATCCCGCTTGGTGCATCTCCGCAATGACATCAATGACGTTGCGAGGTGTGTACGCTTGTAGCTGTTCTTCGGTTGGTTTCGGGGCCTCGGCGAATACCGGCTGGAGATAGTCCTCGACTTGCTGAATCGCGCGGTAGACCTTGCCAAATGGTCGGTTGGTGTAAACGTCGCTTAACTTGTCTTTTGCAACCGGACTGCCGTGGAGCAAGAACACGCCAGACACTTCGCCATCGGAAGCACGACGGATTAAGTCACCCGCGGTCTTCCGTAGGCACTTGAAAGGCAGCGCACTGACCCGTTCACCATTAAACGCCGCTCGCTCCTGTAGTCGTTTGAAACTGTTGGGGATTTGCCGGGATGGGTTACCGGCCTTGCTGCGGTTGTCCAACGGCTTTCCCTTGCCATTAATAATCAACGGTTGATCTGGGGCGGGATTCAGTTGGCTGAGGCGACGCACCATTGCCCATCGCAACATTTCAGCGGTTTGCTTGAAGAGCAGGTACTTGCCCACGATCGTGGTCTTGTTTCGGACCAAGGACACAAACGAATGCTCGGCGGTCGTGGGGAATTGGAAAAGCTCCTGCTCATCCGGCGGCAGGCCCTGATTCAGGTAGCATTCGCCGATGGTCAATGTCGAGATTTCCTTTGAGCCAAACCCACAGTTTAGCGCGAGCATGAGATATAGCCGATCCATCGGCGTGGCGTGCCGGTTGAGGATACGAAGCTCTTCAAGTTGAAACAGTGGAACCTGGCGGATGCTTGCCTTGATCTCGGAGGTGCTGACGTCAACTCGCTTTTCAAGGTCCTCGAAGCCCTCGGGTTTCTTCCACACGAACTCGCTTGATCGGTGCAACCATTTGAAGAAACGTTCCAGTTCACCGAGGTAGTGACGAACGGAATCGGTTGACATCGGCTTGCCCGCGGTCGCCTTCGCGCGGGATGCGGGCCGTTGACGCCAATATCGGTACATGACCTCGATGTGATCGAAGTCAACATTCTTCAGCGGCACATCATCGTGTCGCTCTTTGAGAGTCTTGATTTGACCAAGCTTCGTGTGACCGTACTCAGATACGCCTTTTAGCTCGGGCCGATAGTATTCTTTC
>JBGTAI010000036.1:0-13250 GCA_041749955.1 Pirellulaceae bacterium | reverse complement strand
GCAATGCTTACAGTCGTTGGCAGATGTCTCATCCATGATGACACCATTTTAACGGCTCCAGGTGAAACCCCCGATAGCAATTTCGCACTTGAAATCACGAGCAGTCCACCGTTCAAGGTCGAAGGCCGTGAACGGTTACCGTTTTTCTTGCGCTGGCGGTTAGACGAGGGGTATCAGCAGCGGTTGCGCGGCCCTGGCGAGAAGAATATAGGATCAAGATCAGGCATCGTTGACGACGGCACAGCGAAACCTATCAGCGGTGCGGCGTTCGTCAGCGAGTACCATCCTGGTGATGGCCGTCGGAAATCGAGACAAGATGAGGGCGTCAACAAGCCGCGAACTACTATCATGGCGATCGCCCTGTCGGCCGCTGCCGGTGAAATTTGAGAAATTGTCAAAGGTAGGTCCTGACCTGCGTTACACCATTTTTTGGCATTCAACAATTGGCTGTATGGGTCCGTGTTCTTTCCAAGTTGCTGTTTGGCAACCGTAGCTGACATGATCCTCTTTCAACAACCTCGAAAAATTTTCTTTTGAACATCGCACTTCTCAGTACGCATGACCTAGCCGGTGGGGCAGCGAGGGCTACTTTTCGCCTCCATCTTGGCCTTTTGGAGATTGGTTGCAAGTCTACTCTGTATTGTCGTGATAAACAGTCCGTATTACCGAGCGTGAGGAGCATGGATAGTCGTTGGCCGGTTGTTGGACGAGGGGTTATCGCTGCCAAAAGCTTCGTGAACCGCCTCCCGGTCATGCGATATCGGTTGGGGAAGCATTGCGATATGTTTTCCATGCCGTCGGGACCGTGCAAGTTGCTTCCAGAAGAGGTGCGTTCCGCAGACATTATAAACCTGCATTGGGTCAGTATGATGATCGACTTACCCACCTTCTTTGCCTCGATCAGCCCGTCCTCTCGTGTCGTTTGGACTCTACACGACATGAATGCTTTCACCGGCGGCTGTCACTATTCGGGGCCATGTGTGCGGTACCATTCCCGTTGCGGCCGCTGCCCGGAACTGAATTCTACTCGCGATGGCGATTTGTCATTCCAAAACTTTTGCACGAAGCAGGCTGTTTTTTCGACCCTGCGACCGGACCAATTGACGATCGTTACGCCGTCTCGTTGGCTGCAACAATGTGTTACGTCAAGCGAACTACTTGGGAATTTTCGCGCTGTGCGAATTCCATACGGCATCGATACCAATGCTTTCGTGCCGCTGCCCCAGCAGGACGCGCGTGACGCGTTAGGAGTACCAGTGGAATCCCAAGTGCTGTTGTTTGTCGCGGGTCATCTCGGCAACTACAGGAAGGGTATCGACTTGCTGATCGCTGCGTTGTCGAGAATTGAATCTACGCAACCGTTGACGTTGCTGGTTATAGGCCAATTGCCTGAGGAGGAATTGCGATTGCCTGAGCATGTTAGGTTGCGAGTTCTCGGATTTCTCAGCGAGGAGCGCCGTATTGCCCAGGCTTATGCGGCGGCTGACGTGTTCGTTATTCCCTCGCGGCAAGACAACCTGCCCAACACGATCCTGGAATCGTTGGCGTGTGGCACTCCTGTCGTTGGATTCCGCGTCGGTGGAATCCCCGATCTAGTGATTGACGGTGAGACGGGCTTCTGTGCCGAACCAGAAGACGTCGAGTCATTATCGCGTGCGATATCATCGGCCCTGGAGACGCGAGGTGGCTTGCGAGATCGTTGCCGGGAACTTATCACCGCGAAGTATTCGTTGAAAACGCAAGCGACCCAATACCTGAATCTGTTCCGCGAGATTAGCACAGGTAACGCCCCACAGACGAGCGGCGTCTAGGGAGCGTCATCGCTGCTATGGGATATTCAGTCGCAGTGGTGGACGGTGGATCGGGAGGGCATGAGCGTCTGTATGTTTCCAAGTTAGCGCAGTCGCTGATCGAACTCGGCCACAACGTTCATCTTTGTTGTCCGGAGGCGCGAGAACTGGCAACAGCGATCTCGGACTCCACGCAGCAAAACGTTGCCGCGACCGATTTCCGCGACAGTCAGTGGCACAGCTCTCCCAGGGGATTGCTTGAATTTCGCGAGTCGCGGGTGAAACGCTGGCGTGAACTTGGCAAGCTTGTCGAAGATGTTGAAAGACAACGTAAAGGTAGACTTGACGGCGTCGTCCTGTTGTCGGTTTCGCATTATTTGTCTCCGCTGATCCGACGGCACTGGGTTTCGCGATCAATTCAGCGACCGATCCTTGGACTTCACGTTTCACCGACTTGGCAAGTCGGGCCGCCACCTCCGTTGCGGAGTACGAGGTTTGGGCCCCTGCGCGATGATTGGCTCCTTGGGGCCGATATCTTCAAGGCGGTCGGTGTGCTATGCGAAGCTGCCTTGCCTGGGTTGCAGCAATCGTTTCCTGAGTGTCGCTTCGCACTATTTCCCGACGTGACCGACACGTCGACCGCCGGGGCGGACACCGAGTTGGCCGACGAAATTACAGACCGAGCTGCCGGAAGATTCGTCGTCATGCTGGCGGGCTCACTTGACCATCGTAAAAACGTGGAACTGTTTCTTCAGTCAGCCCAAGCCGCAGATCGATCGCGTTACTTTTTTGTCTTGGCGGGGAGCTGGACGAGGAATTCGCATGCGTTAGGTCTGGATAAGGAAACGGCAGAAAAAGCGAATTTAATTACTGATGGTCTCCTGTACCGCCCCCAACGGTTCGCCACCGAAGCGGATCTGAACCGGTCCCTGTTGGCATCGAGTTGCCTATGGGTGAATTACCGGAACTTTTATCTCAGTAGCAATTTTGTAACGAAGGGTGCACTGTTGCGCCGCCCGCTGCTATCGCAGGACTACGGGACCATCGGATCGCGTGTACGGCGATTCCGGCTTGGTGTCTGTGTGTCTTCGACGCACGTATCATCGGTTCTCGCAGGGTTGGAAACGTTAGCGACTTCGACGGATATGCAGGCCTTCGGTAAATCGCCAGAGGCAGAGAGATTCGAAGATTTGTTTGATGAAGAAAGTTTTACGCTGGCGGCGTGTGAGTTGATGAAGGAACTGGACAACTTGTAAGTGTCCCCGGGAGTTATGAATGCCAAGGTCTCCATCATCACAGTTGTCCGCAACGACTTGCCAGGCTTGTCATTGACGGTCGACAGCGTTCGTTGTCAGACCTATTCGGAGTTCCAGTTTGTGATCATCGATGGCCAGTCCACCGATGGGACGGAAAGCTATGCCGTTACGGGTTTCAAGGAGGGGCAATTCGTATTCCTGAGTGAACCAAACCTGGGAATCTACGATGCGATGAACAAAGGCCTTCGACTTGCCACAGGCGACTGGGTGGTGTTCATGAACGCGGGCGATCAATTCGCCACTCCAGAGTCTTTGGCCGAGGCAATGCGATTGGCGGTCGAGGATGCCGACATTGTTTACTCAGACGTCGTGCTCGAGCGTTGCGGACGTAGGGAAACCATCCGTTGCGACCTAACGCGACGGCGTTTCCATCATCAGTCAATCGTGTACCGAACGTCGTTACACAAAAGATATCCAGCCTACATTGTTGCACCCGGCGTAACGATCAGCGACTACCTTTTCTTCAACAGCTTGCTGCATCTGCGTTGGGTGAAGTGCGAATCGCCGATCGCAATTTGCGATGCGACCGGACGATCTTCGCGACCCCACGCTTACTATCAAAAACTGGCGGCGGATCTCATCATGGGTAGTAAAAGCCGGTCTCTCGTTGCGGCGATGTTGATTCTTTATCCGCTCTATCGACGTTTTGTTAAACCTCTGCGTCGACTCATCGCTCGCTAAAAGCCAGCTATCCAATCAAGGCCTGTACATGCCGATAATCGATGTTGTTAATCGCTGTCTGCGGATCGTTGGAGTCGAACTTCGCCGCGACCGAGGAACCCTCCAACGTTGCCTATTTTGGTTGCATGCGAACGACTTTTCCGTGAACACGGTGCTGGACGTTGGAGCGAGCGACGGACGTTGGAGCAAAGTTTGTATGCGCCACGGATTTCCCAACGCGACGTATGTGCTGTTCGAACCCAATCCGGTACATCGTGCGAGTCTTGAAGCGTTTGGCCGTACGAATCCTGCGGTCATTGTGTGCCCCCAAGCCGTCTCCGACAGGGTTGGTAAGATCGAGTTTAATTTCACCGAACAAGATCCGCTTGCAGGCGCAATCTCGTCCAGTGCGGATGGGATCCCTTCGGTCGAGTCTACAACGATTGACTATGCAGTTGAGCAAGGACAGTGGATGCCGCCATTCTTGCTGAAACTCGATACACATGGTTTTGAACCAGAAATCATTCAAGGCGCCAGCTCGACTTTGGAGCGATGCGGTGTGCTGATCATCGAGGCCTATAACTTTCATTTGACCGAAGGATCCTGGACATTCTGGCAGCTTTGTAGCATTCTTGACCAACAAGGCTTTCGCTGTGTTGACCTAATCGACCCGCTATGGCGAAAGCATGACGGCGCATTCTGGCAAATGGACTTGGTATTCGTCCGTAAGAGTTGGCCCGGTTTTGCCTATCGGAACTATAGGTGACGCTAGGTAGATGACGTGCCACGTAACGAAGAAAGATCGTTTGACCTAGTGCTGCTAAATCGGTGGCGGCCCAGTGAAGTATTTGGATCAGCAAGATGCCGATCATATTGCCTAATCGATTTCGCTTGCCATCGAGCTTCGCGATTGTTTTATGGGCGCGGGCAAAGTCGTTTGTCAGAGGCCTTCATGGGTTTAGTTCGTCTTCGGTCTGAATGAGCACGATGTTCAATGCAAGTAGCGGGATTCGAGAGAGTATCGATGCAAATACACAATCCGATGAGTAGAGAACTTTGCACATTCTTCGACGGACTCGATAGCAATCGATGAATCAAACTGAACTTCTCTTACGTCTCCGCACCTATCTTCACGATCCTATCGGTGCAGCTTGTCGAGCTATTCGGTTGGCTGGAATGGGCGCGATGTTACCACAAGGCGTCGGTCAGTTTCCCCGCTCGCGACTTGCAAGTGAGTGCTTGAAGGACCTTCAAGGAATGGAAATTGGCGGTTCGGCGGCAAACGCATTTGAACTAGACACACGTAACGTGGATGTCGTCGATCACCAACAGGTTGACAGCATCTATGCGTGGGAGCAGCGACGGGTTTGCGGAAAAGTGATGCCGGTGGAAATCATCGCCGCAGGTGACTCGTTGCCGATGGTTGATGCCTCGACTGACTTCGTCATCGCTTCCCACGTAATCGAGCATTTCTACAATCCCATCGCGGCGATTTTAGAATGGGTGAGGGTGTCCAAACGATTTGTTTATATCATCGCGCCTCACAAAGACCGGACACTCGACCGACACCGAGCGGTGACGCGCATCGGCGAATTGGCACAACGATTTCGGGAACCCAAGACATCAGATTCGTTCAAGGATCAACACTGGTCGGTTTGGCGAACGGAAGATTTCGTCGAATTGATTGAGTTTCTTGAGCTTCCTATTCAGGCGGTTCAGGACCGGGATGACAAGATCGGAAACGGTTTCATCGTGGTCATTGGTGATTTGGCGAATTGGAATCGTGCGACTTGGATCGACCGCGTCAAGGCAAAGCTTGCTCGGTGAGCAACAAGCCCAAAGAACTTTCTGTGACGATCGTCACTGTTGTCCGCAATGATGCGTCGGGGCTCCAGCTAACGCTGGATAGTATACGCGAGCAAACGCTTCAATTACTAGAGCACGTGATCATCGATGGGGCGTCTGATGATGGGACGGCGCAGTTTGCGAGCGAGATCGATTGTCACGATGGCAAGACGATCGTCATCAGTGAACCCGATCGTGGTATCTACGACGCGATGAACAAGGGGATCGCGATGGCCACACACCCCTGGGTGTTGTTCATGAACGCCGGGGATCGCTTCTTGAGCCCTGATTCCCTCGAGCAACTGATGTGTGCTGCGAGTGACAACGTTGATGTTGTCTATGGCGATGTGATTTTAGATCGCGATAACGCTCGCGAGCGAGTCCACGCCGACTTGGCTAAGCGAAGCTTTCATCATCAAGGAATGGTTTACCGCAAGTCCCTGCATGAGACACATGGGTCATATCTCGTATGCGCCGGTGTGACCATCAGCGACTATCTTTTTTTCAACCAAGTCGCCAGTGAGCGGTGGGTGAAGTGTAACTCGGCGATAGCGATCTGTGATGCCAAAGGTCGCTCATCTTTGCCAAATGCGTACTATCAAAGACTTGCTGTGGATCTAATCGTCGGCAATCGTGGTCGAGTGCTGACCGGGCTCATGTTGCTGATCTATCCGATGTATCGATTGTTCATTCGTCCGATCGTGCGAAAACTGTGGTGAACTCGTCTCGACTGCATCAACGACTTCTTTTCGCTTCCGAGTCATTGTCTTGAAAGTTTCAGTCGCGGTTTGCACGTACAATGGCTCGACCTACCTTACCGAGCAGCTGCAAAGCATTGTCAATCAAAGTCGCTTGCCGGACGAGGTGGTTTTGGTAGACGATGGCTCCAGCGATGACACGAGTGCGGTCGCACATGAGCTCGCTCAGACATCCAAGTTGTCGATTCACGTTCACTCCAATGCAAACAATCTGGGTGTGACTGCAAATTTCGAGCGAGCAGTTCAACTTTGCATGGGTGACGTGGTATTCCTGTGCGACCAAGATGATGTGTGGCACCCGACCAAGCTGGACCGGATGATGGATCGCTTTGAAGGCGATCCCGAGCTTGGCTTGGTCTTTTCTAACGCCAATCTCCTCGACGCTTCTCTTCAATCTTTGAATGAGACCTTGTGGAAGGCTTTGCGTTTTGAACAGCGTGAACGCTCTCAATTAGTTACTTCACGCGCGTTTGAGCTGCTATTGCGACGCTATTTAGTCACCGGCGCCACGATGGCATTCCGTCGTTCGTATCTCGACATGCTCGTGCCTTTCTCAAAGCACCTGCTTCATGATGCTTGGATCGCTCTTATCTTGTCATCGGTCAGCCGCATTGGGATCGTTGAGGACACGCTTGTGGACTATCGCCAACATGCATCCCAGCAAGTTGGCGAAAGGGACAAAATGCGATCGATGTGGACTCAGTTCAAAACAGCCAGAAAGATGGACGATTGCTATTTTTCGAAACAGCTGCTTGCCTTTACGGATGTTCGTAATCGAGTAAGGAATCTCACCGACGATTGGATTCATCCCCAGATAGGGAAATGGGCTGACGAAAAAGTCCTACATTGTGCGTCGCGAGTAGCGATTCGAGATTCGGGTTTGCCAGCGCTGCCACGACTCGTTCGTGAAGCTGCCTCGGGGCGCTACGGGCGATTCAGCTACGGCTGGAAATCGATCGCTCAGGACTTGTTTCTCTAGTCCCTTCTTGACTCGCTCCATGAACGCGGTGCGGGGAAATCATCAACCTTCTTCCCAGTGTGGCTTCAATTTTGACTCATTTACTTCTGTCAAATTCTCAGGGAAACATCTTGACGAAAGCAACGATAACTTGAACGCCGCATCGCAAGTAAGAATCGTAATCCTTGTGGTCGCGTTCAACGGAATCAAATTACTCGAGGATTGTTTGTCCAGTGTATTGGCCGCAGATGCTTCTGGCTTAAATGTTCATTATGTCGTTTTGGACAATGCGTCGTCCGATGGGACCGGGCAATTTGTGCGAGAGCGGTTCCCTGGCGTTACGCTTGTTGAGCTTGACGAGAACCTCGGGTTCGCCGAAGGAAACAATCAAGCGCTGCGTGAGGCGCAGAAACGATTCACTAAGATCGACTACGTCTACTTGCTCAACCAAGACACGATCGTTGACCGCAAGTTTCTTGTTGAAGCGGTGCGATACCTGGAAGCAAATGATTCGGCTGGGGCGGTACAGTCGCTATTGAAGTTGCATCCGGAGACGGAACTCATCAACACGGCCGGGAACGCGTTGCATTTCTTGGGTTTCGGTTTGCCGACATTCTATCGAGAGCTATGTGATTTGGCACCAGCATCGGGCCCGATTGGTTATCCGTCGGGGGCGGCAGTGTTGATTCGCGGCGATTGGATTCAAGCACACGGCTTGTTCTCGAACGTCCTCTTCATGTACCTCGAGGATGCGGAGTTGGGTTGGCAGCTACATTTGGCGGGGCAGCCGCCTCACCTGTGCGCTACCAGTATCGTTTATCACAAATACACGTTTTCATCCACGATTCGCAGTTATGAATATTTGGAACGCAATCGATGGTGGTTGATCGCGGTGCATTATAAGTTACCGACGATAATTGTTTTGTTGCCAGCGTTATTGTTGATGGAAGTTGGGCAACTGATTTACGCAACATCACAAGGATTACTGGGTGCCAAATGGCGGGCGGTGGCTGGGTTCATGCATCCCAATTTTCTAGGGCAAGCCTGGGTGGCACGTCGGCGGACACAGTCGGCGCGCATGGTTGGTGATCGTCAGATGCTGCTTCGTTGGAGCGGAACGATTGATTCGCCGTATCTGAACGGATGGATGGTTCGTCGGGTCGCCAATCCCGCGCTCGGTGCTTGGCATCGTTTGGCATGTTGGTGCGTGCGATGGTGATCGAATGGGAAAGCGATCGAGTGCGTTTCAAGTTGTAGCGGGATTCGCAAGAATTCCGACGGGTCACAAATCCAACTGAACTCTTGCGAGTCCAGCTACCCTTAGCGGGATTCCCAAGAATTCCGATGTATTCCAAATCAATCCCCTGAACTCTCGCGAGTCCAGCTACTTGAATTTTTTCAAATCATGGATTCCGCCGAACGCGACTATTTAAAGCGACTTCCGCCAGAGTACTATCGCGGACAAGCTTATGTGCATTGGTCCTTGACGATCCATGAACGAAAGACCGGTTGGTTGCGTCCGATTTTCTATTACAAGTTTCGAGAACTTCTTACCCATGCCGCGTTTCGTTTTGGGTTCAGTTGTCCGATCTACTGCTGTATGCCCGACCATATTCATCTGCTTTGGATTGGCATTGACGAGGGCTGTGATCAGCGTATCGCTATGAGGCACTTTCGCAAACAAGTGAATCCGGTTCTAGAAAAGCTGAACGTGCGTCTTCAATCGCAGGGTTACGATCATGTACTTCGCGAAGAAGAGCGAGACCGAGGCGCCTTTGAAGCTGTCGCGGAATACATCGCGTGGAACCCCGAACGAAAAGGACTCGTGCCTGCGGACGGTTACGCCGACTACAAGTGTACGGGCTGTTTGGTTCCTGGTTACCCCGAGCTCAAACCCTTTGAAGTTGGATACTGGGACCGCTATTGGCGAGTCCACTCTCACCTTTCAAAACACGGTTTCCAAAAAAGACGCTCGTAGCCGAATTCCCAAGAATTCGGTTCGCTAAGCGTAGCGGGATTCGCAAGAATTCCGACGGGTCGCGGATCGGGTGCGATAATCCGACTGAACTCTTTGCGAGTCCAGCTACGTAGGTACACCGATTCGACTGAACTAAGCGTAGCGGGATTCGCAAGAATTCCGACGGGGCATCAATCCAACTGAACTCTTGCGAGTCCAGCTACGGGGAAGGACGCTGGGGAACTCAACCGTCGGGATCGTCGAGTAGGGCTTGAAGACGGTGGTTTAGGGCGACTCGTACAGCGCGGACCAAGTCGCGTCGATCAAGCCGACGCCGATCATGTCTAACAAACGGACTTGGTCCTTGCGGCGATTGCTTAGCCGTTTCATGCGGACGAGTTCGGCCAGATTGATGACTCGTTTGCCCTTCAAGAGTCGGAGCTGATCGGGCGATGGCGCTGGGCTGACGTAGTCAGCTTTCACTCTTTGGCAAGCCCAAATGACGTGGACCGACTGGCTCGGTTTGCGTTCGGGACCGCGACGGCGTTGCCACCAATGATCGCATGAGGCACGTCAGCCGCTTCGAGCGCGCCAGAGGCACGGTCGAGCCGGCGGCGAACTTGCTCCATCATCTTAAACATCCGGTCAAAAGCGAACGCTCCACGCTCACGCACGAGTTGATCGATTTGTTGTTCGTTCATCCCGTGCAATCCACTCAAACGGTGCGATTGAGCCGGGGCAAATTCTGAATTTTTCCGCTGGAGATTGCTTTCGTCGCTCGGTTGTCTCCGTCTCTACATGGCAGCCTAACGAAATCTAGGGTCTTACCTTGTGTGCCTAACGTATCACGCGGTGCTGCTTCGACGTGGTCATGTGTTTTTCGATTGTGAATTCTCTGTGAATCACTCGAACGTTCGCGATTGATTTGCGATGATATCCGAGGCGATGAAACACTCACACTGTCTGAGGTCGTTCCATGATGTCGAACACATCTGTCGATTTGCCGTTGTCGCGTCGTTATCGTCCCTCGCTGGCCGGGTTCACGATCGTTGAGCTATTGGTTGTTATCGCCATTATCGCAATTTTGGCGTCGCTGTTGCTGTCCGCGGTGGTGAAGGCGCGTGAAGCCGCGCGATGGACGGCCTGCACCAATAATCTTCGCCAAATCGGCATTGGCTTGCATGTTTTTTCGCAAAAATCTCCTGGCTCTGCTTATTCCACCGGAATGTTCGATTACGAACGCGAGGGCAGTTTAGATACGTACGGTTGGGTCGCGGACCAAATCAATAGCTCAACGCTCACGGGCGAATCGTTGGTTTGCCCGAGCAATCCACTTCGAGTGAACGAGAAACTGCTGGAGGTGTATGGGATCAAGACAAACGATGGGTTGAACGATTTAACCGGTTCGCTTGTGTCCCGTTACCGCGACGGTGTCGCTGGGGTCCTTGAGTACAACGGGATCGCGGGGCCCGGATCCGCGAGTGACGGGTTCGCGAAAACGAAAAAGTTGACGAGCGAGCGGTTGGATTTGGTCAGCCGGGCGTTCATTGCACGCGGGTATAACACAAATTACGCAACGTCTTGGTTCTTGAATCACACTGCACCACGAGTGACTTTCGACATCACCGACAATCAAATCCGAACGGGCGGCCAAGCAGCTCAGCAAGGCTTGAAAGGGCGCCGAGAAACTCTCGGTCCGTTGACTGATGCCTACGTAAATCGATCGGATATCCCATCCAGTATCATCGCTCTCGTCGGTGACGCGGCACCGGGCGATATCGACGAAGCACTCAGCCCAGTGACGTTTGGCTACGGGCCGGGCGGGTATTTCGCCGGTAATTCGAGCGAGACTCGTCTATTCGCCGAGAGTGGTACTCTACTTAGCGAGTCCGTCCTCGAAGGCCCAGCGTTCTATCACTTGTCGGAAAAGCGGTTCAAGCGAATCGGTTCGAACAACTCGCGATTAACGACGCAAATGCGGTGCGACCGTACACAGAGCTGTCTTGCACCCACAGGTAGCAGTGGCAATGAAATGTACATGCAGTCGACCCGCGAATGGTTTGCGGTGCATCGAGGTAGCGGCGGCATGCTTTTGAATCTACTTTTTGCGGATGGGTCGGTACGAGGTTTCGTTGATCTCAATGACGACCTGCTGCTCAACCCTGGATTTCCGATACCAACGACGTTAACGACGAGTCAATTGAACAACATTGGCTACCGGGACAGTCGTACGGAGCTTCACGCGTCGACCTTCTTTAGTGGCGTGTTCATCGCTCCTTTCGGGATCAAAAACTTTTCTTATGACTGACCCGGTCTTCATTGAAAATTCACGAAAACCGCTCAGGGTATTCTCGGGTGAATTAGGTGCACCAATCGGCCGAACTATGCGACAATTTTGGACGGCTTCGAACTGCGGACAGGACTTTGCAAACAAGTAATTAGAAGAGTGACGAGTAGCGGCTTTACCGTCCCACGCTTCGTGCGAGGAGCGGCCCTCTCCGGCCCTGAGAGGCCGACTCTCCCACGGGAGAGTGAGAGTATGAGGTTTGCTCAGCGTGTCCTTGCCTGCCTGCCGCCTGTGATGGCGTTTGGATCTGGCGGTTCGGTGTTCTTGCGTTTTTCGCTCCATTGGCAACAGTAATTGTTCGGTATGACTTACAAATTTCGAATGCGGATTTCGTCAATCGTGCGCTGGCAACCCCTGTTTCTCGTTGGGAATATGAGTTTGTTGCGTGGGCTTCGGCTGTCACACGTTGCATTACCGATACGTTTCTTTGCGATTTGTGCGGTTTTGCTGTCCGTGACTGGCTGCGGCGAGAGCGTTGAAGATCGGATGATGGCCCGAGCCAGGCAACGTACCGCTCGAGCGGAGGCTGAGGCAGCAGAACAAGCGGCGGCGGAAGCCGCTAATCCAACCCCGGTTCCGCAACCTGCGGCTATTGTTGAAGCCCCCGTCCAAGCCCCTGCCCAAGCCCCGGAAGCCACTGCTCCAGCAGTTGATTCCGTTGCTGCTGTTGTTGAGACGGTACCCGTTATGACGGCCGATCCGCCGTCGGCGATGGCTATGGATCAAGGCGGGCGGTTACTTGCCTTTGACCGGGGTGAGTCTCGAATCGGGCTGTTCGATATGCAGAAAAAACAGCTGGTTCGAACGGTGGGTAGCCAAGAGTTTTCGCCAACCGTGTTCGCTTTGGATCCTGGTGGTCGGCGGCTGATCACGGCCGACAATCTCGGGAACGTTCAAACTTTTTCGGTGGACGAAGTTTCGGGATTGGATGCATTTGAACGACGTCGACGTCGCGGTCAGGTCGCTTCCTCCGGCCAGTTTGCCCATGCTCGTCCCGTGACGGCGATCGCGCCGATCGGTTACGCGGGTGATTATGTCACCGGAGACGATGCGGGCGATGTGAGACTATGGTCCGTCGCGTCGACGGATATCCCCGGTGTCACGGCGGGAGGCGACCAGGTTGTCGGGATCCAGGCGTATGGCGAGGGGAAGTTCCTGTTCGCCGCTATCGAGCAGTCGAATTCCAGTGATCAACGTTCCAGTGATCAAGATTCAAGTAAGCCGGGTCCAAGTAAGCCGGGCAATTCAGCAGGCAAGAGCTTAACTGTCGCGCCCGTCAAACTCGCCGGCTCAGCCACCCCGGCGCTTTCGAAAACGATGGGTGGCAAGATCGTTTTTTGGCGTCTCGCCGATGGGTTACCCGTTGAGGATTCGCGACGCGATTATGTGGAGACCGTCGGCGTACCGACGCGAATGGTTCAAAGTGCGAGCGGTGGCGGGTTGGCGGTTGGTGATACATCCGGCCAAGTTCGCGTGTGGGCGCCGCAGAATGGAAAGATCCAGCAAAGTGTTTTATTGCCTTCAACGTCACCAGTGACAGGTCTGGCGTTTCTTGAGGGAGCTCGCGGTATCGTGACTGCGGACTCGCAAGGCAATGTTCGGAAATTTAGTCTCCCCGT
>JBGTAI010000035.1:0-6090 GCA_041749955.1 Pirellulaceae bacterium | reverse complement strand
GCAATGCTTACAGTCGTTGGCAGATGTCTCATCCATGATGACACCATTTTAACGGCTCCAGGTGAAACCCCCGATAGCAATTTCGCACTTGAAATCACGAGCAGTCCACCGTTCAAGGTCGAAGGCCGTGAACGGTTACCTCAAACCGGGACCTTACAGAGCAATTCATGACATTCCTATTTGCGTTGGCAAGCCGCAGAGCGAGACCAGGATTTGCGTGCGGTAATTGGAGAACGTTCAGTGCTCTGTCCGCACACGGAATCAGACGGTTTTGTGCCCATGCTGCTGTGAAGTGAATCGTATCAATCGAAGTAAACACGCATCCATTCCCTAGAGAAAGTTCCAATCGATGAAAATCTTGTTGATGGTCTTGCTGATAGCGTCCTTTGCGATTGCTGGAACGCGAATCATGAGTGCTGATCCTGTCGAGCAAAGTCCGCCACACCCGGTCACGCCAGTGATGAAGATGAAGTTGACGAAGTCAAAAGCCATTTTGGAAGGATTGGCCGTTGAGGATTTTGACGCAGTAGTAAAAAACGCCAGGGAACTCAAATCACTGAGCTTGGAAAGTGGTTGGAATGTTCTTCAAACGATGGAGTACGCGAGCCAAAGCCGGGACTTTCGCCGTGCGGCCGACCTGATCGCAGAAGCCGCATCCGAGAAGGACATTAACCGTGCGACGCTCGGCTACGTCTCGATGACCGTTCGCTGTATCGAGTGCCACTCGTACATGCGAAAACATCGAATTGAACTGAATTGACACAACTAATTCAAGATCTACAAGAACGAACGATCGTGGCATGACAGCTGTCAATCGTTGGACACTGAGAGTATGCCTAGAAAACCTGCTGCGCACGCTTCCTCCGAATGAGCCAATAAGCAACCATGAATATTGTCGTTTTTAGCACAAAGCCATATGACCGCCAATTTCTTACTGCAGCGAATACTACGCTTCGCCACAATCTGACGTTTCTGGAGCCAAGATTAACGACTGAAACGGTCGAATTAACAAAGGGCTTTGAAGGCGTCTGTGTCTTCGTCAACGACCAACTGAACGCGAAGGTTCTCGAGGTACTGGCGAAGCACGGTGTGAAGGTGATTGCATTGCGCTGCGCCGGTTTCAACAATGTCGACCTTGCGAAAGCTGCGCAACTTGGCATCAAAGTGGTTCGTGTCCCGGCGTACTCGCCGTATGCGGTCGCCGAACACACTGTTGGATTAATCCTAACGCTCAACCGCAATCTCCACCGCGCCTACTCGCGAGTTCGAGATGGTAACTTTGCGCTTAGCGGTCTACTTGGATTCGACCTTCATGGCCGCACGGTCGGCGTGATCGGCACCGGCCAGATCGGTAGCGTTTTTGCCAAGATTATGTCCGGCTTCGGTTGTCGGCTGATTGGCTATGACAAATTCCCGGATAGCAAAGGCGGGAACGCAGGCATTGAATTCGTGGAATTACCTCAGCTATTCGCCGAATCCGACATCATCTCGTTGCATTGTCCCTTGACGCCAGAAACCCATCACCTCATCAACGGGGACTCAATTGCCCAAATGAAAGACGGCGTGATGATTGTCAACACGAGTCGCGGCGCCGTGATTGATACGCAAGCTGTCATCGCGGGATTGAAAAGCGGCAAAATTGGACATCTTGGTTTGGACGTCTACGAAGAAGAAGCGGATGTGTTCTTCGAGGACTTATCCAACAAGGTCATTCCGGATGATGCACTGTCCCGGTTACTCACGTTTCCCAACGTTATCGTCACTGGCCATCAAGCCTTCTTTACCAAAGATGCACTGAACTGCATCGCCGAAACAACCCTGCAAAACGTCAGCGACATCGAGGAATCCGGTTCCTGTGATAACGAAGTGCCGTCAATGCTAGTCACCACGTAAGATTTCTTCCCACAATAAGCATCGAGTTAATCATTCACCACAACGATCTTCTGGTGATAGTAGCGAAACAAGTCCATCACCTGGCGAAGTGAGAACAGACGCTCGTCTCACCAATTGCCCTGCAGCGCCACAGCGACGGTTGCCTCGTCGTTCCTGCATTTATCGTTTCGAAACTTGGCAAGCTGATGCGGGTCGCGCTCGCTAGCCAGAATCGCGTCGGGAATCGCTGTGCAAGTCGCCCCCAGAATATTGCTAATGACTTCGGTGAGTTTGAGGTTCATCTTCTCCATCGCCTTCTGGACGCGTGGGATGTGCTGGGCGGCACTCTTAGCGAGCATCTCGCGATGTCGCATGCCGCTGCATACGACAATTATTTAACCTTCCGGCCGAAACGATCCGGTGAGCAGTCCGAAAGTGTGCCAGGTTTGAATCCATTGGCAGACCAGCACAACGGTCTTGCGACGAAATTTCTTGATTTGACTAGGCTCGACCAGGATCACCTCAACGTTGCGTCGCTCAAGCACTTTGAACAGCGGGGTCCAATACAAACCCGTAGACTCCAACGCGACGGTCTTAATTCGGCATTCCGTAAACTGATTTCGCGTCCAAGGGCAATTGTCGATTGAAACTGCATGCCTTTTTGGCTACGGCTGAAGAGACAAAGCGAAGTTCGCGATCTGTGCGTCCGAAACCTACCGCGTAGATCGCAACTCAATATCAATTTCACTGGCATAGAGTCCAACTAACCGACTTGGCAGATAAGTTTCCTATTTGACCGGATGACTGGCCCTTTAATGACCTCACAAAGCGACTGCCATGGCAATGACGACGGACGACGGTTACGAACTAAATACGGAAAAGATCGATGACACGGTTCTCGCCTTACTTGCGATTACGATGCGTGGAGATGACCGAGCGTGGAAGCGTCACGACTGGGACACCCTTTCCCGACTTCATGAAAAGAGAATGATCCGCAACCCGGTGGGGAAAGCAAAGCCCGTTGCTCTTACATCGGACGGGATGAAACGCTGTCAGGAACTGTTCGACGAGATGTTTATCAGGTCGTCTCAGTGATCAATCCGTACAAACCCATAACACCTGGCGAATCGGTGCGGGCGACGATGGATCCCGCCAGTTGTCGACGGCTAGCAGGCGTTTGGCTAGCAACCGGCGGAACAATACATCTAGTCGGTATCAACTATTTATCTTCTGCCGCAACGCTTTCAGCCATTGATTGGTCACCATTGTGGTTGTCAGTGATTGGAATTCTCGTTGCACTTGGTTTCCGCCTAGCCGACATGCTGACTCGCTTGATCGGTTCGTTTACCATTCTTCTGATCTCGATTGTTACTATCGTATCGCTTGCTGGCTTAGGGAGTGGTGGTGCAATAAAATACGGTAGTTACGAAATTCTCGATCCATCGCTCGGGCAGATATTTTTGTCTCTTATGGGCTTGTCGTTTACATTGCAACCACCATGGTGGTTGCTCCAGGCAGCACTTAGGGGAAGCCTACGATGCCTGGCAATGGGAACCCCGGAACATGAGTGTCAAGAATGAAATCGATTCTAAACGCTCACGCCAAGGCAAGATTCGGCGTGACGCAACAAGAGTTCTAGCTCGAGTCGGAACGGGGCATCGTAAAGCATCCTGGCGAGAAACCTCTGACAGATTCCGCAGATTCAATCAGTCACGTTGATGTCCTGACGATTCTTGAGACGTCCGTAGCGGTTTTCACCAATCAACCAGACCTGCAGCTTGTCGGCGGACTGTGTCACGCTGGACGGGATGCTAATCTTGCCGGCCTTGCGGTCTTCGTCGGTGATGAACACATTGTGTTCGTCCTGGCCGTCGGCTGAATTTTTGAAATAGACAATGATCGGATTCATGTTGTCCGATGTCAGTCCGATCTCCCAGGTCGCATTCCGTGAAACGTTTGTCACTGGCAGGCTGAAATCCAGGTCGCAGACGGCAAATTCGCACGCCTGGCTCATCGATCCGTCATGCATCACGCAGTGCGCTGTGTAATCGCCGCAAACATCCAACGTTCGTTCCACCACGCCTTTCGAAGGATTCATGATCGTTTCAACAACCTGATTGCCACGCTTGATCACCAGAGACAGCACTCCCTGGTTGTCGCGGTCCATGATATGGATCTTCAAGGCTTGCCCCTTGCGATAGGCAACCCAGTCTCCGCGGTCGAGCAGCAGGACACGGTTGATCTGCGGCGTTGCCGAATCATCTTCATAGTTTGGAAACAGGAAGTCTTCCGCCTTGTTGCCGCCACGCCAGGCATCCAGGTCGGTGATACGGTATAGTTCGCGGTTTCTGGCGGACAGATGCGAGTCAAACGTCTCGGCGCTGTACAAGGTATTGCTGGTGGTTTGCGGTCGACTTTCCTCAACCCGAACGTGCGTCACTTTGCTGTCTTCGTCTCGGACAACTTCTGTCACCATCTCAACATGAGAGCCGCCGTTTTTGCTGGCTGGCGGCGTATAGATGACATCGCCAGGCATCGTAGCCTGAGCCAATGGTGGCTCCACGATGGTGACACCGTCGCGAAACTGCGGGCCGTGAAGCTTGCTGACATACCAGATGCCGCACTGCAGAGCATAGCTGGTATAAGAAGAGCATACCTTGCCATAGTAGCACTCTGCGTTCGTCACCTTCCCGTACAGGTTTTCGGTATAGAGGACGCTTTTGGGGTTCTCGACGGCAGCAAGAAAGGTCTTCAGGAAGATGTCGAAACCGATATATCGGCCAACGTGTTTGACGCTCGAATAGGGAACTCCGGTGTATTCCTTCCCGGCTGTGAATTGCCCGCCACGTCGAGGCATACCGTCGGCCAGTGGTGTCCATTTCACCCGCGACATGATGCGTGCATACTCGACCGACTTCTGCTGCCATGTGAGCGAACGACCGTCCGCAGGATTGGCAGGTCGGTCTTCAGCACCAACCGGCGCGCCGGACAAATATAACAATCCAGTCAACACGACGATTATCGAAAGGGTTTTCATCCAGGCCTCGCTGTCTCACGGGAATTTCGCTCCTTTGCCAGTCTACAGGAGGCACTCCCCAGATTCAAAGCGTGCGTGTAGCGGGGGTGGATTCCGCCGCGCTAAGTCCTAGCCAGAGGCCCTATATCGAGCATCTGCCGCGTAGGTAGAAGTAGTGTCGCCGAAGACGTGCACTGTTTACGTAAATAGTGCAGCAAGCCATCGTTCGTGACGGTGAGCGGCGTCACTCAATTGATTGGGAGGGAGTTGCACGCGAGACACAAGTCGACCTTGGCACGGATTTCGTGACGAGGTTCGGTCGATCATCACTCATCCGCCTCGACTTCTTGGTCACAAGCTTGCGACCAGTCTTCTCGCTCAGCTAAACTTAGTCCGTCGTTCGAGGGTAGACATCGATAGAATCCACATACGTCAGCGGTTCCCCACGAAACGGCAAAGTTCAACGCACGACACGATGCGTGCGAATCCAGACGCATCGATCGCAAATCCGCATCCGACTGAAATCAATGCTGTTTACTCGCAAGCAACCGCTTCGGCTTTCGACGTGGCTCTTGCTGGTTACGCTTGGGGGGCGGCAGTTCGCCTCTGTCGAGACATTGCGGGGGCTTCCCTACTCTCACCGAAAGATGTGGAATGAAGTTGAATCGCCGCACATTTCTTGCCGCCACGAGTGCTGCCGCCGCTTCTTCGATAGCAACGGCCGCTCCGACCAAAAGCAGGCCACTGAAACTTGGGCTGGTAACATACAACTGGGGTAAAGAATGGGACGTGCCGACAATCATCCGCAACTGCGAAACGACGGGCTTTGCGGGCGTTGAACTACGTAGTACTCACAAACATGGCGTAGAAATCAACATTGATTCCAAACGCCGTGAAGAAATCCAAAATGCATTTGCTGGTAGCAGCGTCAATCTTGTTGGCCTTGGCAGTGCGTGTGAATACCACGCTGTCGACCAGGCTGTCGTAAAGAAGAACATTGAAGACACAAAAGCGTTTGTAAAGCTTTGCAAAGACGTCGGCGGAACCGGAGTCAAGGTACGCCCCAACGGCCTGCCCAAGGAACGGCCCGTTGAACAAACGCTAGAACAAATCGGAAGGTCGCTCAATGAAGTTGGCGCCTATGCGGCGGACTTTGGCGTGCAAGTTCGAGTCGAAGTTCACGGTCCCGGCACATCGGAGAT
>JBGTAI010000034.1:0-8432 GCA_041749955.1 Pirellulaceae bacterium | reverse complement strand
GCAATGCTTACAGTCGTTGGCAGATGTCTCATCCATGATGACACCATTTTAACGGCTCCAGGTGAAACCCCCGATAGCAATTTCGCACTTGAAATCACGAGCAGTCCACCGTTCAAGGTCGAAGGCCGTGAACGGTTACCTGCGAAACTCGTTCGGTTTGACGGTGACCCATTCAACACCGGACTCGAATTTTATTGTTGGGACGTTGCGTTGTGCCAGAACTTCACCGCATGAAATCTCGGCGTTAATCAGAGCCAAAACACAAATCAACAACCAATAATGGTTTTGAAACATCAAATTATTCTCATTGAATCTAGATCAGTGCGTGAGCAACTCTGGCTCAGGCAGCACAACGTACTGCGTGGTACCATTCCCCAGTAGTCTACTCGTTGTTCGACCGCAACATCATAGAGCATCTGACGTTCGATGGCAGCCGTAAAAAGTAGCGTGCTCAGGCGGGTGTGATCCGATTGCCACAGAGACACGTAGCAAATCGAAGTGTCTGGGGTCGAATGCCGTTCGTCGACGATTCTGTCATGGGGCAACTGCTCCAAAGTGTTCTGTATCTCTGAATTGCAGCCTTGATTTGAGTGACCAACTCACCCAACTGAACAACGAATGTCACTGCTGGTGTTGGCACACTCACCGCTGAGATTCGGTCTCGGCACTTCCATGGCCCAGTTCAGTGATTCACTACCGAAGTCGAAGGCGACGTTCACGATCCGCAGGATGGAAGATGAGGCATGTTCTGGTTTGGCTCGAGTTTTTGCTTTTTTCGAGATCGAGATTGCATTAGAATTCATTTGGCTTCTTTCGCATGTATTGTCGAACCGTGGTCTCCGCATCGCCGGTTACGATCACTAAACAAAGTGAGCGAATTCTCGTGGTTCAGCGCGTTCATCACAGCGAGATAAGCAATTTGCGTTTTTAATCGCTTACACGTCGACCTAAGACTCTGTGTGCAACAAGCGGTGAACTCGAGCGTTTTGAAGTGGATGATCAACCGTCGCCGCCGGCTGATCGGCAACGTTCGTCAACTAATTATCCGTAAATGAAACTCACATACCGAATCGTGGTTGGATACGTTGCTTGTTTTGCAATCGCGTCTTGCACGTTTATCTCAACGGCTCTTTCAGCCGATCCACCGTGGGCTGACTCGTTGAAAGACAGCGACAGACCGATGCTCGCACTTTGGCGGAGCACCGAACACCGGCCAGGATCGGAAGCACCGTATCTGCGTTTCGCAATTTGGGAGGACGGGCGCGTTTTGTACGCGAACGATCCGAGCAATTGGGGGCATGATCTACTGCATGGCACGGTCTCCGTAGCATGTGTACAACGCATCAAAAGTGCTTTGGTCGACACGGGGGTTTTTTCGCTTGCAGGGACCTGCTACTTGGTACCTTCTGCGCCGATAGACTGTGTGATGATTGATCTCGGCGACAAACAGCAGATGCTACATTGGGATGAACTCGAATCAGCGAGCACATAGGCTGTGACGAGCGGCATGTCATCGGCTTATCAAAATGAATCGAAATCATCGAGGCTATCACTATGCAACCTAATTACAGCTTCTCGTTCCTTTTCCGCGGGATTGTCTTGGTCGCTGGTGTCTTAAGCCTAGAGCCAAACGTTGCCTCGGCGCAGGTCCTCGATAAAGGCAAGCTACTCGAAGACGAAACCTTTTGGGACAATCGTGATTTCGACTGGTATTCGAAGAACATTCCGTTCTTTGAATGTCCTGACAAAGAGGTCACGACGACGTACTACTATCGTTGGGATCTGTTGACCAAGCACTTGACGTACGGCTCCCCTAACAGCGGCTATTCGTTTACCGAGTTTATCGATCGACCGTTCTGGTCGGGAGCCTATGGTGCGATCAGTTGCCCGGCAGGGTTTCAGTTCTATGAAGCACGCTGGTTGCGGTCACCGCGCATCGCGAATGACTACATGCGATACTGGTTCCGAACACCCGGCGCCCAACCGCGAAACTATTCGACTTGGTTGGCTGACTCCGCCGTCGCAGTAAATCGTGTGCATCCGAACGAAGAATTTCTGGTTGATCTGCTGCCTGATCTGATCGCGAACTATTCAGGCTGGGAGCAACGGCACTTTGTACCGGAAGTTGGCTTGTTCTGGCAAACGGGGCACGACGATGGCATGGAATTCAACATCGTCAGCCGTCAAACGCAAGACATTCTGCGTGGCGCTCCCAGCTATCGCCCTTCGTTCAATGCATACATGTGGGCGGATGCCAAAGCAATCTCGCACGTGGCACGACTTGCCAATGAGACGGATATCGCGGAACGCTTTGAGAGTAAAGCCGACTCGCTCATGGAGAAAATGCTCGAGTTGATGTGGGACCCGAAGCGTCAGTTCTTCTTTCCTGTGCTGAAGAACGACGAACAACGCGATGGACACACGATGAAGGCGATGACTCGGACTTATGAAAGCGGCCAATTCGCGGGCGATCCTCATGGTCGTGAGTTGATCGGCTATGTACCGTGGCAATTCAAGATGCTCGGTGCAAAGACGGAGTTTGATGTCGCTTGGAAGAAGTTGATGGATCGTGATGGCTTCTTCGCCGACTTTGGTCCCTCGACGGTGGAACGCAACGACCCGATGTTCTTGCTGCAGAAGTCCTGTTGTTGGTGGAGCGGACAATCGTGGCCTTATGCGACGACTCAAACCCTCACGGCGCTAGCGAACTATTTGCAAAGTGGTGGCGAAAAGTTAACCAAAGCCGACTACAACGAACTGCTAAATATCTACGCTCGGTCGCATCGCAAAGATGGCAAGCCGTACTTGGCCGAGGCGTTGAATCCAGATACCGGTTCGTTTGAAGGACACGACGCTTACAACCACTCCGAGCACTATTTTCATTCGGGTTATTGCGATCTAGTGATTTCTGGATTGGTCGGCTTGGTTTCTCGTGATGATGATACGCTTGAGATCCATCCACTCGCTCCACGCGACTGGGATTACTTCGCACTTGACGACGTGCCTTATCGTGGTCACTTGCTCAGCATTCTTTGGGACAAGACAGGCGAGCGCTACGGTCGTGGAACGGGACTGCGTTTGTTGGTGGATGGCAAGTTGGTGGCGAGTTCGCCGCAATTAGGTCGCTTAGAGATCAATGACGCGGTGCCTTTGGTAGATAAACCTGAGGGCGAATCGGATGTGAAGAGGGCTCGCACGAACTTTGCAGTCAACAACGATGGCACCTATTATCCTCGCACGACAGCGTCCTTCACATCCACCGCGACTTCGGTCTCTAAGTTGAACGACGGAAATTATTGGTACTTGCAGCATCCGCCGAATCGCTGGACTTGCGAAGGTTCTCCGAATGCGAAGGACTCCGTGGAAGTCGACTTCGGTGTCGAACGTTCTATCGATATTGTGAAGCTTTATATTCTGGACGACCAAGCGGCAGAGCTCGCGACGCGCGTACGCGCTCCGGAAGCAATTCAATTGGAAGTGTGGGTCAACGATGCGTGGCAAAAGCTACAAGCCGAGCCGCAGCCGGCAAAACCAACAGGACATCGGCCCTTCACGCTAACGTTTCCGACTTTACGAACTCAAAAACTGCGAGCAACGTTGACTCATACCGGCAACTCGAGATCTGGTTTGACTGAACTTGAAGCTTGGGGAAATGCTGATTTGCCGTTGGTTACGGTTCCCCCGCCCATTGGTAATCTCGCTTTCAACAACGGGTCAGCAATGTATCCCAAGGCAAGTGCCAGTCATCACGATCGATTTGGCGGAGTTCCCAAGTCTGCGATCGATGGAATCATTAACTTCCTCGCCTCTCCAACCAACCGTTGGACCAGCTACGAATCCAAAACGGAGACAGATTGGCTACAGATCGACTTTGGCAAGTCCGTTGAGTTTAGCCGCGTCGAACTGGCGATCTACGACGATCGTGGCGGAGTACAGACACCATTGAAATACGAGATTGAAACGTGGGACGGGCAAGCTTGGGAATCAGTACAAGACATCAGTAGGTCTCCTGAGAAACCGGCGGGTAGCCAGTGGAATACCGCGACATTTGCTCCAGTTACCAGTGAGAAAATTCGTATTGTTTTCACGAACCATGGGAACGCCCGTAGCGGGGTCACGGAAGTGATGGTGTGGAATGATTAGTGTAAGCGTTTTGGCGGGGAATGATTTTTAACTGTTAGGCTGGTTTGTTTGTTGCAAACCTAGGTAATCAACAGGCCCCAAATTGCCTTTCCGCTATAGGCACCATTGGCTTTCGATGCCATCCCTTTCAAGCTAGCGTTTTGAGTTGGGCTCGGGTTGTACGTTTGCGGATTTCAGCTGATGCGTAAGATTTGTAAACGCTTCACCCTGGGAGAAAATCTTGATCCAAACTCTGCTGGATCGGTTTACCAAAGAAACACCCGTCGCGGTCATGGTCCGCGCAATGCTCGCCAATGTCTGGTCCGACGACAAGATTGACGAGATCTTCAGGAACACTGCCGTTCGCCAACGCAAAGACCATTTGCTCTTCGCGACCGTCGTTAATCTTTTGCACTTGGCTGTCTTCAAGATCAAACCATCGCTGCATTCGGCTTACATCAGCCGTCGTGAAGAACTCGATGTCACTATTGCTGCGGTTTACGACAAGATCGCTGGTGCTGAACTCGCTGTCTCACGACAACTCGTCAAGCAAACTGCTGCCGCAATGCGCCAGATCCACGACGCACTGGGAACGCCTCGACGCGTGATTCTTCCAGGCTGCGAAGCGAGTGTGCTCGATGGGAGCCATCGAACTCGACGAACCGAACAGCGACGGTGATACGATGATTTAAGTGTTATCGAATCTTCCGGCGGACGTTTCAGCATTAGCGATTGCGGAGAGCTACCGATCGCGGTGGAGTATCGAAGGCGTGTTCGGCGAATTGACGCTGAGCCTTAACGGCGAGATCAATACACTGGCGTATCCCCCTGCTGCGATCATCGCTTACGCACTCGCCTTGATCAGCTTCAGCGATCTTACTTTAGTGCGAGCGAGCGTCGAAGTGGTGCATGGGAAAGAGAAAGCGGACTCGATGAGTACGTACCACATGGCAGAGGAAGTTTCATCAACGGATCAGGGGATGACGATTGCGATCCCATTGAACGACTGGCGGAAACGCTTCGGAAGCTTAAGCCCGCCCGATATGGCTAAGGAACTCAAGCGAATGGCACGCGAAGTTCAGATACGCCGCTATCGCAAATACACACGAGGCCCCAAGAAACCAAAGGCAAATCGCTCTGGAAGTCACCAACACGTTAGTACTCAACAGCTGCTGGCGCAGCAAAAACGCTAGCTTGAAAGGGATGGCCCTGAATCCCTAGAAAATCTGGATTGAGACAGAACTGGATTGAGACAGAGTACGGCAGGGCCGCGCTACAAGATGTTTCTGAGTACGGGCACACAAAGCTTGGTGAGATCAATACTCTCAAAGAGTGACATGATGATGTGCCGCTGAAGCGAGTTGACTCCCTGTACTTTGGCCTATGTGGCCTTGTGTTGGCGGCTGCCTTTGATTTTGTGCTTGTTCATCTTGCTGTACAGGGTCGTTGGTTTGACCTTTAGAAGTACTGCCGCTCCGTCTGCTCCGTAGACTTTTCCGTGGCATTGCTTCAGTGCGTCAAGAATGGTTTGACGTTCGACCTCGGCCATGGAAAGGGGAAGGCCATTATTCTGTCGCAAACCGCTTGTGGCGTGATCGCCTTGTTTAAGCTTGAACTCAACTTGGTCGAAGTCGCCCGATAGCCAGGATGCGTCGATCGCGAGCGTGTCGCTTTGGCTGACGATCATGGATCGCTCGATGACGTTCTCGAGCTCGCGGACGTTGCCGGGCCAATCGTATTGCATCAGCGCATCCATCGCCCGCCGATCGACGCGGGTGATTGTTTTGTTCATGCGAGTCGAGAAACGCGCGATGAAATGATTCATCAGCGCGGGAATGTCCTCGCGACGATCCCGCAGTGGTGGTACTTGGATCGGAAAAACGTGCAGCCGGTAAAATAAATCCTCGCGAAAATGCCCTGCCTCCGAATAGCTCTTTAGATCTCGGTTCGTGGCGGCGATGATTCGGGTGTCCACTTCGATCGGTTCGCTGCCGCCGACACGGTCAATCAAGCGTTCTTGCAAGACTCGCAGTAGCATCACCTGCGTTTCGGCGGGGACCTCCGAGATTTCGTCAAGGAAGATACTGCCGTGATGCGAAAGCTCGAAGCGACCGAGGCGGCGCTGGGTCGCGCCCGTGAACGCTCCCGCTTCATGACCAAACAACTCACTAGCGATTAAGTTGGGCGCTAAGGCTGCGCAATTAACCTTGACGAGCAAATTCTCTCGCCGCGCACTGGCGTCGTGAATCGCTCGGGCAATCAACTCTTTGCCCGTGCCCGTTTCACCGAGGATCAATACGGTGGCATCAGTCAGTGCGACTTGCTCGATTGAGACGCGTAATTGCCGCATCGCACGGCTTTCGCCAATGATGTTTCCAAAATCATGTTCCGTATCCAGTTCGTCTCGCAAGTAGACGTTTTGTTGTTGTAATTCTTCCTTCAGTCGATCAATTTCACCGTAAGCGGCGGCATTGTCCAAGGCAACGGAAAGCTGAGATCCGATTTGTTCCAACAGCTGCAAATCCCATTCATCAGCACGGCCGTCTTGGCGCGATGCGATACCCAGCAGTCCAACATGCTGGTCGCGTGACATCAACGGCAAGTGGACGACCGACGCGTATCCCGCTTCCAGCAACCGTTTGTGCTCAGGGAACGGCTGCGCGTAATTCAAACTGCGAACGACCAACGATTGCCGATGTTGGCGAACCCATCCAAAGGCGGAATCGAAAAGCGGTTGGGACGAGATTTCGAGCCACTCGCGTTCGCTCGCTTTGAACTCGATCGCGAAACCGTACCGCGACTTGTCATCATCAGAGTTGAAGACCAAGCTCACACGATCACATTCAAGTAGCTTGTGAAGTTGCTCCGCGGCGTGCTCAAACACTTCACGCCGATTGAGACTTGAGTTGACGATTTTCCCCAGTTCCACGAGTGACCGATAACGACTTTCGGATTGCCGAAGTTGCTGCGTTTGCTTATCGACTTCCAGTTGAAGCGTTTCGAGAAACTTGTCTTTGGCCGCGTTCGCGTCAGCAAGTTCTTGATTGGTGCGTTGCAGTTCGCTTACGAGACGATTGCGTTCCAAGCTGATCGCAATGTGACCCGCCAAACGCTTCAGTAGCGAGGCGTGCGATTCGGTGTAGGTGTTTGTCTCACGGCTCGAGAAAAAGATCACGCCGATTGGCTTAGCATCCGCCAACAGGGGAAGCGTTAAGCTCGACCGCATGCCTTCTCGCTCGATCAACGCGGTCGATGCGGAATGTGGTTTCTCAAGCAAGTATTTTGCGAGATCGTCGATGATTCGCGGCTGTCCTGTTTCCAACAGCGGAGCGAGTGTCGAGCCGGCAAGCCGGGCTGCATATCCGACCTTCAACACCACGTCGCCGTCGGAGCGACAGGAGACCAGACGCAGCAGATTGAGCGGCTGTTCGAGCAGCGCAACAGCAATTCGGTTATAAGGCACGATTCCGTGCAATTGGTCGTAGACGGAGTCCAAAAGCTCGTCGAGGCTTTGCCCCATATTGATCTGCTCGAGCATTCGCTCGACGAGTCGATCGTAACGCTCGGGGCTTTTGTTCATAGGTATTCAACGATATGCCGTCACATGACGGCATGTCGCTATCTCGCCGCCGGAAAGGGAACGCTTTTTCGCAATTAACAGGCTTTTAAGCAAATCTCACACGATTAGCGTACGCGAAGTATCGCACTTTTGCAAGCGGGAGTGACGGAATGTCGTCAGTCCGTCGAACTGCGTTCCGGATCGCAAGTAATCCGTAAGGCATTGCCAGCCAAAGGCTTACGGAGGATACTCGCGTCATATCCCGCATTTGGCACAGAACATGCTTTCAGTTGGACGAGGCTCGTCTCTACACGCTTCACTCCACGTTTCCTGGAAGGCAAACACGATGGCAATCAAAGTTACTGCAACAGCGGTTAAGGAACTCAAGAAAGTGATCACCGACCAGAAGTTGCCCACGACGGCGGCACTTCGTATCGGCGTTGCCGGTGGCGGCTGCAGCGGCTTCGAATACAAGCTGGCGTTCGACGATAATGTCAACGACGAAACGGACATGGTGACAGAAATCGATGGGATTCGTGTGGCGGTCGACAGGAAGAGCGCGTTGTATCTCGACGGTACCGAACTGGACTATCACGAGAGCCTCGAAAAACGCGGGTTCGTCTTCAACAACCCGAACGCCACGAAGTCATGTGGCTGTGGAAGTTCGTTCTCGGCGTAAGCATCGGAGTCTCTTCGCGGCCTAACTAGGTGACTCCCTCAAGGTAAAAATAAATGACATCTGAAAACGCAC
>JBGTAI010000033.1:0-9548 GCA_041749955.1 Pirellulaceae bacterium | reverse complement strand
GCATGCCTTCCGATGAAGGAATGCACAGCCTGAGCTCAGCATCTTCTAATTTTGATGTAAATCACGGTTCATATGAAGGTGCACGAGGCGGAACTGCCTCGGGGACCACGGTGACCGGTCCTAATGGAAACACGGCTGGTCGAGGTGCTGCAGTTGGACCAAACGGTGGCGTGGTCGCGGGTCGTGGCGTCGAAGGTGCAAACGGCGCGGCCGCAGGGCAAGCAATCGGGGTTGGACCCAATGGCGGTGTGGCTGCTGGCGGCGCTGCCCGTGGTGCTTACGGTGGTGAAGCAGCGCGCGGGGTTGCTGTTGGACCCAATGGCGGTGTGGCTGCTGGTGGCGCTGCCCGTGGTGCTTATGGTGGCGAAGCAGCGCGCGGAGTTGCAGTTGGCCCCAATGGAGGATATGCGGCTGGATTCGCGGCGGTTTCGCCGTCAGGTCGCTACACTACAGCGGCGGCTGTCCGAGGCAACTTTAATAACTATGGTCTTTATGGTTCGAACTGGAATGTAGATCATCCTGGAGCATGGATGGCCACTGGTTGGGCTGCGAACAACGCTTGGCGAGCCGCTACGTGGGCGTCTGCTGGGACATGGCTCGGCTATGGATATGCGAACCCGATTTATTATGACTACGGTAACAACGTCACCTATGAAGGCGACAATGTTTACGTCGATGGGCAAGTTGCCGGAACCTCGACTGAGTATTACGAACAAGCGCAATCGCTCGCCAGCAATGGTGCTCAAGCGGCCGCACCAAGCGATGGCGACTGGCTTCCATTGGGAGTGTTCGCACTTTCGAAAGATGATCAAACTAAGTCAGATGTGACCATCCAAATCGCGGTCAACAAACAAGCCGTCGTGCGAGGCAATTACACCGACACGGCGACCAACAAAGTCCAAACGATTCAAGGTTCAGTCGATAAGGAAACGCAAAAGCTGGCGTTCACTGTTGGAAGTGACACCAAGGACGTTGTTGAAACGGGGCTCTACAATCTAACCAAGGATGAAGCCCCTGTGATGATCCACTTCGGCAGCGAGCGAACCGAACAATGGTTGTTGGTGAGGCTGAAGAATACCGGCGATCAATGACAATAATGCGTTGAAAACCTACCTGTTCCATTGCAGCAAACAAAATGCAACTCGTGTTTGGCGGGTTGTGTGAATTGCGGCGACGGATTGCAGCTTTACTTTCGAATTCAACATCTCTGATTTTTTTGCATCAACCGAAAGAAGATCATCATGAAGCTTCACTCATTCTTTCTCCTAAGCGGGACGCTCTCGGCGGCCTTGATGGCAGTCGCGACGCCAGCCAGAGCGCAAATCCAAACAACGGGCGAGCCCGGTTCACCGAGTGCGACGACGACGATCGACGGAAGATACATCCCGAATCCGCCAGCGCCCTTTGCTGGAAAGATTGGTATGACCACAGCCGATTCCAAACCTGGATGGCCGGCGAATGTGGTGCCACCCAAAGGCGCACCCAACGTGCTGTTGATCATGACCGACGACGCTGGATATGGCGTTAGTAGTACCTTCGGTGGAGTCATTCCGACACCAGCGATGGATCGCATCGCGAAGGCCGGCTTGCGCTACACTCAATTCCACACCACGGCGCTCTGCTCGCCAACACGAGCGGCATTGATCACTGGACGCAACCACCACTCGGTCGGTACAGGCGTTATCGGCGAAATGTCCACGGGCTATCCTGGCTACGACAGCGTGATTCCCAAGGACAAGGCAACCGTCGGTACCATCCTCCGAGACAATGGATACGCAACGTCGTGGTTTGGAAAGAATCACAACACTCCGACCTATCAATACAGCACCGCCGGACCATTTGATCAGTGGCCAAGCGGAATGGGGTTCGAGTATTTCTACGGGTTCATGGGTGGTGAGACGGACCAATGGTATCCGTATCTGTTTCGAGATCACTCACAGGTCACTCCGTGGATCGACAAGCCCGGTTACAACCTGACCACCGACATGGCGGACGAGGCGATCAGCTACTTAAAAGGAATTAACGCGGCCGCTCCGGACAAGCCATTCTTGCTTTACTACGCCCCCGGCGGCACGCACGCGCCTCACCAGCCAACGCCCGAATGGATCAAGAAAATTAGCGACATGCACCTTTTCGACGACGGTTGGAATGCGCTGCGTGAAACAATCTTTGCGAACCAAAAGAAGCAGGGCGTGATTCCCCAAAACACAGAACTCACTGCCTGGCCAGATGTTTTGCCAAAGTGGGATACGCTCAGTGCGGATGAGAAGAAACTGTTTGTGAAACAAGCTGACGTTTACGCCGCATACGTGGCCTATACCGATCATGAAATCGGTCGAGTCATTCAACAGGTGGAAGACATTGGCAAGCTGGACAACACTCTCATTATCTACATCACAGGCGACAATGGCACCAGCGCTGAAGGCTCCGCCATCGGCACGCCGTTTGACATGGCTGCTATCCAAGCAATCAACATCCCGGTCGAGGAGCAACTGAAGTTCTACGACGTCTGGGGCTCGGAAGTGACACAGCCACATATGTCGGTAGCATGGTCATGGGCCTTCGATACGCCGTTTAAATGGACAAAGCAGGTTGCATCGTTCTTCGGTGGCACGCGCAATGGAATGGTCATGTCGTGGCCAGAGAAAATCAAGGACGTAGGCGGTATCCGCACTCAATTCCACCACATCATCGACATCGTGCCAACGCTTCTGGAGGCGACCGGGATCGAGGCTCCGGTGATGGTCAATGGCATCGCACAGAAACCAATCGAGGGTGTCAGCATGTCCTACACCTGGGATGATGCGAACGCAAAATCGACTCGCGACACCCAATACTTCGAGATGTTTGGCAACCGCGCGATCTATCATGCCGGTTGGATGGCCGCAACACCTCCACCTCAGCCGCCGTGGCTGATGGGGTCGGCAGAGATGCCCGAAGTGATGAACGGCTACAAGTGGGAACTCTACCACATCGACGAGGATTACTCGCAGAACAAGGATCTCGCCGCTGAGTTCCCAGACAAGCTCCGAGAGCTACAGGATCTGTTTTTGGTGGAAGCAGAGAAGTATCAGGTTTTCCCGTTGGACAACTCAATCCTTCCCCGACTACTGACCGCTCGACCAAGTTCCACGGCGGGCCGAACCGAGTTTACTTACTCGGGTGAAATGGCTGGTTTGCCGGATGGCAGTGTGCCGAACACGCTGGCCAAATCCTATTCCATTAGTGCCGAAGTCGAAGTTCCAGAGGGCGGTGGGGAAGGGATGCTCAATACGTTGGGCGGCAGGTTCGGTGGTTATGGTCTGTATGTGGTCAAGGGTAAGCCGGTGTTTACTTACAACATGCTTGGACTCGAGAAGTTCCGCTGGGAAGGCAGTAAAGCTTTAGCGGCTGGAAAGCACACCATCGAATTTGATTTCAAATACGACGGACCGGGTATGGCCAAGGGTGGCACCGGCGTTCTATCGGTGGATGGCAAAGAGGTCGACAGTAAGAAGATCCCGCACACTATCCCGTCCATTATCACAGTCGACGAGACGTTTGATGTCGGAGTCGATACGCGTACTGGTGTAGACGACAACGACTACCAGCCGCCGTTTCGCTTCACCGGCACGATCGACAAATTGACGATCAAGTTGATTCCACCAACACCTGCACAGGCCAAGCTTCTGGAGCAAAAAAACCAGGAAGCAAAAAACGCGGGACAGTAGTACTCTTTCTTGCGTGTGAAACGTGCGGGCCGGTTCGAACGAATCGGCCCGCTTCTTGAGAACGTTCACGGACGGGCGCGCCGACTCTTTAAACTGCCAATACGGTGAAAGATTTCCTAAACTTCACCAACGGTTTGGATGTCTAAAACTACCGTCTTCGGCGGAACCATCCTTCCGCCAGGCGAAGTCACGTGGCAGCTGCACTGCATTGTGAAGGTCAGCGAAGTTTCCAAGAGAATCCTAATGAAACGACGCATTGCCATACTCCTTGGGCTCGCTGCGATGCTATCCCTCGCCTCGTTCGCACAATCGCAGGATGTGACACTGGCAGAAGCTCGGGCGATTGCCAAGGAAGCCGCCATCTATGGCTTTCCGGTCATCGATAGCTACCGCATCAACTAAGAGTATTTCTTCAAGCCGGGCACGCCCGAATACAAGGGTGCGCCAAACACGATCATCAACGTTCCCCGCGTTTACACCCCGGCCGACACCGCGATCCAGACGCCGAACGCGGACACGCCTTACTCCTTTCTGGGCGGGAATCTTCGAGCGGCACCGCTGGTTTTGACGGTCCCGGAAATCACGAAGGACCGTTACTATTCGATCCAGTTCATCGACGTCTAAACCTTTAGCTTTGCTTAGGTCGGTAGCCGAGCAACCGGTAATGAAGCGGGCAGCTTCCTGCTGGCCGGTCCGAACTGGAAGGGTGAGAAACCTGCCTGGATCAAGGAAGTCATCCAGTCCGAGACTGAGATCAACATCCTCCTTTACCGCACCCAGTTGTTCGATCCGGCGGACATCGACAACGCGAAAAAAATTCAATTGAAGTACAAGGTTCAGCCCTTGAGCAATTTTCTTGGCATTCCCGCACCCGCCGCGCCGCCCAACATCGACTACATGGTGCCTTGTACGCCAGAGGAGGAAAAGAAATCGCTGAAGCAATTCGAGGTTCTGAACTTCGTCCTGCAATTCTGACCTACCGTCCCATCCGAAGTCGCGCTAATGGATCGTTTTGCGAAGATCGATATCGGTGCTGGCAAGAACTTTGACGCGAGCAAATTTACGCCTGAGGTCCAGAAAGCGATCGGGGAAGGCGTCGGCGAGGCGTGGCTCGAATTCGAAGGCCTGGTCAAGCTGTTTGATGAAGGCAAGATCACTTCCGGCCAAGTGTTTGGCATGCGGGAGTTTCTGAAGAACAACGACGGCTCTTTAAGCATCTACATCCGAAAGGACAACCCCGGCGCTGACAAGGAAAGTAACTGGTTGCCGGCGCCAAACAACACCGCCTACCTCGTGATGCGTCTCTATTGGCCAAAGACCGAAGAGCCGTTCCTTCTGCCTCCGGGGGAAGGTGCCTGGAAGCCGCCAGGTGTCGTGAAAGGCAAATGAACTGCTCTACCTGTGGCAACCGCAAGGTCAACCCAATGAAACGACTCACCACGAAGAGCATGATGGCGTTTGCCGCCTTCACAACCAATCTTGCGTCAACGTCGTGACGATCCGCAAACACCCAGCCTTCAAGCCAAAGAGCCTCTTTCAAGGCTTGGCAATTGGGAATGAACCACCAGCTACGTTTCTGTGGGTTCGTGCAATTCCTTGGAAAGTATGTCGTAGAACGTGGGTCGACTTTTGGGCCACGGCCAAGTTCCCAAACGGTCAATCAATCACGCAGACAAACCAAACCGCTTGTCACTCAATCTGTTTCCTATTTTGTAGTCAAAAACTCTGGATTTTCCGTCGCCGAAATAGTCACCACTGTCGGATCCAATACCAGTTGCGCCACCTGTGGAGAGTCAAGTGCACTGACCTCCGTCTCAATCATGTTCGTTGTTTCAAGCAAGGGGCCGCGAGAAAGCGTGGCACTCGGTACAGTTTCGACAGGCGTCAGGATGGTTGAGGACACAACGCTACCGTGGGCTTTTATTTGGGACGGATGGTCGAGCACATCAGAAGAAGCGGTAGTCGGCGTCGAAAGGTGCATTCTCAGGATCGTCAGCAATGATTGCTGAGTTTCGCGAGCACGCAGGATCGAAGTATGAGTTGCGTTAACAATCGTTGTCGATTCTGCTTCACAACGAAAAGCACTTTCAACGGCAACGACGCCATCGGATGGACCCGCTTGAGGTAATGAGCAATGGTTACCAATAATCGAGTTGACAAGGACTTGGGGCGAAGACGGCACCGATGCGATCGCATGGAGGAGTCGGCTACTGGGTTGCAGCAGCCCTACGCTAGACGGCAACGACTCCGAAAATTCGCCCGAGAATACGCCGGGGTTGTTGCGAGTGATCTCCTCGAAATCCTGTTCTTCATCCGCTCGGTCACCGGCCAACGAAGTCGCCAGACGTCCGATACATCTCGATGCCCAAGGGGACCCTTGGTGTGGCGTGGCGATGTAAATCACCCGTCCAATATTCGGATTGGGTTGGAAAAAGAACAACTTACGGAAATTGCTAACCACATTCGGTGACGCTTGCAACTCTTCCAACGGCACACGGCAAATCGATCGCCATAATTGCTCTCCGCTATCGGTGACCTGCAGTTTCGACAGCAACCCTCCCATGCTGTGGCCAACGATCACGGCGCGGGGGACGGGATGATTCGCAGTGGCAACACCGATAGGATCAGCACTTTTGCCTTGGCATGCAAAGGCTCGTGCAAGCTCTTGTCGAAGAACTGCAGCCGACTCCAAGAACTCGTCTCCCGTCGGATATCGAAACACCCAAATCTGATAGCGTCTGCGGAGGAGCGGGTCGGCACGCACTGCATCGGCTACTTCCAGAAACGTGGCTGGATTCGAGATCAAACCATGGACCAGGATCAGTGGGACTTTGTCAGCTTGATAGGGCTCAAGAAAAGCAAGTCTCGGCCGATCAATTCCATTGTCTCCGTTCAAGAATGCAGAGATCGGATTGAATTGGCTCGCTTGCCGAGCATAGACGAGCGGCATCGCCGGGCTTTGTGCAATCTGATTGCATTCGAGAGGATCGATCGTAAGCGGATTGATCAGGGACAGGGACGCAGCTACCGAGCCGTCGAGAATTTCATCGTCTCTTGACGTCGTTGTTTGAAAAAGTGAAATCGGAATGTTGATCAAGGCTGTGGCGGCAAACGGGATTTGTGAGTCCAAGAATGAATCACAGCGGATATTCGATTGATCGTGTCTGTCGCAGCTGTCACACGCATCGGGTGAGGATTCCTCGCGTGGCTTGGACGCGGTGAACACCATCAACGGAATGCCGCGTCCGCAAACGTTGCCGGCCGAACCGGATGGGGGCTTCAACACAAGCAAGCGTTGAAAGTCGTTCTGTTTCCAGGCGAAACCTTGATGAACGATCGGAATGCGAAAGGGATGATCCGATCCGTTGATCAGCAAATGTGATGAAGGGTCGAGTCGCCCGTATGCCTGGCCGCAGGAAAGGATTCGAATCAACGCACTATTGCGAACCCGTATTTCTCGACATTTTTCATCGAAGCCATTGCTGTGGCCGCTTCGGCGGCGTGCGTCGTCCATCCAAGCGATCGTCCTCGCCCAATAGTCGACAGCGCGATCGTCGCCATCGGCATGAAGTCGTTCGGCGGCGTCATACGCTTGTTCGCCGAGAGCAACCGAGGATCGAGCCGATGGGTGAATCGTCGTCTGCAACCCGGAGATCGCACAGTTGTTGATACAGCTTGGATCTGTGGCAGTGGACCCGAGCAACCAATCGTACCAACTCGCTGACCTGGCAGGGTTCACGATCGATGGTGCCTGCATCCTTTTGGATTGCGCGCAACAGCAACCGTTGACTGCTACTAGCAGTATCATGGCGCAGGAAATCTCGAAGAAGCGGCGCACGTGCACAACCGATCCAATGATGGAGGAATGCGTTCATCCGATCCTCCATGATCGATTGCGGAACCCTCATCGTGACAGCGATGAATGGGGAATCTGACGCCATTCTTGGCATCGGCTTCCAATTCACGAAAAGGTTACACCCAAAAGCGTATCGGCATCCAAGTTCGTCAAATTGAACCGTTACCGAATTGGTGACGATTATAGGAGTTACAAGGCGCTTGATTGAACCGAACGGAAGAACCGAACGGGCCAGCCCTGAGGTGCATTTACGGTTTCCACCTGCTGAGATATCTGGTGGAACCAGCGAAGCATCAGCCATGCTCAAGTAACGTTGACCCCAAGTCCGTGTCCGGTGGGTGGCTCCAATCAAGTTGGCTCCATTCAAGTTGCGGCTCCATTCAAATTACTCCATTCAAATGGAACCCATCCACGTCTTCATCGGATTTCCTTTGGGAAGCATCTGCAATTCTTCGTTTTTCGCGGTTCACGCGGACAATGACTTCCAAGCACCACGACTGCTTGCGTTGACTTCCTTGTCCATTGTCATTCGTGCAGCTGGGATCGGGTCATCAAGTCGGTTACTGTGTTTGGCAATTCGCAGGACGCTGGCAGTAAACCGAATCGCCGTCGACTCAATCGCAGTGCTTATTGACGCACCAGCTGTTGGGTGCCGATGTGCCTCCGCATGCGCCTCGGCCGAACCGCCATGTCAAACCGAATCCGATCCAGTAGCTCTCGATCGATGTGGTCGTGAAGTCGCCGAGCTGTGCTGTGTCCTTGAACATTCCGCCCGCCATCATATCGAGATCGACTCCGGGCAGAACATCGACGACACCGATCCCGGCTGAGATTCGGTGCTGGCTTGTGATCGCCAGCAATCCCTGGGTGTATCGAAGTGCGGCGATGTCGGCTAGCGGAATGCCGCCTGCCGTGGTGCCGCTTGGTTCAGCGATTGGATCTTCAGCCCAAACGTACCCGCCACGCAAACGGTATCGGCCCTGAGAATATTGAGTACCTAACTGCACAACCCATTGATTGTTGTAGAGTGCCTCGTAGAGATCGGCGTCCTCCCAGAGCTTGTAGACGACATCGCATGCGACGAGAAGACGCCCGTTCATGAGCGTGCTGTTCGCAACGCCAAAGCCCACGTTTTGCGGTAAGTCCATGTTGATATCGAACGCTTGCTGTGCCAGTCCAGGGTTGACCACCAATGCGTTTTCAAATTGAAACGACTGTTTGGTCTGGTAATAGCCTCCAACGGTCGTGGTGTCCGTGAGTTCATAGTTCGCGCCAATCGTTCCCCGTAGCGCGTAGTCGGGCGTCATCCCGCCCACGCCGACAAATGGACCATCGTAGAACGCGATCCCCAAGGACATGCTTGTTCCGATCGATAAGCGGTCCGTCAGATCGAAGCCCAAGGCGACGGGCATATTAAAAATGGTTTGTCCGGTGTTGGTGCCATTGCTGGCCGGTACTTGCCGGAAATCGACGAAGCCACCTGCGGTCGTGATGAATCCGACGCCCAACGTTGCAGGCAGCCCCAACTCGCTCAAGTCCTGGATCACTCCGATGTTGCCGACGGGAGTCCCCGGTGCTCCGGACTTTGCCGAGAAAGGCGTGATCTGAGGCGTGGGACCGACGACTGGGATATTACTGGTCTGGGTCATATTGAACGTCGGTTCGGCCCAGCCACCACCAAAGAGGAACTGAGTCCCTTTGAACTGAGTCAATGAAGCCGGGTTGGCGTTGATCGCACTCGTTAAATCTTGGGGTTTAGCGATACTCACGCCGCCCATCGCACCCGCGGCGGGCATGAGCGTGTTATGCAATTCAACACCAAACGATTGGCCCAATGACCTGTTGGCGGGCGAGATACAACAAATCAAGACCAGAAGAACAAGGGCGTATCGACGCATGGTAGGAATCCATTCCTTAGCATGTTGGACATCGCTTCAAAACGGCGCACGAAAGCGTCGGACGATGATATGCAATTGGAATCG
>JBGTAI010000032.1:0-3618 GCA_041749955.1 Pirellulaceae bacterium | reverse complement strand
GCAATGCTTACAGTCGTTGGCAGATGTCTCATCCATGATGACACCATTTTAACGGCTCCAGGTGAAACCCCCGATAGCAATTTCGCACTTGAAATCACGAGCAGTCCACCGTTCAAGGTCGAAGGCCGTGAACGGTTACGGATTGGCCAATTGGAAATTTCGAAAGAAGTTAGAGTGACCGCCATGTACGAACGCATCAAACAAATGCTAATTAAGGAATTTATTCAGACGTTTCGCGATCGAAAAATGATGGGAATTATCTTCATGATGCCGATCGTGCAAGTCTTGATTTTTGGTTACGCCGTAACGACGGACGTTCGGCAAGTCAAAACAGCTGTGCATGATTTGGACAACAGCATAGTCAGTCGCGAGCTAATCAGTCGATTCGAGAAGTCTGGTTATTTTGACATCATCGAGTACGTTGACAACGACGATCGAGCAACCGCAATGGTCGACCGCGGCGACGTGAGAACCGTTCTGCGAATCAACAAGGGATTTGGCGACGACTTGCGTGCCGGACGCACCGCGACGCTACAAGTCATTGTCGATGGAACGGATTCAAATACCGCTGGAATTGTTCTCGACTATAGTTCGAAGATCAGCCTCCGTTTTTCGCAAAAAGTTCTTTTAACACGGTTCACACGACTGCGGGGTTCAGCCGAAACACCGGGGCATGTCGTTTTGGAAACACGAGCCTGGTTCAACGAAAATCTGGAGAGCCGAAATTTTTATGTGCCGGGTGTGATCGCCATCATTGTCATGCTTATTACGCTGATGTTGACCAGCATGGCAATCGTTCGCGAAAAGGAGATCGGCACGATGGAGCAGATCATGGTCACGCCGATTCGTCCATTTGAATTTATTCTTGGCAAGACTGTTCCCTTTGCACTGATCGGCTTCGCCGACGTGGTGCTCATAACTGTGATCGGCGTGTTCTGGTTTGAAGTTCCTATTCGTGGCAGTCTTCCATTGCTGTTCGGCGCGACGTCGCTCTATCTGATGACGACACTGGGTATCGGCCTGCTGATCTCAACCGTTAGCGAGACACAGCAGCAGGCGATGATGAGTACGTTCTTTTTCTATTTCCCAGCGGTGTTGCTGTCCGGCTTTATGTTTCCCATCAACAACATGCCAGTTGTGATCCAGTGGTTCACGTATCTCAATCCTCTTCGATATTTCCTGGTCGTAATCCGTGGCGTCTTCCTCAAAGGTGTCGGAATTGAAATCCTCTGGCCACAACTAACTGCCTTGGCTGTAATGGGAATCGTCACGCTGTGGCTGGCCGCAAGCCGTTTCCAGAAAACTCTAGCGTAATGATTGCAGCAACAAAGCTCACGCTGAACCCATTCGCGAGCCAAGTTGCGTCCCGTTGCGGATTACAATCGATCCCAACTTCAGCTTCATTGGATGCTCGGGTGAACCGTAAACGCAATGACCAGGCATTAATCAGCCATCGTTTGAGTTCCTTAGGCAACGCGAGTGTAGACACCAAAGAAGAATTGCTGGGGCTTTCCTGAAGGCGTTGTGTGCAGGTACTCGCTGCATTTTAGAGGTTCGAATGATGTGCCTAACTCTTCTTGCATCGAGGCTGCATCGTATTGGCAAATCTGAAGGCCGCTGCACTTTTCAGGACCACCTTTAGCAAATGTGCCGACGATGAAATGGCCACCGATTGGCATGGATCGCTTCAGCAAGTCCACGTAGTGCCTTCGGTCGTTTGGATCGGTGAGGAAATGAAACACGGCTCGATCGTGCCAAACGTCGAACTCACCAATTGCGTCGCGCTGCGTGACGTCGGCGACGATCCATTCGACCTGCGATGCCCGCTCGCCTAGTCGAGCCTTGGTCGCCTCGATGGCGGTTTGCGAGATATCTAGTACCGCGACATGCTCGAATCCCGCGTGGAGCAGTCGATCGACGATAAACGACTGGCCACCGCCGACGTCAAGCACGCGGCCTCGCGAGTCTCCAGCAACCTGAAGGATCAAATCGAGTGATTGCTTCGGATCAGGTTCGTACCAGCTCACCTCGGTCGCGTTTTTCGTTTGGTACACGTTTTCCCAGTGCTGCGTTCGGTCCATCGTGGCTACTCATCTTGTGTGGCGAAATGAAAACAGTAGGATTGTATTCGGATATGCGAATACAACAACCCGGAGCGAGATCTTGACTGAAATCGATACAAAATCAGCGACCGTGCTGCTGCGAGCTTTTGCGCATCCAACTCGGCTGGCAATTCTTCAAGAGCTTTCAAAAGGTCCGAAATGCGTGACGGACCTCGAAGACTTGCTGCCCGCACGCCAAGCGAACCTGTCGCAGCATTTGGCGCTACTGAGGCATACGCAGTTGGTGGACTTCGCTCAAGACGCACAAACGCGTTGTTACTATCTCGCAAGACCAAAGTTGATTCGAGTGCTGCTTGAAGAGCTTGCTCGAAATGAAGCTCCGGCGTCGAAAACAACAGAGCAGATCAAAGCCGAAAAAGCCAAGCTTGAAGCCAAACAAGACGCGATTCCAAAGAAAGCCAAGCCATCAGCTAAGCGAACCGTGCGAGCGCGAGCATGAGCCAGCGAATCTACCTGGATTACAATGCGACCACTCCACTATCAAAGTTGGTCAAAGCCGAGCTGTTGAGATTGCTTGAGCTCGACCTCGGTAATCCATCCAGCCGACACTGGGCCGGTACGCCCGCGGCAGAAATCGTCGAGTTATCGCGCATTCGCGTCGCCTCGCTGATTGGCTGCGATCCAACTGAAATCATCTTCACATCCGGCGGTACCGAAGCCAACAACCACGCAATCAAGGGAGTGTTCTTCGCGAACCTGCAACGATTGAAGACGCCGCATTTCATTATCAGTTCGGTCGAGCATCCGGCGGTCACTGAGCCATTGCAGTTTCTCGAAACCCTGGGGGCTCGCTTCACTCGAGTGCCTGTTGATGAAAATGGCCTAGTTGATCCTGACGATGTTCGACGAGCTGTTGAGCATGAGACGGTGCTCATCTCGGTGATGATGGCGAACAATGAAGTCGGCACAATTGAGCCTATCGAAGAGATCGCAGCCATTGCCCATCAACACGAGATTCTCTTCCACACTGATGCCGCCCAGGCCGTCGGAAAGATTCCAGTGGACGTTGAATCGATGGGCGTTGACATGCTATCAATCGCTGGGCACAAGCTCTACGCTCCACAAGGCATTGGCGCACTCTACGTTCGAGAAGGAATTGAGCTTGCTCCTTTTATGCATGGCGCGGGGCACGAAGGGGGCCGACGCGCGGGAACCGAAAATATCCTCGAGATTGCTGCTCTCGGCATCGCTAGCCAAGAAGCAGCAGACTGGATTGACGATAGTCGAATCGAAAACCTGCGTGACTATTTTTGGGAGCAACTGCAGAATGAGTTCGGCGAGCGAGTCCATCTGAACGGACATCCAATCAAGCGGCTCCCCAATACACTGAACGTCAGCTTCGACGGCATCGCTGGTGTTCGGCGACAATTAGTTCTCCCCTTTAGCGACAATTAGAATTCCCTGCTAAGAGTTCTTCGCAGTTGCCTCGGCGGAAGTGGATTTGCCATTGGCTTTCGCCTTCTCGACGCGGTAACTCGGCACGTTCAGTTCGATG
>JBGTAI010000031.1:0-22357 GCA_041749955.1 Pirellulaceae bacterium | reverse complement strand
GCAATGCTTACAGTCGTTGGCAGATGTCTCATCCATGATGACACCATTTTAACGGCTCCAGGTGAAACCCCCGATAGCAATTTCGCACTTGAAATCACGAGCAGTCCACCGTTCAAGGTCGAAGGCCGTGAACGGTTACGTATCCGCTAATGATATTCTAGCGTTGAACTTTCGCATAATCCCTAAAGACCTCGCCCGTATCATTCCGTCGAGTAACTCGTTTTTTGTCACTGTACCAATCAATCAGGAAATGGATATCGATTCTCGGTAGATAGCGGAAAGGCGGTCGCTGAATGATTCGATCGAAAAGTGCTCACCCGCATACGAGCAACAGAAATCAAGCCGTTCTGCTCTGCGGGCTGTTGACTCGAGTTGTTCAAGCGCCAAGATCGACGCGTGTTCATAATCTCCGAGAGCAAACAGGTAGCCATGCTGTGCCGGGCACACCGCTTCTCGTATTGCGGCGATATCTGATGCAACCAATGGTACACGAGCTAATTGCGATTCGACAAGAACGTTTCCAAACCCCTCAAAGAGCGATGGAAAAACAAACACGTCGCCCGCTGCGTAGCAGACATGCATATCTGACCGCGAACCCAACCAAGTAATCTTGTTGGACAAGCCAAGACTTTCTGCAATTCCTTTCAGCCCATCCTTGCCGGGACCTTCGCCCACGAGAAGAAGGTGAAGGTCGTTTCGTTTTTGACACATTAGCTTGAATATCTGAAACAAGCCAGCGTGATTCTTTTGTGGCTTCATCGCTCCCACGTGCAGGATGTATTTCTTGCCGCGCCGCAATCCGAGTTGATCTAGTGCTTCTGCTCTTGTGACAATGCTTTTTGGGATCTCGACACCGTTGTGCAGGACTTTCGTTCGAAGTGAACTTTTAGAGCACCCGTATAGGTACGCGTCGAGGTTAGCTTGGGAATGGCCTAAAATCTGTGTGGCATATTGCTTCGTACGGTCGCTATGCCAGCTAAGCCAACGCCGTCGAAGCGAAGAAAATACTGGCAACCGCTCGACATTATATCCCGGCGCATGCGTATTATGAATTGATACAACACAAGGAATGCCAAAGTTCTTTGCTGCGGTAACAATCGCGCCTGAGGTAAATCCAAATTGGGAGTGCACGAGATTGAACGATTGAGCATTGAGTAGCTTAGTCAATTCCTGTCCACCTCTTGCCCATTGATATTTTCTTGGAAATATATAGACGTTGCTGCCGAGTTCTCGAAAACTCTCGTCTAATTGCCCCGCTCCTCCTAGGCAAAGAAAATCAAGTTGAATCCTTTGCGTCTGCAAATGCGGAATGACGCGCAGAAGCATTGTCTCAATGCCACCGCGGTTGAGCCAGTTTAGTACAACGAGGACCCGAATCGTCGGTGAAGCGATTGTGTTCATATGAGCTATATTGCCAGTAAAAATCAAAACGTTGCGACACCTTTGCCTATACTTGCATCGCTCCGCAATTGTCGCGACCTGACTGAATCGTTTTACTTCAATGGCTTCTGCGCAATTAACAGCCGCATGTCCCGATATTTTGAGCGTAGCTCCAGATATCGATCTGCGGAAAAGTCTCCACGGAACAGAAGGTATTCTTCGGTGCGGACTAACTCACAGCCTGATTTGACAAGAATTTCGTCGATGGAGTTCCACTCGATATGGTCATCGGGGTAGACGTGAATGTCACCTTCAGGACTATAGCGTGGATTCATGAAACGCCTAATGAACCAAGTTTTATAATTTGAAATCCGGTAAAATTTATCAAATCGGCGGTGCAGACTTGTCATAGATTTATACGCAGACGAATACTCACGGCGTCGTGCCCAATAGTCAGCCGTTTTTTCATGGTCGATGAAAATGACACCGCCCGGTTTGACAATTCTGACAAACTCGTGCACGATCTTCAGGTAATCCGGTACGTGGTGTAATACGGAATATGTAGCGACCATATCGACGGACGATGTTTCAACTTCGCGGAGGTCGCTTCCATTGAGCTGAAGTGGCGTTACTCTTGAGCGATCTGATTGTGCGAGCACTAGCTTCAGGAACTCGCTTGAGACATCACTAGCTATGACATTGAGGCCCGTCGCGAGTAGTTTACGGGTTAGGTTTCCGCTCCCGCATCCAAAGTCGAGTGCGACGCGAGGAGAGTCTCCTGGCCCCAGTAATTTTCGTGCGTCTTGTATAGCACCCAACAATCGCTCTTGCTCTATCGGATTATAGATCTCGAAATGCAGCCTTTCGTACTTGCTAGCAATGCGGTCGTGGGCGGCAATGTTGAAATCGACATTGGAACGATTCATAGATCGCGCCCTCTTGGTTGCGAGTGACTTTAATTCTGTGTTCTCAAGCAGCAATTGAATCGCGTTCCTATCGGCTCTCGACGAGTCCGATTGCACCAGGTGGTCGAGACAGATCCTGCGATTGAATCATCGTGATTCTGACCCAAGTCTACGTCAGTGCGCAAAAGTTATCTAGCTCAACAGCCTGCAGTTGCTAGCAAGGTGCGACGTGGTGCGCCGGCGCGTTCGATCAGATTCTTGCCGGGCGATTGGTGGCGCTGCCTCAGGATAAGGTTTCTCCGTTATCACTGTAGCGATTGCACGTACGGCAATCGACGCATGCATTGCGCAAAGACGAACTTCACTTCGCCTGGACGTCGAAACGCACCCCAAAACCCTCGCGGTGATTTCTATTCGTTGATAGCCTCGTGGCCCTCGCGCCATAAGCACTTGTTGTCATTTCGGAGTCGATATGAGTAAGAGCTTTCATGTTGATCTAAAGATGGGGCACAGATTACCACCCAGGGCCTTTGATTTCCTTTTCTCGAATGGGTTAAAGTAAAATCCGGGGGATGATGTGCCGACATCACAATATAGAGCGGCTCAATATTTGATTCAAGCTCGGGGGCAGGATAACGCTTTCGTTCGTAAATCGTTTGCTGTTGCTTAAGGGGCTTCGTCCGCATGGCCAATGCCCAAGATGGCCCTCAAGGGGAAGGTACCCTTGCATCAATTAGATATTTTCCAAAATAACAGAGTTGCATATGCAAGGCGCATCGCCCCAGCTTCGATTGAAAGACTACAGCGCAGAAGCGTTATTTGATCGCCACGAACGGCAGCTAACGCTAATCCAGGCGACTGGTTTGCTAGGGTTACCACCCTATGATGTCTTGGATCTCGGCGCGGGCAGTGGAGTAACATCCGTATGGGCTGCACGCAAGGGATGGAACGTAACTGCCTCGGATATTGCTAGCGATCACCTCGATGTGCTTGTCCATCACCTAAACGCAACCGAACCGGAGCTGAAAGGGAGAATTGAGATTTGCGTTACTGACGCGGTCTACGGCAACGGACTTGCAGATAATGCATTTGACATCGTGTACCTCAAAGATCTTTTGGAGCACGTAGTCGACTTCAAATTGTGCCTCCGCACCGCCCTTTCTAAGCTACGCGACGGTGGCTTTCTCTATGTCTCAACCACCAATGTGTGGTGCCCTATTCAAGCAGAGTTCCATGGAGTTGGACCATATTCTTGGTATCCACCCTTCGTAAAACGTCGAGTCACAAAGTACGCTCTTGAGAAAAATCCAAAAATCATCAATTACACAACATATCCAGCATTGCATTGGTTCACCCGACATTCTCTCCGAAAAAGCCTGATTGAGGCAGGCTTTCGAGACGTTTGGGATGTATATGATCTACTTAACACACGGCAAGATTTTACGCGTCGAACTAGACTGATCTACCCGCTTGCCATGCTAGCAAAACAAATTCGGCCCCTACGATACGCAGTCGATTTAATCAACCCAGGACTTACGATGGTCGGGATGAAGTAGAGCGTGATTTAAGATGTTAAGCTTGTTGAGCATTTGAGTATGCATGACCGTCTTGACTGAATTGCTTGAGCTTCCCTCGTACAATCAGCGACAATGCTATCGCAACGATCTTCCCAACAAGCGGTGCAAGGACAGCGCCCGACAGCCCATATGCTGGCACCAGCAAAATAGCAATCAATGCGGTCGCCGAGCAAGAAGCAGTGCTATAAATAAAACACAGGCGATACATCTGGCGTGCAATCAAGGAATGCATCAAGACCGTCGCCGTAACGGAAAAGAAGCTCACCACAAACACTAGTGCAAGCTGCTTCTCAACTGGCACGTAGGAATCTCCGAGGAAGAGCTTGAGTACAGGCGTTCCAGCAACAAACACAAATGCGATACCTAAAAGCGTTAAGGCGAAAAGGTACGTGATCACGCGTGAAACGATCGAATCGCTTTCCCGCAAATTGCTTCCTAGATAGGGCAACGACGCTTGGAGGATACTATTGATCACAAATGGAATCGGAAGGTAAATGGTGCAAATTACCATATAATGCCCAAGAACCGTCGCGCCTTGGAAATAGTCGAGTGCCAACGAAGGTATCGCGACTTCAAGCGTTGCAACACCCGTCATGGCAGCGATATGCGTGGACGAAAACGCCAGTTCACGCGATCGTTTCCAGCTCGCAGGTCGTCCTGCCGACGTAGGGTCGAGCGATTTGAGCCAGGACCCCGAGTAGACAAAAAATGACACTAGACGGACAACAACGAGCGAGGAAAGTACTGACGTTAAGCTCCTCGTTAGCACGGCAACCGAAATGCATACTGGCAAAACGCCAATCGCGGTGAAAGTACGGCATTGCGCGACAATATCCATTCGACGCAATTTCTGAAAGCACGCCAGAACGGTATCCAATTGCGACGTGACGGCCTGTGATACTGAAACGAGCAGAATTGCAATTAGCGCTTCATTCCGTTTTCCGATAATCCATCCTGTTAAGTTGATTGCTACAATTGCGACCAAAGATGCAATCAACTGAACTCTTCGGAAGTCGTAATGACTGAAACGCTCGCTCGATTCAACCACTTGGAGATTGCGCAAACCGAGCGTTGATAACGCAATAATCGGCGAACAAATCGCTATTGCGTACGAAAATTTTCCGAGCGATTCACCGCCAAGCATCCGAGAGATTGCAATTAGCAACAAAAGATTCGAGACTTGCTGAGCGCACGAGCCTAGTATCGACCAAAACGCATTCCTTCGCAATGCTAACCCGCTCATAGAAGCGCCGGGTGAAAGTAGAAATGCTTGATTCTATCTTTGAAAAAGATCACCAGCCATCCTAAGAGCATTGGGAGGCAAGAGCTAAGGTGAACCATCATGAGCATCAAGCAAAGAACAGTTGTCACCATGCGAAAAACCGCCAAGTCATACTGCATGCTGGTACGAAGGATCAACCCAAACACGAGAGGTCCGATCAAGCACCCTGCAAGTCCAAAATTAGCAATCGACTCATCTAACACACTGCTGGTTACACCCCATCCAAGATAGTGCCGGTCATCGCCAAGTGCCGCGCATGTCAGGCTCATCGCATAGGATACTGGCTTATCTTCCCAAACACTTCTTGGCACTGGAAGAGTAGCATAAATCACCAAACTTTCACCAGGATAATCAAGGATTTCGGTGTCGCTATTGTCAAACAGCGCATTGAATACAACGAACTTGTGGGCGTGATCCCTTGAAAACTCCAGCCGAAAGGAATCGTACAACTCCTCAAATGTACTGGCACGACTTCGCCCAAATTCAATCTGATACCAATGCGAATACACTGAAATGATGACTCCGGAAACGATCAGCAGTGGAATAAGAAACGATTTCCGCAATGCCTCAGTGTACCAAAGGCAGAAAACAAGCCCTGAGAATGCGAGAGCAACGACCGCACGCTTACCATAAAGGAAGCAGTCAATTGCAAGTATAAACACAATTGCTCCAGCCAAAAACGGCCGCATCTTGCCTCTGGAACGCAAAATACCGATCAGTAAAGCAAAACAACTTAGCATACTATAGAGGATCGACTGATTAAGGTATGCGTGAAAGCTGAGTTCTTCCATCTGATTACGCCCAACCTTAGCAAGCAATGGGCCATAGGTCTTGTAAACACTATAGGACGGAGCCAACGGCAAGATCAGCAATGGCAACAACGCAAGAGCGGCAAGTAGTAGCGGTTTCGACCACAACGAACTTGTGCTCGGTTGATTTAGCCTCCTTGATTTCTCTCGCTGATATCGAAAGCCGTGAATCGCAAACTCAGTCCAAATAACTGGAGCAATGCTCAGAGCGATTGCGCTGAACATTCGTGTCGGCTGATGATTTGTAGCATCATTATAGCCCTCGAGATGCCCGAAATCGGGAACTCTCAAAAGTAGATCAAGCGCAACCGGGAAAAGATAGACAACAAAAAAGATACAATTCAGAATTGCAATCACGCTTGTCGACTGTTGCTTGAAAAGTCGCAACGTGTTGACAATGTATCCAGTGGATGCAATCAAAGCAATCGAGACAACCAAGTCCGCAAGTTGTTTCTCATCCATGCTCAGACTCTGTCCTGTTTCGAATGATACGGTGCACATTATTATGCTTTACGCAATTTCCGCAGATTAGTGAGCGAGTACTACGGACGCTGGTTAAAATAAGCATTATCTGTTGTTTGATTAAGTGAAGTTCCGTAAGCGAAGTGGGTTTCGACACAAAAACTTTGCTTTGCGAACGATTTGGCTTGATGTAAATAGTAAAAGCGTCATGCGATGCAATTCTTCAATTCTGGAAAATTACAAGTCTCTTTTTATTAAACACTCTTCTTCTGCAACAAGAAGCAAGACGAGAAAACCCTCAATGCGTTGACTCGTCGGGACATGGTCGTCGCCGCTCTTTGATGGGATCGATAAGTTTTGCTGTTGCCACAATTGCTGAGTTTAGTCGACATGGCAAGTTAACCGGTCCAAAACCACCTCGCTCAGCCTCGCCAGACATACACGAACTGCAAAAACGAAGCAAATTATCTTTGTGACGCCTTGTGACAGAAAGCGCGAAGTGTTCTCCGGATGGTGCCTTATACTGTTGGCAAGCGACATTCATGATGCGAGCAAACGTTTTAGTTGACTACAAGTACGCAAAAAATAAAAAAACGTCGTCGATAAAAAAGAGTTGATAATTGGCTTTTGCACAGATTCAATTGTCTCCAGAATCAATCCGTTCACCTTTTTTACATTGAATTGCTCACTGGCGATCTGGCGACTGCAGCGACCCATGCTGGCAATTGCGTTTGAGTTGTTGATGAACCACAACATCCTATCCATAAGCCTTTCCGCGTCGCGTGCATCGACTAAGAAGCCATTCGCCCCTTCCACAACCGTCTCTTTGCATCCAGGAGAATTTGTCGTTACGACTGCACGCCCAGTGGACATCGCTTCTAGAACAGTTCTTGGAAGCCCCTCGTGATAGGATGGCAAAACGTAAACGTGGCAGTTCGCAAGTTCCTCCCTGACGTCTTCAAGGGGGCCAAGATAAATGATTGCTCCCTGCTTTATCCATTGATCTACTTCACTCGCCTTAATGGCGTCTGGGGATGTGTCGAATGGGCCCGCTAAGCGGAACTGGGCTCTTACTCCTTGCTGTCGAAGGGATTTCGCGGCGGACACATATTCACGAACGCCCTTTTCGCCTAGCAGACGCGCAATCATTAAAAAGACCGTCTCTCCGTTAGGCAGATCTTTTTGGGGGAATCGCTCTAAATTAACACCCGAGCCTGGCAGAACTTGGGTCCGTTGAGAATTAACTATACCGCTCTCTCTAAATGTTTTCTCATTGTCTGGATTCTGGAAAAACACGGTCTCCGCACGCTGTAGTGAGCATCGGTAGAGAGTGGAGGCAAGACGCCGAATCAACATTCGCTTCAGGGTATTTCCGTAAAACGTGTACCCGAGACCAGTGATTAACGGAAAGAAGCGGATCGATTTATTTGCTAGAAGCGAGATGCCAGTCCACACTACTGGCTTGATTGTGTATGCAATAATGCAATCAGGTTTCTCGCGGCTTATTGTAGTAAATAGTTGATGAAAGGTTGTGAGATCAGACAATATTGACAGGCTATTGCGGCAAACACTGTACTCAATGAATTCGGCTCCAAGGTTTCTTATTCGGTTCACTTGGTCTTTAGATGCCGTTGGCGCCAATACCGTAACTCGGTAGCCTTTTCCAACCAGCTCAAGAATCAAGTCGCCACGAAAATTCAACAACGATTCTGCGTAACTACTGATCAGCATTGCATGTGAAAGGTGACTTCGCTTCTCTACTGCCAAAGCTTTTGCAGTTGTCGGATATGATTCTTGTAAAGTTTTTTCGGATGCTTCCTTGTTTAAGGAGCGTTCTGCGCTAGCCAAGCACGGACGTGTAGGTGGTGTTGTTGATGCTGGAAAGCGTGAGGTTGCAATAATGTTAAACATAGCGAGTTTCTCAAAATTATCTCTTGAATCAAATCACTCAAGAAATACGAGCGACCCTCCGAAGGCGACGGGCTTGAAAGATTTGACAGCGTGTTTGCTGTTCCTACGAAGTACAGATCAAGGGTCTAGTTGTTCAGGGGTGCTGAAGCATCGTTAACAGTGATCGGTTCGCAGTCATATCGATAGCTTGGAACGAGTGATGCAAGACGTTGGCGTAACAGGCTCGCTTGGCCATCGGCCATTGAGAGCAAGGCTTCTACGTGCGTAAGGAACGGACCTGTGCCATAATCGCGAGGCTTTGCAGCGCGTACTTTTTGGTGGGCTGTTGGTACTGTGGTTTCATCATCAAAATATAGTTCTTCGTATAGCTTTTCACCGGGCCTCACACCGGTAAATTCAAACTCAATGCTTCCTGGAGGTAGACCGCTAAGAGAGACCAGATCCTCAGCAAGCTGGACGATACGAATAGGCTCGCCCATGTCGAGGACGTAGATTTCGCCACCTCCGCTCATTGCGGCTGATTGCATGACGAGTTGTGCTGCTTCGGGTATCGACATGAAGAATCGTGTCATCTTTTCGTCAGTAATCGTGATCGGACCGCCGCGTTCGATTTGCTTTTGGAAAATGGGAATTACGCTCCCGGCACTTCCGAGCACATTGCCGAAACGCACAACAACAAACTTGGTGTTGCTGTTCTCGGAGTACTCATGAACGACTCGCTCGGCCAAGTGCTTGGTGCAGCCCATAACACTTGTTGGATTGACCGCTTTGTCACTGCTAACGAGCACAAAGTGACCAACTCCAACTTCGTCGGCAAGTTTCGCGATGACCTTTGTGCCGTAAATATTGTTTTTGACGGCTTCGCCGATATGCGTTTCCATGAGCGGAACGTGCTTGTGAGCGGCTGCGTGGAATACGATGTCTGGCTTCGTATTCCAAAACACTTTACGCATCGCACGCTCATCGGTGATCGAGCCGATGACCTGAGTAAGTCGGATCTCCGATTGGTTCGCCCGTTCTCGAAGCTCTAAGTGAATGGCGTGGATACGATTCTCGCCTCGTCCAACAAGCACCAGCTCGGACGGGCCGAATTCCATCAGTTGTCGACAGATTTCTGAACCGATACTTCCGCCGGCACCAGTGATCAGGACCTTTTTGCCTTTGATCAGTTTCGCTAACCGGTCCGTGTCGAGTGAAACTGGGTCTCGCTTAAGCAAGTCGTTGATGTCCAACGGCCGAAGCGGGATCTTATTCGTCCCTTGTATCGCGTCCTCGAGTCGTGGGAGTACGCGCAAGGTCAAACCATGTTCGTTGCACGCGTTCACGAGTTCACGCAACTCTCGGCCCGTGATGAGCCCAGCGGAAACAAGCACGTCATGAGCTCGATACTTCAGTGCGACATCCGCGATATCTTCGATCGTACCGGCGATTGGAACGCCTCCGATCGTTCCACTATGCCAATGGTCTCCGGGGGCCAGAAGCGCTTTGACCTTAATGTCCAGGCTTTGATTGGAGTTGATATGCCCTAGCAATTGTCCCACAGCATGGTCGACCCCCACCATTAGGGCAGGACGAACCGTGCGACGACGCATCAGTGGCCCGAATTGTTCGTCGATGTAACGCCAAGAGCAGCGCAAGCCACCGACAATGATGATCGTTAGAAGCGTATCGAGCAGAATTGTAATGCGGGGGATTTGGCTTTCAAACATCAATAGAAAATAGTCGACAAACGCGACCGTGATCATTGACATAAGCGAGACGCGAAGCAGGGCGCTGAGGTCCGCAAAATTGACGTACCGCCACCAACCGTGGAAGTGTCGACCGAAGTAGAACACCAGCAGTTTTGTAAGCACAACCGGCGGCAATGTGCCGCGCAGCAAGTTCCAAAGACTTGGGGTTAATTCAAAATCAAATCGCGCACCAAATGAAAAGGCATAGATCGCGGTGAACAGCACGACGTGGATCATCACCAGCAACGGCACCCGGATCTGTGGTTGACACAGATGTCGCGTTAAACGTCCCGCGAGTGATTCCACTCGATGGAAGACGGCGAGGGTGATTGGATGATTCATGACTTATGCCGGTAGGAAACCTTGGAGTCGCTAGGAATACGAAAGCTGCCTATCTCGGGCGGATGCTCCCAACGGTAACATCTTTGGCGGAGTCCACGGATCTGGCGGAGTAGTTGTTGTGGTAATGGCCGACATATCCATATCCGTCACCTTTGTAGGCGCCGTAGCTGTAGGATTTGTTCGCACGTCCTTCGACACCATTAACAATGACGGCCGTTGGAGTGACATCAATGTCATGCAAAATCTTCACCGCAAGTTCGACGGGACGGCGCCCGTTCTTGTTGATACGAAGTGTCAGTAGCACGGAATCAACCAGCGGCGCAATGATCGCTGGGTCAGTTACAGCCAATAGCGGAGGCGCGTCAATTAGGATCAAATCAAAATGTTCCTTAGCATGCTTGAGCATCGCCTCGAATCGATGAGACTCGAGCAACTCAGCTGGTTGGCTGGTAGCAATTCCGTTCGGCATGATAAACAAATTTGGAAGCTCGGATTGCGTAATCGCTTCGGTGAACTTGCATTTCGCAGTCAAAAAATCCGCCAACCCTGCTCCATCGTTGATGCCGAAGAGTTTCGAGATTACTGGGCGTCGAAGGTCAGCATCGATTAGCAAAACCCGTTTACCTGTGCGTGCAAACGACACTGCAAGATTTGAGATCGTTGTCGACTTACCGTCGCCTGGTTGCGGACTTGTGTTCATGATGGTTCGAACTGCTTCGCGTCGGTTCGAAACCAGCAAACTTGTCCGAGCCACTCGATAGATCTCCGATTCAGCGGAGCGTGGCGAGTGAAACGCGAGCAGCGATGGCGACACGTTGGAATCAGGGGAAACGTCTCCTCGGAGCTTCTTTAGATCGAAGCGAGGCACGTGTGCGATCACAGTAGCACCAATTGACCGTTCAAGGTCTTCAACGTTGGTAAACGTTGAATCGAGCATGTCAGCTACAAGTGCCATGACCACACCTAGGCCAACGCCCAAAAACACACCTAGTGCTCCAATGATTGGCAGCTTTGGCCACGATTGTTTGTTGGCAACTTCTGGGCTCGCAAGGAGGTCGGTCGAGAATCCAGCGTACGATTTTGAAAGGTTGAGCTCCTGTAGTCGCAGGATCACTTGATCGTATCGATTTTGTGCTCGGGTCAATCTGGCGCGAAGCGAATTCCCCTTCATGAACTGGTTCTCGACCAACTTGGCTTCGATCAACTCCGCTTCAGAGTCCCTCATCAAGATGCTTTTTCGCTTTTCAAGCTCCGAAATGTCATTGCGAAGAAGCATCGTATACGTTTCGAGCAATTCGGCTGGATCAAGTTTCTTGGCTGCTACGTTGGCGGCCTCGGGAGCGTTGGACTCCATGAATTGCTGCGTGATCTCAATCTCTTTCCGAACGGCTTCGACGAGAGGGTGGCCAGCACCAAATGCATCGCTTAGCGAACGTTCCTTCTGGATCAATTCGAGAAGGCGGTTGTATTGGGTTCTCGCGGCTTCTGCACGAATGGGTTGCTCTGCCTGGAACGCCTCCGATGTCGCTTCTCCGCGTGTCATGTCCAAGAAGAGCTTTAGTCGTTCGACTTCTTTTTGGCTCAACAATGCAAGGTGATCCATGTCACCCAACTTCGCTTCGCCTTGCTCAGTCAAGTAACTCTCGATCACTTCGAGTCGTGACTCTTGCTCCGCCAAGTTGTTGCGTACCAAGTTGAGCTCTGACTCGAGCTTGATCATTCGATCTTTGTGAATGTCCTGGACCTTCTCGCCATCAAGAAGGATCGGAACGGCTTGAATAAACTCACGATACTCCGTATCAGCATTCGCAAGCTCGATCTCATGAGTTTTGCGGGCTTCGTCGATCAATTCCACCGCTTGCTCAGAGGTGTTCTGCGAGTGGGACTCGACGTAATCACGATAGCTTTCATAGACCGATGCCAACACTTGGGCAGCGGCTTCGGGACTTGGATCTTTGAAGGTTGCCCGAAGGACCATTGCATCGCGAGCGGTTCCCTCACCACCGCGCTTGATGACTAGATTTTTGAGAAGGTAGTCAATTGGATTGGCGCCGTCGGAAATGGCTCTACGAAAGGAGTCAAGGTTCTTAAGTCCGCCTTTCTCGATTGCATCGGCAAGCATTAGCCGGCCGCTGATGAGACGCATGTGAGTTGCGAGTTGGTCTTCCTGTATGTCGTCACCACTCGCGTTGGCACCGGTCATTGTACCGCTGTTGGTTAACTCGCTGCTTCGTTGTCCGACAAGGATCTCGATGTTGGATTCGTACATCGGGGTGGCGGTGAAGTGATATAGCAACGCCAAACCTACGCCCAGGCACAGGCCGAATAGAACATATTCCCAGCGCCGTCGAATGGCGCTGAACACATTGATTTCCAGCGCCGAGCTTTCGTTTGCTGAGTCGTTGGTTGTTGTTGTCATCGTTTGAATGCCTGGAAGATTGATAGCTGACACATGCTGAGGGAAATCTGATTAGGGAGAGATTGGTTTCGCCTTCAGGATGTCCGAACGGATTTGTTTCGTTAAAGTCTCAAAGGTTGCTTCGTTTGCGAGCGCTTTGCCCAGTGTCGCGTGACGCAACGCTTCTTCTAATTCACCAACAACGCGAAGTGCTCGAGCGGCTTTGAGTCGATAGCCGATGTTCGCTGGATTCTCGTTAACTGCGGCGACCCAATGCTCCGCTACTAAGTTGCTTTCGCCGGTCAACTCGAACAGGTTCGCCGCTATTGCGTGGCGCGAAGCGTCATGAAACTTTTCGTCAGCTAACAGTTCTTCGACTATATTTCGAGCCAGCTGTTTCGTATCGTCGACTACTTGGGGGTTTTGATCGTCCACGTTCGTCAGAACAGTCCGAATTAGCGTAATCTGCATTTCCGGTCGGGCTTCCGGTATGAACTGTTGCGAGACTTCTAGCGGAGAAAGGTTTTGAAGCGCCAACGGAAAAATTGTCGCAGCAAATTTGGGGGAAAGTGTTAAACAATCCCTCCAGCATTTACGAGCGAGCGATTCGTCTTCGTAGGTGGACGCCAATACGCCGCAAATAAACAGTTTTTCGGGGGCGGCCAGGGAAAGCCTTGCAGATCGTGTGACCCAAGGTGATGGATTGACTCGGATCGTTGTTGCCAGAAACGCTGCCGTCAAATGCGCCTGTACGAAAACGGGATTGGCCTGAATCGCAAATCCAAGATCCACGAGCGCGTCAGCGAGTGGCGTAGCTAGTTCAGGGGAACGCAATGCCGAAATGGTCGACTCGCGGACTTGCTCGGGAAGGGAAGCGAGAACTTGATACAACTGTTCGGGGTCAGTGGATTCCCAGGGCACTGATTCACCGGCTTCGTCGGCGGACTCAACAATTTGGCTGCGATAACGTGCCAAACTCCACGTTGCACGTTGACGATGCAGGACCGCGCGGTCGGGCTGGAGTCGCAGTGCCTCGTCAAGAATGGCCATGCGATCTTTGATCTGAGAGTCGCTTGGGGATTCGGACAATTCGCTAAGCGGAGTGCGTTCCAATGCGAGATCGCCAACGAGTTGCTGCTTGCTGAGTTGCGCGGCGGCACACAGTCCAATGACGATTAAGCCGCTAACGCTTGCATAATGGACGCAAGTCCATAATTTATTGCGTGCTGAAACTTTAGGTGCATCAGGGGACTCTTTTTGCGTTTGCGATGAACCTGCAGTCCGCAATTTTTGGGTCCGACTCGAGATCATCGGTGCGTTCGTATCTTTGTGTTCTCGCTTGACTTGAGCCAAGATGCCAAAGAAGGATGCATAGATGATCATATTTGCTGGAATGGTGAGAACAAAGTCTCCGAAGCTTTGAATCGCCGCGAACGCGAAAACGGAGATCGCAAACAGTCCCCAAGACTGATGCTCACGCTGACCAGAGCGAACGATTCGTTTCGGTCGAAGCTCGATGCACGCATGCAACCACCACGCGATGAGTGCGACGAGTAATAGCACCCCGACGATTCCTGATTCAGTTGCGATTTCAAGGTACTGGTTGTGTGCCTCGCGAAACCAACCATTTCGAGGTTCTGATTGTTCGAGAAGAGTTGCGTATCCGTAGGTGCCCAATCCACTGCCGCTCGGAAAGTGCTTGACGGCCGTTGCTATACCGTCATTCCAGTGTGTCCAGCGTTCATCGAGCGTCAGTTCCTGGTATCCAAGTCTTTCGAATCTGAACTCAAGTTGTTTGGTGACTTTGTATAAGGCAACGCTTCCAACAGCGATTGTGATCGTCAGAATTGCCAGTACGAACTCCCACCGAACTGCCTTTCGAAGCAAGACGGTAATGAGCAACAAAGCAGCCGAGAGTGAAATCCAAGCACCACGAGATAGGGAGATGGCGGTACCGACTGCCAAAACAATCGCGAGAGACATGATGGCCAGGTCTTTCGCGGAAAGCACCGTCCGGTTGGAATAGTAGTTAACGCTTGGTCGCGCACGTTCAGATGACTTGGATGTCGAGCGGTTTGAATAAATTAGCGCGACGGCTGCGGCTATTCCCGGCAAGATGGCTGCGACGCCTGCATTTCGATAGATGAAGCTTGCGAAGGGAATGCTGCGGTAGATATTCGGAACACCTGGAAGCAAGTCGTCACTACCAGTCGATCGCTGGACGATTCCCCAAGTTGCGAGCAGGACTGTGTGAATCAGTAAACACCAAAGGAACGTCGTACGTGGTCGACGTGCGGCGAACAGCACGGACGACAGCCATGCGACGGCCGTTGCGAGGATGAACGGCACCATCGCCCAACGCGTTTCTTGCGGAATCAGACTACCGAAGAAACTCGGGTCCGATTCTTGGACAATCTTCGAATCCAACTTTTGGGCCGCGAAAAATAGTTCAGCGGCTGGGCCAGAGCCAAACTCGGAACGCACCGCAGTGATTTCGCCAAAATATGCGTTTGCGAATTCAGGGATGGGGCCGGATTGGATGAGCGCGTAACCGAGAAAGACGACTGGAACCCAAAAGACGATTCGAGGAATGGTCGGGATGCGAAAACGCAAAAGTACGGCGGCAATGGCAACGAGTAGCACCGTCACAAGTAACGCAGTTGAGATGTGCAACAAGGAAACGGTATCGGTGGCACCGAAACGCCACGATGCATAGGACATCGTACCCAGCAAAATGGCGCGTGCCATTCCAACGACAAGGCTCTGAGCAAGCGTTGGGGTTTGTGCTCGTTCGCGTGTGCTTGCCAGGGGTTCAGACTTTGCTGAACGTTGATTTACCGGTTGAGACAACACGAAACTCCGGTCTATCCGTACTTCAGAAATCGCTTGGTTGCGTTTGATGTTGAACTGTGTCGAATCGAGCTGCCGAAAACTAAAGGAGGATGATTTCGGTCGAAAGATTGCAATATCGCTTCGAGTGCGATGCTGTGGACGTTCAAAGGCGCATCAGGTTCTTTACAACAACACCGACTTCCTGATTCGTCGTCGCGCCGAGCATCCGAGCTGATGCAAAAAAAGTTGCCAGCCCTAAGGGACTGGCAACTCTCGTTTCGTTAGATCGATTAGTCTCTTTGTGCCGCTTACTTAAATTGAGGGCACAGAACCAACACGTTTAATTACGGTGTTGATGGCGAGATAACGACGCCTGGGCTGTTGTTATCGTTGCTGGCACCGACTGCGATTGCCGCGCCGAGTGCTCCGAGGGAAGCAAGACCACCTAGTCCGCCACCGCCAGCAAGACCACCGCCTGCTCCACCACCGCCACCGAAGCTGCCGCCACTTGTTGCGTATCCGCCGCTGGACATTCCAGATGCGTAACCAGTCGAGCCTAGCTCGCCACCTTGAACAATGCTTCCGCCCAATGTTTCTTCCGACAGCAATTCGTCGGAGATGATTTCAGCGTTTGATGGCATTTGCTCCATCATCATCTCTTCTTGCATTTGAGTGAGTTGCTCAGCAAGACATGGCAAATCAGATCGCAACTTGAGAAGACTCGCACGAGCATCCAAATAACCGGCTTCGTCAGCAACGCCAGCATCCAGACGCGAGTCAATCTCAGCGACAGCTTGGTTCACCTTGTTGAGCATATCGACGCAGGCCGTATTGCCAGCAGCGACTTCCTCGCGGAGGCTCTCAACCATGCTGGACATTCCAGCCGATTTCGAATCTACGCTTTGGCCTTCGTTCATGAACGCAAAGCTAGGCGTTGCAGTTGCAGCAACGAGAGTCAAGCCAGCGATGGCGGAGAGAAGATGTTGTAGTTTCATCTTAAGTGATGTCCTGCAGCACGAATCGTCGGGCGACGTGGGAATGGAGTCTTTTTGTGCACTGGTAAATTAACTTCGTTGACCACCGAAACGATGCTCGTCGAAGTTTCATGCACGTTGAAGTTTACTCACTAACAACGACCAGGCAACGGCAAAAGCCACCTATTTTACCAGCTTTCTCTAAAGCATCGCAGTCTTTGGCTTGGATGATTTTGATGCAAGTCATTGAGGCCAAATGTTTTACGTGTTTTTCCAAAACATCTTCCGAGTTGGGTTGGCGCGATTTCAGCAATTAAATTGTTGCGCGTTTTGGGGGACTAATGGTGCATTTAGCCGGCTTGGGCTGATTTTAGCGGCGCCGACTTGTACGTTGCGTTACGTTTGGCGGGCAGCTTTGCGTGAACGTGCCGAAAGCCTAGACCACAAAAGAATCCTTGATTCCGGTAGTTAGGGGACGTGCGTTTACATTCCCAGCGTCTGAATTACGGTGTGCGTATTTGGCATTACGAGTGGCTGAGTGATAAGCGGGTGATCGGATTTCGCATCGAGCTGCGACTCGTCTCACGTTAGATCTGGAATAACTGACGCATTCCAGGCGTGCTTGAGATAAAATCGCGATCACACGATCTGACTATGCCAGTTGACGATTGAGCGTTTGTGGCGGCTTTGCTTAGAATCGTGTTGGTCCAAGCACGGCTCCAGTCGTTTCTTTTCCTGTTTGTTTTTATCTTCACAAAGAAGTCATCGATGGCGCATTCCAGCGGTAAAGCGGCTCCTGCGGCCCCTAAGTTTGCGGACAATAGCCGCGAAGCGGTCATGGCACGTCTGCAAACGTCATTGCTCCTCGAGACGAAAGAGCTGGAAGTCGACAAGATTTTCCGTGCCTTGGTCAAGCTTGAAGGCTCCGACTTGCACCTCAAGGTGGGCCAACCGCCGATGATTCGAACTCGAGGCGAACTCTAGCCGTTGAATCGAGGCCCGATCGACAACGAAGAAATGGTTCGGCTGCTTATTCCGATGATGGATGACCGGAACCTCCGCATCTTTGAAGAAGAAGGCGGTGCCGACTTTTCGCATACGTGTCTCGTCGAAGGTGTCCGCTGGCGTTTCCGAGTTAACACGCTCAAGCAGTTGGGGCAAATCGGTCTCGTCGCACGTCGAATCAGCAACTGGATCCCCGACTTCAAAGGTTTATATCTGCCGCCGGTGATGGAAACGCTCTGTCACTTTGATCAAGGCATGGTGTTGTTGGCGGGTGTGACGGGGTCGGGCAAGAGTACGACGATCGCGTCGATGCTGAACTATATCAACAGTATCTATCGCAAGCACATTCTGACGCTCGAGGATCCGATCGAGTTCATCTACACAGAAGACAAGTGCTTGATTAACCAGCGGGAGATTGGCCAAGACGTAGTGAACTTCTCCATCGGAATGAAGCACGCCGTGCGGGAAGACCCCGATATCATGCTCGTCGGTGAGTTGCGGGACGAAGAGACGTTTATGACGGCGATTCACGCGGCAGAAACAGGTCACCTTGTGTTCGGCACTATTCACGCGGCCAACTCGGCGTCGACGATTGGGCGGGTTTTGGACTTGTTTCCCCAAGCAATGCACGGTGCCATTCGGGCTGCGATCGCCTTCAATATGAAAGCGATCGTCGCACAGAAACTCCTGCCGAGCATCAAGCCAGGTGTCTCGCGCGTGCCCACATGTGAGATTATGACGTTCAGCCCCATGATTCGAAAGCTCGTCCTCGAGGGCAGCGATAACAAGTTGCCTGACGCGATTCGAATTGGTGCCGAAGATGGCATGCAAGACTTCACGATGAGTCTGAAGCAGTTGATTGACGATGAGTTGATCGACCGGCCTACGGCCTTCGAAGTCGCACCAAATAAAGACGCTTTGAAGATGGCTCTCAAGGGCATCGACGTCAAAGCACCAGGTATTTTGTAGGACCGTTTTCAGTGGACAGTCGACACGGGCCAGCATCACGTTGCTACCGCTAGATGTCTCTGTTCGCTGAGTCGAGTCCGTTCATTTATTTTTTCTGTCCACTGCTTACTGTTAACTGAAAACTTCCCGATATGGCTGCTCCCGCTGAAGAAATCCAACTCTGGCAGACCGTTGCGCCGGTTGAGTTCGTTCCTAGAATCAAAGAACGCACCGAGGCTCAGGCGTTATTAATTACGACTCGCCAGGGACCTGGATACGCAATCGCAGGCGGGCAACTCGCTCATGCGATCGCCACCCGTGCAACGCACGTGCTTATGGATTTTTCGCAAAACGGTTGCGCCATGCGTTACCAAATCGATGGAAGTTGGGAACAATTGCCACCGATGGATCGCGAGACAGGCGACGCGATGCTTTACGCGTTGAAGCAACTGTGCCTCTTGAATCCAGCGGATCGTCGCAGCGCTCAAAGCGGCGGTCTTGGGCTCAAGGTTGTAAAGGATAAGTTTAAGCTCGAGATTCAATCGCAAGGCGTGCCGACGGGCGAGCGGGTATTGGCCAAGATCGAGCGCGAGAAAGTGGCTTTCGAGCGTCTTGGTGATCTCGGAATGCGAGACAAGATGATCGAGCAGTATCGTGCGGACTTGAACAGTGAAGGAACGGTCGTCCTGGTCAGTACGCCCAAGGGCGAAGGCCTATCGACAACTTGGAATGTAACGCTCAACGCCGCCGACCGTTACGTCCGCGACTTCCAGATGCTCGAAGACCAGAACAAGGCTGAGCCGGAAATCATCAACGTCAACCCAAATTTCTACAACGGTGATACGGGGCTGACCCAGGCTCAGATGGTCCGCAAGATCATCCTAAAGGAACCCGACGTCATTATTTTCGCGGAGCTTCCAGATGCGGACGCGATTGAAATGGCGATCGAGCAAGTTGAAAAGCACAACAAGCAGGTCATCCTTCGTTCCATTGCTCCTGGTGCGATGGAAGCACTTGTGCAATTGATCAGCCAGAATCGTGGTTGCGCAAGCACGATCATCAAGCGAATTGTTGCGATCACCTCCCAGCGTCTGGCGCGGCGATTGTGTGACACATGCAAGGTCGGATTTGAGCCACCTCCGCAGTTGCTGCAGCAACTCGGCATACCGGCTGGACGGGTTGCGATGCTGTATCAACCGTTCATTCCGCCACCGATCGAAGAGCAAGTGGACGAGAACGGCAAGCCAGCTCCCATCGAACCGTGCCGAACCTGCGGAGGTCGTGGATACTACGGACGCGTCGCAATTTTCGAAATGCTCAGGCCGGGCGACAAGCTTCGTGCGGCTCTGGCGAAAACGAACGACCTGGCGCAGTTGCACGCGATCGCAAAGGCTGAAGGCCACAAAGGGTTGCAGTCCGAAGCGGTGCTCACGGTTGCTCGTGGGTTGACGAGTTTGGATGAACTCAAGCGAATCTTCGCGAAGAAGTAGAGGGTCTTCGTCGGCTTGGTTCGGTCGACGATCACTTTATCCGAGACCGTCAACATGCCATCCGTCTCGATAGGGGCGACGAATGAGCGAGGTAGCTTGTTCGTTGCCCTTGAAGGTCTGGCTCTCCCGGTCCCAATGCAGCCAGTCGCCGGCAACTCGGTCTGCCATCGCACCAACCAGCACTGCTTCAGTGAGCGGTCCGCCGTGGCTGAAGTCGTCACAGGCATTGCGACCAACGATCGCGGCGTCCACCCAGTCGTGATAGTGATTTTGCGGAGCAATATCCGTGGGATACTTGGACTGTAGAAAATTCGCCTCCGGCATAACGATCGGCATACCACCGCGATAGTTTTTGAAGATCGCTCCCGTTTCGCCGATCCAGAATGTGCCTGACTCCGGCAATGAATCGATACCGCTGGGCAATTGAATTCGGCTTGCGTCGGGTCGTACGTCGCCGTCATGCCAGGTCAACGTCACGGTGTCGCCGGCAGTGATGTCGCTGCCAGGGAAAACTAGTTCAACTTTACGTTGCGTTCCCCAGGTTGGTCCGCTGCTGCCTGGAGTAAGTTGCCGCACCCGCAGCGGCGCAGTCAACTTCAAAGCGTCAAAGCTAATGTCGAAATGGTGACATCCCATGTCGCCCATCTCACCGACGCCAAATCCAAACCACGCCCGCCATGTCTTCGGATGATACGTATTGGCAAAGTACGGTCTTGGTTCTTGCACACCGAGCCACAAGTCCCAATCAAGGGTTGTTGGAATCGGATCGCCAGCACCGCTTATGTCCATGTTTTTCGGCCACCACGAAAGTCGTTTGTTCTCCCATAGAAGCACTTCCTTGATCTTGCCTATCGCACCACTGCGGATCAGCTCAACCGTCATGCGACTCTCGATACTTGACCGGCCCTGGTTGCCTAATTGAGTGACGACACCGGCCTTTGCCGCCTCGTTTGTAATGACGCGGCACTCATGCAGTGTGCTCGCCATGGGCTTTTGAAGATACACATGCTTCTTCGCACGCATCGCAATGACCGCAGGCGCGGCGTGCATGTGATCGGGAGTACCAATGGTGACGGCATCGAATTTGTCGGCATGCTCCGCGAGAAGTTCACGCCAGTCCCGGTGTTTGGATGCGTCGGTGTATTTGCTTGACGCAGCATCAAGAAAGTTCGAGTCGACATCGCATAGGGCCGTTATCTTAACATTCGGATGCGAAGCGACACTGTTCATCGTATTTCCGCCCATTCCACCAACGCCGATACACGCGACTTGAAGCATCGAGTTTGGCGATGCACTTCGCAGTATCGCTGGGCAAGCGAACACGCCAGCGGTTGCAGCAGCCGCCTGCTTCATGAATTGACGCCGACGCAAGGAATGTTTCTCGCGATGTGTCGTATGCGTGGATTGTGTACTCATGTTCGACTCCTGGGTTGTTTGCATGCGTTGCCCCAACAAGACGCAATATAACCCAGCCGCACCGGTGGATGCGTTGGTTTCGACAATCACTCCGCTTACTTGGCGTAGTTCCAGGCCGCTTGTTGAAGGACCTTGAGCCGCTCCACTTCGTCCGTTTGCTCCTGGGCAAGATCTCGAGTTTCCAGCGGATCCGCCTGGAGATCAAACAGCTCGACTTTCTTTGGTCCCGAGGTATACGGTTTGTCAGGTCCCACCGTGCCAGGGATGAGAAGCTTGGACCAGCCGTTAATGACGACCTGCGCCACCAGGCTATCTTCTGGGTGCGCAAGATCGGCGATGTCATGCGTGTAGGACTCAACGAACACGGTCTTGCGAGCGGTCATGGCGTCGCGATCCAGTAGATCCATTCCAGGTAAATCCGAGGGAACTTCCAAGCCAGCGATTGACATCACGGTTGGTACAAAATCGACGATGGATGCGAGCGTTTCGTCATCGCGTTGAGGCTGCACGGTTCCGGGCCAGCGCACAAACATCGGCGTACGAATTCCCAACTCATAGGGTGAAAGCTTGGCGCGTCCATCCTTGCCTCTGTTTTCTTTGTCCCAGCCGTTGTCGGCCATGTAGATCAGTACGGTATTGTTGGCCAACTTGTGTTCGGTCAGAAACTCGTCGAGTTCACCGCACGTGTCATCGAACCATTCGCACACAGCGTAGTATTTCTCGGCATTGGGACTTAACCCTTTGTCCTTGTAATGCACTAGTGCGTCATCCAGCCTAAGAATTGGGGTTGGTTGATTTGCTTAAATTAGCGGAAACTTTCGTCAACACACGGAGGTTTCCAATGATCAAAAAGTATATCGTCCGACTCTCGGATGAAGAACGCCAAGTTTGTCAGG
>JBGTAI010000030.1:0-1619 GCA_041749955.1 Pirellulaceae bacterium | reverse complement strand
ATCGAACTGAACGTGCCGAGTTACCGCGTCGAGAAGGCGAAAGCCAATGGCAAATCCACTTCCGCCGAGGCAACTGCGAAGAACTCTTAGCAGGGAATTCTAATTGTCGCTAAAGGGGAGAACTAATTGTCGCCGAACACTGCCATTTCTCGGAATGTTGCTTTACTTCCTCTTTGGTCGAAACGCTTCCGACGCGTAACTCCACGGCTGCGAGTATCGAGCCATGATGTGTTACAGCAGGGATATTACAAACCAGGGATAGACGAACAATGCTAATCAAATTCACCACAGACAAGACTGTCAGCGAAACGAGGACTGCGTTACAGACCGCGGTCGAGAACAATCATTTCGGCGTGATGCAGGTGCACAACCTCAAAGAGTCCATGACCAAAAAAGGTGTCGACTTCACTCATGAGTGTCTGATCTTCGAAGTTTGCCAACCGCAGCAAGCGAAGAAGGTGCTTGAGGCAAACATGAGCGTGTGCACCGCGTTACCTTGCCGAATCTCCGTGTATGAAGAGGACGGAAAGACCATTCTGGCGACATTAAAGCCAACGACACTGCTAGCGATGTTCAACTCGCCGCAACTGGCAACGGTGGCTCAAGAAGTGGAGGACACGATTGTCAAAATCATGAAACAAGCAGTGGCGGGCTGATTGTCAAACTGGAGTCGATTTTTGCTTGCGTTTTCGCATTTCCTAAACGTTGGATGTCTCGATTTTACTTGCAGTCACGACCGCTTATTCCAAGGGGAAACCAATACATTGACGAAGCCACCGCATGCCAACGCGAAGGATGTGGTCCTGGAAACGCTGTCGAGCAGCGACCCGATTGGCTTGTCAGCAGCTCAGGTGACGCTAGCTCGCGAGCAGTTTGGTTGGAACGAACTTGCAACATCCGCTCCTGAGCCAGTCTGGAAGAAATTGCTGGCTCAGTTCAGTGATGTCTTGGTATGGATTCTGATTGTAGCGGCGTTGATATCAGGCGCCCTGGGCGAGTGGACTGACACCGCAGCCATCGTAACGATCGTGCTGCTCAATGCATTTTTGGGATTCTACCAGGAAGGAAAAGCGGAAAAGTCACTTGCGGCGCTCCAGAGTCTGGCGGCTCCGAAAGCCAAAGTTGTTCGTGACGAGAAACTCGTTTCGATCGCAGCACGAGACCTCGTGCTTGGTGACATTATCGAGATCGAAGCGGGGGATAATGTTCCTGCAGATGTGCGATTGCTGACAACGTTCGCGATGCGGATCGAAGAAGCATCGCTTACTGGTGAAAGTGTGCCGGTTGAGAAAGACGCGGAACTCGTACTGCCCGAGTCCACGTCGCTCGCAGATCGGAGAAACATGGCCTACACCAGCACGGTGTTGACGAAGGGCAACGGTCGTGGCGTCGTTGTGGCGACGGGAATGGAGACGGAGATCGGACGGATTGCGGGCATGTTGCAGACGTATGAGCGAGAGCCAACTCCGCTGCAACAACAACTTGCGAAACTCGGTCACACGCTCGTCATCATTTGCCTGTTTCTCGTCGGTCTTATTTTTCTGTTGGGATTGGCGCACGGCAAATCGTGGTTTGAGGCGATGTTGTCGTCCGTCAGTCTTGCGGTTGCTGCGGTGCCC
>JBGTAI010000029.1:0-11435 GCA_041749955.1 Pirellulaceae bacterium | reverse complement strand
GAACTACGCCGACTTTCAGGCAGCGATTGACACCTGCCTCGACGAACTCAGTACCACTCATAAACCTGCGATCGCGTCCTTGCTGACCCTCAATTTCCAGACATTCCAGAATGTGCCATTGCTATCCGAGTGAGGTATAAGCGGGCCTTCGCCGTGCGGGATAACCGTAATAATCGGAACCCGTGACGGCGAATGCGGCCGCTTGCGGTTGCTGGTCTGTTTCGAGGTCGATCATCTCGACTATGCTGCCATCACGGCACATTCGCCATCTCTTTCCACGCCACTAGATTAGCTTGTCATGCAGGTCCGCAAGGCCGTTATCACGGCAGCCGCTCCGAGTCAGCAAACGATCCCGCTCCAACGCCTCGTTGACCGCGAAGGCCAAGAGAAAACCGCGTTGCAGCTAATCGTCGAAGAAACGCTGGCCGCTGGTGTCGAAGAAATCTGTATCGTCATTTGCCCCGGTGACCAACGCAGCTACGAACAGGCGGCTGGCGATCATCTCGGTAGCGTCCGATTCGTCGAACAGGACAAACCGCGCGGCTACGCTGATGCGATCCACCGAGCCCGCAAGTTCACAGGCGACGAGCCGTTCCTGCACCTGGTCGGGGACCATCTCTACCTCAGCCGCACGAATGTGCCATGCGCCAAACAACTCGTCAAAGTCGCGACGGAGTTTCAATGCAGCGTTTCGGCGGTCCAGTCGACGCGTGAAAACAAGCTTCCGTATTTCGGGATCGTCAGCGGTGCTCACGTGCCTCGCCACAACGACTTGTACGAAGTCGAACGCGTCGTCGAAAAGCCAACGCCCACCTTTGCCGAACAAGAATTGGTGACTCCGGGTTTGCGTGCCGGACACTACCTTGGCTTTTTTGGGATGCACGTGCTCACCGGAGACGTGATGGATGCCATTGAACAAGTCCTTAGAGGCGAAGCGGATTCACGACCAACGCTCTCGGATGCTGCCGCCTTGTTGCCCTCGCGACAACGTTATCTTGCGTATCGAGTCCACGGAACGCGATACAACATCGGCGTTCAATACGGACTGCTTGTCGCACAACTTGCCATCGGACTGTCCGGTCGCGATCGAGACCAGATCCTCACCGAACTTGTGGACTTGTTAGCGAACCGTGCGGAGGCAACACAAGCCTCATGAATCGTCTGATTGAAATCATTACTTCGCAAGACGATTCGCTCCGTGACCAGTCGCTCGAATCGATTTGCGGCAAGGCCTCGCTCAGCGAGTTGCTTGATCATGTCCACGCACTGGATTCGTTTCGACGCCAAGAAACGAATTTGTATCGGCGCGTTCGCGCCTTGTTTTTCTTGGCCGCAATTTATCGCTACCACATTCCGCATCAATTGAGCCCGACTCAAACCGGCTTGATTCCTTACGACGGATACGAGCACTTGCTCGCTCGCCGATTTAGCGAAGCGATCGATACGTTTCTCGAATCACAAGCAACGTCCGGGCCTCAAGACGGTTTGTCGAGTAGTCTAGCGTCGGCCTATCACCAACTCGGATTCCAAACACTCGCCGACCAAGTTCGACACAGCGTTCGCAGTGTTCGTGGCAATCAATGGATGTTCCGATTGGGTCACCCCGACGATCATCCGCTGCGAATTCGCCCAGAATTGCTCGCCGCTGACAACCTCGGCACCATGCCGATCCTGCAAGAGACGACTGCCGTACGCATGGATTTTTCGCACAGTGCCTGGAGCGACATTTTCTTTCTCGGAATGGATTTTCCCGAGGGCGCACGCGTCCTCAACGTCTCGATCGACCTCGGCGTGCGCGGTCGCGACGATGCACCGAAACCGCCCATCGAAGCCTACCTTCGCATCATCGATCGCCCCGTCATTCGCCTCGTCAGTGTTGACTTGGGTGCAACGACCGAGATCACGACGATCGCGGACATGTTCGACTTCGCTCGCGATTACCTTGGGCTTCTCAAGGCCGCTGTGATCGCATCCGGCGTCGTCGCGCCAGGACTCGAGGGGTGCCAACAACCGATCAGCGATGTCCTCGAACAGCTCGTGGGTCCGAATCGTGGACTCGAACTGGTCAGCAAGATCAACGACATTCCCAAGGGTTCGCGACTCGCCGTTTCAACCAACCTGCTCGGTTCGCTCATCTCGATTTTGATGCGTGCGACCGGCCAAGTTGCCTCGCTCCAAGGCCCGCTCACCGAAAACGATCGGCGTCTTGTGGCCGCTCGCGCGATCCTCGGCGAGTGGATCGGCGGTAGCGGTGGTGGCTGGCAAGACTCCGGTGGTGTTTGGCCTGGCGTGAAGTTGATTTGCGGAACAATTGCAAGCGAAGGTGATCCCGAGTTCGGCATCAGCCGCGGTCGACTCATGCCAGTCCATGAAGTACTCGAACAAGACCAAGTCTCCAGCAAAGTCCGGCAACGACTCCAAGACAGCCTCGTGCTCATTCACGGTGGCATGGCTCAAAACGTCGGCCCGATCTTGGAGATGGTCACCGAACATTACTTGCTCCGCAGCGACAAAGAGTGGAAGGGTCGCAAGCAAGCGATGCAGATCCTTGATGATGTCGTCGAGGCACTCAAAGCTGGCGACATCCAACGCGTTGGCGAATTGACGACTCGCAACTTCGAAGGCCCGCTGCAAACGATCATTCCGTGGGCAACCAACCGATTTACCGATCGCCTCATCGAAATGTGCCGCGCACGTTATGCCGACAAGTTCTGGGGCTTTTGGATGCTTGGCGGGATGGCCGGCGGCGGCATGGGGTTCATCTTTGACCCCAAGATCAAGCCTGAAGCACAAGACTGGCTCGGCCAAGCAGTCGTTGACTTGAAGCGTGAGATGCAAACGTCGCTGCCGTTCGCGATGGACCCCGTCGTTTATGACTTTTCCAACAATGACAACGGTTCGTTCGCAGCCTTGCTTCGTGGCGATCAAGCGATGTTGCCAGATCGCTACTTTGCATTGGTGCTACCGGAGCTCTTGCGAACGCCGACTCGCGACTTGTCGTTGCAAACGCGAGGCGATCTGGAACGTGTCGCGCGTCGTTGTCATGCTGACGGCGAAGTCGCTACGACCGCGGCGCTGCTGCTCGATAGCGTGCTGCCACGCCAAGCGTCCACCTCGAAAGCCGAATCCTCGCTCAGTCAACTTCTTGCCGACACGGGTTTCGACCGCGAACAACACGAGCAAATTCGCTCGGACATGCGTTTGGGACGCATCGGTTTATCGCAAAACCGACTGTCCGCCAACACTTCCATCGAAGACGTCCAGCCATGCGACGTCACCGACGTGCGTGGCGGCATTGCGACCAAGTTTGTCGACCTCGGCAAGTCATCCATCAAGAACGACGAGATCGCAATCGTCACGCTCGCCGCAGGCGTCGGCAGCCGATGGACCCAAGGTGCTGGCGTTTGCAAGGCTTTGCATCCGTTCAATCGTTTCGCCGGACGTCATCGCAGCTTTCTCGAAGTCCACTTGGCAAAGAACCGCTACACAACGAGCCAGTACGGTGGCTCGATCCCGCATGTCTTCACGACAAGTTATCTCACGGACGCGGCCATCCGCGACTTCATTGACCAAAACGACGGATTCGGTTTTGGAAACAAGTTGCATGTTTCGACCGGACGCAGCGTTGGACTTCGAATGATCCCGATGGTTCGCGATTTGCGATTCCTGTGGGAAGAAACGTCCCAGCAAATGCTCGATGAACAACAACAGAAAGTCCGCGAGAGTCTTCGTGCCGCGCTGATCAATTGGGCGCAAGTTGCTGGTGAAGGCAGCGATTACACCGACAACCTTCCCAATCAATGTGTTCACCCCGTTGGTCACTGGTACGAGATCCCCAACTTGCTTCGAAGTGGCACGCTCGCCAAGTTGCTTGAACAACAAAGTGGCTTGAAGTACCTACTGCTGCACAACATTGATACACTCGGCGCGAACGTCGATCCCGGCTTGTTAGGACTTCATATCGACAGTCAGCAAACTCTATCGTTCGAAGTCATCGGTCGTCGACTCGATGATCGTGGCGGTGGACTAGCACGCGTCAATGGTCGACCACGACTCGTCGAAGGCCTCGCGATGCCAAGCGAACAAGCCGAGTTCGCACTGACCTATTACAACTCGATGACCACTTGGATCACCATCGATTCACTATTGAGTGTGTTTGGTCTCACGCGTGATGATCTGCAAGACAACGTGAGGGTCGACGCGGCCGTTCGCAAAGTTGCCATGCGAATGCCAACTTACATTACCCTCAAAGACGTCAAGAAACGGTGGGGTCATGCACAAGAAGACGTCTTCCCCGTTGCCCAATTCGAAAAGCTGTGGGGCGACATGACTGCGTTACCCGAAGTCCACACCAACTACTTCGTCACCAACCTCGTTCGCGGCCAGCAACTCAAAGCTCAAGCCCAACTCGACCCCTGGAAACGAGACGGCTCCGCCGACTACATTGACTCCATCTGCCGTTGGTAGATCGATTTGGGATGCTTGCTATTTATTTGTGGCGGCAACTTTCGAAACACCGATCGATCGAATTTGTCGACCGGTTGATTGTCGAAACTTAAACGTCGATTTCTTCGGCGTCTTCGGCGCGTTCCATGATGAAGCGGAAGCGGGCGGAGGCGTCGCGGCCCATCAGGTCGCTGATCACTCGGTCGGTTTCGAGGTGGTCGTCAATCTCGACGCGTAACATTCGTCGCGTCTGAGGATTGAGCGTCGTTTCCCAAAGGACCTTGGGCATCATTTCGCCGAGACCTTTGAATCGGGTAATCTCGGGTTTGGCGCGGCCGGAGTGCTCGGCGAGTATCTTCACGCGTGCGTCTTCGTCCGCAGCCCAATACGTTTCTTTGCCGATGTCGATGCGAAACAGTGGTGGCATCGCGATATACAACTTGCCCTCCGCAATGAGCGCCGGCATGTGTCGGTAGAAAAACGTTAATAGCAACGTCGTGATGTGGTGTCCGTCGGAGTCCGCATCAGCAAGCAGGATGACGCGATCATATCGCAAGTCAGCAACGTTCATACTGCCGCCAATACCACAACCGAGTGCGGAAACAAGGTCTTGTATTTCCTTGTTCTCAATCATCTTCTTGAGAGCAACGCTTTCCGTGTTGAGCACTTTACCCCGTAGCGGCAAGATCGCTTGGTAGTTCCGGTCGCGTCCTTGTTTGGCACTGCCACCGGCCGAGTCACCTTCGACGATGAACAATTCTGACTTGGAGCGTCCTCCCGCCAGGCAATCGCTCAACTTGCCAGGAAGCATGGTTCGTTTGCCAGCTCCTTTGCGTGAGATCGCTTCGGATGCCGCACGTGAGGCGGCTCGGGCACGCGAGGCAGCGATGATACGGGCGACCACTTGGTCCGCGATGCTGCGGTTGTTGTTCATCCACTGTTCCATCGCTGGACGCACGGCCGCCTCGACACTGGCTTGGCATTCAGCGTTATTGAGACGGTCTTTGGTTTGGCCTTGGAACTGTGGTTCGGCAATGAAAATCGACAGAATCGCAACAAGACCTTCCCGGATGTCTTCGTGCGTGATCTTGATCCCGCGCGGCGTGAGATTGTGTGTGTCGATGTAGTTGCGAACGGCCTTGTTCAACCCACTTCGAAAACCGTTCTCGTGTGTACCGCCGCTGCCAGTTGGAATCCCGTTGACGTAGCTACGCACATGCTCGTCGGTCGACTCCGTCCACTGCAGCGCGACCTCGATACGTTCGGTATCGTCTTTGCGAAGCGAGAACACCATCTCGTGAATCGGACGAGCGATACGTTCCTTGAGGACTTTGCCGAGATAGTCGACGATGCCTTGCTCGTGAACGAAGGTTTCTTTCGTGCCGGCGGCTTCGTCAACATAAGTGACCTTCAAACCGCGATGCAGAAAACTTGCGGTTTCCAATCGCAAACGAATCGTTGCGGTGTCGAATTCGATCTTGGGGAAGATCGTTGGATCAGGGGTGAACGTGATCGTTGTTCCCGTGCCTCGAATGGCTCCTTTGAGCTTTTGCAATCCGCTGGTCGGTTGGCCCTTGGAGAATGTCATGCGGTACTGGGCGCCGTCCCGTTTCACGACGGCGACAAGTTCCTTGGACAACGCGTTCACAACGGATGCGCCGACCCCGTGCAAACCACCAGCAGTCTTGTAGTTGTTGCCGTCAAACTTACCGCCAGCGTGCAGGACCGTGAGGACCATTTCGAGTGCTGGCTTCTTGGTCTTGGGGTGCTTGTCGACAGGGATGCCACGACCGTTGTCGGAAACCGTGACCGTGGAGTTATCTTTGTGCAGCGTGACGACGATCTCAGTCGCGTGCCCATTCATTGCTTCATCGACGCTGTTGTCGACGATTTCCCAAATCAAGTGGTGCAACCCGGAGGAGCCCACGCCACCGATATACATCCCTGGACGTTTACGAACTGGCTCAAGGCCTTCCAAGGCCACGATGTCTTTGGCGCTATAACTTTTTTCCGCAGTGCTCATGAGAATTACTTGGTTGGGTTCGTGGTGAGTTGAAGCTTTCAAAAAGGCGGCGGACTTTTTGCGAAAGCTCAATCGTCTTCAATCGGGTCGGTGATCTCAGGTGCGTTCGGTGGCGGCGAAACGATCTCAGCGATGCGTCCATTCTTTTGGATCTCGATGCCGCGACCGCCGCGTCCGGTGACTTTGTACTTACCGGTCGAGACCGTTTTCTTGGCTCCACGGTTGGTCATGACGACAAGCAGATCTCGGTCACCCGTGGATGCTTTGAACCCGAGTAACCGGTCGTCCTTGGCTAGCCGAATGAGCGTCACGCCCTTGCCGGCTCCGGAGAGATAGTTGATCTCGACCGCAGCACAGATCATCGCGCGACAGGCTTCGGAAACTGCCAAAATGGTTTCGCTGCCGTGAATCGATTGGACGCCAACCACAGCGGTATTGGGCGCGACGCGAGCGTACTTGCGTCCCGAACGGGTGGACGGTTCAGCGAATGACGCCAGCCCGAAACGCAAGGCAAAACCGTTCGACGTACACGCGAGAGCATGGGTCTCGGGACACAAGTCTGGCTTTTTGGGATTTTCCGCGATGATGCCGATCATTCGTGGATCAAACGAGATCGCGGACACAATCCGTTCACCGTCTTTGAGCTTGAACAGCTTCTGCACAGGCTCACCAAAACCCGTCGAAGCTGGAATGTCGATCATGCGTGCCGTGTAGCAAACACCGAGCGAAGAAAACAAACCGATCGTGCTCCGGGTGCTGCCCGCCACACACGCCAACACTGCATCGCCTTGACGAAGGCGACTCTTGGATGGATCGACAATTTGCTTTTGACGCTTTACCCAACCGTCGGTGGTAACGAGGATGAAACAGTCTTCGGCGACGATGAAGTCTTCTTCGGAGAATTCGACTTCCTCCCCAACCGTCACGAGCGCCGATCGGCGTTTGCCTTCCGCGAGCTTGCCGTAGTCGGTAATCAGCTTTTCAATTTCTTCGCGAACGATCTTCCAGCGGCCAGAAGCGTTGGTGTCGACGGTTGCTTCGGCAAGTAATCGTTTGATCTCGCGAGCGCGTTTTTCCCGTTCCTTGAGCTCTTCACGAATGACGTTAATTTCCAAACGAGCGAGTCGATACAACTTGAGTTCGAGAATCGCGTCGGTTTGTTCTTCGTCGAGTCCACCTTTCGCCGCTGGGAAGCGTTTCATGATGCGGGCCGCGGCGTCGGCTTTACCTTCGGACGCGCGAATGATCTTGATGATCTCATCGAGCGCATCGAAGACGATTGCGAAGCCTTCGAGAATGTGAATTCGCTTCAGCAAACCCTCAAGTTCATTCATCAGCCGATTGGTGACAACGTCCAAGCGAAACTTCAGGAAATACCAGAGGATCTGTTTGAGTCCGAGACGATCCGGCGCGCCGACTTCGGGTTTTTCGGTCGGAACCAAACACGTCATGTTGACGCTGAAGTTCGTTTGCAGCGGCGTGTTCTTGAAGAGGTACGCAAGCACCTTATTTTCGTCAGCATCCTTCTTGAGCAGCAAGTCGATCCGGATTTCGTCCGTCGAGACGTCACGGACTTCGAGCACAAGCGGCAGCTTGCCGCTGAACACGATCTCGCCGATGCGTTCAACGAGGACTGACTTGTTCACGCCAAACGGAATCGAGGTGATCTTCAGCAAGCGGCCTTGCGAAGTCTCTTCGAGCTCCGCCGTACCACGAAGCCGAATCGTGCCTTGGCCGGTCGCATAGATTTCACGCAGCTCTTCTTTGCTGTTGATGATCTCGCCGCCGGTCGGAAAATCAGGCGCCTGGACCGCGTCGGCGGCAACAAGTTGATAGTCTTTGATCTCGGGATCTTTGAGTAACTTCAACAACGCGTTGCAAACTTCGCGGAGGTTATGCGGCGGGATATTGGTCGCCATACCCACCGCGATCCCTGTGGCTCCGTTGACGAGCAAGTTCGGAACGCGGCTGGGCAGGACGACAGGTTCTTCGCGGGTGCCGTCATAGTTCGGTTTGTAGGCGACGGTTCGGGTCGCCAAGTCCGCGAGAATCTCCGACGCGATCGGCGTCATTCGGCATTCGGTGTACCGCATCGCCGCAGCATTATCGCCGTCGATGCTGCCGAAGTTTCCACTACCATCGATCAATGGAACACGCAGCGCGAACGCCTGGGCCATGCGAACGAGTGCTTCGTAAATGGAGCTGTCGCCGTGCGGGTGGTACTTACCCATCACGTCACCGACGACGGTGGCACACTTGCGGTGCTTTGCCGTCGCGTTCAGGTTTTGACGCTCCATCGTGTAGAGAATCCGCCGCTGGACGGGTTTGAGTCCGTCGCGGACGTCCGGAATCGCCCGGCTGGTGATGACCGAGAGCGAATAGTTCAAATATCGCTCTTGGGCGGCGATTCGTAGCGGAATCCCACTGAGCTGCTCGGTGAGTAACTCAGGTTCTGGAGGTCCAGAGCTACGCCGACCCCCTTTTCCGGGGGCTAGGTTCGACTTGTCGGCTGAGCTAGATGATGATTTTCGACGTTTCGCCACGGAGTGGACTTCCTCGTTGCGGGCAAAAAGGTGGGTTTTCGCTAGTTTGACGTGCTCAGTCGCCTGTTTGCGAAAACAGGCGAGCTGTATCGCTCGCGGATTTTGAACGGGTTATAGCGATCAGAGGCGTCGAAGCGAAACAGCTGATCACGGTGAGATGGGCGAGTCGGTTTGTAAAGGTCACGCCGATCGCTCTCAACGTCCGAAACAAATCGATAAGTCGCGGGAAGCTTCACAGAGCGGTCCGCACGGTTCAAGACCGATACGATGGATTTAGGGACGGCTGACGGAGGAGCCGGACGATGAAAAAAATCACAGCGAATGGATTCGCGCTCCTCGCGGCCGTGGCAACCCTTGCTGCAGCCGTGAATCAAACCTCAGCCCAGGACTTGGCTCCGGGCGAGTACATCGTTGGCCCCGAGCAGGTCATCAGCGACACAGTCGTGGGCTCGATGCCCGAATACAGTGGCACAGAATACGCCGGTGACTCAGTTGTCGATTCGGGTAGCTACGCTGGCGACATGTCCGGCGGATCCGAATGCGAATCATGCAGCGGATCGGGATGCAGCTCCTGTGGATCGAGTGGCAAAGTCGCCGGCAAACTTGTCGGACTGCTTGGGCACCGCGGTTCTCATGTTGGTGACGTTGGCAGCATCGAACGCAGCTACGGCAACACCGACTTGTTCTACAACTACTACACCAACGGCATGGCCAACCGCGCCAACGCCCAAATGTATATGTCGCCACTACCGGTGCCACCGAATGTTGGTCACACGTTCTTTACGTATCAGCCCTTCTATCCAGAAGAAATGCTGTACTGGCACAAAAACAAGTTTCACAACAATTACGACAACGGCCGTGGCATGAATCGAACTCGAGCAACTTATTTCGCTCCACCGATTCGCCAAGCCGCAAGTAATCTGTATTGGAACAAACTTCGCCTACCTCGCTAACGACTGATTCACTAGCACGTCCGCGAGGCGGCTAACCGGATCGAAACACAGGGAACAAAAGAAATGATTCGACGCTTCGCAATCGCCATGTTGCTTACGGTCGGCGCAGTCGCCGGCGTGAGCGAGAATGCTTCGGCTGGGGACCCCTACGCGGTGACTCAGGTCTGGCAACACAACTATTCACAAAACCGACCTTGGCACGGTGGATACTACAACATCCAGTACGGTCAACCGACGGCGCTGGTCGTACCGCCAACCGCCCACATGCGACAAACGTTGTCGTGGGGTGTCAGCCAGAACTTGATGTACCCGATTCATCACCAATTCGGCCGCAGTGCGAGCTCACCGGGCGCTGCCGCACCGGGATCGTTCCGCGCGACACCACCTTGGCCAAGTCACACCGACCAGTTCGGAGTGTACTACGTTCGAGGCCCTTGGTAGCACGTTAGGTCACGAACGACTGTGCCAATAACGAGAGGAAATAATAAATCGCATCCAGATCTAATGATCCGGATGCGATTTTCTTGGTTTGCCAGGCATGTTTCTCAGCTTGGGGGTGCGAGTCCCCTGTCCAACTTGATGGAGGTGAAGGACTAGCGAAGCGCAAGGGCATCCGTCGTGAGGCGGGGTCTGAAGGAAGCGTGTAGCAAAGTCACGACTCGACGAACAGGAATCGGATAGTAGGCAGTGCAGATGGGACGAGTCCGCCGAACAGTGACGAAGTCCTCCATTCATCAAAGGTCTGCTCTGTAAATCCGGCGGGTGCGTGATGAAAGCTGAGAAGCTTAACCTGGGAGTTCTGACGTTTGTCCGGGAGGATTTGCTTTAGGCAACGACCCGGACTGATCGTTTCGCAAGAATCGATGACCGGACGTCAGAAGTCAGCAGAGGGCATAGTAGACGGATGCAGACCGGCAAGGGTCTTAAGGCACTCCAAAGCGAAAGCGGGAGCAACAGATAAACCGAACCGTAGTCCCGTCGAAGGCCCGAACGGTCCCCGGTGATAAGCCGGGTAAATGGAGCGGCAAGTAAGTCCGAGAACTCATGAACGGCAAACGGCAGAAAACAACAACGCAGCAACAACAGTTGCTGTTGGCCTTCGCGGCGGAGGGTAGGGATGAAGTTCCCGATGGCCCCGCGGAAGGGGCCGTGCCGGTCGCGGCGGACTTGAGTACCGAAAGCCCGACAAGTAATAACAGGTTGATGGAACGCATCTGCGATCCGCTGAACCTCGAGTGTGCGATGGCGAGAGTCATCGCCAATGGCGGAGCTCCCGGTGTGGACGGCATGACGGTGAAAGAACTCGAAAAGTATTTCGAGCGACACGCTGGCCGAATCACCGACGAGCTTCTTTCGGGAACGTACCGGCCCCAGCCAGTGAAGCGAGTGGAGATTCCCAAACCCGACGGTGGAGTGCGCAAGCTTGGCATTCCGACGGCGGTGGACCGCGTGGTCCAGCAGGCGATTCTC